>CAZPIO010000121.1:0-24655 GCA_964586235.1 uncultured Planctomycetales bacterium
CCTCGCGGCCAGCTCGCCACGGAGGGCCTCCACCTGGCTCTCCAGTTCTCGGATTACATCGTCCCGCCGCTTGGCCATCGCGTTACGTACCGCCCTTCTGTTTACCGATGCTCGGGAAACCGCAACCGCCGCGCGATCCAAAGGATCAGCTTCCCGGGATCGGCGCCGTCTGGCAATGTTGCACCGAGCCCCTTAAGACACTTACCGATTTTGTTGAGGTGATAGCGCAGTCGGTGCGGATCCACACGCGCCGGCTCGTCAGTGAGTTCAGCGGCCGGAATCATCAAGCCTCGGAAGTGTTTCAGTTGATTCACGGCTCACCTCGCTTGCGCTGCTTCTGTGGCTGCCACGCGGCTCGCTCGGTTTTGCTCTGGTTGCAGGCTGGCAGGGTGTACCGAATCCGGCCTCTGCGTTTCCGTTTTTTCATGCGTCACCCTTTGCGCGGGGAAACAGATACGACGCATCGTTTCCCCGTTCGCGCCGGTTCTGGTTGGGGTCCTGCCGGCGAAGGCGCTGAGCACCGGCTCCACGTAATCCCAGATGAGGGCCTCGACTTGCTCCAGCGTTGCATCGTTCCCGATCTCCAGGATCGCTGGTGCGATGGCTCGCCGGAGGGCCTCCAGACCGGAGCGCACCATCTTGATCCGCTCGCACCGACCCCGTTCGACCTCGTCGCGATGGATCAGCTCCCCATTGGCCAGTCTGGTTTTCAGTTCCAAATAGACGCGGCGGCTGACAAGCAAGTCGATCTCCGCTTTCCGTTTGCTGACTTCCGGCCCGTCGCCGTCCGCTCCACCCTGCCATCGATGTTTGAGCCAGGCAAGAACAGCGGGCACGTTGTAGTAGACGCGGCGCCCTTCCCGTTGTGTCTGAAGTCCGGCAGCTCGCCACCGCTTCGCCTGTTCTTCGTTCGCATCGAGGAGAGCCAGCAATTCCTGTTGGGGCAGCCGGCGTGCCCGTGCCCACCAGGTCTCGGTAGTTCGCTTTTCCTCGTACTCGCGGATGGCTTTCACATCCGCTTTGCTGAGTCTCTGGCCCACCCGCCGGCGCTCCAGGGCTTCTCGGACGCGATCCATTTCCGCCTGGTCTGCGATAGATGTGAATGTGGTGGGCGGGAGTGATTGACTGGCGGGTGCGTTCGGGGGCGACATCACACGCGGCCGGGCTTTGCGTGTTGCCTTTGGCCGCTGTCGCTGGGGTCGTCTCGTTCTTGACACTCACCAAGCGTCTCCCATTAGAATGACATCACATCACACTGAAAAATCCGCCAGCAATTCGACCGAAAAGCGGGGTGGTCTTGACCGCGTTCGACGCGGCCGAGGAAGGACCCCAGCCAGGCCGGCCGGCTTGGGCCAGGGGCGCGGAGTATCGCCCCTGGCCGGCCGGTTCGAAACACCGAGCAAGGGGCCATCGCCAGCCCCCCGCCCGCGGGCCAAAGAAAAAGAACGACATCGCAAACCGACACCACATTCATACCTTGATCACCTGGTCGAGGGCTTCAAACAACGCCCGTCGGCCGGCTTTCAGGGCGCCCACCTCGGCTTCGAGGCCCTGTCGCCGTCGCTCCAGAGCTTGCGCGGTTCGCAGTTGCCGCCGTGCTTGGTCAGCCTGCTCCTCCAGTTGCTTATATTTCGCTCGCAAAGATTGGACCGAGTCGGCCGGTGGATTGTCGACGATCGTTTGGAGCTTTCGCAGTCTGGCGAGCCGCTGGCGGTCATCAGCGACAGCGACAGCGTCAATGCGCAAGACTTCCAGGGCATCGGCCAGCCCTTGCTGCTCGTCGGGCGTCAGGGGAATCTCAGCGAGACACTTCGCGTAGAGTTGCCAGGCCCACGCTTGCTGCTCTTGGTCATCCTGCTGAGCGGCCTCCGCACCGTGTTCTATGGTTTCGAGGGCGTGGGCCAGGGGATCGGTTCCAGTTGTTGCGGTCATATCGTCTCCTGTTTTGTTTTTGCAGGGCAGCCCCGCCAGGCTGCCCGCAGCCACCGGACATCAGCATCGGCTCTGTGCTGTGTACTCTTCCAAGTACTTTTTATGTAAGGCGGGTTGTTCAACAATCACCGCCCTGATGGCCTGGGACCTCGACAGGCCGCCGGCCATCTTCGTTGAAACTGCTTTGTTCCATTCCGCGACACCACTCGGCACCGCCCGGGCGGCCTTCGGGGCTGGGGTGTTGGCCGCCGCAACCAATGCCTCGCGCAGCGCGGGCTGTTCGCGAGCCAGGCTGCACGTGGCGTCATATGCACTCGCCCCGGCTTTCACCTTCGCGGCGATCGCCGCCGCCCATCTGGCTTTCAGCGTGGGTAAGTCGGCCGCCGTTGGAGCGGTGGTTCGTTTCACGGTCTCGGCTGTGCCAAGATGCTTACGCGTGGACGCCTCAATCCATCCATCTAAGGTTGCTAACATATTCCATCTCCCGCCGCCACGCCTTGCTGGGCCGGCCCGCTGCTTGCGGGTCGGCAAGTGTCACGAGATTCGGGGAAACGCCAGCCCGCGCTGGCGATACAGCCTTTGGGCAACGTGAACAGCACGTTTGTTGATCGGCACCGCGACATCGAAAACCTCGCACTCTCGTTCAAGCTGGACCGTGGTCAGCTCGGGGAGATCCTCAACAAACCGGGTGGCGAGGGGTTCGGGGATGTGCCGGTTGATCCAGAACAGCTCCGCGGCCTTCTGCCGCAAGCTCCGGCGGCCCGGCTCGATGAAGTCTCGCCTGTAGGCCTCGGCTTCTTTGTTGCGTGCCTTTTCACGAGCTTCAATTTCTTCTGGGGTCATCAGTTCTCCTTCACAGTTTTTACTTGTTAAACAGAACCAAGGTCAATTCATGGCCGCTCGCTCGCACAACCGATTCACTCTTGAGAGCGGCGACGGTTTCGCCGGTGGTGGCAATCCCGTCGACGAGGCGCATCTGGAGCGCCTCGGGCGCGAGCCATACCTGCCCGGTGCCCCACGATTCGCGGACGGTTTTTTCGCTCACCTTGCGGCCGCGGGCTACCATCTTCACGAAGTCGGCAAAGTAACCGTCCACGATCCGTTGAAAATCCGCCTCTTGCTTCTCGCTGATCGCCGTTCCCACGGCCCCGGCTGATTTGTATTCGCCGGTGTCGATGGGAATCGCCCGGATACCCTCCTTTTGGAACATTTCGCTGAAGTCAAACAGCAGCATGCGAACGCCGATGGACCCGAGCAAGGCTGTTCTTTCGGCCACGATTCGGCTGGCCTGGGAAACGGCATAATAGGCCCCCGAGGCGGCCATGCCATCCACACTTGCAACGACGGGTTTCGCTTGTGCGGCCGTCGCGATTGCGTCTCCCAGCTCGCTCAGTCCGTCAACGCTTCCGCCGGGGCTGTCAGTGGCGAGTACGATCGAATCCACATCCGGGTCCGCCGCGGCCTGGGTGACCGCCTGGGCAATCTTCTCGGTTGCGGAAATGCCGTGAACACGCGCCCATGCCGGCGCTCCCTTCAGTAGAACGCCGTACACGTCGACGATCGCCAGGCGGTTCTCCATGCGAACAGGCAGCTCCCCATAGGGACCGGCCGGTGCAGGTTTGCGAGCCGCTTCAATGGCCACGGTTCCAGGCGTCATTCGGACCCGCTGCTTCAGCGCTTCGAGCGCCGGAGGGTAAATGCTTAGCAATTGGTTCCACATAAAGTCTCCTCGGCTCGGCTGGTCAAAATAGCGGCCCGCAGTCCGCGGTTGTTAGTGACTGCTACTCTGAGGCCTCGCTGTTCAATCTGCTTTTTCCAGCGCTCCCGGTGGGCCGGGTGTGAGGTCATCGCGAGCGCGGTCAAGCCGGCAAGTTCTTCATCGGCCAAGCTGGCCAGCAGCTCGCGGCCGGCTTCGTCCCGCTCGGCATCCGCGGCGGCCGCCCGGTGCTCGTGTTCGCGTTCTCGTTCGCGCCGCTGCTCCGCGGCCGCGGCTTGTTCGCGGCGCTGCCTTTCGGCCTGACAGCGGGTTTGGAGATTCGTGGCAACGATCGCTGGTTTGTTCAACACGAGCGGCCGGCCCGCGACCTTGTCAGCTTCTTCGCCGATCATCCGCGGCGTGATGCCGGGCATGGCGGCCAGCTTCGATCGGAGGGGATCCCCGATGCCAACAACAGTGAGGGCGTCCAGCAAGCGGGGATCCAGCTCATCAGCAGCAGCCGTTCTGCTGTTTGCTTTCTCTTTTTCTGTAATAGGGGGGGCGCCCGCACCCTCTACTTGGTTCGGTTTCGCCCCGTACTCGGTCTGGTTTCGCCCTGTACTTGGTTCAGTTTTGCCCTGTACCATAGAGGGCGTCTCCGCCCTGTTCTCTTGTGTGGTAGGGGGCGTCTCCGCCCTATTGAGATCGGGAGGGGTAACGGCCATCCGGTAGCGGCTGATGTTCTCGCTGGATCCTCGACCGCGGTGGATCCTCTCAATCAGGCCCGACTTGCACAGCTTGCTGATTGCCCAGCGCACATTCCGGGCGTGCAGCCCCGTCTCGATTGCCAAGGTTTTGATGCTGCGCTCCAGGAGCCCGCCGCGGTCCCACCGGGCAGCCGCAACCATGGCTTCGTGCACGCGCAGTTCAGCTTTGGTCATCCGCCCCAGAAGCCCTTTTGGAATGTGCCATGTCGGCATTGCGGACCAGTGCCCGGAGTGCAAGGGGTTGCCGTTGCTCGGGGTGATGTTCATTCGCTCCCATCCCCGGCCGCCAGAGCTACCCAAATAGTCACGAGCCGGCCGCCGCTGCCGATCTGCGTCCGGCCCGAATCCACCACCTCGCCGGCCAGAACGAGCTCCCGACGCCGGGCGGTTTCGCTCGATGTTCGCAAGCCGAGGGCAGCCTGTATCTGCTCATCGCTCGCCCCGGCCGGCCCGCGGCCGCGGAGATAGTTGAGCACCCGGGCCCGCTGTCCCGCGGCCGCCGGCCGGCCGGCGCGATGGGATATGCGTTGCGTCTCGCGGGCTGTCTCGAACAAAGGCAGCGTCTCCGCCATCATGCCGTCGGGCTCCCGTTGCTCTTGCGCTCCTCGACCCATCGGGCGACGTCGCGCGGGTCGTAGAGCGTCCTTGAACCGACTTTCACGAAAGGCAGTCCGCTGTCCCGCCGGAGCAGGTATAGCGTCTTGGCCGACAGACCCCCGAGCAGCCGCCGCGCGTCGACTTCGCAGACCAATAAGGGGGTCAAAGCCACGTCAGCCATTGGGCATCACCCCCGGGCCGATCGGCCTGTTGAGGTACTGAACCAGGACCCCGAGCTTGCGCAGCTCGCGCATTGCCCGCTGCTCGCGATCCGCATCCCCCGCGGCCCGGGCAATCTCGAGCATGACAAACCAGGCCGCTGGGCTCTGTTCCGCTTCAACGATCGCAGGTAGTGGCGTCCGCATTTTTGCCTCTACCTAAGGACGCAGGTAGCGCAAAGGTAACATCGCGGCGTCAAAAAAGGCCGTCTTTATTGATGAATCATCGCATCAGGAGGGTAACATCAAGGTAACCTACTCGTCGTCGGAATCGATGTAGGAAAGGTCCGCTTTGTCTATGCCCGCCTCGATTCGCCCCGTCCGGGCATCCACTCGCCCCCTGTCCATCTCCCCCTTCAAGCCCTTTTGCATGCGACGGGCCCGCGTGAAGTTCGGGCACCGCTCCGGGTTACTCAGGCTCTTGGGATGGCAGCCGATCGCCTCGGCAATCTGCTCAACCGTCCAACCCGGATGCTTCGCCAAACACCCCACTGCCCGGGCGTCGACGGGCATCTTGGCTTTCGGCTTCACGCCCTTACCGGTCGGGGTTTCGGACGGGTCGGCTTTTTTGCCCTGCAACCGCATAACCACGTTGCATAATCGCTTCGCGACATCCTCCGGTCTCGTGCCGGCCCGTGCTTCCAACGATACCTTTCCTGTGAGGCGACCGACCAAAACGAGGGCAGCTCGGAGCGGCGCAACCAGTTCACCGTCCGGGTTTTCATCGTGGACGGCAAAAAACACATCGATCAAACGTGGAAGACCACAGGCCGGCCAAGCGATCAGCTCGGCCATATGCTGCACGTCCGGGGTGAAGAATCCGAGGTCCAGCAGCTCGGCCAGTGATCGGAGTTCCCGGGCGATACGTGGAATGTGGACGGCCGGCGTGATTTTGGCCGCGTCCTTGTTCAACATGGGCATCCTTTCCGCCGGCCCCGGCCGCGGGGGAAGGATGTAACCCCCGCACCGGAGCCAGCCATACCGCCGGGAGCTACCCAGCAGCGTTCGATTATACCGCCCCTTCCCCTGGCACGAGGGCACGCTGGACGATCGCCCGTTGGTGATCCGTCAGCCCAAGCGGGCAGGCGTCCAGCCAGGCTGCCAGGGCGTCAAGCTGGGCGCTTTGCGTACAATTCTGCGTACACTCACCCGTTTCATGCGAAAACCCCAATGAATCGGGGGCGGTTCGAGTCCGTCCGGGCGTAGTCAGGAAATAAGTCAGGCGAGCCGATAGAGGGCTTGACCTGGCGGACCCGGGCACGTAGGATGATAGTTACAGGGATGGATGTATGGTGACGACTGACAACCAGCTTGTGACCACCAGCGCCAACGGACATGCCCCCGTTGCCGCTGCCGCCCTGTTCAGCCGGTACTACTTCTGGTATTCGTTTAGCCCCTACCGGCGTCTCTGGGCATGACCTGACGTAAGAAACAGACAAGACCTGATGCCCTGAGACGCTCGAAAGAGAGGCTCAGGGTTTTTTGTTTAGGGAATACGGCAGGAACAGATATGATCGACATCAAAGCGATTCGCGAGAACCCGGAACGATTCAAGGCGGCGGCGCGCAACAAGCGTGTCAACTGCGACATCGACGCCGTCTGCGCGCTCGACGACCGCCGACGTGCCCTCCAGACGGAGATGGACCAGGTCAAGCACCGCCAGAACGAGATCAGCGACCAGATCGCCAAATACCGCAACCCCAAGAGTCCGTGGTTCAAGGAGGCTCTGGCGTCCGGGCGATCGCAGGAAGAGCTCAAGGCAGAGGCCGATAAACTCGTCGGGCAGGTTTCCGAGTTGAAGGCCCGGGCCAAGCAGCTCGAAACCGACCACCGGCAAGCCACCGATCAGCTCGACGCCGCCCTGCTGACGGTCGCTCAGCCGGCGGCCGACGAGGTGCCCCTCGGCAAGGATGACACCGAGAACGTCGAGGTTCGCCGCGTCGGCGAGCCTCCCAGGTTCGACTTCGAGCCCAAGGACCACGTCGCCCTCATGACCCAACTCGGGATGCTGGACGTCGACCGCGGGGTGAAGCTGGCCGGGACCCGCAACTACGTCCTTCGGGGCGACGGCAGCGCCCTGCACCAGGCCGTCCTGCGGCTGGCCCTGGAAATGATGGTCCAGCGGGGCTTCGTGCAGATGACCGTGCCGGTGCTGGTCCGCGACGCGATGATGGTCGGCACGGGATACTTTCCGGGCGGCGAGGAGCAGGCCTATCGCTGCGAGCGCGACGCGATGAGCCTGGTGGGCACGGCCGAGGTGCCCCTCACGGCGTACCACTGCGATGAGATCCTCACCGAGGAGGAGCTTCCGAAGAAGTACGTGGCCTGCAGCACCTGTTTCCGCCGCGAGGCGGGGGCGGCCGGCAAGGATACCTACGGCCTGTACCGCATCCATCTGTTCGACAAGGTCGAGCAGGTCATCGTCTGCCGCAACGACGAGGAGGTCTCCCGCAAGCATCACGCCGAGATCGTGCAGAACGCCGAGGACGTACTGGCGGGGCTTGAACTGCCCTACCGCGTGGTCAACGTCTGCACCGGCGACCTCGGCCAGGGTCAGGTCCAGAAGTTTGACATCGAGACCTGGATGCCCTCGCG
The DNA here is from genome assembly GCA_964586235.1 of uncultured Planctomycetales bacterium. Taxonomy (GTDB): domain Bacteria; phylum Planctomycetota; class Phycisphaerae; order UBA1845; family PWPN01; genus JAUCQB01. The sequence goes on from CAZPIO010000121.1 coordinate 7,806, forward strand.
CGGCAACTACGGCGAGACGCACTCGGCGTCGCGGTTTTACGAGTACCAGGCCCGCCGCCTCAAGCTGCGATATCGCGACGCCAACAAGAACGTGCGGTTCTGTCATACGCTCAATAACACGGTGATCGCCAGCCCGCGAATCCTGATCGCGCTGGTCGAGAACCATCAGACTGCCGACGGCAGAATTCGAATACCCAAGGCGCTGCGGCCCTACATGGGCGGGCGCGAGACAATCGGAGGAGCATAGAAGGAGCTTCCCATGTTACACACAAGTAAGACCAGCACTGATCCTGAACTGACTCATCTCACGCAGCTCGCGCTCGAGACGCACGACCAGGTCAAGCGCGTCCGGGCCCGGGCTCACCGCCTGTGCGGCCTGCTCAGCAACCAGCGGAGCGAGGCCGCCCCGAGCCAACAGGAAGACGGCTGGTTTTACCACCTGTAACGGAGACCATTCATGCGGCAGCACGCTTCGCCATCAACCGTCCAACGGATCGATCCGTACGGCCGATGCGCCTTTGGTTTTACCGGGCCGCCGCGATCCTCGTGATCCGACGGCGGCCGACGTTCCGAAATGGTCGAGTCTGACGAGAGAGGAGTATCTCAGGCGATGCGCCTCTTCAGCGAAGAACGGAGACAACCTCATGATCGTCGTCATGCAGGAGGGATGTAGCAAGGAGCAGGTCAACCACGTGGTCAAGCTCGTGCGCGAGATGAAGCTCAAGGACCACGTCATCGTCGGCACCGAGCGCACCGTCGTCGCGGTCATCGGCGACGACCGCTTCAAGGACCGCAGCGTACTGGAAAGCTGTCCGGGCGTGGACCGGGTGGTGCCCATTCTCGCGCCTTACAAGATTGCCAGCCGCCAGACCCACCCGGAGCCGAGTGTGATCCCGATCGGAGGAACGCCGACAGCCACCATCGGGGGCAAAAAGGTCTGCGTCATCGCCGGGCCGTGCAGCGTGGAGAGCCGGTCGCAATTCCTCGAAATCGCCCAGATCGTCAAGGAGCACGGCGGGACGGCCCTGCGCGGCGGGGCTTTCAAGCCGCGGACCAATCCGTATCAGTTCCAGGGCCTTGGCGAAAAGGGCCTGGAGATCCTGGCGGAGGCACGCGAGCAGACCGGGCTGGCCATCGTCACCGAGGTGATGAGCGTGGACCAGGTGCTACTGGTGGCCCGATATGCCGACGTGCTGCAGATCGGCACCCGGAACATGCACAATTTCAATCTGCTGGTCGCGGTCGGCCGGGTCAACAAACCGGTGCTGCTCAAGCGCGGATGGAGTTCGACGCTGGACGAGTTCCTGCTGGCGGCCGAGTACATCATCCAGGCCGGCAATCCGAACGTGATCCTGTGCGAGCGCGGCATTCGGACGCACGAGGAATACGTCCGAAACACCCTGGCGCTGGCGATGATCCCGGCGGTCAAGCGAGAGTCGCACCTGCCGATTCTCATCGATCCCGCACACGGTACCGGCCGAGCGTACATGGTTCCGTCCATGTGCCGGGCCGCGGTGGCCGCGGGGGCCGACGGCCTGATGGTCGAGGTTCACCAGGACCCCGAGCACGCCTTGACCGACGGCGCCCAGTCGTTGACGCCCGACGCCTTCGCCCAGATGATGAAGGAAACGAGGGCCATCGCGGAGGCGGTCGGGCGACAGCTTTAGGGTGGTTACCCGCTGAATAGACACTCGCCGTGACAACCGCGTATCATGGCGGTGACACGATGAGACAAACCGTTTATATCGAGACCACGGTTGTCAGCTACCTCAGCGCTCGTCCGAGCAGGGATCTGGTGCGGGCTGCCGAGCAGCAGATCACGCGTGAATGGTGGGACGTGCAGCGCCCGAAGTTCGAACTCTACACGGCCGAACTTGTGCTGATTGAGGCAGCCGCTGGCGATGCCGAGGCGGCTGCGGAGCGGCTAGCGGTGCTGCGGGAGTTGCCCCTGTTGGATACTACCGAGCGAGCGCTGCAGTTGGCCGACGCGCTGCTGGAATCCGCCGCCCTTCCGGAGACGGCCGAACGGGATGCCCTGCACGTCGGTGTCGCGGCGGATAACGGTATGGACTTCCTGTTGACCTGGAACTGCCGTCATTTGGCGAATGCGCTGCTCCGGGATAGAATTGAGGAGACGTGCGAGCGTGCGGGCTTTCGGCCCCCGAAGATCTGCACGCCTGAGGAATTGATGGGAGACGAGCCATGATTGACCCCCTGGTCGAGGAAGCCCGCAAAGCCGGCCGGGCTTACATTGCGGCGTTCAAGGGCGACCGCAAGGCCCTGCTTGAGGATTTGAGACGCCGTCAGCAAGCGGAAGGCCGCCAGGTAGTCAGTCTGCCATCTAAGCAGCCTCGCCAGCGGACATCGGAACGGGAGCGAGCCTGAAAACTGTCTCCGGACCACCATGAACAACTCCCACGGATTCGGGATGTATGAGCGAACTGTCTGCAGCGTGATCGTGTCGGCGGTAGTCGTGATCTGCACCGTCGGCTGCGCCCCACAGCCGACCGGCGTCAGGATCCAGACCACCCGCGAACCCGAGCAGCGTCTCACGCCCGAGGGCGAGCGGATCAAGGCGGACCCTGTCGGCTATCTCCGCGGCCTTTTTGAGAGATGCGAGGCCTTCGACCAGTACAGTCTCACGTTCTACCGCCAGGAGCGCGTCGGCTCGGTGGTTCAGAAGCTGAGCCCCATGGAACAGGTCGATGCCCTCTTCCGCAAGAAGCCGTTCAGCGTGAAGTTCACCTGGAAATCGCCGGACCCGGTCTACTATGAGTCCCTTTACGTGGACGGTCAGAACGACAGCAAGCTGATCCTCCGCGAGCGAAAAGGGATGTTTCCGTTCCCACCGCAGGTGCGAGCCATCGACCCGGCCCTGCCGGTCAAGCTCGGCATGGCCCGCAACCCGATCACCGACTTCGGACTCGCACGCGTTGTCAGGAGAAGCCTGGTGGCGTTCGACGACCCCACCCTGGCGGGCGTGATGTCCATCCGCTATGAAGGCGTGGTCAATCTAGAACCCATGAACCGGCCGGCGCATTGGCTTCGGATCGAGCGCCCGCCCACACCCGGCTACGCTTACACGCGGCAGGATTTCTACGTTGACGAGGCAACCCAACTCCCGGCCGGCACCGACCTGTGGCTCAAATCAGGCGACCTGGGTGCTCGCTACCGGTACGCGAATATTGACACGAACGTGCAACTGACGGACAAGGACTTTCGCCTCAGCCAGGGCCATCCAGATAAGTCGGCGGGCAAGAACGCGGCCCGCTCGTCTCCAACCGCGGATTGGGGCCTTTTGCCTTCATAACACGGCAAGCACTCGGGAAACGAGCCGGGAGACTGAACACAGGAGACAGGAGGCTGGTCCAATAACCTTTTCGCATCTTCCTCTCGCAGGCTGCGCTGGCGCAATCCCCGTTTCACACCCTCAAACGCCAGCCCGAAGTGCGCTGGGGGCCGTGAGTTTAAGCGGAATGTTCTAACTTTGGTCTTGAACAGGCCCAGATCGCGGCGTATACTGCGTACATGTTGCCCGTGGAGGGCCCACGGACTCCCGGCGTGCCGGGATGACTCCGCGAAATGGGTTAAAAGCGTCTACCCGCTGGTGTGAATGGGCACTCTGGCGAGCCAACAGGAGTCGCCAGGCGACCACGCCCTCCACGCCCGGAGCTACGCCGCCGCCCCTCGCGGAATCCAGTTTCCTATCAGTCATTTTACAGCGGACGCGTGTCCGCGCCGCCTGAATAGCGGTTCCTGATCAGATGGAATAGGAGATCGACGATGAAGAAGCGGCTGCTGGTTTCTTTCCTGGTCTTGGCGCTGAGTGCACCCGCCTTTTCCGACATGCTCTTGGATACGGGACCACCGAATCTCATGGCTGGAGGGTACTCCTTCTCCCCCAGTCAAAGCCTAGCTATCCTCTTTACCCTGGATGACGAGAGATACATTACCGCCATGCAAGGATACATGGATCCAGCTTATGCGGGGGACCTAATTACCCTCACGCTTTACGGCGCCCTCTGGAATGAACTCGGATCCTTTGATGCGGGAACAGATATCTACGACGTGAATACGGCCGAGACTTTCTATTCCGGCAGCTTCACATTTGGCACCGGAGATACGGCCCGCGGATGGTATGGGCTGGAGGGAATCCCGGCATTGAGGCTTGATCCCGGAAACTACTGGCTGGCCTTCCAAATCACCCCGCTCGACCCTCAGACCTATGGCACCACGATGTATGATGGAGCCGTACCGGGCCAGTTTTCATTCACCTACACGCAGGGAGGCCCCTGGACCAAGGGGTTGCTGACGGACCCTGTTTTTGCGGCACGGATCACCGGAGATGTAATACCCGAACCCGGAACGATTCTGTTGTTGGGCATGGGCTTGCTGGCGCTGACTCCAGCGCGTCGCCGTCGCGCCCGTTGATACGAGGAAGTCGCATTCCAGAGACAGATACCGGTGGCGGAGGGGGTGCCGGAACGGGGACGGGGTGCCGGAACGGGGACGTGGCTCTTTTTCAATGCCGGCTCGAGGTATGTGTTTAGCGTGCACGAGAGCGGGTCAGGCACTTTTTGCCGGCTTTTCTGTGCCGCCGAGCGCCACCCGGACTCAGCAAGCATCCCCAGACCAAACGCCTGACTGCATTTGGGCAAAGAGAGCCAGACCCCGGCACGCTAAACACGTACGGCTCGAGTGTGAAACGGGAGTATGAAACGGGGGCGAAGCTAGTTTTCAAGAAGCTCTCAGCGATCAGAGGAATGGCTGTTCGACGGTTGGTCTGTTAGTCTGTTGGGAGGAACCAGGAGGCTCAAAACACGTAATCTTACTTATGCCGCTTCAGTGATCGGGTGCTTCCGGCTCGAACTCCGGCGTGAACTCCACCGCGTCCAGCTCGCGAAGGGCCAGGTACGCGGCCTTCTGCTCGGCTTCCTTCTTGGAGGGTCCCCACGCGCTGCCGTAACGGCGGCCCTTGATGACCACGCCGACCTCGAAACACTTGCTGTGGTCGGGACCCTTCTCGTCGAGGAGTTCGTAATTCGGCGTGCCGGCCAGGACCTGCTGGGCGTACTGCTGGAGCTGCGACTTAAAGTTGCGCTGGTGCTCGGATGCGGTGGCCTTGGCGAGGTGCTTCCTGGCCGTATCGAGCACGAACTGGCACGCCCGGTCGAGACTGCCGCTGTCCAGGTACACGGCGGCGATCAGGGCTTCGTAAACGGCCGCTGCGACCGAGCTCGGCAGTTGCCCCCGGCTGCTCATGCCCTTGCCGATGTACAGGTACTTCGGCAGCCCGAGATCACGGGCGATTTGGGCGCACGTCCGGCGGGAAACCACCGCCGATTTGATCTTGGTCATTTCGCCTTCGAGGTAGCCGGGGAACTCCCGGTAGAGGAAGTCACATATCGACAGGCCCAATATGGCATCCCCCAGGAACTCCAGCCGCTCATTGCTTTTGACTCTCTTGTCGGCAATCGAGGCGTGGGTCAGCGCGGCAACCAGGACCTGGGGGTCGCGGAAGGTGTAGCCGATAGCTTGCTGCAAGCCCTGGAGGGCTTCAAAGTCGCTCACGGAATGCAACCCGAGAGGATACCAGGCCGGTGGCGAAATCCGCACAGCCACATTGGGCGGGTTTCGCGACGGGCCACGGTCAATCCCAGTCTATCCTACAATACGATCGTCAGCGGCGCGAGTCAAATTGAGTAAACTATCGGAAATGGCAAAGCCTGCGAAACCGGGTTAAGTTTAAACTGTATAAGCACTTCGGACAGATTGAAGGCTCAAGTGACGGCCGCCGTGCATCCGTCAGACGGTCCGTCGCCGATAGGAGCCCCGCTAGGTGCCGGGATGCCTGTACGGGCGGATTGTGGCCGATGGAGTCGCCCTGCGTTGCGGCCCATCCGATAGGAGTGTAAATTGCCTTCTTGCAAGAGTTTTGTGCGGAGATGCCGGATGCTCTTACGTGACGGGCGTATCAACGGGAGAAGGTGGATCGTCTCGCCTGTTGTTCTGGCCTTGCTCCTGCTCGCCGGCCCGGTCTTTGCGGAATACGATCGTTCGCTCTACATGTCGCCGGACGAGGTCAAACCCGGCATGAAGGGCTACGGGCGCACGGTCATGGCCGGGACCAACATCCAGACCTTCAACGTCGAAGTCATCTCCGTCATGCACAACGCCTTCTACGCCCAGCAGGCCGTGATCCTGGTACGCTGCTCGGGGCTCAATCTCGAGTACAGCGGCATCATCGGCGGCATGAGCGGTTCGCCCTGCTATATCCGGGACGAGCAGGGCCACGAGCGGATGATCGGCGCGGTTGCCTACGGATGGACGTTCAACAAGGACCCTGTCTGCGGGGTCCAGCCGATCACTCAGATGCTGGATGTGGCCAAGGTCCGCAAGCCCAAGCCCGAAAGCCAACCGGCGGGAGCGTCGAAGCCCGGTGAAGCGGCTTCGCGAACCGGCCAAAGCGGCGGTATTCCGCTTGAGGAGTTGATCGCCCTGGCCGCAGGTGAGCCCGTGCCCGAGGGGTGCCGCCTCAGCGCGATCGGCCGCCCGGAGCCTCGGCTTGCGGCCGCCCGTGAAGAAGAACCCCTCTCCCTCCAGGGGCTCCGCCCGATCGAGATACCGTTGACCATCTCATGCACAAGCAAAGAGCCGCTGGCCTTCCTGGATAAGCGGCTGCGACGTTACGGCCTGGTGCCGATCGCCGGCGGCCAGCCGGGCACGCCGACCACCCACCCCGACTCGGTTCGGCTCGAGCCCGGTTCGGCCCTGTGCGTCGCCTTAATGACCGGAGACATGTCCATCGAGGTCGTCGGCACCTGCACTGCCGTGATCGGCGACCAGGTGCTGGGATTCGGCCATGAACTCTTCTGCCAAGGGACCATCGAATTGCCTTTGGCCACGGGCTTCATCCATACCGTCATCCCTTCCGTCGCGCGATCGGAAAATGTGGGCGGCGCGGTCAAGGTCGTTGGGACGCTGTGGGGAGACGAGTCAACCGCCATCTCTGGCGTCGTGGGCAGAACGCCGTTCATGATCCCCCTCGAAGTCGTCGTCAACGACATGCGAGGTAAGCGGACCTATCGCTACGAGATCGCCCATGATGAATCCCTGAGCGGCAGCCTCATGGCCACCGGGATGCTGGAAAGCGCTTTCAACCACAGTGCCCCGCCGCGCGACCACACGGTGCGGCACGCCGTCGAGGTCGACTTCGGAGAATTAGGCATCTACAGAACCGGCAACCTCACCTCGCAGCGTCAATTCAGCGAGCCGGTCGTGGATCTGATGTATTCAGTCCAGACACTGCTGAACGCCCCGCTCGCCGAGAAGGCGAAGGTTCGTAAGGCTCGTGCCGAGATCACCGTTGAGGACACCGCCCGCATGGCCTCCATAGAGGAGGTCGACCTTCCGCGCACGGTCTACAAACCGGGCGAGACGATTACCGCCCGGGTCAAATGGGTCCACTACCGCCGGGAGCCGATGTACACTTCCGCACCGTATTCGCTGACGCTGCCGGCCGACATTCCCGACGGCGAATACGAGTTGAGCCTTTGTTCGGTCACGGGGCAGTTGTCCGCCTTGCGATCCGAGAAGCCGCACCTGTTCCAGGCCGAGACGCTGTCGGAGGCGCTGACGGCCCTTAACCTGCTCGGGTCGTTCACCGGGGACCGGCTTTACATGCGGTTGAACCTCAAGCGCGGAGGAATGGCTTACAAGCGGCTGGAGATGCCCGATCTGCCGGGCTCGCGCCGCAAGATCCTCAGCGACGCCAGGCTCACCACAGAGGTCGCCCCGTACTCCGAGGCTCTGGTCGTGGAGCATCCGACGGACTTTGTCGTCAACGGCAGGTACACCACCCAGATCCAGGTGAAGAGGCACCCCGATCAATGATCCGACGAGGTTATCACCTGGCAGGACCTGGAGGTCGCTTCGACTGAAACCCTTTTGCCGAGGAATCCCAGATTATGCATCGAACACGCGCGATCATCCTGTGTGCGATTACCGCACTCGTGCCGGCCTCCTGGGCCCTGGGTGTGCGGCCGGCCACATGGCTTGACGATCAGCCGAAGGACTTCAACGCGGGCAAGCTGGAAGACGCGGTCGTCTCTTCGCTCGGCGAAGTCACGCTGGGCCGCCAGACGAGCACGCTCTACGAACTGAAGGACGAGAACAAGATCGTCACCGCCATTGCCATGGCCGGCGACGGGAAACTCTACGCCGGCACGGGGCCCAAAGGCATCATCTACCGCATTGAAAGCAGCAAGATCTCGCAATTCGCGACGCTGCCGGGAGAAGGCAGCGTGCTGTCGCTGCTGTTCGCCAGGGACGGCCGGCTGCTCGCCGGCACGGGAGGCGGGCCGCAGGCGAAGATCTACACCATCGACGGCAGCGGGAAGGCCAAGGTATTCCATGAACCCAAGGGGGCCACGTACATCTGGGCAATGGCTCGAGGAGTGGGCGGAGAGGTTTACGCGGCCACCGGCAACAAGGGTCAGCTCTTCAAGATCGCACCGGACGGCTCCAAGAGCGAGGTGATCGCCGACCTGAAGCCGAAGAACCTGATGTGCCTGGCTTTCGGCCCTGACGGCTTCCTTTATACCGGCACGGACGAAGACGGTCTTGTCTACCGCGTGAGCACCGCCGACGGCAAGACATTCGTGATGTACGACGCCAAGGAGCCGGAAATCAGCGCCATCGTCTTCGACAGCCGGGGGAATCTGTACGCATCGACGGCTGATGCTGACGGTGCCCGGCCGGTCCGCTCGATGGCCGACAAGCCGGGCGGCAGGCCCGACCCGGCAGGCGTCCAGCCCGTCCGCGGCGGCATCTTCTCCATGTTCGGGCGGGAGACGCGTGAAGCCGTCGGCCAGCCGCCTCCGAAAAGCCCGACTTCGTCGCCGGCCTCGCAGCCGGGTGGCGGCAGCAGGCCCGCGGATTCAGACGACGAGGATGAAAGCAGCCCGGACACAATGCCGGCGACACGCCAGGCCATGATGTCGTCGGCCGGACGCGCTGCCACGGGGGGCCCCCCCGCCGTCAAGCCGGGCGGCAACGCGATTTACCGCATCGACAGCGACGGCTTTGTGACCGAGGTGTTCCGTGAACCGGTGATGATCCTCGGTATGGCGGAGTCCGGGGGAACCATCTACGCCGCAACCGGAAACGAAGGCCGCGTGTACGCAGTGACGCCCGGCACCGATCGCACCACTATGCTCAATAAGCTCAAGGCGACCCAGGCCACGTGCCTGATGAAGCTGCCGGACAAGCGTCTGCTCGTCGGCAGCGCCAATCCGGCGATGTTCGTGGAAATCTCCGAACGCTTCGCCCCCAAAGGCACCCTCACCAGCAAGGTGTTCGACGCCGGACAGGTCTGCACATGGGGATCGGTCAAGTGGAACGCAACCGTTCCCACCGGCACCAGCCTCACGTTCTCGACCCGCAGCGGGAACGTCGAAGACGACGAGTCGGAGGCGTGGGACGAGTGGAGCACCGGGCTCGACGCGACCTACCCCCGGCATATTTCGTCTCCGAACGCCCGTTTTCTCCAATACCGGCTAGCATTCGAGACGACGGTGCCGAACGCGACGCCCACGCTTCGGTCGCTGGAGATCACCCGCGTCGAGTCAAACCGGGCCCCGTTGATCACGGCTGTTGAGGTCATTCCGGCCGTGGATGAGGCCCGCAAGCCCACGGCCCCGCCAAAAGTTAAAATGGCCGCCGGCATGAGCGGGTTCGGCAGCGGAGAGGAGGCGACTCCTCCGCCCAAGTACAACTGGGTTGCCAAGTGGGCTGCGAGCGATCCCAACAATGACACGATGACCTTCGACGTGTACTACCGCGATCTAGGCGCGAAGCGATGGCTGCGTTTGACGAAGGACATCACCGAACCTTTCCACATCTGGGACACCCGGACTGTTCCCGACGGCAAGTACGAGGTCCGCGTCGTGGCCAAGGACTCGAAGTCGAATCCGCCCGGAAGCGATCTCAGCACCGCGAGGATCGCCGACCCGATGCTCGTCGATAACACGCCGCCCAGCGCGGTCATCGACTCGGTGGAGCCAAAGGGAGTCAAGACCGTGCGAATTGCGGTGACCTGCCGCGATGCCCTCAGCCGGATCGCGGACGCCGCGTACAATCTGGACAGCGACGAGAAGTGGATCCCACTGGCCGCGGATGACGGTATCTTTGACTCGCCGGAGGAATCGGTGACCTTCACCATCGATGACTTGCAGCCCGGTGAGCACCGGGTCGCCGTCAGAGTCGCCGACGAACAGGGCAACACGCGATACGTCAGCCGGCTGATCAACGTCGCCGACTGATCCACCGGGTGTCAATGGCAGGTTTGGCTCCCCCCGACTCACCACGACGAAGCGGAGGCAAGAGCCTTGGCGCAGGCGGATCTGCCGCTCTCGCCCGGATCTACCGCCAGGGTCCGCCAGGACTCCACTTCTTCGTGAAGTCCTGCCCGCCTGCCGTTCTGAGCAGCGGCGAAGTAACAACCGCATCGCCGAAGCCGATGTCCACCTGCACGGTGATGCGGGCCTTGCCCAACATGGCCAGCAGCATGAGCCGGACGCCTTCGTATTCCTGGTCCTCGCGAATGACTTCCCCGTGAACGGAGCTTTCATCAAATGCAAGGCCGTCGTCTTCGACCCTTGCTCGGCATACCTCACGGAAGACGGATTCGACAGCTTTTACTGAGCTATCCCCGTGTCCCGACAGATCCAGATCTCGCGTCGATCGATACCGCCGCGATGTCCAGACCGCCATCAGCATGGCGCCCTTCAGCAAGAATCGATCCGCGTGGCGAGATCGACTGATACGGTACAGCAGCCGCTCGATAGCGTAGTGCGTCAGTACGAGCTGGAACTCGTCCCGTCGTTTGCGGGCCAGATCGAGCAATCGATAGCGGACGGACGCAGCAACGTCCGTGGGGCCTCGCTTCTTCACGCAATCGTCTCCAGGTAAGGTCGCATCACATTGGCCACACGGCAGACCTTGGCAGATGCCCACAGGTCATCGACACCCGCCTTGCGCCGTAGTCGGCAATCTCGCAGTGCCTCGATCGCGACGTCGAGACCGATCTTGTTACGGTACTTGAAGCAGTCGGCTACGGTTTTCGCCGCCGTGTACACCTTCACGGTTACGCCCTCAATCTGATGCTCTTCAACGCCGCTGGTGAGGGCTCGGCCGGAGAAGCGAACGATCCGTAGCGGCGGGTAATCTACCGTTGGGCGCCGCGCCTTGAAGTCAATCGCGAGCCACACCTCGGAGGGCGACTGTGTGGTCAGACCGTGAAAGCGCAGCGCGGAAAGCAGGCATACGACGCCCCTCGGCACCCGTTTTGCTGTCTCCGCAAGGGTGTGGTTTTCGGAGACCTCGGCATCCGGGAGAGCGTACAGTCCCCGCCCGACACGCTCGACAAGGCCCCGTTGGACCAGCAGGCGCAGGTATTCGCGGGATGCCCCGGACCTTTCGAGTTCCCGCATCCGGGCCACCCCGAGCCGGCGAACCTGCTCGATGACCTCATCCTGTTTCGAGCGATCCGGCTTTCGATCTCTCTTTGACATAACGTCGGTATTTATCGACAACTACCTACGATTTGTCAAGTCTGTTCAGGGGGCTTCAGTCTCTCAATTCCCAAAAAACCTCAGAGCACCGCTGGCTGCGAGAGGATAGGCTTCGGGGCTGCATTAGCAGGACAATTGCGCCACGCGACAGCGGACCGCGATGCAGAGACCAGACAAGCCACATCACCATCATCGCTCCACGTGTATGCTGAGGATTAATCCCGCAAGTGCCGCCACTGCTCCGGGCCGATCGTGGCATCGTTTGCCTGCGGGACATCGTGGCGCACGTGCTCATGAAGGCCTGGCGCCGAGCATCAGTTCGGCCGGGACGGGCTTGGTGTTTCGGCACTTGGGATAGTTGCTGCAGCCGAGAAACTTTCCGGACCGTCCCGTCCGGATCATCATCGGCTCACCGCATTCGTCGCAGGGGATGTCCGTCGGCGTGGGCTTGGGCCTTTGCGGGGGCGGCATCTCGATTTCAGCCCTTTTCTTGGCTTCGCCCCGCAGATTCACCGAGCAGCGGCACTTCGGGAAGTTGGTGCAACTGAAAAACGGCCCGAACCGCCCGGCCTTGAGTTGCAGCTCACTGCCGCATTCCGGGCAATGAAGCGGTCCGTCCGGCCAGGTTTCCACCACGGGCTTGCCGGTCCGGGTCCAGGCGAAGCCCGGCGGCGGCGCTCCCAGGGCTTCGCCGGCCTTCGTGGCAGGCTTTGCCCGCCCCGCGGACCGTCGCGCGGGATCAGCCTCCTTGCCCTTTCGCCCCGCGGACGAGTCGGAATCCCCGGCCGCCTGCCCGCTCCCGGCAACGGCCGCCGGCGAACTCGAATTGGCCCGCAACTCATCGAGCTTCTCGATCGGCTTGGTGTTACGGCATTTGGGGAACCCGCTGCAGGCGATGAACCCGCCTCGCCGCCCCTTCCGAATCACCATCGGACGGCCGCAGCGGTCGCAGACCACGCCTGCTTCAACGAGAGGCTCGACCTTTCTCTCCAACCTGACGCCTTCGGGCAGCGGCTTGGTCGCCTTGCATCGCGGGTACTGGTCGCACCCCAGGAACCACTTGACGCCCTTGCGCCTCGCCTTGAGCGTCCCAACCCCGCACTCCGGACACGGTTCCTCCACTTCCTTATCGGTCACCAGCCTGAGCGGCTGGCCGGCCGCATCGCACGGAACCGTGTTCCTGCATTCCGGGTACCCGCTGCAGCCGAGAAACGATCCGTGCCGCGACTGGCGGAGGAGCATGTCCTTGCCGCACTTGTCGCACTTCGTCGCGACGGCCTGGGGACGGATCGGCTTTCCCTCGCGATCGACGTTGAACGCGCCCTTGCAGGTGGGATAGTTCGTGCAGGACAGGAATCGCCCCCTCTTGCCCCAGCGGTAGACCATTTCGTTGCCGCACAAATCGCACTTGTACGGACTCGGCTCGGCCTTGGCCGGCTCCATCTGGTCGTGGGCCCGAACCAGGTCCGTGTGGAACGGGTCGTAGAACTCGTGCAGGACGCGACCCCAATCCAGGTGGGCCTCCTCGATCTTGTCGAGCTCGTCCTCCATGAACGACGTGAACTTCACGTCCATGACGTCGGGAAAATGCTCGACCAGTTTCTCGGTCACGACGACGCCCTTGTCCGTGGCGTAGAGTCGCCGGTCGACCTCCTCCACGTAGCCTCGGTCCAGCATGGTCTGGATGATGGCCGCGTAGGTGCTCGGACGGCCGATGCCCTCGGCCTCCATCCGTTTGACCAGCGAAGCCTCCGAATACCGTGGTGGCGGGCTGGTGAACTTCTGCCTCGGTTCGATCTCGATCGCCCCGACCGCCTGGCCCACCGTCAGTTCGGGCAACTGCTGCTCCGTCGCGGACTTCGGAACGCCGGCCACCTTGTAGAAGCCGTCGAACACCAGCGTGCGGCCCGTCGCCCTGAACTCCGCCTCACCGGCGGGGGTCTGCGCCTTGATCGTGGCCGCTGTCGAATCCCACTCGGCGGGCTTCATCTGGCAGGAGACGAATCGCTTCCAGATCAACTCATAGAGTTTCTGCAGGGGCGTCGACAACTGGCCTCTGAGAGACTCCGGCGTCCGGGTCACGTCGGTAGGCCTGATCGCCTCGTGGGCTTCTTGGGCGCGTTTGCCTGACGCGTAAACGTTCGGTTTCTCCGGCAGGTAGGGACCGTCGCAGTGTTCGCCGATCCACCTTCGCGCGGATTCCACGGACTCGGCGCTCAGGTTAGTCGAATCCGTTCGCATGTACGTGATCAGCGCGACCGGCCCGTCTTCGCCCGGCAGCTCTACGCCCTCGTACAGATCCTGGGCCAGCCTCATCGTCCGCGATGTCGACAGACTCAGGTGCGAACTGGCTGCCTGCTGAAGCGTCGCGGTGGTGAAGGGCGCGTACGGCCTGGCCCGCGTGCGACGCTTCTGGATATCGGCCACGGTGAACGACGGCGTCTTCGCCCGGTCGAGCGAGCCGCGCAAGGTCACCTGGCGCAGACCGAGACGCTCGTACTCCTGCCAGACCCGCTCATCCTGCCGCTCGACCGCAAAGCCGATCGCCTCGGCCACGCTCCGGGCACCGGCGACAGCACTGACGAAAGCCTTCTCCGCCCCCGCCTCGGCGTTGTACGAGCCTTCCGGCTTGAACGTCTCCCCATTCACCGACACCAGCGATGCCGCGAACGCCTGCCGTTCCGCCAGCCACGCGCTGATTTCCTTCTGCGTGCGCTCCTCTTGCGCGCTGGCGATGAAATCGCGCCATTGGGGCTGCAGCCGCGCGGCTTGCTCGGGGCTGGTCGCGAAGCAGGACCCAATCTCCCAGTATTCGCTGGGGATGAAGGCCCGGATCTCCTTCTCGCGCTCGACGATCAGTCGGACCGCGACCGACTGCACGCGGCCGGCCGACAGACCCTTCGCCACTTTCTTCCACAGCAACGGACTCAGTTCATATCCGACGATTCGATCCAGGATTCGGCGTGCCTGCTGGGCGTTGACCTTGTCCATATCGACCTGACGGGGGCTGCTGAACGCTTCCCGGATGGCCGACTGTGTGATCTCGTTGAACACCACGCGGCGGGTCTTCGATTCTGTGAGGCCCAGTGCCTGGGCGAGATGCCAGGCGATGGCTTCGCCTTCGCGGTCGAGGTCCGTCGCGAGGTAAACCGCCGGGGCTTTCTCGGCCAGCTTCTTGAGCTCGCTGACGACCTTCCTGCGGCCGGGCACCAGCTCGTAAGTCGGTGCAAAGCCCTTTTCGATCTCCACGCCGAGACCGCGTTCGGGCAGATCGCGCACATGCCCCAGCGAGGCCTTCACCACATACGCCTTGCCGAGGTACTTGTTGATCGTTTTGGCCTTGGCGGGAGACTCAACGATCACGAGGGACCGGCCGCTGACGCCTTCCCGTCCGCCGCCCTTCTCGGGCGCGGATTCGGCACGGCGCTTTGCCTTTGTTGGCCCTTTAGGGGCCACTTTTCGACCTGGTTTCTCGCGCTTCGCCATCTCATTGCCTATCAGGGTATACTCAGGCCAGCCATCTGTTAGGATAGGCCGCCAAGCTCGTGAAGCCCTGGAAGCCGGCACGTCCCACCTATGCTGGCAAAGCCGGAAAGCCGGATGGAGGCACCTCCCCCATGTCTATCGGCCAGCTCAGTCGAGGGCTCTATAGCGCTTTTCCTCGGTTCTGAGGGGCCTTTGATTACTGAAAGTCCATCCAGAAATCAAATCTGCAAATTGAATTGCCCAGGTTAACGCTGTAATGCTGTCTCATCGTCGGATCGCATGTCCCACGGCTTTGACGAACCGAGAGGTGTGTTCCCTCAATCGGTCATGGGCGACGACCCAGCCGCTGCTCCTTGCATTTGGCGAGCCGGCCGCTATTTTGGTCGTTTCCGCAAAAATGCGGGCCGATAGAGCTTAGCTGACGGGAACATACTGCCATGATGAAGTTTTTTCGAAAATACACGAAGCATCTCCTCGCCGTCTTCATGGCCTTGCTGCTGGTCGTGTGGCTGGCCGGCGATCCGATCGCCAATTGGCTGGCCCGTGGTTCCGACCAGATGGAGAACGTCCTGCGGGGCACTCTCGGCGGCAAGGAGATTCGGCACCGAGACGCCCTCCCAATCCTCCAGGAGATTGAGGTGCTCGACTCGCCCGAGCTGCAAGCCACGCTCCAACGGCGAGACTTGCCGCCCTGGAAAATGATCTGGTACTCGGTCCCACGCCAACTGGGAGTCTCCGACAGGATGGGGCTGTATCAGTCTCACATGGAGGTAGCTCGGGCCCGTGGATACGAACCTCTGAGCGAAGACGAGTGGTTCCTGCTGCTGACCGAGGCCCGCCGCAACGGCATTTTCGTTCCTTCGGAAGCCGTCGAGCGTTTCAAGGCAGAAAACGGCATTGTCGGCCCGCTGCTCCGCCGCCTGCGGGAGCACTTCCCTCTCAAAGTGATCAACAGCGCCCTTCAGTCTTACCTGATGGTGCAGCAGCAGGCCGCGGCGGCGTGCAAAGCTCCCCCGGTCAGCGAGGCGGATATCAGCCAGTTTGTCCGCAGGGTTTGCGAGCAGGCCGACGTGACCGTTGTTACCCTTGCCGCATCCAGCAAGGACAAGGACGGCAAGGAGACCTCGAAGTTCTTCGACCCGTCCTACACGCCTTCGGAATCGGAACTGGCGGCGCTGTTCGACAAGCACAAGAACACTGCCAGCCAGCCCGCCGGCATGAGCTTCGGCTACCAGCAACCCGCCGCCGTGCAGATCGAGTATCTCAAGATCGACGCCGCGGCCCTGCGAGACAAGCAGATCGTCGACGAGGAGACCGCATTCGAGTACTGGAAGCGGCATACGAGAGAATTTCCGATGCCGACCTCCACGCAACCCGCTCCGGGGACCACGGCCCCGTCGCCACCCGAAGTCAAGTACTATACGACTTTCGCCGAGGCGAAGAAGGACGTGGTCGGCCGCCTCAAGAAGATGAAGGCTGACGAAGCCGCCATTCGCCTGGCACGCGAGATCATCGAAAACCTGCGTGAGCCGTGGGCATCATCGAGTTCCACGCAACCGGCCGCTGAAAAGGAGGCGCCGGCTTCACAGGAATCGCTCGACGTTTACACCAAGGCTCTCCAGGAATGGTCCACCAAGCAGCCCGGCGTACTCAACCATGTCACCCTCGGCATGCTGGAGGCCCCGGCTCTTGCGGCCAACAGCGACATCGGGCGTTCGGCCGGGTACCTCGGCGGTCCGGGAGGCTTGCGATTCCAGCAGGCCGCCTTCCTGGTGCAAGGCCTCGAGGAAG
>CAZPIO010000122.1:0-24475 GCA_964586235.1 uncultured Planctomycetales bacterium
TGATGCAGATGCTCACCGAGTACCTGCGCAAGCCGGGCAAGAGCGGCAGCCGCGACCCCTCGCTGCAGGATGACATCAAGGTCACCGCCAGCGACACGGCCGACGCCGTGGTCCTGACCGGCCCCGAAGACCGCCTCGACGAGCTGGAGCAGCTCATCGACAAGGTCGACTCGGCGGTGCCCGACCGGGACGACCCGGAAAAGGGCGGTCGTCAACTGGCCGTCATCCCGCTGACCAACGCCGACCCGAGTTCGGTCGCCCAGGTGATCATGCAGACCTACCAGGCTCGCGGCAACGTGCCCGAGTCCGAAAAGGTCAGCGCCGCCGCCGAGCGGGCAACCAACTCCCTGGTGATCAGCGCCAGTCCCGAGAAGATGGCCGCGATCCAGAAGATGATCGCCGACCTGGACCAGACATCCGCCAACGTGCCCCAGCAGGAGATCGTCCGGCTGAAGAACGCCCGGGCCGAGGAACTGGTCACTGTTCTCGAGCAGACCTACCGGACCGGCCGGCGGGGCATGGGCTCGGGCCCGCCGATCACTTTTGCGGCCGACTCCAACGGCAACACCGTGATCGTCTCCGCCGGAAAGGCCGACATGGAAGGGATCAAGATCATGATCGCCGACCTCGACAAGCCGGCGACCGAAAACGTCCAGGCGTTCAGGATCATCCCGCTGCAGTATGTCGACGCGGAAGAGACCCTGACCATCATGACCGAGTACCTCCGCAAGTCGGGCGTGCCGACCGGGCGGCGGGCTGTCGGGTCGGACCTGATCGGCGGCATTCGCCTCCAGGCCTCGCCGACGCTGAACGCCCTGATCGCCAGCGGCTCGGAGGAGGAACTGGACAAGGTCCAGAAGATCGCCCTGGACATGGACAAGCAGGTCGAAGGCGCCGGGGCCCCGAAAATCATCAAGATCGAGAAGGCCAACGCTTCGGCCCTGGCCCAGACGCTCAAGGAGCTCTTCGTCAGCCCGGCCGGGGGCAGAAGCGGCAGACGAACGAGTTCCGAGGATGTCCCGGTCATCATGGCCGACCAGGCCACCAACTCCCTGGTCATCCGGGCCCGGCCGATGGACTTCACCCTGATCGCCGACATGGTCGGGCAGTTGGATGTGGAAGTAGACCGGGCGACAGGGATCGAGGTTATACCCGTCAGCCGGGGCGTGGACGTGGTCAATCTGGCCAGGCAGATTCAGGACGTTATCAATGCTGGCGAGCGGGCCAAGAGGACTTCCCAGCAGGGGTATATGCCCCGCGAAGTGGCCATCACCGGCGAGGCTCGTTCGTCGACTCTGATCGTCTCGGGCGCGCCGGAGATGTTTGACACGGTGAAGAAGCTGGCTTCCGACCTGGACAAGAAGCGTATGGAAACGGGCGGCCGACGGGCGGTTGTGATACCCGTGAAAACCAAGTCGCCCCAGGATATCCAGAAGGTGCTCGACCAGTTCATCGAGTTGCAGACTGGAAAGAAGCGGTGAGCGACAACGGCCGGCGTGCGAGCAGGGTACCACTGGCAGCTTGCCTGCCGGTGCCTTCTGCGGGCGGCGGCCCACAGGGCAGGCAAGTCTTTGTGGGCATGGCACCCGGCCAGGTTCGGTGCTTGATAAGGAGTTCGGCTATAATGCCGCCGGCGCGGCCGGTGGGCTCGAAGATAGATCGTCCGAGAGACTGAGCGCTAGGGGGGTGGCATGGCCAAGCGCCGATGAAATCGGGGCGCCGCCATGTTCTCCCGGCCGGCGTGTATAAGGTTACGACGATCAGCTTGCTTCGGTCGATGATAATCCATCGGCCGGAGCGAGATCTCGACGCGTGGAAGGAGTGGTCCCATGTTGTACTCATGGCTGATTCTGATGGCGGTGATGGGACAGACGGCCCCGCCCGATGACATAGGGCCGACGCCGGAAATCGCGCTGGCAAGCGACGACGGCGCAATGGTAGTCCCGGTGGCCGATCGATCGACGACGACTCAGCCTGCCGGCCGCGGACTGCGACAGATAGGCAAGCCCATCAGGCTGCAGACGGCCACACGCCCCGCGGCCGTGCCTTCCTTCAGTGTGACCGACCGGCCACGACCGTCAACACGGCCGGCCATGGACCGCGCGCCCACGGCCGCCCGGCCCGCGACGAGGCCCGCCAACGCGGGTACGGCATCGACGCCCGTCAGGCCGCCGACACCCCGCGTCGCCCCCTCGGCTGCGACACCCCTTCCGTCTGATGTCGCCAGAACCGCCAACAAGGCCGCACCTCCCGTCGCTCCAACGGCCGCCCCAGGCGGCCCGGTACCGACCGCGGCCTCGATTGCCGACATCGCTCGACCCCTCGGGACGCTATCGGGCGAACCACTCGAAGTCACCGCCACCTCCACCGGCGAGCTTATCATTTCCGGCACCGATGAGGACATCAAGATCATCGAGCAACTGGTCGCCCTGCTGGATTACCAGGCCCCGGAGGTCGAGCAGAAGGTCAAGATCTTCCAACTCGAATCGGCACAGGCCAACGAGGTGGCCCAGAGTATCCAGAAGTTGTGGGACGCATATAAGAAGCCGCCGACCGGCCAGGTCCGGCTGGAAGACCGGCTGACCATTATTCCCGATCCGCGGACCAACCTGCTGATGGTGGCGACCGCCGAAGCCAACCTGGAGGAGGTCGAGATGATCGTCCAGGCGCTCGATGTGTCGCCGATCGGCGAGGTCGTTAAAGTCACCGCGCTGCCGCTGAAGCATATCAAGGCGGCCGAGGCCGAGGAGGCCATCAAGGAACTGCTCAAGGTTCTGCAGCAGCAACGCGGAGCGGCGGGCGAGATGTTCGCCATCAAGGCCAACGTGCGGAGCAACACGCTGCTGGTCTCGGCGGCCCAGAAGGACCTCGAACAGATCAGGCATTTGCTGGAGATCATCGACATCGAGCCGAGTCTCGAGACCGGCAGCATCGCGAAGGTTGCGATCGTTCCGTTGAAGAAAGCCGTGGCCAAGGACCTCGTCGCCGCGCTGACTGACATGTTGGCCTCACAGGACGACGCGGCCAAGGCCATGAAGGAGCAGATCCGCCGGTTGCAGGTCGTCCTCATGAAGGAGGAAGGCAAGGACCCGGTGAATCTCGACCCCGTGGATCTCGAAAAGCCGATCAAGCTGTTCGCCGAGCCGGGTACCAACTCGGTGATCATCGCGACGACCGAGAGCAACCTCAAGCCGCTCAGGGACATCATCGTCGGGCTCGACGAGATGCCGCTGGGCGACGACGTCATGCTCAGCCTCTTCGCGCTGGAGCACGCCGACGCGGTCAGCCTGCGGGATGATCTGCAGAAGATCTTCGACCAGAGCCAGAAGGTCACGGATGTTCCCGGCAAGGAGTCGGTGAAGGGCCGCACGCCCGAGGGCGTCACCAGGGGCCTCGTGGTCCCGATCAGCCTGGTGGCCGACAAGCGGACCAACACGCTGATCGTCTCCGGCCGGCCCGAACAGCTCCTGCTCATCCAGCAGATCGTCAAGACCGTCGACGTCGACAAGATCGCCAACAAGTTCCCCATCCGCATGGTCAACCTCGCCCACGCCGACGTCAAGAGCATCCTGGGAGTGGCCCAGAAGCTGGCCGACCAGCGACAGGAAATTGCCAAGGACCTGGGCACGACGGCCGCCAATCGCGAACGCATCCTGCTCATCGAGGACGTTCGGACCAACAGCCTGATCGTGGTCGCCAACGACGACAACTACAAGGAGATCCAGGACCTGGTCCTCAAGCTCGATGGGGCCGACAAGGACTTCCTGGGCCAGATTAAGATCATCAGCCTCAGCGGAAGCAACCTGACCGCGCCGGACATCGCCGGGAAGATCGAGGAATTGTGGAAGCGCCGCGCGAACCTGCGCAAGGAAGGCGGCCTCCCGCCCGATGAGCCGGTGATCGTGTCCGACGCCCGCACCAACTCGCTGGTCATCGCGTCCAACCAGGAGGACTACGAGGCTATCCAGAAACTGGTCGACCAGCTCAGCCAGCAGAAACTCTCCCCCATGCTGGACATCTACCAGGTGAGCGTGAAGAACAACGACGCCACCAAGATGGCCGAGACGATCCAGAACGTCCTCGACAAGCGCCTCGAGAACAGCCGCGACCCGGATGCCAAGGAGCAGCCGTCGGACCGGGTCTTCGTGATCGCCGATCCGCTGACACGGATGCTGCTGGTGGTGGCCTCGAAGAGCAACTACGACGAGGTCGTCTCGCTGGCCAACAAGCTCGACACCCCGCCCCCGGTCGACGGAGTTATCCGGGTGTACTACGTCAAGAACATCGACGTGGCCAAGGCCGAGCAGACCATCACCAACCTGTTCGAGAAGGGGGTCTATACGCCGGGCGTCAACAAGAAAGACCTGCCCGAATCGATGCAGACGGTCACCGTCATCCCGGACATCCGCAGCAGCAGCCTGATCGTCAGCACCAGCCCGGAGAACTACGCCATCATCGAGAAGGTGCTGTCCGAAATCGACCGCTCCGAGACCCCGATGGCCGGGGCATACGCGCGGTTCTTCGATCTGCAGCACGCCGACGCGGTCAAGACCGCGGAGGTGCTGACGACGATGCTCGAAGGCCTGCAGAAGAGCCTGCCGCAAGAACAGGGCGACGAGCTCGGCTTCACCATCACGCCTGAGAGCCGCAACAACCGGCTGGTGATCGTGGGCACACGCTACGCGATGCAGCGAGTCGAGGAACTGGTGCCGAAGCTGGACGTCCCGCCGCGCATCCCCAGCGGCATCACCCAGGTCTATCAGCTCAAGGAGGCAGCCGCGAGCCAGCTCGAGGTGGTGCTGACCAAGCTGTTCGAAAAGCAGGCCGGCAAGGGTGAGCAGACGCCGATCACCATCATCCCGTTCGACGCCAGCAACGCTCTGGTGGTCACCGCCTCGCAGGATGACCAGATCAAAATGCAGGAACTCGTGGGCCTGCTCGACCGCAAGACCAAAATCAACGACCAGATGGACGTCATCCCCCTGGCCGAGGCCAAGGCCGAGGAGGTGGCCAAGACTCTGACCGACCTGATGAAGACCCAGCAGCAGCAGGCCGAGGGCGGCTTTGTAGTCGCCCCGGATATGAGAACCAACTCGCTGGCCGTCTGGGCCACGCCGGATCTTATGACCCAGATCAAGGAAATCGTGGCGAAAATCGACAGGGCCGGTCCGACCGATACTCTCGCCATGCGGGTGTTCAAGCTGAACAACGCCAAGGCCGAGGATCTGGCCAAGCGGCTCGAGGATTTCTTCAAGAACGCCGGCGCCGGCGCTGCCGGCAGCAAGGAAAGCCGCAAGCTGATCATCGATTTCATCGCCGAGGTCGACGAGAAGACCGGCGAGCCGATCATGCAGAAGCTGGTCCACCAGGATGTGACCATTGTTCCCGATGCCTTTACCAACTCGTTGCTGGTGATGGCCCCGTCGGGCAGCATCGACATGATGCGGATGCTGGTCGAGATGCTCGACCGCGTCGAGCCGCAGACCATCGCCCTGCGGGTGTTCGTGCTTCAGAATGCCGACGCAACCGAGATGCAGAGCATGCTCGAGAGCCTGTTCAAGACACAGGGCTCGGGTTCGGGCGACTCCGCCCCGCAGATCACCCTGGGCGAAGGCGCCGCCGCGGGTCTGGCCACGGCGGCCGGCCTGGGCGGGACGGGCGGCGTGCTCGAGGTGCAGTTCGCGGTCGACGAACGCACCAACTCGCTGATTGCCGCCGGCAGTCCGGCCCACCTGCGCATCGTCGAGTCTCTCGTTCTTGAGCTTGATTACAGGGAGATGGACGAACGCATCGCCAAGGTCGTCCGCCTGCGGAATACCAAGGCCTCGGATGTCGCCAAGACCCTGACCGAGTACTTCCAGGAGGAGGCCGACCTGCTGGAGAAGGCCCTGGGCAAGGAAGCCGGCCAGAGGCAGCTCAAGCGCCAGGTGATCGTCACCGAAGCGGCCCAGGAGGTCGTCACCGCCGGCGAAAGCGGCGGCAGCGGCGGCAGCAAACGCGAGTCGAACACGCTGCTGGTCAGTTGCAGCCCGCAGATGGAGTCGCGGGTCTACCGGATGATCAATGAGCTGGACCAGCCGGTCCCGCAGGTGATGATCCAGATGCTCATGTGCGAGATCACAGTCGATGAGAGCTTCGATCTGGGCATGGAGTTCGCCGCCCAGGATCTCAGGTTCAGCGAGCACGCCACCATCAATGAAAACACCGGGTTGCCGGAGGGCGGCGGCCACGACTGGGTGCTCGGCACTGACCTGGGCGTCGCGGCCGGAGGTGGCTTCAGCTTCACGCTGACCGGCGAGGACTTCACCTTCCTGCTCAGGACCCTCCAGGGCGAAGGCCGGACCGAGATCCTGGCTCGGCCGTCGATCATGGTCCAGGACGGGCAGGCGGCGACGATATCGATCGGCGACCAGGTGCCCATCGTCAAGAGCGCCAGCGTCAGCGAAGGCGTTGTCATCCCGTCGGTCGAGTACGTCGACGCGACCGTCAAGCTGTCCGTCACGCCGATCATCAACCCGGACAACTTCGTGAACATGTACATCAAGCCGGAAATCAAGAACGTCAGCCAGTCCAGCCAGGACCTGGGTAACGGCATCCTGGCCCCGATCATCAACACCCGCGAGGCCGAGACGTCGGTGACCATCAAGGACGGCGAGACGATCATCATCGGCGGGCTGATCACCGGGAACGCCATTGATTCGGAGAGCAAGGTGCCGATCGCCGGCGACATCCCGCTGCTCGGAAACCTGTTCCGCAGGACGTCCAAGGAATCGAGAAGGACCGAGCTGCTGATCATCCTCACCCCGCGCGTGATGCGAGCGGCCGAGGATGCCCGCAATCTCTCCAGGGAATTGCTCGACCAGACGGGCTTGAACGATACCATCCGCACCAGCCCGCTGATGCAGGGGCTGGGCAAGCCGATCTCGGACCAGTTGATGGGCGCGGGCAACACCGCTACGCAGCCGGCCGGTCAACAAACCAACGAAGAACCGTTCGGTCCGGAAATCGAGGAATATGGTCCTTCGGCCAACAGCGTCCGGACCGGGCCTGCGTCGACAGTGGCTGTCGAGCCGGCGGTCATCGTGACCACCAAGCGCTGACAGGCCTTGGACATATGGCTCCGAAGATCAAGGTCGACAGGGGGCGACTTGGAACAAGAGATGCACGCAACAGGGGTGAGCTTCCGGGCCATTCGAGGATTCGGCGGCGTTTCGGCGGCGATTGTCGTCTGTGCGATCTTGACCGGCTGTCAACCGCCGCAGGAGGGCATGACCGCTGCGCCCGCCGGTTCCGGCGTCGATGACGTCGCCAGAGTCCCGACCGAACCCAATGTCGTCAACGTTGTGGCGATCTA
Organism: uncultured Planctomycetales bacterium; assembly: GCA_964586235.1. Taxonomy (GTDB): domain Bacteria; phylum Planctomycetota; class Phycisphaerae; order UBA1845; family PWPN01; genus JAUCQB01. The sequence goes on from CAZPIO010000122.1 coordinate 7,355, forward strand.
CAATTCAATATCACCTTGGCTCTATGATCGGGACCATGCGAAGGTCCAGGGAATCTACGTTTCCGGGCTCTACCTGCTCGGTCCCAAGGGTTACGGCGTCTTCGGCGACGGCGTGATTCGGCCGAGGCTTTACGTGCTCGAGCGCCGTCCGGACGGCAGGAAAGAACCCAAGCTGACCAAGGAATGGTCTTTCACGGTTGAGGAGGCCATCCCCTGGCGCGGTAAGCAGAAGCGTACGCCCGGCTGGGGATACGGGCTGCCCCTGGAGTTTGATGACATCGATCTGGCCGGTCGCGAGATCCAGATGATTGTCGCCTTCGAGCGCACTGACGGCCGGCTCGTCCGGTCGAGCAAGCAGACCTTCATTGTCCCCAAGCTGGCGCAATGAACATCCGATCGCTCATGTGTGGGTGCATCAGCAGTCCGGTTCGAGCCCGCCTCCGCGTGCCACTGCTCCATGAGCGACGCCGACTCCGCGTGCGACCGCGCTGCGAGCAGTGCCTCCCGCCTCTCGCCGCATGGTTAGTCGTGCTGCTGTTGTTTGCGTGTTGCACCCTCCCCATGACCGGCTGCGACCGATCGCGGCCGGCTACCCCTTCCGCCGATGTGACGCAGCTCGATTCGCCCCGAGCCGTCTACGAGCAGCTTCGCCGATGGCACGCCGGGCATTCGTACCTGAGCATGATGCCCTGGATCCACCCGTCGTCGCGGGATGAGGTCATCGAGTTGCTCGTCGCCGTCGACGAGCTGATGCTCGCCAACACCTCCGCGCAGGTTGCCATCACCCAGTCCTGTTCGGGCATCGACCCGAAGGCCTTCGATATGTCGGAGATAGGCAATCGCCTGGATCTGTTCTCGCGGGATGCGGTGTTTGTCGGCGAGAGGATCGCCGGCGATAAGGCCTTAGTGACGGTGCAGGTGGCCGAGCGGTTGCCGTTGAAGCAACTGCGGTTCGAGCGGCACGAGGAGCGATGGGTCTATGCCCCGGGCCCGCTGCCACACGCCCTGACGGAGTCAATTCGTCTCCTGGCCAAGGGGATGAACCGCTTCGCGACAGTCATCGCCAAGGGCACCTGCTCGCCGGAGGACGTGAATAGCGAGTTTCGCTATCGTGTGCTATCGAGACTGGAAGCGTTTCAAAAAGTGCTGACCCCCACGACCGCCCCGGCCTCGCGGGCGGCAGGGTGAACTCCCGGGCCGCTACGCCTGGGCGTCGCGATACTCCTCGAGCCAGGCCATCTGGATGGCTTCGAGCCGGGCCTCGTTCGATGCCTTGGGATCGTCGGCAAAACCCGCCAGCTCGCACACCCGCTGGTGCAGATCGGTGAATCGCACTTCAAGAGGGTCCTGCGCGGGGAACTTCTCGTGGAGCAGGATGCCGATCTCCTCCGCGTCAGTCCATTTCAGACCGGTCATGTCTTCAGCCTTTCGCTCTGGGGTCCCCGGCTGGCGTCACTTGCCTCATCGAGCGAGGTTGCGGTTCCACCGGGGAATTTCAACAACCAGGTCCCGGCTGCCGTCCGGCACGCACACGCAGGCCAGACGCGATTGAGGGGTCAGGCCGTACGCGTTGTCCAGGCAGTCCTCCTCGTCGTCGCCGGGGTCGCCGCAGGATTCAAGTCCCTGGCGGACGATCACGTGGCAGGTCGCGCACGCGCAGGCTCCTCCGCAGGCGTGCTCGAGATCGATGTCATTCTGAATCGCGATATCGAGGATGCTCCACGGCAGCCCGTCATCCGCGTGGCTTGTGCTGGCCGGGTCCACCTCGACGGTCCTGTTCAGCGGCAGGTACGTGATGCAGTACTTCTTCGATGGCTTCCGCGCGCCGTCGAGGCTGGTGTCCGGGCTTCTGGCGTCCACGGGCGTTTCTCCTCGTTCATGGCCTCTCGGCGGGGGCGGCTGGCTTGTCGCTCTCCCTGAGTGTGGCGGTGATCGCGAGTTCGGCCAACCGGACCGTCTTGCGGTCGAACTCGTTGAGCGCCTTGTGCAGCTTGTCGGGCTCGACCCCCTCGCTTGCCGAAAGGGCTTCCAGGTCGCGCATGGCCGTCTCGATTGCCCGGCGCTGCTCGGGCGCAAGCTGATCGCCGACCTTGGCCAGCATCTGCTCGGTCTTGCGGGCGTCGAATGCGATCTGGTTGCGCAGGTCGATCAGCCGGTGCGCGGTCATGTCCTCGCGGGCGTGCTCGTACGACTCCATCTCCATCCGTTCGACCTCTTCGGCGGTCAGGCCGTAGGTCGGCACGATCTGGATACTGGCCTCCTTGCCGCTGCGTTCCTCGCGGGCCGAGACGTTCAGGATGCCGTTCTCGTCGATGAGGAACGTCACCAGGATCTTGGGGATGCCGGCGGGCATCGGCGGGATGCCGCGCAGCTCGAACTCGCCCAGCGACCGGCAGTCCCTGGCCAGTTCCCGCTCGCCCTGCAGCACGTTGATCTTCACATTGGTCTGCCCGTCAACGAACGTGCTGAACCGCTCGGTGGCCTGGCAGGGCACGCGTGTGTTGCGGAGGATCAGCTTGCCCATCGCCCCGCCCATCGTCTCGATTCCCAGCGACAGAGGGATGACGTCCAGCAGTAGGGTGTCTCGCTGCGTTCCCGCCAGGATCGCCGCCTGCACCGCGGCTCCCAGCGCGACCACCTCGTCGGGATTCAGGGCGGTATACGGCCGTTGCCCGAAAAGCGCCTCGACCCGCCGGCGGACCAGCGGAATGCGCGTGCTCCCGCCGACCATGATCGCCTGATCGACTGCCGCGGCCTCGACCTTCGCATCGGCCAGGGCCCGGCGGCAGGAGTCCAGCGTTTTGTCGACCCACGGCGAAATCAGAGCCTCGAATTCCGCCCGCGTGATGGTCCGCTGGTAGCGCCGGCCCTCGCCCAGATCGATCTCGATGGTCGCCGACTCGTCGCAGCTCAAACGCATCTTCACGCCCTCGGCGAAGTTTCGGAGCGCCTGGAGGATGGCGGGGGAGTTGATCTCCAGGCTGAACTGTTCGCGAACCTCGCGCTGGACGAGCAAAACGATTTCGCGATCGAGGTCATCCCCGCCCAGCCGGGTGTTGCCATGGGTGCTCTGAACCTCGAAGACGCCGTCCATCAACCGCAGGATGGAGACATCGAACGTGCCCCCGCCGAGATCATAAACCGCGATGAGCGATTCGCCGGTGACGGGTTCGGGAGGTCTGCCTTCGGTCTCGGCTCCGTCCCGGTCGGTCGGGCACTGGCCGGCCAGCGTGAGTCGAGAGCTGGCTGCGGTAAGATTCTCCATCTGGCCCCGAAGGCCCAGCCCGTACGCCAGGGCGGCGGCCGTCGGCTCGTTGACGATCCGCAGGACCTCCAGTCCGGCGATACGCCCGGCGTCGCGAGTCGCCTGCCGCTGGGCGTCGTCGAAATAGGCGGGCACGGTGATGACCGCCTTGCTGACCGGCTGTCCCAGGTGGGTCTCGGCGCGCTGTTTGAGTTCCCTCAAAACCAGGGCGCTGATCTCCGGCGGGGTCATGAGCCGTCCATTGACATTCACGGCCACGACGTGGCGGCTGGCGTTGTCGGTGACGCGCCTGACCACCTCGTAAGGCAGATAGCCGAGTTCTCCGCTGGCGGCCAGCTCTTCGTAACCCCGGCCCATCAGCCGCTTGATCGAGAAGACCGTACTGGTCGGGTTTTCGACCGCGTGAGCCTTGGCCTCCCAGCCGATGGTGACCTGGCCGCCGGGCGCGAAAGCCAGCACCGACGGCACCCGGCTCTCGCCCATCTCGTCACGGATGACCCGCGGGCCCGACCCGTCAAAGACCGCCACCAGCGAATTCGTGGTGCCCAGGTCGATGCCGACGATGATGTCCCTGGTGTCACTCATGGCATCCCCGTCAATCGGCATCTCCTCCCGGCAGAAGGCGCTCGGTCAGGTTTTTCCAGTACTTGATCGCGTTGAGCTGTTGGCGGAGTTCTCGTCGAACATCCGCATCTCCGTCGCTTAGTAAGTGGCTGAGAGAGATGATCGAGTCCATGCAGGCCTTCTGTTTCGCGGCGATCTGCTCCTTGAGGCGGCTCAGCGCGTCCTGGTCGCCGGCCTGGCGGGCCTCCTCGATCTCCTCGCGGAACATCATGATTTCGCCGAGCAGGTCGGGCGGCGCCGCCCGGTGCTCACGGCCGGGGTCTTCACCGGCGAGGCTCAGCATGTACTCGGCTCGCGAAACCGGATCGCGAAGGATCTCGTAGGCATGGTTCATTTCCGAACTGATCGCCAGGGCATCCTGACGCTTGGCCGGCGAGGCCTGCCCGGCCACGTCGGGGTGAACCGAGCGGGTGAGCGAGAGATACTTCTGATGGAGCGATTTCTCGTCGACGTCGAACGCAACCGGCAGTCCGAAAAGCTCGAAGTAGTTGCACCTGCCGATCGGCTCGGCGTTCAACTCGCCGCAGCTCGTGCAGCAGATGGGAGACTCCAGCGGCTGTGAGCAGGTCGTACAGCGGATTGGTCGCGTCGTGGTCGGTTCCGGACTCACACCTTCAACCCTCTTGGCGTCAAGTAAACCTCCAGGCAGCTCGCCGTTGGGACGCGAGGTCAGGCATTGAAACTGTTGCCGCAGCCGCACGTACTTGACGCGTTGGGGTTGTTGAATACGAATCCGCGGCCCATCAGCTCGTCCTTGAAGTCCAGCGTGGTGCCGTCAAGGTACAGAAGGCTCTTCGGATCGCAGATGATGCGGATGCCTTGCGACGAGTATTCCTGGTCGTGCTCACCCTTGGTGTCGACGATATCCAGTGCGTATGTAAAACCGCTGCAACCACCGCCCTTGGCGCCCAGTCGCAGATAGGTGTTCTCCGGCGCCAGGTTCTGCTGCTGAAGAACCGTCCTGATCTCCTGTGCCGCCCGTTCGGTCACTTCAAGTGCCATTACTGATACTCCTATGCTGTCAATTGTCCCGTATACGATTATCGTTCGCCAGCGCCCCGTCTCTCCTGAACCCTGAACCCCAAACCCTCATCCGCCCGTTGCCCGGGCCTCCACAGGTTCGTGATCCGCCCCCTGTTTCCGCTTCAGATCCCGGATCGCCGCCCGGACCGCATCCTCGGCCAGGACGCTGCAATGGATCTTGACCGGCGGCAGGGCCAGCTCGCGAACGATATCCGTATTCCTGATTTCCAGGGCCTCATCCAGCGTCTTGCCTTTGATCCACTCGGTCGCCAGCGAACTGCTGGCGATCGCGCTGCCGCAGCCGAACGTCTTGAACTTGGCGTCCACGATCCGGTTGCCTTCGTCCACCTGAATCTGCAGCTTCATCACGTCGCCGCACTCGGGGGCGCCGACAATGCCCGTCCCGACACTCGGGCTGCCCCGGTCCAGGGAACCGACGTTCCGAGGATTACTATAATGATCGATTACCTTCTCGCCATATGCCATTCCAGAACTCCTGAATCCCTCATCCGGCAAAACGCCCTGCCGTGTCCGCCTCAAGCCTTTGTCCAGTCTACCGTTTTCAGATCGACCCCTTCCTTGGCCATTTCGTACAGCGGGCTCATCTCTCGCAGGCGCCGAACCGTCGAGACGACCTGGTCGGTGGTCTGCTCGATCTCGTCGGCGGTGTTGAACCGGCCCAGGCTGAAGCGAATCGAGCTGTGGGCCAGTTCGTCCCCGACCTCGAGGGCCTTAAGCACGTAGCTCGGCTCGAGCGAAGCGCTCGTGCAGGCCGATCCGCTGCTCACGGCGATATTGCTGAAACCCATCATCAGCGCTTCGCCCTCGACGTAGGCAAAGCTGACATTCAAGGTGTTGGGCAGGCAGTGGACCGCGTGCCCGTTGCGATAGACCTCGTCCAGGTTCTCACTCAGATTCGCCCAGAGCCGGTCTCGCAGTCCGCCCTGCCGCACCGACTCGGCACCCATCTCCTGCCCGGCGATCTCGGCCGCCTTGCCGAGACCGACAATGCCGGGCACGTTCAGCGTCCCGGATCGCATGCCGCGCTCGTGGCCGCCTCCGTGAAGCACCGGCTCGCACCGTACGCGGGGGTCTTTGCGTCGAACGTAGAGGGCCCCGACGCCTTTAGGACCGTAGACTTTGTGGCCCGAACAGCTTAACAGGTCGATCCCCATGGCCTGGACGTCAATCGGCACTTTTCCGAAAGCCTGTGTCGCATCGGTATGGAAGATAACGCCTTTCTCCTTGCAGACGGCCCCGATCTCGGCGATCGGCTGGATCGTTCCGATCTCGTTGTTGGCCATCATGATCGATACCAGGATGGTATCGGGGCGGATGGCGCCGCGAAGCCGGTCAACCTCCACGCGCCCGGTGCGGTCGACTGGCAGGAAGGTCACCTCGAAGCCCAGCGTCTGGAGATACTTCGCGGGGTCGAGCACTGCCTTGTGCTCGGTCACCTGTGTAATGATGTGCCGGCCCTTGTCCTTGTACATCTGGGCCGCGCCTTTGACCGCGATGTTGTTGCTCTCGGTGGCCCCGCTGGTCCAGATGATCTCCTTCGCGGTGGCATTGAGCAGGGCGGCAACCTGCTCGCGGGCCTGGTCCACGGCCGCTTCGGCCTCCCAGCCGAATCGGTGCGTGCGGCTGGCGGCGTTGCCGAACTTCTCACGGAAGTACGGCAGCATCGCATCAAGCACGCGAGGATCGACAGGGGTGGTGGCGTTGTTATCGAGATAAATCAGGGATTTCACAACTCCAACCCCTCCAATTCTTGGTCGTCCGTTCCTGTCATTGGCATGGCTCGTTGTTGTTGTCCACCAGGTCCGCAAGGGTCATCGAATCCAGGTACGCAATCACGCGGTCATGGACTCGCTCCAGCGAAGCTCGTATGGGGCACCTCCCCATCCGCACACAGATGTCCGCATCGTCCTCCCCGGGGTTCACCCCCTTGTCGGGAACGCACTGGGTCACGTGGATGGGGCCTTCGACCGCGCGAACCACTCGCGTCAGTGTGATTTCCTCGGGACGCAAGGTCAACGTGTACCCCCCGCGCGGCCCCCGGACCGACCGAACCAGTTGATCCTGCGTCAGTTGCTTGAGCAGGTTCATGAGCAGCGGCAAGGGCAGACCATAGGCCGAGGCGATCTGCCTGGCGCTGCTTCGACCGTCGGGTTCGTTCGCCAGATGCACCAGGGCGATCAGCGCGTAATGCGTCTTCCGCGTCAGGGCCAACATGATCTAAGTTCCCACTACACGATAGCTTGTATGTCGGGTTATAGCACTCAATCGGTCCGGTTTCAAGCTGGTGTTTCCTGCGTGAATTGCGGAACAGAGGTCGCCCTCATGCGGATCAGGCGTTCGGAGCGCGAAAAGGCTATCGGATCGGCAGAAATGTCCTGTCCCGAAACTCCTGCCAACAGGCCCTCTCAGTCGATAAAGCCCATCAATTGGGCTCCATCGCGAATGGGACCCCACATATGGTGTTGTAGTCCGATAATTCTGGGGGTGCGGAATGGATGTAAGAAAATCTGTGAAATCATTTGACGAACGGCTGAAGTTCGGTTATAGTTCATCCAAACAAAAGGTAAACATTCTGGCGCCCTGTCCCACCACAGGGGCGGAAGGCCCGAGGAAGGATACTCGCACAGGCCTCTACGGGGCGTCGAGACTCGATGAGCTGGATGATCGACGGCCGTGCCGAAGGGAGGCGGCTGGCATGATGCAATCATCAGTGTCTCCTCAGTTGCCTCTGTGTGTGTTTGGTCCGGGAGGAGGCTTCCGAAGCATCTGGCTGGGTGCGCCGTCCCGAGAACGGACGCCATCATCTGAGAGCTTCGTTCTCAGATTCCTGGCAGCACTCGTGGAGAGAGTGTTCCCGTACTTGACGAGCCGGCAGGTTTATCCTGCCGGTGTTCACGACCGTACCCGGTCGGAAAGGAATGAAGACCACGGAAACAACCCCCTCCTCGATCCGGCGGTCGAGGGATCCGGGGACAGGCGGGGCGAAAGAGAGGTTCCCTCCGATCAGGCCGCGTGTGCTGATGACGGCCTCGGTCGTCGGAGGAAGTTCCTGCGACGCAAACTGGCCCTCGCGGGCTTCGACGGGGCGGTGGAAGCCGCTGCAAGGGCGCCGCGGGACGTTGCGGGGGAACTGAGCGAAACGGACAAGCGGACGGTTTGGCCCTTGGTTGTGGTTGGCCCGCTGATCCTGGCGAGGCCCGTGGAGTCTGAAAATGGCACTGCACAAGTTTGCCCGTCTGACACCCAAGCAGATGCATGTTCTCAAGTTCATCCGCGACTATCAGCGCAAGCATGGCTATTCCCCGACGATGCAGGAGATGGCCGACAGCATGCACGTCACCAAAGTCACCGTGTTCGAACACGTTACCGGGCTCGAAAAAAAAGGCCTGTTGCGACGGTCGAGACACAGGGCACGTTCTTTGGAGCTTACGGAGCATGCGCGGGCGGTGTTCCCGGATGAGTCCCCGCTCAGCCTTCCGCTTGTCGGACATATCGCCGCCGGCGTACCCATCGAGGCGGTCGAGAACCGCGAGACCGTCGACCTCGACGACCTGTTCGAGACCCGCCAGGGGGCCTTTGTTCTCCGAGTCCGCGGCGACAGCATGATCGACGAGCACATCCGCGACGGTGATCTGGTCATCTGCGAGCAGCGGAACACTGCCCGGAACGGCGAGACCGTTGTCGCTCTGCTTGACGACGGCGAGGCGACCCTGAAGAAGTTCTACAAGGAGAACAACCGCATCCGTCTTCAGCCCGCCAATCCGGCCTATGAGCCCATCTTCCTGGACAGCGTTCGCATCCAGGGGGTTGTCATCGGGGTCATCCGCACGTATCGTTAGGCCATGTTCAACCAGTTGCAGGACCGGATCGAACGCCTCCTCCCGGACGTAACCGCGTTTCGCCGCGATCTTCATGCGCACCCTGAGCTGTCCAGACAGGAACAGCAGACCGCCCGGAAGATCCGCTCCGCGCTGGACGGGTTGGACAATCTCCAGATCCTGCCCCCTCTGACCGGAACCGATGTGGTCGCGGTCCTGAACCCGGATCGCCCCGGCCCGTGCCTCGGCCTGCGCGCTGACATCGATGCCCTGCCGATTCAGGAGCAGACCGGCGTTCCATACCAGTCCACAGTGCCGGGCGTGATGCACGCCTGCGGGCACGACGGCCACACGGCCGTGCTGCTCGGTACCGCGATGATCCTTTCCCAGATCGCGTCTGCGATCCCAGGCAAGGTGAAGTTTATCTTCCAGCCGGACGAGGAGGACCAGGGCGGCGGCCGGGTGCTCTGCGAGCACGGCGTCCTGGAGTCACCCAAGGTCGATGGGATCATCGCATTGCACGCCTGGCCCAACCAGCCGCTCGGAACGATCACCTTCTCCCGGAGCACGGTTACCGCGGCCAGCAGCCCGTTTTCGATCAAGGTTCACGGAGTCGGCGGTCACGGGGCATACCCCCACCGCAGCGTCGACCCCATCGTCATCTCGGCGCACATCATCACCGCCCTGCAGACCCTCGTGGCTCGCGTCGTCGACCCGCGCGACGCGGCCGTGGTCACCGTCGGCCAGATCCATGCCGGGACGGCGGATAACGTGATTCCTCCCGAATGCGATATGGCCGGGACGATGCGATATCTCCTGCCGGACACCGGCGAGAAGCTCCGCCGGTGTTTCACGCGGCTCATCGAACAGACGGCCCAGGCCCACGGCGGCCGGGCCGAGATTCAGTTCCAGCAGGGCTACCCGCCGCTGATAAATGACTCGCGGATGGTGGCCCTGATCGAAGGAGCGGTCTGCGACCTTTACGGGCCCGACCACATGCTGATCGATGAAGTCCCCAGCATGGGCGTCGAGGATTTCTCCTATTACGCCGAGCGCGTCCCGGCCGCCATGTTCCGCCTGGGAATCCGCCCGGCACACATGAACGATCACCCCCACCTCCACAACCCCGGCTTCAACTTCAATGACGAAGCCCTCCCCATCGGTATTCGCATGTTCTGCGAAATCGTCCGCCGATTCTTCAACGCCTAGACAGCCCGTCAGAACCCCAAGCGCAAGCGCGGGGCTATTGCCTTGGTGTGGGCGGGTCGTGGTTCTCATGCCCGCACCAGCCACCCGGCCCATGCAGATTTCACAAAAAAGCCGTCCGGCATTTGACAACCGCCAAACAGGTGTTATACTGTTGTATAACAGTCATGTTTATTCGACTCGAAAACAGTTCGGCCGTCCCGGTGTACCGGCAGATCATGGATCAGATCCGATACCAGATCGCCCGGGGGGTGCTGCGTGCCGGCGACCGGCTTCCAAGTGTCCGCGACCTGGCCCGCCAACTGCCGGCCAACCAGAATACCGTGCTGAAGGCGTACGACCTGCTCGAACGCGACGGCCTCGTCGAACGGCGCCAGGGGGATGGCACCTTCGTCGTCGATGCCCCGCCAACACTGAAAAAGAGCGAGCGGCTCAGGCAGGTCGCCGGCATCCTGGCCCAGGCCGCCGCCCAGTCCGTCCACTTTGAAATAAGCCCACAGGAGTTGCACGACCTGCTCGACCGCGAGGTCCGGGCCTTGTCCCAGGGAGGTTCTCATGAGCGATCCGCCCGCTGAGATTCGTGTTCACGGGCTCCGCAAACGATTCGGCAAGCTGGAGGTCCTCCGCGGCGTCGATCTGCACGTGCCCGCCGGCTCGATCTTCGGCTTTCTTGGTCTCAACGGGGCCGGCAAGACGACTCTGATCCGCATTCTGCTGGGCCTGCTGCGCGCCGACGACGGGCAGTGCGCGGTGGCCGGTGTCGATCCGCGGACCGACGCCCTCGGCGTCCGGCAACGCGTCGGCTACATGGCCGAGAACCAGACCATGTACGCCTGGATGCGCGTCGGCCAGATCATCGACTGGGTCGGCCGCTTCTACCCGCAATGGGATGCCTCACTGGCCGAACGGCTTGCCGCACAGATGAAACTCGACGCCGACCAGAAGGTAGGGGCCCTGTCGAAAGGGCAGAGCAGCCGGCTGGCCCTGCTCCTGGCACTGGCTCATCGACCGCGAATCGTGATCCTCGACGACCCGACGCTCGGCCTGGACCCCATCGCCCGCAGGGATTTCCTCCGCGACGTCATCGGCTACCTGCAGGCCGAGGGCGTCACAGTCTTCTTCTCGTCGCACCTGCTCTACGAAATCGAACCCATCTGCGACCGCATCGCGATTCTCCACGACGGGCGGATCCTGAAGTGCTCGGCGGTTGATGAGTTGCGAGAATCGGTCAAACGCGTGCTGCTCAAGGAAACTCCCGACGTCGATCTCCGCAAGGTACCGGGCCTGCTCGACGTTCAGAAGCACGAGGGACGTCTCCTGCTCACCGTCGAACGGGCAGCCGAGGCCAGGACCATGCTCCAGGCCGCCGGCAACGATGGTGTGGCCATGGTCGACCTGAATCTCGACGAGATCTTCGAGGCCTACGTCATCGGCCGGCGCGAGGTGACTCATGCCCCAAGCTGAGATCACCTCACCCCGGCTTGCGCCGATTCTCGCCCGTCGTGGCCCCGTGTGGGCCCTGCTGGCCAAGGAGTGGCACGAGCAACGATGGCGATTCTTCCTCGGCGTCTTCGTGCTCGCCGTCTTGAACGCCGCGTTGCTTCGGGCCCAGGTCATCCCCTACAGCGAAGCCGTGCTGGCCGTCTATTGGCCGGTCGGTGTGATGATCGTGATATTCCTGGCGATCGCCCCGGTGGCAGGCGAGCAGGAGGCTCGAACGTGGGATTTCCTGCTGGCCCGCCCGATCTCGCGGGCCGACGTCCTGACGGTCAAGTGGGCCGCGGGCCTGCTGCAACTGGTCGCGATCATGCTGGTGGCTACCGTCGCCGGCGTCATCGCGATGCTCAGCCGCGCGTTCCCGCCACGAGTGATTCCGTTGGGCTACTCGTATGCGAGCGACGAGGCGCTGACTTCGGGCCGCAACCTCCTGGACTGGACATCTACACACCCTGTGGCGTGGCTCTGCGTCGTGGCTCTGGCGGCGACAGTGGGCTTGGCCAGCCTGTACACGCCTCTGTTTCTCATTCTCACGAGGGGCCGCAACGAATTCGCCGCCGCGCTGGCCGCCATCCTGCTGAGCATCGTCGTACACCTCTGGCTGGGCGAGTTCGTGCTCTCCTGGCCGATGCGGCTGGTCGCCTGGGCCAACCCGCTTTCGCCGCTGGTCGCGGCCCTCTATCTGGGCAATCAGCAATGGCTGGCTGTGACGATACCTCTGCACGTCGTGACCTGGATCGCTCTGCCCATCTGGCTTATGAGGCGCCTGACGCGAAAGGCAGGTGCGGCATGAGTATGGCCCAGGCTGCTCCTGCCCCGATGAGCCGAGTCGAAGGGCGACGCATCTCGTCGGCCGCCGCGCTGTGGAACCTCTTCGTCAAGGAACTCCGCGAGTCCCGGTCGGCGCTGATCGTCGGCGTATTCGCGTTCTGGCTGGTGCCCGTCTTCCTGGGGCTGACGGCGTGCGGATTCGAACGCGGTGACGGCCTTCAGGTGTTCGGCATGATGGCCTACGCCCTGCTTCTGTCTGGCGGGTGGCTGTTTGCCGCTGCGTTCGGCACGAACATCGTCTGCCGCGACTGGGGCCGGTCGGAGGAGCACTTTCTGCTGGCTCAACCGGTGACGCCGCGATGGGTGGTGGCCGCCAAGCTGCTTGCCGCCGTCGCCGTGGTGGGTCTGATCGTAGGGGTCCTGCTCGTCATCGTTCATCTGCTCATGTTGTTTACCGTTGATTCCACTCATCGTGAGGACCTGTCTGTCCCCGAAGCATTGGTCGTCTGCCTGGTTGTTGCCTCACTCGCCCTGAGTTTCTCGATCGCGGTCATCACCCGGCAGACGTCTGCCAGCCTGGTGCTGACGATGCTGATCATGGCGCTGGGCATTGCGGCTCCGCTCGTATCGACGCGATTCTCGTTTCTCCATCCCGATTGGGACCTGTTGTCGCAAATACAAAGTGTGCGAGGGGCTTCGCGGAGACCGACGCTGTCCGAATCGTGGTACGCATATACGTCGCTCCTCACGTGCCTGGCAGTCTGTGTCCTCGGCTCCCTGACCGCCGCCTTTGTGTTGTGTACGCGCGAGCGTGCAATCCGCATCGGCCACAAGCCGCTCGCCTGGACCGTCGCCCTGGCGGCCTTGCTCGTCTTCGGCGCCGGCATGACGGAAGTCGGTAAATCCGCCGACATCTGCGATCGCGTCGTGCTGTGGAATCAGCCGGAACCGGGCCACGCAGTCCTGCATTGTGAGGCAAATCGGGGCTACGCCGCATGCGCGTGGGGAGCGCGCGAAGCCAGACACATACAACTGGCGGATCTCAGCATTGACTCCGACGGCAGAATCGGCTCGCTCCGGTCAAGCGAAGTGTTGCCCGCTGCGATTCGATTGTCCGATGCATCGGGAGCCGAAGTTCGTCCCGTCCCCTACGCGATTGGCGAACTTAAACCGACCGGCAAAGATGCTTTCACGATCGTCGGCATGGTTTCCGAAGGTCGATTACTCGGTGGAGGCGGCCTGTGCCGGTTAGAGGTTCGATGGGACGAAAGAGCCGGTTTCCAGGCGACCTCGACGACCATTGCAGGCGAAGAGGCTGGCCCGAAGGAAGCCGAGGCCAAGTTGGGGCTCTGGAGCAGTATGACCTGGACGGATCGCTACGCCTATTTGCTCTACATTGAGGAACAGAAAAGCAGCTCTGACGATCGCCGTTCAGAGAGCCCCGGCCGCAAAACCACGCGGTCCACTCTGCGCGTGTACGATTGGTCCACAGGCCCGTGGGCTGCCGAGGTCCTCGAACTGCCAATCCCAATCCGCTGCTGGCTTCGTCTCGAGGATTCGCAGATCATCCTCTACGATTCTCGTGCATCCCTCTTCGTCGGCTCGGTGCCGTTGGATGATGTACAGGCGATCAAGGATCTGTTTGCCGAGGGAATGCCGAAGCCTCGGCCACTGAACGACAAGGAGATTGAGCGACTATCACGCAGATCCCGCGGCAACGAGTGGTATGGCAGGTTGCGTTTCACGCAGCACCAGGTCACTTACGAAATCCAGACGGACAACAACGGTCTGCGTTCCCAACGCATCGCACCAGGGCAACTCTCCGATCCGGTGCGGGCCTATCGTTGCTCCGTCTTAGCTAGGATGATGAGGTTTGGTGGTGGGCTCAGGGCTCTCGATTCAACCTTGCTGGCCCAGGAAGCTGGCCGGGCGATAATCTTCTATGACATCTCCGATCCTCTTCAGATCCGCCGGATCGGCTTCCACAACACCCTCAGCGGTTACCCGGTGCAGCTTGAGCAGGCCGACGGCCACCTTCTGGTCCTGGAGCAGGCAAATCTGACCGTCCTGCGACGCCCCAAGACCGCACAACCAGGCTCGCCCACCTCCTCATGGCAAGCCCCGGCCGCGGGCGGCGGATGAGCAGAGCTGAGATCCCGGGCCCGAGCACCAACAGAACCCCAAGCGCCAGCGCGGGGCCGCTTGGATCTCAAATCTCGAATCTCAGATCTCAAATCCGCAATCTGCAATTTGAAATCTGCAATCCCGCAACATTGCCACCACGCAACGTTGCGGGTAACCTGCTCCCCTTTGCCCGCCCGGACCGTGCCTGAAGGAGATCCGCCATCAATCGTAGATTGGACATGCCGGCGGTGTTATGCCTCGCGGGTGCGACCCTGTGCTGGGGCAGCGTGCCGGTCATGCTCGGCTACCTGGCCGAACCCGGCCTCGTCCCCGACGGCTACACCGCCAATGCCGTCCGCTACCCCATCTCCGCGCTCGCGTATCTGCCCTGGCTGCTCAAGGGCCTTCGCGACCGCAATCTCGGCCGTTTCTGGCTCACCGCACTCATCCCCAGCGGGGTCAACATCGCTGGCCAGACCCTCTGGGGCCTGGCGCCATACTACCTGCCGCCCGGACAGTTCGCGTTCCTCTTCCGCCTCTCGGCCCTTTTCGGCATTCTGGGTGCATTCTGGCTTTTCCGTGACGAGCGGCGTCTGGCTCGCAACCCGCTGTTCTGGGTGGGGGCCGTTCTTGCGTTCGCCGGTTTCGGCGGCATGGTTGTCCTGATCCTCGGCAGCGGCCATCAGATCAGGTTCGCCGGTATCGTCATTATCTTCCTGTGCTCGCTGTGCTACGGCGCTTACGGCGTCTCCGTCCGCTATGTGATGGGCAATCTCGATCCGCTGGTTGTCTTTGCCGTGATCTGCGCGTACACCTCAATCCCGCTGCTGGCCATGGCCCCGTTGGGCGACCCGGCTTCCCTGTTTCAGCTCAAGCCGGTGCCGATGGTCATCCTGATCGTCTCGGGCCTCCTGGGTGTGGCCGTGGCTCACGGCCTCTACTACATCGCCGTCCAGCGGCTCGGTGTCGCGGTCACCTCCCTGACCCTCACGGCCACCCCGTTTGTCTCAATCGTGGGATCTGCCATCTGGCTGGGCGAGCGTTTCACACCCGGCCTCTGGTTGGCCGGGGCGGTGCTGGTCGCCGGGACCAGCGTGGCCGTCTGGTCGCAGCAGCATCTGCCCGTCGCCCCGAAGGATGAGGCCTTGGGCGAGACGGCCGGCCAGCCTTGAGTCAAAGGCCTCGGTGATTGACATAACCATCTGTTCGGATTAGACTTAAATCCAGTTGTGGCCGCAAGCGCCTGAAGTTTCTCACACCCTCAGGTGACCGAGTGCGAATCAGGCAAGACGTTGTGATCTCCCGGAGTCTCCGCCAGCCGGTTCCTGCGCCGGAAGCGACCGGGACGATCATTCGCTGTGCTCTTCTTGCCCTGCTGAGCGCCGTTGCCGGTTGTCCAGGCAACACCGCCCGCCCCGGCGGCCTCCTCCCGACGCCGGCGACTGCTCCGGCCCCGGATAGCGCGTGGCCCGGTCCCGTCTCGCCGGCCCCAGATGCCGGGACGCCCGCCAATGCCGGTCCTCAGCGACCGATGATGATCATCCAGATCAGCTTCGACGTCCTGCGGGCCCGCGTCCCGCGAGGCTTCTTCAGCCAGTCGGAGAAGGTCTGGAATCACCTCAACGAGGCTGCCGTTCAGCCGCAGACGGGCATTCTGCTCCAGCGAAACGGCTTGCGCGTGGCCGTCGGTGATGCCAACTCCTGGCCGCCCATCCGGGCTCTCCTGGAACAACAGGGTTCCGTCGAGACGTCACAAAGCCGCATGGTCCTGAACAACGGATTCCCGCTGCTCATCGAGCCCGATCCGCGATCGAGGGACCAGACGGTATTCATGTTTCGGCCGGACGGATCCCTTGGCGGCGCCAGTTTCCCCCAGAGCGTCAACGGCCTGATGGTCGAGTACGAACTGGTGGGCGCCAACGTCGACACCCTCAAAGTCGCGGTGATGCCCCAGATCCGCCTGCCGAGACAACCCCCTCGACTCAACCCCGAATCGCCGGGCTTCATCACTCAGCCTATGATGCCACCGACGCGGGTGTTGCGCGAACTGGCCTTCACGGCCGAGATCGGGCCGCAGCAGTTCGTGGCCGTCGGTCCCAGCCGGCTGGTCGAGAATCCCCATCTGGTGGGCGCGCTCCTGTTGTGCGAGGAAAACGAGGGTCAGCGGCTGGAATCGATGTATTTCATTACTCCCAAGGTGGTCAACACCGGGCAAAGACCGGGGTTCTGACCGGGTTGCCGCGGATGCGGTCGGTAGGACCGCGGGTGCCTGCATGTCCGACGACGCGATGATGCCTTTTCTGCAGAGCCTCTGCGAGCATGCGGGCATCGCCATCATCGCCACCGACGAGGCGTTTGTCATTCGCTTCTGGAACACCGCCGCGGAGCGGATGTTTGAACGCCCGGCCCGGTCGGCCATTGGACAGCCCATCTGGCTGATCATTCCCCCGGAGCGCCACAGCCTGGCCCAGAGGCTGCTCGAGCGCGCGGTGCAGCGGAGCGAAACCAGCGAGCTCGAGCTCCGCCAGTCGGACTCGGCAGGAAAGACTCATCACCTCGCGGTTACGGTCTCGTCCATCCCGGCCACAGACGGGCAGGTCGTCGGAGTCTCCATCTGTGTCCGTGACGTCACCAAGGGGATGGAACTGCTCCGCGACGTGGCTGAAACGCAGCGAATGGCTGCCCTCGCCCTGATGGCGGGCGCGGTGGCCCACAACTTCAATAACCTGCTCGGCGGGGCCATGACCGCGATGGACTTCGCCCAGGACGCCG
>CAZPIO010000123.1:0-24343 GCA_964586235.1 uncultured Planctomycetales bacterium
CCTTGAGGAACAGCGCGCCGAGGGTGTAGAGTACCCCGGGAACCGCCGCCGTAAGGAACATGTTGCGCCAGGCGGCACTGTCGGCGGCGAACACCTTCGCCGTGTCGCCGGCCGCCGCGTTCACCGCCTCGTCATGCCACGCCGCAAAGATATAACCGATCAGCAGCGCCGCCAGGAGACCGACGGTCATCAGAAACTGGAAGACCGCAGTACCGCGCCCGCGCACGGCCGCCGGCAGCGATTCCGCCATGTACAGCGGCACCACGACGCAAAGCACGCCCCCGGCAAGCCCCATCAGGAGGCGCGCCACCACCAGCGAGTAGAAGCCCTGCGAGGTGTAGATGAGCGCGATGCTCACGACAAACATCAGCCCGCCGGCGATCATCATCTTCTTGCGCCCGATCCAGTCGGCGCACATGCCCGCCACCAGCGACGCCGCAAAGCCGCCGATGGAGTACATCGCCACCACGAACGAAAGCTCGCCCTCGGTCACGTTGACGGTCTTGTCCAGATACAGCAATGCGCCGGCGATGATGCCGAAATCCACACCGGTGAGCAGCCCGCCAAGCCCTGAAATCAACATCAGGTAGGCGAGGAACAGCTTCTTGTGAGTTCCCGCGTCTGTCGGACTGTCTGGCGTCATCGTACTCATCTTGTTCTTCCTGTGTTCGGCTCAATCCTATCGAGAAGTCTGTTTGAGGCTGACGTCGTTCGCGGCAGCGATGGTCAGGCTGAGATCAAGCCGCCGATGCGCGGCGATGTCGGCCACCTCCGCCCGCGCCACCGGCTGGCCGTTGAGCGTTACCCCGACTGCTCCCCCGGCCGTGGCCGGAGCAATGGTCAGGTTCAGCGGTACGGCCCTGAACCCACCGCGACCGTCGGCTTTGTGCAGGATCCGGCGCAGGGAGTAACGGCCGCCGAATGAAGAAGGCAAATTGGGCTCGACGCGAAGATCGGGTTGCCCCGGATCGTGCAGCGCCAGCTTCAGACCGGCGACCGATTCCAGCAGATCAAACATCCAGTCCATCGACCCGCTCAAACCGAAGTTCATGCCCGCGCCGCAATGCGGATCGTCGGCGTCGCACGCATAACTGTTGGAGGTCTGGTCGAAAGGTCCGCACAGCTCCGGGCCGCGGGCGCTGGAAAGCACCGGCTTGAACTGCTCCCACGCCGTGTCCGCCTGCCCGGGCACGCCGGAACGGAAGAAGTGCATCATCACCTGGGCATGGTGATACTCGCCGTTTTCTGCGCAGCCGGGCGGCAGCATCCCCAGGCGGCCCACCAGTCGGCACGCCTTCTCGGTGTTGGCGACCGGCGGGGCGTAGAGGTTGAGCCCATTGGTGGGTGAGAAGCAATGCCGGTCAACGTTCTCCAGCAGCGCCCGAATCATGGCCTCGCGCTCCGGCAACGCCGGCAGCCACGGTGCCGTCGTCCGCAGCAGGGCCAGCCCCCAGGCGCAGGACGTGAGAACGGTCCGCGGCGTGCCGTCGAATTCGCGTTGCGTACGCCGCGAGCCGAGGGTGTAGCCGGTTTCGCCGCGAGCGTAGTCGGGCACAGCCCCGTCAGCCTTCAGTGCGTGAATCGCGTCCACGAACTGCCCCTCCGGCTCCCAGGCCCAACGAAGAATGGCAGCCCGTAAATCAGCGGCAAACCTCTGAAGGCCCGGCATTTCCTGTTCCAGCCGCGGGGTGCGAAATCCGCAGGCCTTGAGCATCTTGAGGGCCGCGGTCAGCGAACAGAACACATGACAGGAAAGCCGGACCAGCACGCCCCGGCCCTCGCCCCGCGTGGTGTTGTCGCCGACGCGGCCGGTGCCGAACATGTCCACCGGGTCGGCCCAGTCGCCGAACATCGCCTGGATCATGCCATAAGGGCTGTCCGCCGCCTGGCGCTGGTAGCAGGCAAAAACCTCCAGCAACACCTCCCACACCGGCAGCAACTCATCGTGGCCGACGATGGCGCTGGTTTCCGGAGCGTCAGGGGCGGTTAGGCGCACGGTCGGGACCGTCTCTGACAGAATCGAGCAGTCGCCGGTCTCGCGCAGATAGTGCAGAAGCGCATCCACCATCCAGATGGCGCTGTCGTTGTACGGGCGATTGTCGTTGGGCACGGGTGTGCTGCGGTCAAGCCAGCGCTCGGGGTATTGCCGCGGGAACATCCCGTGCAGCTTCTCCCGGCGGGTCAGCGGACGGATGCCGGCGGGAACCGGTTCCGTAACGGTGCGGTAAAGGAAACTCAGCCCGTGCAGCAGGTCGGCCCGAACGCGGGCGGGATCCGCCTTAAGCATCGGCCACGTATCCTGTGCCCGGTCGCGGGTGCCAAGCTCGATGCCGTCGGCAAGACGGGCGCCGTGGGCCCGGCAGTTTTCATACAACTCGCCCATGCCCGCCCACAGGGAATTGAGATAGCAGGCGGCGGCGGGTTCGGCCGGAATGGCCACTCGGAACTCGCCTGCCGGAGCCTCCGCGACCGCGTCAGTCGGCGGTGACATCCGCGCGACACAGGCGCCAACGTCGGGGGTGCGCGTCAGTAGATTTCGGGCGGCCGTCTTGAACGCGGCCGCAACCGCCGGATAGCTCGTGCCGTCGCTTCGCATATGGCTGGCGAAACGGTCGAGCGTTTCGGGGGCGGTAACGTAGAGCAGCGCTTCCTCCAGTACGGCGTCTTCACCGGCAGCCAGGCGAAAGTCGCGCCGCACGGCGGTGATGGTCGGACTGGAAAAACGGTTGAAGGCGGCGGGATCACCGGGCAGGTCGAGAAGCTTTCCGCGGCGCACGGCCGCCGGCAGCAGGCTGGTGGCGGCACAATCGCCGACAAAACGGAACATGTCGCAGGTTGCCTCGCCGGCCGTGAGGTTCGCACTGGCGCGGGCGGAGAGACGCTTCAACTGGAGTGAGCTGGGCACCGGCACCGTGGACGCCACCACCAGCTCATCGGGGCTCAGCGGCAGGCCGCGATCGTACCAGGCGGATTTGTTGTAGACGAAACGCTGTGTGCCTATCAGATTAAAGAAGCTCCAGAGTTGACCTGAAACGGCCTGCTGCCCCCCGTTGTGCAGCAGACAGCGACGCAGCAGCGCCGGCCCGGAGTCCGTCAGCACCATCGAAAACGCCACGGCGGTTTCGAGCCCGGTGGTCGGGCTCGGTGCAAACTCCGCCGTGAACCAGAACGTGCAGTTCGGCCCGGTGAGCTTCACCAACTTGATGGCCGCCGGTTCGAGATTGAGGTTCCGCTGCGGGTTCACCAGCGAGGCGACAGACGGCCGAGTGCCGGCTTCCCCTTCGAGTCGCAGCCAGAGATCCTGCGAGGGCACGCCGACCTCGCGTTTTTCCACCGGGTCAAAGTGCCCGCGCAACACCTCCACATCCAGACCGTCGCCGCCTCGAACGCGGAATTCCACGCTGCCGTTGGACATGAACGTGGCCTTGGCCGCGCCCCGGCTGTCCACCAGCACACTGGGACAACCGATCGGATGCTCCGTGTACAGGACTTCGCCGTCCGGACCGTATCCACCCTGTCCGCTGGCGGCCGGATGGACGATGCTCAAACGGCGCAGATCGCATACTTGATCGCGAAACGACACGGTCATCGCGGCAACCTTCTTGTGGCGGATGTGACCGAGCTCGGTTTTCTGTCCCGGGATCTCCCAGACGGCCGGGCCCCGCTACGCCGCCGAGCCTGGCTCGGCCATTGTACAGGGCCTCGCGACAATTGTCTCAAAACCTGCGCGAGAGGCTCTTCCGATCCTCGGTGGCATGTCCTGGGTGGCCTGGGTGGCATGGCCAAGTCCGCCGCTATCTTGTACGCCCGCAGGAGAAGGCTGTAGTTCTCTCATACACGCTTACAGATAGACACTGCCCGCTGGGCATCGAGGCACTGGCAGGTTGATATTGCCATTGAGGGTGGATAAGGTGTTCTCGCGGCCTGACCGTTACGGACGGAGATGCACAACAGGCTGTATCTCATCATCTCGCGGGAAAGTGCCCGGTGGGTGATCGGAGCCCGATGGACGGGCTGGTCAGGTGCGACGATACATCCAATGCCGAGGAGGTAACACGATGGCGGACAAGAAAGCGGATCTGGCAGGACCGGGTATCAGTACTTATGAACAGGTCGATAAGATCCTTCCCCACAATTATGAAGCCCTGCTGGGTCCGAAGGAGAGGGCAAAGGCAGTATTCAAGATCAAGCAGTTCATCGAAGAGAACCTGTGCAGGGAACTCAACCTTTTCATGGTTCCTGTCCCGCTCATCGTCACCAAGGACAGCGGGGTCAATGATTACCTTGACCGGGATGGCTCGCGCACGCCCATCGAGTTTCCCTGCGGGCTCGGTCTTGAGAAAAGAATCGAGAGCCAGGTGGTCCAGGCGGCCACAAAATGGAAAAGGATGGCCCTGAAGCAGTTTGGCTGCGAAGTGGGTGAAGGGATTTGCACGGATATGCGGGCTGTCAGGAAGGACTACTTCCTGGACCATGACCATAGCGCCTACGTCGATCAATGGGACTGGGAACGGGTCATCACCGCGGACATGCGCAATCTGGATCTGCTGCGTGATGTCGTCGAGAGAATCTGGTCGGTCATCTATGAGGCCGGTCAGATGGCCAGGAAGGACTTCCCCGAACTCAATACCGACAAGTATCCGGATATCCCCAAACAGTTGAAGTTCTTTCACGCGGAGGAAATCCTGGAACTCTATCCGGACCTCACCCGCAAGCAGCGGGAGACCGCAATCGTCCAGGAAGTGCATCCGGCGGTCTTCATCATCGGCATCGGCTACGTCCTGGAAGACGGTTACCCCCATGAGATGCGGGCGGCGGATTATGACGACTGGATCACCCCGACGATCAAGAAGAACGGCAAGCCGTTGCACGGGCTCAACGGCGACATCCTGGTCTGGAATCCGGTCACCAAGCGCCGTCACGAGTTGACCTCCATGGGCATTCGGGTGACCAAGGAAACTCTGGTGCAGCAGCTCAAGGAGGCCGGGCAGGAGCATTTTCTGCAGTTGCCTTACCACCAGGCGATCCTCCACGATGAAATACCATTGAGTATCGGAGGCGGCATCGGTCAGTCACGCACGTTCATGTATCTGCTGAGGACGGCACACATCGGCGAAGTGAGCACCACGGTCTGGCCCGACGTCCTCAAAGCGATTTGCAGGAGAAAGAATATCCACGTATTGGAATAGCTGTCGGGAAAACGGCCCGCGCGCATGGTTCACTGGATCGGATGTGTCCCTGTTCGGCGCCGCGAACTGCCTGAAACGCGAGTCGGAACGACGCAAATGAAAGACGAATTGTCCCCTGCCCCGTCTGCCTCGACAGGGCGGATCCCCGCCGTTTTCCTCGGAGATGACGCGACTTCGACGGATCAGCTCGCCCTGGTCGTCGTCGAAATCCTGGGCAAGCGGGTTGTGACGACCGATGCCGCGTCTTTGGGCCGGAGCGGTCAGTCATTTGACGAAGGTTCCGTCCGGGTCATCAACAGCGGGACGAGGGCCTTGTCAGAGGCCCAGGCCGATGCCCGGAATCAGTCTCTCGCCCGCCATGTATTGTCGGGAGCCGAGAGCATCCCGGTTTTTCAGATTGACTCCAGGCTCCGCGGGATCAGGAACGCCTTGCGGGGCATCTACGAATCCCTGGACTTTGATTTTCTGCTCTTTGTTCCGGCGGAGCCCGAGTTGGGCCGTCTCATTCAAAACGGGATCTTCTGCCATGTGGAAAACGGCCGCCTGGTGCCGTTTCATCAGAGCGAATTGGCGGATTCCGCGGAGACCCCGCCCGAAACCTCGGATCTGCGCGACTGGGTCGCCGCGGAGCTGGGTGTACCCTCCGGGCGGATTGTGTCAATTAACGAAGAGGTCGTCTCAGGAGGGCCGGATGCCATCGTCGGTCTCATCCGCAGTATCGAACGACAAGCGAAGCCCATCCTGATACCGGACATCGCTAGGGCGGAGCACTTTGAAGCGGTAATCCGGGCAGAGAACAGGCTCGAACCCGCCAGAGTCCTGATCGCCGGCTCTCGAACGTTTCTCCGAAGCCTCCTCGCGTCCTTCGGTCTCTGCAACGCTGGAACACAACAGATGAGATCACTCTCCCAGGCCATCGACAGACAGAAAAGGGGCGCGCCGCTCGCGGTCATCTCCTCCCTGGAACCCGCCATGAACTCGCAGATCGAATATGCCCGGCGGGCGCTGGGTCCCAATCTGGTCACGATCGGCTTTGATTCGAGCGTCGTCTTGACCGATGACCAGGGTATCCGTCGGGAGATCGACCGGGTGCGGCAATGGGTCCTGCAAGCGTTGAAAGCGATGAGACCGGTCCTGCTTCAGACATCCAGGACGCCGGCCTTCACCGATCCGGCCCTCCAGCAGAAGCACTTGGACGCGATCGGCAGGGTGGTCGCCGACGAGACAATCCACAGGTGCCTGACCGCACTTCTCATCTCCGGCGGCCAGACCGTCGAAACGGTCAAGAGAGCATTGAGCATTTCAGCGTTTGAAATCAAGGGCGCGTTTCAAGAGAGCATTCCCTGGGGCGTTCCCTTGGAGGGAGCCGTCAAGGATATACCCCTTGTGACCAAAGGGGGGCGGATGGGCAGCGAGAACGTGTTGTTCGAATTCTTCGAACAAGGTCACCCGCTGCCGAGGGCGAACGTTCTCCCCGTCGTCACTCCGCTGACCAGGGAAAAGGAGATAGACGAAGAAGGAATCGAAAAGCTGATCGCCCACCTGGTCCGTCTGGGAACAACGGACATCTTCGCGGTCGGCAATGCGGGAGAGTTCCGTTTCCTCGCGAACAGCCAGAGACTCAGGGCCCTTGAAATCTTCGCCCGAAGAGCCCAGGGAAGACTCCGCGTGTTCGCGGGGATAACCGGCGACACCGCGGATGAAACCAGGTCAAACTACGAGGCGGCGGGCAGGCTCGGCGTCTATGCCGCCGTCGTGATGCCCCTTTATTTCCTGAAGAGCTCGGAAGAAATCGCACCGTTCGTTGAAAGCCTCGGCCCGATATGGCCAAAGCTGCCGCTGGTCCTTTACAACAATCCCGCGCGAACTGATGGCCGGAACATTTCCTTCGAAGCGGTCGAGGTCCTCCAGTTCCCGGTCGTGGCCACAAAGGACAGCTCCGGCGACCTGGACAGGCTCGACCGCTATGCGCGCTCCATGCCCGTGTATCAGGGCCAGCAGCGGCAGTTCCTCGAGGGATATCAGCACGGCGCGCGCGGCGCCGTGGGGATCATCGGCCATGTCAGCCCGTTGCCGAACGAGTTCTTCGCCCCGGCAACAACGGCGGCAAGGCGCGAGGAAATTGCCGGTCAGATCAATAACTTGAGCAAGGCCGTCAAACAGGGCGGCGCGGAGGTCGCGGCTTACAAGTTTGTGTTGTCTCTGATGGGAATCATCGGAGATATGGTTGCCTCCAGCGAGCCGGCTCGAGAGTTGACGGACGATCAGAGAACGCGGATTCGAGCCGGCAACGCCGAGCTGGTTTCCGGGACGCTGGCTTAACCCGCGCCCCCGGATAGAAGACGGGAATACAGTTCGGAGCACAATCGAACTCCTGAAGTGCACGTGATGTTCGCTTCTCGAGGCTGCACGTACAATAGGTCCGTGGCAGGCTGCTCTCCATTGTTTCCATTATCACCTGCTGCGGCTGTCTCGACGGTCGATGAGAGGCGGGTCCGGCGGCCTTGCCGCGACCGTTGCCTGCCGGTACGATGCCCGCCAACCCCGATCGGCCAGACGCCGGGAGAAGACCCTGTGGCTCAAGACACCGAACGACTCTATGCGGACCGCCTCAAGCGTTACGTCACGGCCATGCGCAACGGCAAGCCTGACTGTATCCCCATCCGCCCGTTCGCGGCCGAGTTCGCCGCCCGCTACGCCGGCTACACCTGCCAGGAGGTCACCCACGATTACGAGAAAGCCTTTGCCGCCGTCCGCAAGTGCGCTGCCGACTTCGACTGGGACGCCGTGGTCGGCAACATGGTCTATGTCTGGACCGGACTGACCCAGGCAATCGGGCTGAAGTACTATGCAGTGCCCGGCATCCACGTCTCCGCCGACACCGGCTTCCAATACCTCGAACCGCCCGAAGACCAGGCTTTCATGCAGCCCGAGGACTACGACGCCCTCATCGAGGACCCCACCGGGTTCCTCTTCAATGTCTGGCTGCCGCGCGTCTCGACGGACGTACAGCCGATCGGACAGCCATCGACCTTCCGCAACAATCTCTCGTTCCTCAAGGGCGGCATGGCCATGCTGTCGTACTTCGGGGCGTTCGGGACCCAGGCCGCCCGGTTACGGGCCGAGAGCGGAACGGTGTCCGCCATTGCGGGCATCCTCAAGGCGCCCTTCGACATCCTGGCCGACAAGCTCCGCGGGTACCTGGGTCTGAGCATGGATCTCTTCGAGCGGCCCGAAAAGGTGCTCGCCGCCTGCGAGGCCCTCATGCCCCACCTGCTGCACGTGGCCCTCTCGGGCGCCGATCCCGAGAAGAACGTGCCCATCACCATCTGGATGCACCGCGGCTGCGTGCCGTTCATCTCCTTTGACCAGTTCCGCAACCTCTACTGGGCGACGCTCAAGCCGATCATCCAGGAGATCTGGGCGCGGGGGCACCAGGTCCTCTTCTATGCCGAGGGCGACTGGAACCACCACCTCGACGCCTTCGCCGAACTGCCCGACGGCAGCATCATTTACCATGCCGACAAAGGCGATATCTTCGAGATTCACAAGGCCATCGGCCACAAGTTCTGCCTCAGCGGCGGCATCCCCAACTGGCTGCTGGCCTTCCGTACACCTGACGACGTGCGGGCCTGCTGCAAGAAGATCATCGACGAAGTCGCCCGTGACGGCGGCTACATCATGGACGCCAGCGCCATCATCCAGAACGACGCCAAGATCGAAAACATTCGGGCCCTGACGGACTTCACCCGCGAGTACGGTGTGTACTCGCGCAGCGCATGATGCGATCACCGTATGGGAAATGGGAGCCGCCCTTGAGAATGGACAGTCGAGACACAACGATTTGAGGTTTGCGACTGAAATTCGAGCCAGCTTCCTCGGAGCAAACAGTCATGGCCGACGCCGAAAAGACCATCCCGAAACGTGACCCCCTCCGCCAGAATCACCTCGCCCGCACGCCGGGCGTGTGCATCCCCTGGGAAGAGAAGCTCGAGGAATTGCCGCCGATCACCGGCGACCCGCGGCTGGTGCGCAAGGTCTGGGAGGACGTCGACGGCCTGGGCTACGTCTACATCTGGCACTGCCTGCTGTCGTTCTGATGTATTGGAGTGCGCGACGTGCAGAAGCTCTCGATCACCGAGATTCCCAATGAACTGACGACAGACATCGATGTGGCCACACCGGTCGGCATCGTGCGGCTTCTCCGGGCGGCCGATGCCCAGATCTACAGCGGCTATCGCGATTACCCCGCACTGAGCGACGAGGAGATCGTCGCCACGATCATCCAGGCCGTCGAGTGGGCGGCGCCGGTGCTGGGGCGTGAGGATTCGGTCGTGATCATCTCCGGCGCCGGCACGAGCGGACGCCTGGCGATGTTTGCCGCACGGGCGTTCAACCGGTCTCTTATCAGTCGTAGACGCTCGCCCAACGTCCGCTATCTCATTGCCGGTGGCAATCTCGCGCTGATCGCTGCCCAGGAGGGCGCCGAAGACGACCCGCACCAGGCCATCGACGATGTCGAACCGCTCGTCGAGGGCAAGCGGCACGTTCTGTACATCGGCGTGACCTGTGGCCTGTCGGCGCCGTACGTGGCGTCGCAGGTACTGCACCTGTCACGGCGGCGGGGGACGAATTGCGTGCTCATCGGGTTCAATCCGGCGGATCGGGCGCGCGACGTCGAGGTCGAGAACTGGGACGAGACCTTCGCGAGTGCCCTGCGGTCGGTTTCACGGCGAGCCAACTTCCTGCTGCTGAACCCGGTGGTGGGGCCCGAACCGATCACCGGCTCCACACGGATGAAAGGCGGCAGCGCAACCAAGCTGCTCCTGGAGACCGTTTTTGCCCTGGCGGTCGAGCAGGCAGGGCCGAGTGTGTTGCCAGATCGCGTGGCGGCGTGCCTGACGGCCTACGAGCAGACACGCGTGGCCGTGTATGAGCAGACTGCCGCGATCGGCCGACTCGTGGAACTGGGCGGCCGGGCGCTGCGGCGGCGCGGGCATATCTACTACGTCGGGGCCGGCACGCCGGGCATTCTGGGCACGGTGGACGCATCCGAGTGCCCGCCGACGTTTGGGGCGGATTTCGATACCGTCCGAGGCTTCATCGTCGGAGGCTGGCAGACGTTGCTGGGGCCCGGTCACGACCTGAGTAATGAAGGGCCGTGGTACCGCATCTCGCTCGACGAATTCAATCGGGTCAAGCTCCCGATGCTGACCGGCAACGATCTTGTCGTCGGCCTCGGCGTGGACCTCGACCGGCAGGTGGGCGAAGCGCTGCGACGCAGCCGCAAGGCCGGTGCGCTGACTGCGGCGGTGCAGGTAGGCCGGCCGGTGACGCGACGGCTTGCGGTTGATGCCGCGGTCTGCGTGTCGAACGTGCCGAAGACGATTATCCCCGGCGCGCCGGTATTCGAGGAGTACGGCACGAAACTGGTTTTGAACGCGCTGACGACCGGAGGGCACGTGCTCAGCGGCAAGGTCTATCAGAACCGCATGGTTGATCTGCGGATCAGCAACAACAAGCTGTTCTACCGCACGATCGGCATCATTCAGCACATCACCGGCAGCTCGGCGGATGCGGCAAAGCGGTATCTGTTGCGAAGTATTTACAGTACGGACCGGCTCACGCCCGGGATGCTGCATGCCAAGCCGTCGCAGCATGTCGAAGCGTCCACGAACGCACCAAAAATTGTGCCGAAGGCGCTGATCATGGCCATCGGCCGGACGACCTTCGCCGAGGCAGAGAAGCTTTTGCAGAAAGAACCGATCGTCCGTGCGGTGATCGAGCGGTTGACGCATGCGTCGACCTGAGCGCGGGCCGGTCGGGAGATTCCAGATTGGCGGCCCCAGAGAACCGGAGGACCCCGATGAAAGTGATGTCCTCTAAAGCCGTGCTGCGAATGGTTCCCGCGGTTATCGTTGTTGCCTGCGGCTGCTCTCTCGACGGTCGACGAGAGGCGGGCTCCGCGCCTTCCCCGCGACCCGACGCAGCAGTCATCGGCCGTCAGCCCGATGGAGGTAGCGCTAACGTGCACATCGCCGCGATTCAGATGCTGCCGGCGACGGGCGATCCGAAGGTGAACGTTGAGCGGGCCACTCGCCTGGTCCGCGAGGCCGTCGACAAGCACGGTGCTCAGCTCATCATCCTGCCCGAGACCACGCTGACCGGCTACACGTCACCGTCCGACAAGGGCATGACGCTGGCTCAGACGCGCGAACTCGCCGAGACTGTCCCCGGCCCGTCTGTCGATCACTTCGCCCGGCTGGCGGCGGAACTGAAGGTCTATATCGTCTGGGGCCTGCACGAACGGCAGGGCAGCAAGTACTACAACGCCGCAGTCCTGCTCTCGCCGAAAGGGGAGGTCCTCGGCACCTACCGCAAGGTCCACATCAACAAGTACGAGACCAGCATGGGCTGGACCAACGGCGACCGCTTCCAGGTGTGGCCTTGCGAAATCGATGGCGTGTCGTTCAACCTGGGCATCATGATCTGCTTCGACCGCGAAGTGCCGGAGGCCGCCCGCTGCCTGGCCGTCCTGGGCGCGGATATCATCGCGATTCCGCAGGCCACAGGCTGCACCTGCGAGATCCCGATCCACCGCGACCAGCTTCGCGTGCGAGCCTACGAAAACGAGGTCTACATCGCCATGGCCAACTGGGCCGGCCCCGTCTTCAAGGGCCACAGCATGATCATCAGCCCCGCCGGCGAGGTGATCCGGCTCGGCGGCCGCGAAGAGGAGATCCTCGACGCGGTACTCGACATGAATGCCCTCAAAAAGCACCGCGAAAACGGCATCTACGGCCGCCACCATCGCCAACCCGCGGCGTACGGACCCCTGATGCGCCAGTGACGCGGTGATGTCTCTGCCTGCGCGGCCGGTCACTGCTCGTTAAGCTTGAAGAAGCCAGCCGCCCCCTTCTCGCTCAAAGACGTCATGTCCTGCTCACTCAAGGCTCGGCCGAGAACGAGCACGTCATCCACGTTGCCCATCAGTTGCTCGTCACTGCCCCGTGTGGCATCCTCACCGATCAGCAGGTTGCGGGCGAGCTTCACCGGCTCGCCTCCGGGTATCCACTGCTGTCCGGCCGGCTTGCCGTCGAGGAAGAACGTCACGCACCCGTCGTCATAGACAACCCCCAGGTGGTGGTACTTGCCGTCCGCGAACGTCACCGCGTTTGACTCCACCGTTATGCCCTTGCACACCAGCCGAAGACCGTTGAGCACCCGGCCGCTCGGATCGAAATCGAAGACCAGCTCCGCGCTGCTGAACGGGAAATTGCCGTTGTAAGCGCTGAACAACCGGGCGTGCTTGTTGTTCCTGCTCTTGACCATGGCCGCAAGCGTGAAATGCGTGCCCAGGTTGTCCGTGCCGACGATCTCCACGCGGTTCCACGGCCGCCAATCGGAACCCACGACCAGCGACCGCTTGCCAAAGGCCGGGTCCGGCTTTTTGTGATCCACGACACTCGTTCCCAGGTTGCGCAGCGGTTGCAGCCCATCCTCACCCAGCATGTCCGACCATGCCTCCGTCCTGCCGTCGAACGTGTAGAGGGCCTGCAGCGGCGTGCAAGGCGGCTCGTCGATCGGCCTGGCGCTCGCGCCTGCCGTGAACGAATACAACCTGGCGCGATCCAGGATGAACCGGAAACGAACCGGGCCGCCGACCGGCAGTTCCTTCTTTGTCCTCCACGCGACCGTCCCGCGCACTGAATCACCGGTCAGCGCTTCGCAGTCCTCACGCCCGTAACCGGGGACGACCTTGCCCTCGACGTCGAGCAACTCCACTCGAACCGAGCCCCCCCGTGCGTTGTAGTTGACCTGCATCGTCCCGCCGACGCCTTCGAATCGCTTAGTCACGATCTCACCCGACGATTCGTACGCATCCAGCGAGACGAATCCGTCCTTGCGCATTCGGGCCAGCCCGATGGCCGAGCGGTAGGGGAGCAGGTCGTGCAGTTCATCGTAGCCGGTGTAGAAGGTCCACAACTCGTCGCCCACCAGCAGCGGCGTATGAGCGACCACCATGCCGGCGTCGAAGTCGCGATACTTGCCGATGTCCAGCAGCGGCGGCCGGCTTGTGCTCTGCATCGCGTAGATGTTACGCACGGTGGTATCAGGCTCTTCGCGAAGCCAGTGCATGCCGTCACGGCTGCTCACCAGTTCCAGCCACAGCGGCCCGTGGAAATAGCCCTCCGGCTCCTCGGCACGGTAGATCTGAAGCAGTCCAAGGTACATAGTCTCGTAAGGTACCACCGGGCAGGCATAGAAATGCGTACGCTGCACCGTGTCCGGCTTGCACCACAGGTCGTCGACGTCGTCCGGGGCCATGACCATTCGCAACGGAGGGAACTCCCTGAGGTCCATGGTCTCACTGAAGCCGACGACCCGCCGTCGCAGCCCGCTTACGTCGCCGCTGACATACCCGTTGGCCCCGCCCTTGACAGTGCATCGGAACCGCTTGGTGTTGGGGTCCCAGTAAAAATGGCTGGTGTCGCCACCGGAAACGATCGATTCGCTGGACTCCTTCTTCCAGTGGATGCCGTCAGGCGACGAGAATGCGTGGTACTGCTGCCCGACGCCCTGGAAGCGCTTCTGCGGGTCCTTCTCCCACGGGGTCCGCATGACGTGCGTGGGCCCGTTGGGCAGGATGTTGTTGTTCTTTGTCCCGTCGCCTTCCCATTCGTACAGCCCGAGATTGGGCTTCTCCCATTTGAGGCCGTCCCTGCTCTCGACGTAGCACATGAACGAGCCGCGCCCCTTCTTTGAGGATTTGTCCTCCGTCCAGCAGTAATACCACATCCGGAAGCCCGTACCATCTTCTCCAGGCAGCACCGTGCAGGCGTTCACGACGTGCGCCTCCCACGGCCTGTCTACCTGGATGAGCGGGCTGGCGGGATCCTTCTGGAACGAGTGGTAGCGGCGGGTGACGCTCGTCTTCGAGGCAATCAGGTAATCGTCAATGAACAGTTGCCAGGGACCGGTCAATTGCTCGGTGACCCGCAACGGCCTGTCACTGGCCGAGCACACTCTCACCGCGGCCAACATGCAAAGAACCGAAACTGCCGAGTAATTGAGGCGATGAATCATGTTCTCCTCCAACGCGACGCGCCTTTGCCGAACAGATCCCATGCGGAGTCATCTCCGCTGCTGGGTTTAACGCACTTGGTGGCCGCCGGCGCGCGGTTTCCGCCGATCTCGGCGACAGTCAGTGCCTGCCCCGCCACAAACGCTGCGCCCTCGACGCAGACCCCCACCCCCTCGAATTTGTTGACAGAATAACGCACACCGTGGCGACAATTCAAGACCCGGCACATCGCGACTGCTCGCGTCCCCATTCGTCCGTGTGCCCAACTCCCCCGTGTCGCCATGCTGGTTCACTGGGTGACATAAGCCCGATCGAAGGTCGGACCGGAGAATCTTGCTGAAAAAATGCCAGGCATGGGAATGTTGAGGCATAGCCCAAGCCTGGCACGGAGGGAGAGAGGAGTAACTGATCTACCGGCCGTTGCTCTGGCATCTCGGGTGTCCGCGCGATCATCTCAAGCCGCCAGATCCGAGATCACCCGATCATCCTAGGTGCGGCACTGCGGTAAATCCACCACTAGATTACTGTTAGACCGGCTTGGATGCAATACCGAGATAATACTATTTCTTAGCCATTTGCGGCCGATTCTCTGGGGCCTGGCACTGAACGACCGCCCGCTGCAAGACGGCTGGTCCGGAGGTGTCCCCAAGGGAATCCGTTGGCGGGCTACCCGCGTGAAAAGGCGAGCACCGGCTTGCCCGATTCGACCTGAAATGCCTGCTCGTCGGCCATCCTTGGTAACATAACTGCTTGTCAATACAAACGATAAGGCCTATCCACATGCATCGCGATGTGTGTGTCTTGCCGTTGATCCGGGGCACGGTCTCATGATCTCCGCACCCGCGGAACCGCATTCCCGCCCAAGCCAGAGGCCGGACCGGAATCTGGGTTCCGGTGTCCGCCTTGCTTGGTGATTCCGTGCCCGCCTGCCATCGGCGCCACCACCGAGAACAGCCCTCGCCAGACTGAATCGCCCTGACGAAAGCTCTAGCCCTCACATACGGGACCCGCGGGTACATTCTCCCCGCTGAAGCAGCGCTCCAGGATGGCGAAGTCAGCCTGGTCCACATCGTTGTCGAAGTCGAGGTCCGTTTCCTCACACCCGGTGGAAGCCGGGATTCCGGGCCCCGATGCGCACGACTCGTACAGGGCGTAGTCGGCGGAGTCCACGTCGCAGTCGTGGTCGAGGTCGGCCTGAACGGTGCCCACGGGCGGATTCTGAAACTCATATACCCCGATGTCCACCACGCAGCCTTTGACGCGCGGGTTGAGATCGAGGTCCGAAGGCATCGGCTCGGTCACATTGCCGTCACCGTCGAGATCGGTCGGATCAGCCGGCAGGATGGCGTTATCCCCGGCCCCGATGCATGCCGAGCTGGAGGTGAGGTGGTAGTCGTTGTCCTGCCAGGTGCCGCGATTGTTGTCGGGGCCGTCGACGTCAACCAATAGCGGATTCACCCCGGTGTTGTGATTGCCCGCGAACGTGGCCAGGCCTTGCAGGCAGCAGTACCTGATCGTGGGGGACCCGCTGGTCGACTGGATCTGGGCCGACTCGTCGCTGCCTCCGGCGTCGCTGTTGCCCCAGAGGATACTATTTGTCAGCAGGGGGCTGCTCGCGCTGTTGTGCAGTCCGCCGCCTTCGTTCGCGCTGTTCCCGCTCAGGGTGCAGTTGACCAGGGTGGGGGCGCTCCCGGCATTGTTCCGCATCGCGCCCGCAAGCCAGGTTGCGACGTTCGCGGCGAACAGGCAGTCGGCCACCATTGGACTGCTCGAGTAGTTGTACATCCCCGCTCCGTGGCCGGCCGTGTTCCCCACGAACCGGCACGCCACAATCAGGCAATGGCTCGCGTTGTTGTACATCGCCCCGCCGGTACCGTCGGTGCAGGAATTCCCGCTGAACGTGCAACCGCACAGGACCGGGTTGCTGTCAAGGCAGTACATGCCGCCGCCCCAGTAATCGCTCTGGCTGTCGCTGATGACGCACTTGCGGATCACCGGGCCGGAGCCGGTGCAGTAAATAGCCCCGCCGGCGGAATATGACCCGCCCTCAAATGACTCCAGCGGCCCGTGCCCGTGGGTGATGGTCACGCCCGACAGAACCGACCCTGAACCTTCGCCGGAGCGAAAGACGAATCCGCGGTGCGGCTCTGACTGGGACCCCTGGCAGTCAATCACCGTAACGGCCACCACCGCGGGATCGTCCGGATCGCTGCCGCGCACGGTGATGGCCTTGCCCTGATAATCAATGTCCCGGTTACCGGAGCCGGTGTACGTGCCGGGTGAAAGCACGATCTCATCTCCGGTTCCCGCATCGTCGACCGCCGCCTGGATGGTGCAGTAGACCGAGCCCGTCGAGCGGTTCGTGGCATAGGGCTCGCATGTCAGCACGACGAGACTGATCGAAACGTGTCGAGGGTTGTTGGAGGCATTCGGATCGGACACCGTGACGGTCGCGTGATGGCTTCCACCTGGCAGGCTGTCACAGTCATAAAGCAGTTGGATCGGATCGTGTTCGCCGGTCGACTCACCCTGGCTCGGACTGACAGACAGCCAGGGCTGGTCCGAGGTGATGTTATAGACTAGTGTGCCGACATCCCCGTTTCTGATCGCAAACACATCGGGCGCCGGACTGTCACCGGAATGGACGCTGTGCACAAACTCAGTGATGTCGATGTCGATCCGTGGCCGGTCGACCACCCCGGAAACAGCCGCGGATGCGGTGTTAAAGTACTCATCCTGGGCCACGAGCGTCCCCTCGGTGGTCTGGGTGTCCACAACGGCGCTGAAGGCATTCTCGTTCCGGCCGAGACGGACGACAAAGGGCGCGCCGTTGCCGTCATCACCGTAGTAGAAGTATGCGACGTAACCGCTGCTGATGGAGGCCTCGACGATCCAGGTTCCATCGCCCCCGTCGGTCAGGCTGGCGCTGCTGATCGTCGGAGGGGTGATGTCATTGACCACGGTGGCGTCCCAATCGGGCCAGGTCTTCTGCGGATTATACGTGACGTCGAAAACGGACAGGTGATCGAAGTTGGCTCCGATGCCCGGGCTCGGATCGTACAACGGCGCCCCGACGACCCGGAGTCTGCCGGGATCGCTCGTGCCGATAGCCCAGTTGGACGCGACATTGGCGTTGTTGATAATCGGGATGCGATCGAACTTGTAGCGTTGGATCCGGCAGGCGACCGCATCGGCCGCGACGGGATCCACGCTCGCCAGTATGGTATTCGCCCGCCAGTGCGTGGGATCGTTGATCACCGTCTCGCCGCACACCACGGCATCCGTGACACACAAATAACCGCGCCTCGGCGTCGACTGCATCCCCTGGCCGCGGCCCCAGTACAGGAAGATTCGATGCAGATCGACGATGTCCCGCCAGAGCAGGTCGTTCCCGAAGCTCGTCTCGTAAGAATAGGGGACCGCTCCTTTCGCGGCGTGGGTGATCCGGCAGTAACCCGAGGTGTTATGGTCGTCATAAGTGCATAGCATGGTCCCGCCGACCCAGTTCTTCAGGGCCAGCGTATTCACCGTCCTGAGATGCACCTTGACCTTGGGCAGGTCCACCATCAGATCGGCGTCGAGCAGGTAGTCGGTCACCGCGTAGTATCCCATGCAGTTGGATACGCCGGGTCCGGGCGTCCCGTGGCCGTCCGGCGCCCCGAAGTACTCGACACTGGCGTAGAGATGTGCTTTGCCCAGGTCCTCGCTGGTATAGGGCGAGCCGGCGTAAGCGCTCTCGCCGCCCGGCCCATTGTCCAGATGAACCCAGGTGAACTTGCTGATCTGCTGGAAATTCACCGGGTAGGGGGGGATCTCCACATCCGGGTACTCATCGGCCAGCCAGGCGGTCAGTTCGGGATAGCCCATCCACTGCATATCATCGTTTTCCGGGTCGGTGCTGCTGTCTCCGATGATGATCCTGGTGGCCCCTGCAGCAACGGCCATATCCACGAGCGGGCGGGCGATCGCCGGGTGAGTGTACGAGGGCGACCTCCCTTCGGCGTCGCCTCTGCCCGGCGGGTCGGTGCGTACATCGTAGTACGCCACGCAATTGGGCTTGAGCACAACCGTGACCTCTCCGTCCCCGTTCATATCCCTGAGAAGGTCCCTCAGCGGATTGTTCCAGGGCCCCAGGTGCAGATCCGCCACTGATTTCCAGACGAGATCGTATACCGTGTTAACGCCGGGGTCATACGGCAAGGTGCCGTAGGTCACCGCGTCATTTCGATTGACGGCCACCACCGACTCCGAACCATTTGGTGCCAGCACGCGCGGGCTCAGGCCATAATCCGGAACGGCCAGGTCCTGTTCGGTCAACCGGGGCCAGGACACAAGGGCAGGGTTGCCAGGTGCGAGGTTCGGGCCGTAGTACCGAGAAATCACCACGGAGACGACGATGCATGCAGCGACTGCGCCGGGCACGAGTGTCAGCGCCAAACCTCGTTTCGCCCTGGGCTTCGATTTCCGTGTGATGCCCGGCAGCGCCAGAATCGCAAGGACGCCGAGGTTGGCCGAGGCGGCTCGCTGGCACGGATAGGCCAACCGGCGAGGCTGCGTGCCGCTGCGGCATATCAGCCATACCAGCGAAGCGATCGACAGAAACAGGTAACTCCATACGGCGTTGGCTCGCAACCATCGCCCGACCCGAGCAGCTCCATTTATCGCCTCGGCCGGCGCATGATGCAGCAGTGCGCCGATGAATCCGCGGACCTCGCGGCGGTCGCAGCCATCGGATGCCGCATTTGCGGGGCGGTTTGGTGCATCACTCACATTACGCTCCTCGCCTGAGAGAAACACGACGTGCGTGGGAACGAACGAAGAGCACAGAATCGAAGTGCCGGCGACGCCTCCGCCGCGACTGATTTCCGGCACGCCTCCGGTTGAGGCACCGACCGGATCCTTCACACCGCCAGTCAACCTGGACGCATGTGTGGTCTGGCCGAGGCGGTCCTCGTGCGTCATCGCTGGGGCGTGCCGTGTGACCTTGGCGAAACTCGATCCGAGACTGACCCGCAACAGCAACGTCCGCCCCGGACGGATCGCTGACGCTGACTCGCCTCACCCGGCTCACAGGCCCCCGCGACCATCGTCTCAAAGGGGTATCGGCGTGCTCGCAGACTTATCACGAATTGACCGGAACCGGATTCCCCGAGAGACCCCGCTCGGCATATGTCCCACAATGTGTTTACCCACCAAAGCGTGCGAAAAGCGGGCGAACGGGTTCGAACCGTCAACATTCAGCTTGGAAGGCTGATGCTCTGCCAATTGAGCTACGCCCGCATCACTTTCGCACATTGTAGCACCAAGCCGCACAGACTCGCAAGAGGCCTTGCCATCACACGAGTTACGCGCCGCTCGGGATTGCCTTGTTGAGATTCCGTCACCGCACGGTTTCGCGTCACTTCGCACCGAATCGCGCCCCAACTGTCGGGGTTTTAGGTGGGGCTCAGTTTTTGGAAGCATTGTAGGCCTGCCGTCAAACGTCCCATCGGCCAGGGCTACGGCCTCGACCGCTTCCGGTTTGCCGATACCCGGCAGGCAGTCAATCGCCCCGGCCGTGTCCGTCAGCCCCAGGACCACGTAGTGCTTCTGGGTGGTCTTGTAGCTGGCGTGCCTCATGATCCGCTGGGCAAGCTGGACGGCGACGCCTTGCCGGGCCAACTGCGTTCCCAGGGTGGTTCTGAGGGCGTGCAGATCGACCGCCCGGCCGTCGGCGTCTTCGCAGACGATCCGAGTCAACGGCCGTCGCCGCTTGCCTTTGCCGATCATGACCGGCTCGCCTTTGTCATCGGTGACGGTCTCCCAATGGGCAAGACCGGCCCGTAGGAAATCCCGTATCCGGGTCGCGTTGGTTACTTCCGTCGGGAATACCCGGTCGGTCGGCTCGGGCTGGCGTTCATCGTGCAAGGCCGCGAGTTCATCGGCAAGCTGAACGTGCATCGGGATAACGTCGGTCCGCCCCTTGGCCTTGCCGCCGGTAATTGTGATGGACCGTCCGTCCAGGTCGATGTCGCCCCAGGTCAACGCGATCAGGTCACCG
The DNA here is from genome assembly GCA_964586235.1 of uncultured Planctomycetales bacterium. Lineage (GTDB taxonomy): Bacteria > Planctomycetota > Phycisphaerae > UBA1845 > PWPN01 > JAUCQB01. Next base: position 20,315 of record CAZPIO010000123.1, read on the forward strand.
CGCCGTAGTCCTGCCAGGGCAGCCGCGAGATACCAGAGCTTCCGGCCGCGTTCATCGGCCACGGCCACAAGCCGGGCGAGTTCATCATCGGTCAACGGCCGTCGAATCCGCCGCCGGTCTTCGGATTCGTCCAGCTTGGGAACCGCCTTCAGAGGGTTCGATTCCGCCTTGCCGGTCTTGGCGCACCAGGACATGAACGCCACGGCGATCTGCCGGGCGAAGTTCACCGACCGGGCGGACCGGCCGCGTTCCTTCAGGGTCCGCAAGTAGCCCTCAAGAACATCGGCCGTCAGATCGGCCAGACGGGTAATCCCGGTCTTGTCCTGCAACCGCTTGAGGTGTGATTCCTTCTGGTCAACGTGGCGTTCATCCTGCCCGATGTGCCGGCAGTGGGTGACGTAAGCCGCGAAGTGTTCCGCCAGAGGCTTTCGGCCTTCCACGGCGAACCGGTCTTTCCGGGCGTCCACAACACCATCCCGCCGCAAGGCGGCGTCCGCAACGTGCTTGCACAGAATCCGCTCCGCTGCCGTCTTGTCGGTGGTCCGGGTCGATTGTTCCAGGCGCTTGCCGTCATGGCTGAACCACCGGGCGATCCACGGCCCGCGATCGTCGCGCTTGAACAACGTGCCCTGTCCACGTGCCCGCTGCTTTCTGGCCATCATGCACCCGCCTTTCGTCGCGCTCGTTTCGGCTGGAGTTCAAGCCCCAAGGCTTTCGCCAGGACGGCCACCGTCTCGACACGAGTGTTTGTGCTTGAGAGATAGGCGTACACGGTCCTGGCCGGAATCTGCCCATCGACCAGCTTGGCGAGAGCGTATCTCGACAAGCCCTGCCGTTTCATTGCGGCCTTGATGATGTTTCGGAACGATTGGCTCATGGTAGTAGTAGTGTACTGCAAGTTCTTACACCTGTCAAGTCCCGTCTCGGGTTTTTTGTCATCGCGTCTTCGCCTGACTGTCCAGCCACCGCTTGAGGCCTTCCACGGGATACACTACCGCCCGGCCGATCTTTAGGTGCGGAATAAGGTTCTGATTCGTCATCGACCACAGAAGGCGCTCGCCGATGCCCAGGGCCACCGCTGCCTCTTTCGGCCGCAGAGCCAGGCGTTGAACGCCGTCGGTTTCCGGTTTCATCCGTGAATCTTGTTCATCCATTGTTGCATTCCTTCGTTCTATGTCGCTTAGGGTCGCACGCACACGCGGGAGGCCGGCTGAAAACCTGCCGACTGCACGCCGTGATTTCCTAGCTCGCTGCCCTCATTCCACGTCACTTGCACGCATCGCAGCCCGAATCGACGCAAAAGCGTCTTGAGCATCGCCCGACAGATGATTGCCGGGTCGTACTGCGTCGCTCGGGGTCCGTCGGGTACAAGGTCGACGATGAAGCGGGTCACGGTGTGCCCCCTTCCAGAGTGAAGGTTGCCGGATCGGGGCAGACCATTCCCAATAGTCCCAGGTTTCCCAGAACGCCCGCTCTGTAATCTGCCTTCTCGCGGATGCACGCTCGCCATCGAACGGCACGGCGCGGCTTCGCTGCCTGAATTACGGCTTCCGTCAGCCGGGCTAAGTCGGGTTCGGGCATTCTGCGGACAATTTGTCGCCTCGCTTCCCATTCAGCGTCTGTTTTGGCGATAGCTGCCTTTTCTTGTTTCCGCTCTTCCGCCAGCCTGATTGCCCGTTCGCGGGCCTGCTCGGCTTGGGCCTGTTGGGCGTCCAGGGCTGCGCGGATGTTTTGGACGGTTGCTCCGGGTCCTTTAGCTTGTGTCCGGGCGTTGGCGGTTTCGCGGGTGATGAGTTCCGCAGTGATACCGGGTAGTCCAGCAAGAGCGCTCCGGGTGGGTTCCCCAATGCCGGCGGCTTTAAGGGCTCCCAGGACGGCGGGGTTAGCGGCTAGCATTTCATCCGGTTCGGCTCCTGCGATTCCAGCAGCCGCAGCTTCGCATCTGCTGTTCTGCTGCTGTTCTAACTCTGTTCTATCTGTTCGCGTCAACGGGAGATTACTGTTTGGCCGGTCGGCGATTACTGTTTCCGCTGTGGGGGATGACTGTTTATCCGGTGGAGGATTACTGTTTCTATCGTCTGAAACAGTCTGTCTGTGATTACTGTTTCTGACGAGCCGGTAGATGTTCGTATGCCCCCGTCCCCCACCGTGCTCAACTTCGATGATGCCGCCGGTTTCGAGCCGCACAATAGCGACGCAGACAGCTTCCCGCGTCACCCCCGCTAGGCTGGCGATGCGCTCAAGACTCGGGCACGCTGACCAATCCTGTCCCGTGTGGGCTGCAATGACGCCGTAGACGGCATGGTCTGCCGGTTTGAGTGTGGCCCACAAGCCGCTATCGACCAGGGCGTAAGGGATGCGTCCGAAAGGCACTACCTTCTCCCTGTGACCGGTCTGCGGGGGGGCGTCACCTGGCATCGTGACCCCCATTTCCCTGTTGGGCACGTTCAAGCAGTGCGCGTTCAACGGCGTCCGCATCGAACAGAAGTCGGCGGCCAGCCCTGAAGCATGGAATCCGCCCGGCCTCGGCTTCGGCCTTGAGCCAGGTAACGGTTAGCCCATAGCGTTTGAAACGCTGGGCCAGCATTCCAAGTGTGTGTAACTGTTCGCTCATGAACGAAGCGTACTACACGCTTCGGGGCGCAAACTGGGGCGCAAAGTGGGATAATTGGGGGACTACTGAGGTTCTGGCGGCGCGAGACGGTAGCACCCTCTCTCTTCTCCTCGTTGGATCATCGTTCCCCACGCTGAATGTTGTTCGTACCCGCCCTCGGGCTTGGGCTTACGAAAGACCTTCGACAACCGGAATTTGTCATCGGTTGACGAGCCGATCTTCGCGCCGATCGTCTTTTCGTGGATGCTGTGACCAGCTTCGTAAGCTTCCCATAACACCGCCACAGCCTCAGACGGGTTGCCCTTGGCGAACGTATAGTGTGCCCCGTACCAATTCACCGAAGTGAAGTCATCGGAATGGCCAGTGTTGTCAGCCTGCAAGCTCGGCAACAGCCGCTCCAAAACCTTCTGTATTTCCTCCACCGGAAAACGGACTAGCAGCCACTGAGCCCGGTAAGGGCCTTCATCCTTGATGCTCCTCTTCCACTCAACCCGGAATTTCTCCCTGCAAGCGGCGATCTTCTCGGCTTCAGGAGTCCATCCGGCTCGCTTGAGCCAGGATATCAGCAGGTCGGACTCACTGGCCGTGAACGGAAAAACGCCCTGCAAATCGTCCCTTCGCAGGGACTCTATGAATTGCTCCCGTTCGCGGTTCTCATCCAACCACCGCTTCACATTGCCAAGGGTCTCTTCGACAAGGGCTCGGACGTGGCTCCACTGATCGGGGGTAAAGTCTGGGGTTGCCGATTTGTCGGACACGATTCACCTGCTTTGCTTTCTGGGCCGGCCAAGATGGCAGTGGTGCAGGTGAAAACCACCACCACCCCGGCCGCGCGTCCGTCTGCCGACGGAACCCACGTCTATGATGACAACCGTGGCCGACAATTCAAGGGCTTTCAGGCTCTCGTGTACCGCGTCGCCGCCGGTTGCCGGTCTGGACGGCTGGGAGTACCATCCCCCGCGATGGCGATAAGACGAACGTTCACGTTGCCCGCCTCACTTTTTCACGAGTTCGAGGATCTCGTCATCAGCCAAGGGCATACCCGTATGGATGGTCTCTGCGCCGCCCTCTTGGGCTTCCTGCGTCTTCCACCCGACGAACAGCGGGCCGCGATACAGGAGATTGCGGCTCTGTACCCATCGTCCAAGCCAAGCCGCAGACCCCGCAAACCGCAGCGAAGAACAACCTACTGGGATTCGTACCCCTGATCTCCGCTCCGGTATCCTCGCGATCGCCTGTGTGCGGCTGGAGAGAAGATGACTGATGCCAAGGTTGGAGAGGCGATCAACCGATCGCCGATCAGTTGATTTTCTATCCCCGCCGCGTCCTGTCCACTCCATCCCCGCCAAGAGTTCCCCCAGCCGCCGCAAGTCTTGTTGCTGCTCCCATGGTCATACTCCCTTCAGTGTTAAGCC
>CAZPIO010000124.1:0-24230 GCA_964586235.1 uncultured Planctomycetales bacterium
CCTCGCCCCCCGCCCCCGCGCGGCCCTGCCGCGCAAAAGGAACCCAAACTTGGGCACCCTGGGCAAAAGGGGCAACAACCGGCCCAGCACGCGCCCCCGGGAACAGCCAATCCGAAAACCAGGGCTGGTGGTGAAATGCGGTTTTCGATGTTCAAAGGATCTCAGGTGATCGCTGCTCTTGCCTCTCGCGAAAGACGCGCCGCCCAACCCAATCGCAGAACCCGCGATGGTCCGCCAGGGCCGACCCTGCTCGACTTGCTTCCTCATTGGCGCCGAATGCGGAACGGATTCCGCCAGGAGACGGCCCGGAACGGATTCCGGGCCGAGCCGGCACCACCAGCCCGGCAGCCGAAAGCCAGAAGCTAACAGCTAAGAGCTAATAGCTGACAGCTAAGAGCTAATAGCTACGAGCTAACAGCTAATAGCTAACAGCTAATAGCTTCTTTTATACTCCTCATCTGTGCAATCTGTAGTCAACCCGGTTCACGAGCCCGGGCCGAGGGTCTCCAGGAGCCAGAGCACGCTGTCCTGGATGCCGATGGGGAAGACGTCGGAGTTCAGGGGCGAGTCGGTCAGGAAATCCTGGTCCGCCAGCAACGTGCTGGCGCTGCCGGTCGAATCCATGAGATCATGGATGTCGGCCACGTGGTTCAGGCCAAGCAGGTGCCCCAACTCGTGGGCGGCAACGTTGCCGATGGCCGTTCCCAGCTCCTCGAGCGTCAGAGTACGACCGAAGTATCGCGAGGTGAACATCTCGGCGAACACGATGGCGTCGTCGTCGCGGTCGACGTTGTACGGATCGATGTCGTAGGCCACGCCGAACGCATCACGGCTCGTCCCGCCGAAAAAAATGGATGAGTACTCGCCGGCCGGCAGCGAATTGCCCGGCACCACGCGCACGTCGAGATCGAGCCCCTCGTAATTCTCGCGCACGGACTGGGCAACAAGCTGCCGGAGAGCGGCCGTCTGCCCGGCATACGCGGAATCGATGTCCGCGGCGTCGAAAACACCGAAGGTGTAGCTGCCGTAGTCAGGGATGGTCACCGAGCCGCCGTCGAAATCGAGCACCACCACCTGCCCGGCCGGCGCGGGCACCGCGTTGCCCGACGTCAGCGTGATGACGATGTCGTAACCGCCCCGTGAACCGAGCGCGTCGCCCAGCGGGGCCGCGGCAATCGCCAGGTAGTAGACCTCGCTTCCGTGCCGCACCACCTGGTTGAGAAATGGATCATATTGCCGCAGGTCGTAGTTGCGATCGTCGTTCTCGAAGGTGATCCGCCCTTCCGAGTCGAAAACCACGACCATCGGATCCAGCAGGCTCAGAGGCGTCCCCACATCGATGATCAGCCGGTCGCCCGGCTCCAGCGCTCCCAGCGAGTAAACATCGATATCGCCCCCGTTGCTGATCGTTCCGGCCAGGTGGGCATGCCCTTGTGAATCAAAGATGGTATCCAGCGCCTGGCCGAACTCGTCATTGGGCTCGCCCTGGATGCGCTTTTCGGGGAACAGGTCGGGGCTGAGACCGACGTTGCCGTCGGTTGAGCTGGAGCCGCCGAAAAGGCCGCTGAGGTCGCAGCCGCCTGCGGTCACCAGGACTGCGACCGTGAGGATACCCGCAACAGGCGGCCGGCCGAGGCGCGCCGGTCGTCTGGAGTGGCCAAACACCCATTGCATCATCAGGCTCCTGTCTCCGAGCGGCTCAAACCCGCACGCCACCCGAACTGACCGCAGCGTCCGGGTCCCCGGCGAGGCGCTCCCCCCGCGCGTCAAGCACAAGTATCATAGGCACCAACCGAGAAAGCCAGAGGGGGGCCGTGGGATCCGGTGGCGGGCGGATGTCCGCGTATTGCACGGAGGACAGCACGCCGGTAACCTACCCAGCCTCTCCAGCCGGCGTTACGTCGGCCGGCAGAGCAGCGGGCCGGGCACATGCCATCCGCGGGCTCATGCCGTTTGGCGCAGGATTTCGTCAGCCATGCCCGCGACAAACCTCAGCCGGGAATCACAGGAGACTGCCAAGCCGCCGGAGGCCTGTCGTGCGGCCGGCGAGCCGATCAGCCGGCCGCTGATGGTCGCTCTGGTATCCTTCTTCGTGATCGCGGGTTATGCCCAGTCGGTGAGGTTCGGCCTGTGGTTCGACGACCATCCGCACTTCCTTCACTTGAAGGAGCGAGGCTGGAGCCACAAGGACGCGGTCGAGACGGCTTACCTGGCCGTCCCCGGCGAAGTCATGGACTACTGGGGCAGGTCGGAGCCGCTGATTCGATACTACCGGCCGGTCGCGTTCACTCTGATGAAAATCGAGTACATCATCGCCGGCTGGCGGCCGGAAATCATGCACCTGTTCTCCATGGCGTGGCACTTCTTGTGCGCCATGCTGGTCGGCCGACTGGCGATGAAGTTCCTCGGGAGCCGGACCTGGGCCACCGTTGCCGCGTGCATGATGGCGATTCATCCCGCGCATGTGGGCACGGTGACCTGGATCGCATGCCAGACGGAACTGATCACCACGGCGCTGCAATTGACCGCCATCCTCGCCTACAGCCGCCACGCTCGTTGGGGCGAGCGGTTCGTTTATCCGTCCGACACCTTCGCCGGCCGGAATCGGGCCTGGTTCACCGGTCGGCCACAGGCGCCGGCCGTCAGCCTTCCCGCGGCCGCAAGCGCAACCGAGAGTCCGGTGACCGCGGCGATCCTGCTTTCGCTCCTGTGCTTCGCCCTGTCGCTCGGCTGCCGCGAGAACGCGGTGCTGCTTCCGATCGTGTTCTGGATCGGCGACCGCCTCTGTGGGGCGGGCAGGCGGAAATGGCTCCGATGGGAGCACATCGCCATGCTGGTGATGATCGCCGTCTACCTGTGCATCCGGCACTGGACGCTCCAGGGCTTCTACAGCCTCACCTGGCAGAAGATGGCGGGCCTCTCGCAGTTCGAGATGGTGAGGTTCATGTTTGACAAGCCGATCGTCTATCTCCTGGGCATCTTCTCCTATGTGCCGATCATGCCGGGTCTGACCGTGGGGCAGACAGGCGGACCTCCGGTCGTGCTCTACGGGATAGCCGCGACCCTGCTCGCCGCTTTCGTGGTGATCTGGAGGCTTTTCGGTCGGAGTCCGGCGCTGCTGTGGCCGCTCGTCACGATGCTGCTGACGATGGCCCCCACCATACCCATTTACCCGTCGGCCCACCATCTCTACCTTCCCAGCTTCGGCGGGATCCTGCTCATGACTTCGTTCATCGCCCTGGTGGGCGGGATACGACTGCCATCGGGGCAGAGACTGGGCCGCCTGCGCAAGTCGGTCCTGGGTTTCGTGATCGTCACTCACGTCATCGGCCTGACCGCGCTGACCCTGTGGCGCGGATATGGGATGATGACCAGCGGCTTGCCCGAGGACCTGGTGGTCGATGACGTCATCAAGCGAAGCCCGAAGCCGATCCGCCCGGGCGATCATCTCTTTTTCATCAACATACCGAACATGGCCGCCCTCTACTGCTCCTGCGCCGTGCGTGCCGAAATCGGCCTGCCTGAGCTGTATGCCCACGCGCTGACTTACGCTCCCGATGTGCTGTGCATGGAAGGTCCGGCCACGTTGGAGGTGCTCGACAGCCACCGGCTGCGCGTACGGGCGCCCGCGGACGATGCCTTCCTCAAGGGAATGCCCGGACAGATCGTCCTGAGCATGCTCAGCCTGCCCAAACCGAAGACCGGAGACACGTTCACGGCCGATCTCGACCGGTACAAGGTGAAGCGGAATTCGCCCACCGGCGTTACGACGGGCGACAAGTACACCGTCATCATCACGGACGCTGACGATATGGGCATTCACGAACTCGAGTTTGTCTTCAACAAGCGGCTCGATTCGCCGGAGTATCACTTTTACTTCGGTTCGCCCCGATTCATGGCCTACCCGGTGGACGTCTCGAAGCCGACGGCCGCGGCCAGCCGGCCGGCGGTCGCCTCGACGGGTCCGGAACGGAGTCAGACGGCGAGATGAGCGGTCGCGGCCGTCTGAGCGGGACATGCCTGGTTTCGCCCCGGAGTTCCATCTGCAATGCGAGCGAGGTGAGACCTTGTTCGGCCAAGGCCGAGCGTCGATAATCTGAGCCAGCACCGGGAGCGTGTCCGGGTGAAGTTGGAGGAGCCGGCACATCGATCGGCGATACCTGGCAGAGGGACGAACCATGAGTCAAGACACAGACAAGCGTGCGTCGCGTCGCGAATTCCTGAACACTTCGGGCCGGATCGCCGCCGCGTCGGCCCTGGGCTTGGTGGCCGTCCCGGCCGTCCATGCGGCCGAGGACAATACTATCAAGGTCGCCCTGGTCGGTTGCGGCGGGCGCGGCACGGGGGCCGCGGCCCAGGCACTCGCCACCAAGGGCGGCCCGACGCAGTTCGTGGCCATGGCCGACGTGTTCGACGATCGGCTGCAATCCTGCCTGAAGAACCTCTCGCGGCTCGGCAGGCAGGTGGACGTTCCCAAGGACCGTCAGTTCCTCGGCTTCGACGCCTATAAGAAGGCCATAGACGCCCTGGACGGGGCCGGCGTGGTGATTCTGGCCACGCCCCCCGGCTTCCGGCCGCTGCACCTCGAATACGCGGTTGCCAAGGGGTGCCACGTGTTCATGGAGAAGGCTTTCGCCGTCGATGGTTCGGGGATTCGCCGTGTTCTCAAGGCTGGTGAGGACGCTGACAAGAAAAACCTGAAGATTGCGGGCGGACTGATGAGCCGTCATTCGCCGGCCCTGGAGGCGGCCGTGAAGCGTATCCACGACGGTATGATCGGCGAAGTCATTACCTGCTGGTCCTATCGCGAGCACGACTCCGTTGGCATCTCGCCCAAGCCGGCCGACATGACCGAAATGGCCTACCAGATCCGCCATTTTCACAACTTCAACTGGCTGGGCGGCAGCTTCATTTTGGACTGGCTGATTCACAATCTCGACGTGTGCTGCTGGGTCAAGGATGCGTGGCCGGTCTCGGCTCAGGGGCAAGGCGGGCGGTATCCTCGCACTGAAGCCGACCAGATGTTCGACCACTATGCCGTCGAATACTCGTTTGCCGATGGGACGCGGATGCTCGCTCAGGCCCGGCACATGGCCAACTGCTGGGGCTTCTGGGGGAACGTGATTCACGGGGCGAAGGGCTCCGCGGTGCTGGGCGAAGGCAAACCCGACCCACTCATCTACAAAGGCCACAAGCAAACCGAAGAGAACATCATCTGGCGGTTCGAAGGCGATAAGGGCGACCAATACCAGATCGAACACGACCGACTCTTCGAAGCCATCCGACAGAACAAGCCATACAACGAGACGAAACGCTGCGCGTATGCCGCCCTGACCGGCATTCTCGGCCGCATGGCCGCCGAGTCTGGGCAGGAGATCACCTGGGAGCAGGCGCTCGGGTCGGATCTCGTGCTCGCGCCGGGGCTGGCGGAACTCACCATGGATTCGCCGCCGCCGGTGGTGCCCGATGCGAAGGGGCAATATCCGGTGGCAGTGCCTGGGCAAACCAAGGTGCTCTGACGCCCGATCGGCCCGTCGCCCGCACCTTCAGTCCATCCGGTAATCGGATGGTTTAACGCCCTTTCTGTGCCCTGCGAAACCGAACGGGGACGGCTTGTATTCGCCCACGATGTCCACCTTCGCCCGAGGCGGGATCTTCTGGTCCATGCCGAGGCACCAGTAGGCGGCGTTGACCAGCAGTCGGCGGAGGCCTTCGCTCTGCAGGTCCACCGAGGATCCCATGGTCGTTGTGAACACCCGCCCGGTTCGTCCGTTCTCGCCCTTGTAGGTCTTGATCCAGGCGATGGGCATCATCGGATCGTTCTGTTTGCCCGCCACCGGCTTGTCGGTCGGCTTCATGCCCTCCAGGACCTGGCCCAGGATCAGAGGCTTGCTGTCGCCGGGCAGGGGCAGACGCACGGTGTAGACGTCGGTGGGCCCCCAGATGTCCCGGCAGCCGCGGACGATCGGATGGTCATCCATCCCCGGCGCGATGATGCCGCGGGAGCTCTCTTTGCCATGCCGGCCGTGGTGGTTGATCCAGGTTTCGCCAAGGATGCGGCGGCCGAACCCGCCTTCCCAGCCCTCCTGCTTGCTGTCGTAGCTGTATCGGGCGTAGGTTTTGCCCTTGGCGATATTGAAGGCGTGCGTGGCCGTGCGCATCCCGATGATCGGCTTGCCGGAGGCGACGTACGCATCGATGTGCTTCATCTGCTCGTCGGGCAGATCGCGGAAACGGGTGGCGATGATCATCAGGTCGGCTCTCTCAAGGACCTCGAGCCCGGGGATGTTGTCGCGGACCACCGGATCGATCGTTCCACTTTTGGGGTCCACCGCAAAGAGCACCGTGCACTTGAAGCCGTGGTGCCTGGCAAGGATCTTGCCAAGTTGCGGCAAGGCCTCTTCAGAGCGGTACTCCTCATCGCCGGAGACTAAAATGACGTGCTTGCCCTTGCCCGGGCCGTCAACGCCTTCGTAGGTGACCCACGGATCGGCGGCCACGACCGATGTGGATAGCGTGCGCGCCATGGCGACCGCCGCAACTGTCCAGATCAAGCCTCGTCTCATGTCCAGTATCTCCTTTCACGGCCGCAAGCACCCGATCCGAACGGCCGTCTCGTGACACTGTCTTGTACACCATGAATGCCGGCGAGTACAGATCGTATGTAAAAGGTGTCAATGTAAAAGGTGTCAGGATGAATTGTGTGAAGAATCATGCTGACACCTTCTCCCATCGAGCGTGACAGCGCGCCCCACGACCGAGGGCGGTTAGCCGGCCCAAGAATGGGTCTCAAGATGATTCTCTGAATAACTCATCCCGACACCTCTTGTCATCTGCTCAGCCAACAGAAACGGCCGACTCGGGCGTCGGCCGTTTCCACTAGCGGGGACAGGATTCGAACCTGCGACCTCGAGGTTATGAGCCTCGCGAGCTGCCAACTGCTCCACCCCGCAGTACGTATTTGTAAACATAACTCACATTCCAGGGCCTGTCAAACAACGGGGCCGAGCCCGGCTGCCGGCTGCCGTGGGACCGCTTTGCGACCCGGCCCGTCACCGGCGGTCGCCACGGCCTGCCTCGCCGTGGCGGGCGAACCAGGCTTCGGGTTCTGACGGGCGACGCCTGCCCGTTTCGTGGGACGGTCGCTCGCTCAAGATACGAGCCACCCAGGACGGGCCGACGGGGGCGTGTGTTTAGTGTGTGGGAGACCGCGTCAGACGTTTTCTGCCGGCTTTTCCGCGCCGCCGAGTGCCGGCCGACCTCGGCGAGAATCCCCAGATGACACGGCGAACCGTATCTGGGCAAAAAGCGGCAAACCCGGCACGTTGAAGGCGGGTCGACGAGGGCGCTCGCCGCGTCAGAGCGCGCTGGCGTAGCCGGGTCGGCCCCACTCATCGCAGAAGGTCCGCGAGCGCGGACCCTGCTGTGTGGTTCACGAGCGCCGACCTGAGTCAGCTCCCCTGGCCGACGAGCCCGGGGATGAGACGCCTCTTCTGCTCGTAGATCCAGTTGTAGTAATCGGCCCGCTTGAGCTTGGAGCCGGCCGCCTGGTCAACGAGGACGATCACGTCACGGTGCAGTTGCAGAGCGCTGGCGGTGACCTGGGCGGTGATCGGACCTTCGACGGCCTCGGCGATGATCTCGGCCTTACCGGCCCCGAAGGCGAGCATGATGATCTGCCGGGCCTCCAATATGGTACCGACGCCCATGGTGATGGCGAAGCGCGGAACCTCGTCCATGCTGCTGAAGAAGCGGGCGTTGTCGCGGATGGTCTGCTCGGTGAGGGTCTTAAGCCGGGTTCGCGAACCGAGCGACGAGCCGGGCTCGTTGAAGGCAATGTGGCCGTCGCCGCCGATGCCGAGGATCTGGATGTCGATCCCTCCGCTCCGCTCGATTTCCTCTTCGTACCAGGCACAGAAATCGAGCACCGACCCGGCATGGCCGTAGGGCACGTGGATACTGCTGGTGGGCACGTCGATGTGCCTGAACAGGTTCTCATCCATGAAATAGCGGTAGCTCTGGGGATGGTTGGGCGGCAGGCCGAGGTACTCGTCGAGGTTGAAGGTGGTCACCTTCGAGAAATCGAGACCTTTCTCGCGATGGCGCCGGGCGAGTTCCCGGTAGAGGCCCACGGGCGTCGAACCGGTGGCCAGTCCGAGGACGGCGTTGGGTTTGGAAAGCAGCTTGCTTTCGATCATGTCGGCCGCCAACGCGCTCGCCTCGTCCGGGGTCTTGGTGATAATGACTTCCATCGTATTCTCCTGCGATACTGAGCTGAAATCTGCCGTTCCCGGCGAAGGCCGGGTTGACGACGGGGGGTCATTATAGCGGTGGGGCCCCGACCGTGAAGGGTGGGGGAATCGACCTGCGGTGATGGTGTGATACCCCCCACTGCGATATCCGGCGGGCCATCACCAGGCAGGTTATCGGTCCAACAGACGCCGCGGCGCCGGCGGTCGGACCCAGGTGAGTCGAGCGATAGAAGGATGTATCTGCTGACGGGGGCATTTGCCCGCCCTTGATCACAGGGAATACCCTGACGAGAAGCGTGGCGGCGAGCCCGTGAGCCGGTACCTGGCCACTCCGCTCGTTCGAGAAGCACCCGGGAGGCAACGTGTCTGCGGAATACTATTGCGAAAGGTCGGGACAGGGTGTATACAGAATGGATTCAGCCTTGATCGGTCCATGCGACAGTTCTGGAGGCCTTCATGAAGGTTGTGGTCTTTGAGGACGATCAGTTCGACCATTTTCTGCCCCTGGTGTGGGTTCGCGCGGTCTTTGAGTTGCGATGCGGGGCGGTCAGCCTGCGGGAGAAAATCGAGCGGGCGGCCGGGGCCAAGGCCTCTGCCCTGCTGGTCCGCGACTACCTGGCCGCCGTCCTCAGCAAACGGAGCGGCGGCGCCGCGATCAACGATCTGAGCGGCTGCCGGGGCGACGAGGTCTTGTTCGTCAACGCCCGGGTGCGCGGGTCGCGCTGGACCCCGCCGGCGCAGTCCGGAGCCCAGTGGAAGGGAGACCAACTGGCCGTCTGGCGGACGAAAGACGACGTCAGCGGCATCCGGGACTATGCCGGCCTGGCCGCGGCAGCGAAAAAGGCCCCCAAGGAAGAGTATTCCGGCAGGTGGTTTGACTACATGTGGGACGTGATGCTGTCCGGCCCCGAGGAGATCACCGCCGATTTCAAGGCCGCGGGGCGGAGCGGCATTCAAGGGAAAATACACGAATCGTCGGTCGTATTCGGGCCGCGCGAGCAGGTCTTCGTGGGCGAGGGCGCGGAGATCCATCCCTTCGTGACCATCGATTCACGCCACGGCCCCGTGACGCTCGAGGCCGGGGTCGAGGTCCATCCGTACACCCGGATCGAGGGCCCCTGCTACGTCGGGACCAGGAGCATCCTTCTCGGGGCCAAGGTGCGCGAGGGTTGCAGCATCGGGCCGATGTGCCGTATCGGAGGTGAAGTCGAAGAGAGCATAATCCACGGATACTCGAACAAATACCACGACGGCTTCCTGGGCCACGCATACGTCGGCGAGTGGGTCAACCTGGGAGCCCTGACCACCAACAGCGACCTGAAGAACGACTACGGCACGGTCAGCGTGATGCTGGGGGGCAGGACCATCGACACCGGCTCCACGAAGGTCGGCAGCTTCATCGCCGACCATGTGAAGACCAGCATCGGGACGCTGCTGAACACCGGCACGATCCTGGGCACGATGGCGATCCTGGTGGCCACGGGGGCCCCGCTGCCCAAGTACATTCCCGCGTTCGCCTGGTTCCTTCAGGGCGTGGTCAGCAAGGGATTCGGGGGCAATGCCCTGATCGAGACCGCACGCACGGCCATGTCACGGCGCAAGGTCGAGATGACCAGCGAGGATGTGCAACTGCTTCGCCACATCTTCGAGCTGACGGCCGAGGAGCGGATGCATTATGTGCGTAAAGGCCGAAGGCAACTGACGCGAGGACAATCGTAGTTCTGCAGCATGTAGAGAGGAGCAAAGATGCGTAAGGACCATTTTCTTCAGGATATCGCCGAGCCCAACCTGGTCGAGAACCACTTCCCGTATCACCTTCCCCCGCTGATCCGGTTCGAGGGCAAGTGGTACGAGGACATCGACGGGCGGATGCGCGAGTTCGACCCGGCAGCCCGGGTGCAGGAGGACTTGTTCATCACCGACACGACGTTCCGCGACGGGCAGCAGGCACGGCCTCCGTATACGGTCGAGCAACAGGTGACGCTGTACAAGCTGCTCTCCAAGCTGGGCGGCCCGAACGGCGTGGTCCGCCAGACCGAGTTTTTCCTGTACACGAAGAACGACCGCGAAGCGCTGGACAAGTGCCGCGAGCTGGGCCTGAGATATCCGGAGATCACGGGCTGGATCCGGGCGGTCAAAGGCGACTTCCGGCTGGTCAAGGAGTCCGGGCTCAAGGAGTCCGGCATGCTGACCAGTTGCAGCGACTACCACATCTTCTACAAGCAAAGGCAAACGCGTCAGCAGGCGTTTGACCAGTACATCGAGGTGGTCGAGGCGGCGCTGGAGACGGGCGTCCGGCCGCGATGCCATCTCGAGGACGTGACCCGGGCGGACTGGAAAGGATTCGTATTCCCGTTCATTCAGAAGGTGGCCCGGCTGGGCGAGCAGGTGCCCGAGCATCTCAAGCCGAAGATACGGCTGTGCGACACGATGGGCTTCGGGCTCAGCTACCCGAACGTGGCCCCACCGCGGTCGATCGCCAAGCTGTGCTGGTACGTGAACAACGAGTGCGGCATTCCGCCGGCGAGGCTGGAATGGCACGGCCACAACGACTTCCACAAGGTACACATCAACGGAACGACGGCGTGGCTCTACGGCTGCAACGCGCTGAACGCGACGCTGTTCGGTTTCGGCGAGCGGACCGGCAACCCGCCGCTCGAGGGGGCGATCATGGAGTACATCGCCCTGAAGGGCGCCTTGTTCGGGATCGAGACGCGGGCCATCACCGAGATCGCCGAGTACATGCAGAGCATCGGGGCGCCCATTCCCGACAACTATCCGTTCGCGGGCAAGCACTTCAACACCACGCGGGCGGGGATTCACGCCGGCGGTCTGCGGCGCGACGAGCGAATCTACAACATCATGGACACGGCGGCCCTACTGAACCGTCCGCCGCGGGTGGCGATCACCGACAAGACGGGCACCGACGGTATCGCGGTCTGGGTGAATGATTTCCTGGGCACCAAGGGCACCCCCGAGGAGGTCAAGCTGACGTCGGTGTTCAAGATCCAGAAGTGGGTCATGGATCAGTACAACGTCCACGGGCGTCTGTCGACCATCAGCGACGAGGAGCTGGCGGATCAGGTCAAAACGCATCTGCCGGAACTCTACGCGAAGTACCGGGCCTGTAAGTGACCGCAGGCTCGAGGGAGCAGGCCTCGGGACGACCTTTGCACGGGCGGCGGGCTGCGCCGCGCGGCCGGCCCATCTGACACGAGGGTGGAAGGGTCATGACACAAGCGACTGCGGCCGTCACCGACGGCCAAGAAGCGTGTTCACACAAAGGGCTGGACTACATCTTTCGCCCGAAGTCGATCGCCGTTCTGGGGGTGACCAATACGCCCGGCACGGTACCGCATGACATTTTCGTCAACCTGCTGACCGGCCGCTTCAACGGTCCGGTGTACCCGGTGGCCCCGCGGAAACGCCACATCGCAGGGGTTCGCGCGTATGACTACGTGCTGGACATACCCGACGACGTGGACATGGCGATCCTGGTCTTCCCCGGACGGGTGTGCGAGATGGCCCTCGATCAGTGCGGCCAGAAGGGCATCAAGGGGGCGATCATCATCTCAGCGGGCTTTCGTGAGGTCGGCCCGGCCGGAGCCGAACGCGAGGAGAACGTCAAGGCGATTGCCCGGAAGTACGGGATGCGGCTCGTCGGGCCGAACTGCCTCGGAGCGATCAACACCGAGCCGCAGGTAAAATTGAACGCCAGCTTCGCGCGGGCCATGCCCGCGGCGGGCAGCATCGCGTTCATCTCCCAGAGCGGAGCCCTGTGTACCGCAGTTCTCGACTACGCCCAGGCCAAGAACATCGGCTTCTCCAAGTTCGTCAGCCTCGGCAACAAGGCGGACATCACCGAGGTCGATATGCTGGAGTACCTGGGGGAGGATCCGCAGACCTCGGTCATTCTAATGTACCTGGAGGAGGTCCGCCGCGGCCGCGAGCTGGTGCAGGTCGCCCAGCACATCACGGCGGCCAGCAGGACGCCCAAGCCGATCCTGGCGATCAAGGGCGGCCGGACGGCGGCGGGAGCGGCGGCGGCGCAGTCTCATACCGGGGCCCTGGCGTCGTCGGACGTGGTCTGCGACGCGGTCTTCGAGCAGGCGGGCATCATCCGCTCCAAGAGCATCGAGGAGATGTTCGACACCGCCGCGATGCTGGCCTATCAGCCTCTGCCGCGAGGCAACCGCATCGCGATCGTTACCAATGCCGGCGGCCCGGGGGTCATGGCCACGGATGCGGC
Organism: uncultured Planctomycetales bacterium; assembly: GCA_964586235.1. Classification (GTDB taxonomy): domain Bacteria; phylum Planctomycetota; class Phycisphaerae; order UBA1845; family PWPN01; genus JAUCQB01. Next base: position 12,502 of record CAZPIO010000124.1, read on the forward strand.
TATCGAGCGAGGGCTCGAGTTGTCCAGGTTCTCGCCCGAGACCACCACCAAGCTCAAGAGAGCCCTGCCGGCGGCGGCCAATATGAAGAACCCCATCGACGTCATCGGCGATGCCCGCGACGATCGCTACCGGGCGGCGATGGAGGCGGTTTTCGAGGACGAGAGCGTCGACCAGATCCTGGTGATTCTGACGCCGCAATCGATGACCAACATCACCACCATCGCCCAGGCGGTCTGCGAGGAGAGCAAGCGGTACGCCAAGACCGGCAAGAGCCTGCTGTGCTCGTTCATGGGCGGCAAGGACGTGGCCCCCGGCATTCAGATCCTCCAGGACCATGCGATTCCGCACTACATCCTGCCGGAAATGGCCTGCGACGCGATGGAGGACGCGGTGCGCTATCGCCGGTGGAAGGACCGCAAGCGGACGCGGGTAAAAGTATACGAGGATGTCGACCGGCAGAAGGCAGCGACGATCATCGACAAAGCGTCGCCGGGCTACCTCATCGAGCCGGCCGCTCTCCAGGTGCTCCAGGCGTACGGGCTGCCCGTCGTGCCCTCCGAGCTGACACAAAGCCCCGATGAAGCGGTGGCCGTTGCCGAGCGGATCGGCTACCCCGTGGTGCTGCGGGTGGTCTCGCCCAACATCGTTCACAAGTTTGAGGTCAAAGGCGTGATGCTGAACCTGAGAAACGCCGAGGAACTCCAAACGGCGTGCAGAGAGATGCGCGAAGCGGTTCTCAGACAAGTGAGCGCCTCGGACATCGCGGGCTTCATCGTCCGCCGGATGATCCCGGCCGGCAAGGAGGTCATCCTGGGCCTGAGCAAGGACCCGGTGTTCGGACACGTCATCATGCTCGGGCTGGGCGGGCTGTACGTCGAGGCGTTCAAGGACGTGACTTTCCGCATCACCCCGATCAGCGAGGCGACGGCCACCCGGATGGTCAACAGCCTGCGGACGGCGGCAGTGCTCAAGGGACTGCGGGGCGAGGCCCCCAGCGACATCCCGGCGGTCGAGGACGCGCTGAAACGGCTGTCGCAGCTTGCGTGCGATTTCCCGCGGATCGCGGAACTGGACATCAACCCGCTCATTGTTCATCCGGCCGGCGAGGGTTGCCACGTCGCGGATGTGCGCATACGGCTTGGTGATTGATTGGGTGCGCGGCCCGAGCCCGGGCTGCCTGGAAAACGAATGGGAGATACTGTTCATGGCGGACCAGGACATTCTGCAGCGTGTTATCAAGGTGACGGCCCGGGTGCTCAATCTCGATCCGAGCACGATCCAGCCCTCTTCGAACTTCGTCTTCGATCTCGGCGCGGAGTCGGTTCAGAGCGTCGAGTTGGTCTCCTCGTTCGAGGAGGAGTTCGGGATCGAGATGGACGAGGATGCGGCCTTGTCGGTCCAGACGGTCCAGGGGGCAGCCGAGTTCATCGGCAAGTATCTGAAGTGAGCCCGGCCGGCGAGAGTTGGACCACAAGCAGGTCGTCTCGCCGGTCTCGCACCGCCGATTCCGGGTTGCGTCCTGTGGAGACCTATGGATTCGGGGGGCCATGCGGCCGGATTCAGGCGGTCATGCGGGGACGAGCGGTTTGTCTGCGGCTGAGCGACATGCTAGCCTGATCCGGGTGTGATCGAGTACGATAGTGACGACCTGGCGGGGCAGAGATCGCTCGGCCGGAGATTCTCTCGGGCGCCGAAGTGGCGGAATTGGCAGACGCGCCGGATTCAAAATCCGGTGCCCGCAAGGGCATGAGGGTTCGACTCCCTCCTTCGGCAATCATTCCCGACAAGGACTTACGTCAAATCGACATAACGGCAAAAGGTGGTATTCTGGGGCGCATGGGCATGAAATGGGCAATATCGTACCGGAATGGTGCGATATATTGCCAGACCTGAGCCGACTTGACTCAACACCGCGACATCGGTACTATCCGCACAGAGGCATGACGCCGATTTTCGTGGGAAACGGACTTCGTTCCGGGGGTATGTTGGAAGCGACCCTCGGCAACACCCCTCCCGTCACGATATCCCCTGACCAAGCATACCGGGACGGCGACCCGTACAGTCGCCAAGCATGCCCGTGTGCCACGATCTTATCACCTGGGACCGTGGCCACGGGCTGGCCCGGGATACAGGTGAATTATGAGGCAAGCCCAATACTGGCCATTGTACCCGTTCGATGACTCCTCCAAGAAGCGGACCCCGATTGACCCGGCGGTTACCAAGACGGTCCAGACCATCTTCCCTGACTGGGATCAGGAGAACTGGGACATCGTCTATCACGCCCTGCATGATCGTGGCTACTCGCCCGAGGAGATCCGCGGCTTCACGGTCCGCAGCATTCGCAACGCCTTACAGTACGGGCGACGGGGCATAGTGCTCAGCATCGGCGGCACGCTCGCCACGAACACGGACACGGTCACGACCACCGACTACAACCCGAGGACGCAGAAATGGACGAAGGCGTGGGTTGACCAACAACTGGCCGACTATCTCCACCAGAACCTCGAAGACGTGATCGCCCTCGGACGGGCCATTCTGGACAACGAGGTCGGTGCCAGGAAGACCATGAGCAGGAAGTATGGCCCGGTGACTCTAGCTGGTGTTCTCGGTGACCGGAAACGAAAGCAGGCGATCAGCAAGAACGAGGTCTACAAGACCTGGATAAAACCTTTCCTCCATGGTCAATGCCCATCATGGTACAAGCCGGAATATGACTATTCCCAGTACGGCGACATCTTCAAGAGATCTATCGAGCAACTGGGGGCGCGTCCGTGAGGTTCGACGTTCTCACAGTCCACGAGAAAGCCATCTGCGAGCGAAGACTCTGTGGACCCCAGAACGGAGCGATACCCGACCTGCGGGATAAGTGGCTGTCAGGCATTGCCGCCGACTGTGCCCGGATGTGCTCGTTACCCTGGTTCGATGCTGTGATGGTTCCGGTAGCTCGCGTCAACCGCTTCGTGTACCTTGGCGACATCTACCCGCCGATGGGTATGCAGTTATGCCCGACCTGTGGCCAAGTCTGTCCGCGAGCAACGATAGACGGCACGCCTGGCTGTTGTGACTGCCTTCTGCTTGAGGAGGAGTCCCGATTCCAAAAGCGGCGACAGTCGCTTATCTCCGATCAGGCGGTGATCTGGTATGTCGGTGAAGAGGCCCGGCACATCTGGTACGTTAGGCGCGGCGGTTCAGGTGTGCGAAGGCTGTTGCCGCACCCGACGATAGAATGCGGCACGTGGAGTCCATGGGATCGGGCGGAATGGGCGCCGTGGTCGGGCTCTTATCCCGAGGCTGGGCAATCGTGGCGACAATACCGTCCCCTGCGAGAAGGCCCGGGCGCCGACGCGATCACCAAGCGATGGTACCGAAGGGTACCGACGCCCGCAGCATTCATGGACAACCCGCATAGCGCCCTGCACTCCATCGGCGGCGGTGTTGAGCGGGAAATACCGGAGCGGGCCTTCACCAGCACACATTCCGCGGCTAATGAGAACACCGCCATACACCACGAACAGGTGAGCGAGGAAGACCCGAGGAGTAATGCAGCCCGACCACCCGCGCTCAGCATAGATATCGCGATACGGTGTCTGAATATCGACCACAAGGACGCCCAGCACGCGCCCGGCTGCCAGTTGATTATGCAGTCAGAGGGCGTCGAGACCCTGCGGCGAGAGATCGACTACTGGCAGACCGCCGGACGCATCATGCCTCGCACTCAACGGTACAGTCGACCGAACCCTTATGAGTGGGCGGTCGAGGATATAGACAAGCTTCTGTCAACGCGAGGTGAAGACACAGCCATTGACTATATGCTCGACTGCGAGATGAACACCTTCGTAGGCGATGATCCGATACCCGAGGGCGATGACGAGATCTATAGGTCTGAACTCCTCGCCGAAGGCAAGCCCGTCCAAGAAGATGAAGACCTCGCCCTGGTGGATGATTACGGGGATGACCTAGACGCCATGTCCGAGGCTCGTAGGGAAGAACGGGTCCGCGCCAGACAGCAAGATGACGTTCTCGAATCCGAGGTTGACCAAGCCCGTGGCGTAGACCTAGAGGATGCCCGTGAACGGGAACGGTATTCGTTGCCCGAATCGTCCGGGGACGAAACCGACTGAAAAGCCTAGCAAAACAAGCATTTTCGCGCGTCCCTCAGGGACTTTTACCATAATGGTAGAAGAGCAGAGGACAACGGCCTGCCACAAGCGGGCCGTTTTCATTTGGGGCATTGAGTCTTCACCGGCAGGAGGTGACCGATGGGATACAAGACCGTGTCTGACATCGTCAAGGAAACTCGCAGCGACCGTGCCCGCGTAGGCTACGCCATCGAGCGGGCCAGAATCGAACCGACCGCACGGGTCGGGACCATTCGCCTGTTCACGGTCGAACAGGCCGAGGAGATCAAGCGGATACTCATGAGCATTCGAGAGCAACAGTCTCTCCGTTAATCACGTCTTCGGGGTTTCCTTTCGGGCCGCGCAATGCGGCTTTTCTACGCGCCGAGCGCATGGAGTAATAAAGTGGTAGAAGAAAGTCAGAAGCTGTTTTTGTCTGACGTCGAGACCGGTGACGTTCTCGGCGTTCCCGCCAGTACGGTACGTCACCTACACCGACTCCACGAGCTGCGCGGTGTGGTCATTGGTCGCCATCTGCGATGGTCGAGGGAATCGATCCTCAGATACGCCAAAGCGAGGGCGCAGGAGGTGGCGGAATGATTACACCGCGATGCGAAGTCGCTGGCACCGCCCTGATCGATACGCTTCCGGCTGGTTGCCCACTACGGGAACGGGATGTCGTTGGTGCTCTGACGGCACTTCAGCAGCAATCCCATCGACTCTATGTCGATGGGGCCCTATTCGGCGACGGCGATCTGTGCCGCCGCGCGCGGCTGGCGAAAGAGAAGTACGAGACGTGCTTTAATTGTTGGGGCTCGCCGCGGTCGGCACCGATCCGGAGGAAGCTGCTCGCCGAGGCTGACCTCAAGGAAGCCCACGAGAGGAGAAAAACGCCGAACCGGAGGGGAATTCGGGGGGAGGTGATCGCATGAGCCAGGACTTTGAGATCGTCTTCGCCAGCGGCCCGGGTGCCGCCCAGTACAACGGCCAGATCAAACGTCGGATCGGGCTACGGATTGATGGGGAGGACCAGGACGTGGTGATGGTCCGCCTCGACTCCGACGCGGCCCGGCGACACCAAGCCAAGCGGTGGGCCGAGTCGTTCAAGCTGGACAAGGACCACGTGGAGGCCAAGCTCCGGCGGGCGGCGGTCCTGGCGACTGAGGAGGCCCAGAGACTCCGGCATGAGCCGAGCGTCGGGGTAGCAGAATCACAAGGGGTACCCCCCCATACCCTGGATGCGGTCCGGCCGGTCTTCCGGCGGTGGCTCCAGAACACAGACCCCGACCTGCTCGACGTGGTTTTCGGCGCGATCATGGCTCATCGGCTGGACGGTGATCCGGTCTGGCTGTTCATCGTAGGCGCACCGGGCGACGGCAAGACCGAATGTCTGCGGGCTCTGTCGCAGCACTCGGACATCTACACACTGAGCACGTTGACACCTGGTGCCCTGATCAGCGGCTACATCACCGACGGACCAGACCCCAGTCTGCTGCCGAAGATCGACGGGAAGATCCTCGTGGTGAAGGACTTCACGGCCGTCCTGGAGATGCCCAATGAGGCCAGGTCCGAAGTCCTGGGCATCCTGCGGGACGCCTACGATGGCGAGGCCTGCAAAGTCTTCGGCACCGGGGAAACCAAGCGTTATCAAAGCCGGTTCGGGCTGGTGGCGGCGGTCACGCCCGCGATAGACAACTACTGGGGTGTCAGTGCGCAACTGGGGGAGCGGTTCCTGCGGTTCCGGTTGCCGTCGATGGGGCGAAAAGCGAAGGTCAAGCGTGCCCTGGGAAACGCCAACAACGAAAAGGGCATGCGGATTGAACTATCGGAAGCTGCCCTGGGTGTTCTGGCTCAGACACCGGGGCTGCCGGAGGTTCCCGCCGATATTGAAGAACGCCTCGTCGCCCTGGCAGACTTCGTGGCCCTCTGCCGGTCTGAGGTGAGCCGGGACCACAAGAACGTCATCAAGTACATTCCCGCCCCAGAGGTCGGAACAAGAGTGGGCAAGGCCCTGAAGAAGCTGTGCATGGGGATCACCATGGCGCGGGGCCTGCCTGCTGTCGACGACGACGTGTATCGGATCGTGGCCAGGATCGCCAAGGACACCATGCCGTCGATGCGAGCACGGTTCATCGAAGTGCTTTGGCATCTCAGGGTGAGCTTCGAGAGCACCGCGACCATCGCAGACCGGGCCGAGGCACCCACAGACAGCGCGAAGACGTGGCTCGATGATCTGCGGTTGCTGGGCATTGTGGAACGACGCGGGGAACCACGACCGGGCTACACCTGGAACCTTCGGGCAGACTTCCAGGACACCGCCCAGCAGGCGGGCTTATGGATGGAGACCACATGGGGGGGTACCCCCTGTGACTTTGCTACCCTCCCATCCGAGGGCGGGGAAAACGTCGGGGTAGCAAACTCACCACCCACCCCCCCCCTACATATTGAGACGCTGTTTTCGGGCTCATCCCTGCCCAGCGAGGCAGATATCGACAGTGATCTTGAGTTTCCGCCCCGTGCCGATTCAGCGTGATCAGGCCGGGCAGTGGACGAACGGCGCGGCGGTGGCAACCCCCACCGCTCTGGGCACCGGGCCACTCCTCCCGGTGCCCGCTTCTTTATCCCGCCCTCGCGCGGGTAGAGCCAATGGCTCCGGGCCATGTATCCGACGGCTGCATGGCCTGTTTATGAATACGCGACGACTTGGCGGCCGTCGCGGAGGGATGGCTGGGCGCCGCCCGCCTGGCCATCCCGAACTATGAGGTTTACCGCCCCGATGGGGCAGAAGGCGATGACATATGGCAACGGAAGAGATTACTCAGAGGGTCGAGGCATTGAAGGGGCGGCTTGCCAAGGCGACACCCGCCAATGCAGAAGCCCTTGTAGCCGAGATGGCCGAGATCGTTAAGCATGTGGTGGACGCCCAACTCGGCAACATGCAAGCCCTGGCAGATGTCCAGGAGCATCTTAAGCGGCTGGATACGCTGGTTCCGCAGGCGAAGTAGTTATGGAGAGAACCATGTCGAGACTGAACCTGCAACGACTGAGCAGCCGCAAACGGCTATCAGGCCTTCGCCGGTTGACGCGGCGCGGGCGGTTGGCCGGGCAGCCCACCAACGAGCAGCCCGTGGTGAGCGAGACTGAGCCGCAGGCACGCGAGCGGCCGGGGATCCTCGCGAGGTTGGCGGGCGCGGTTGGAAGCCTGTGGCGATGGGTGCGACGGTGACCCCCCGGGGCGGCTTCAGACTCAAAACGAAAGCGTTTTGTGTACCGAAGCCGCCACCCCCGCGTCAAAAACACGGCGCGAGGACATCTACTACACGAGCCTGGGGCACAATGGCGTGCCCGTGGTGCCATTTTCGGCGGCACGAACAGGCTATAGGACACCTCTTTCAAGGATGGGCAAATGGTGACTGACAGCAAACCACCCAAACACTTGACCGCGGCATCGAGGCGATTCTGGGAGTGGGTCACGGGTACCTACTCGCTCGACCCTGACGGCCTGAAGATCCTTCTCGCATGCTGTGAGGCTTTGGACACGGCAGAGCTGGCCCGCCAAGCCCTTGTTCACGACGGCATGTTCTACCTAGACCGGCACGGGGTCCGCCGCTGTCACCCTGCGGTCAAGGTGATTCGCGAGAGTCGGCAATTGTTTCTCCGCAGCCTAAGCAGTCTGGGCCTGGAGCACGCCGTTAACCCGAACGAACTGATAGCACACACGCGAGGTGAATACTATGGTGCATAGACGAATACCGGACGCCGATCCGCTTGGGCTGGATAAGGACCTCCTCCATTACCTGGAGTACGGGTGTGTCCACGCCGGTCCAGGGCGGCTAGATGAAGTCGTGCGGCTCGCCGCGCGGATGTGGCCGGTGATCAGCGAAAGGTACATGGCGTCCTGGATCCAAAAGCACCCCGGCACACGGCCGTATTATTGGTGGGCCGTGACCGGCTATCGCAGGGAGCGCACGGACGGCATGGTTCATCCCTTCGATGATCCCGAATGGCTGAAGTCGCAGGCGGGTTTCCCTGATGCCTGCGAGCTGGCCTGGGGCCGGCCGAGGTATATCCCCGCCGGCTTCCCGATGCCCTATGGCTCGCTCGAAACCGAGGCAGAATGCCTCGCTCGCCTGGGCGAACTGACCGAGGCCGAAATCGCAAGCGGGCATTACAAAAAAAGCCCTAGTTTGTAGTGGCCGGTAGGCTGAACTCGGTGTATACTTATGGCATGGACAGCCAAGCTATCCACTCCCGTATCCGCCAGGTCGAGGCCGGTTGGCGTCGAGGGTGGTCTTTCACACCTCTTGCTGGCAAACGCCCGGTATTGTGGGGCTGGCAATCGCGGCCGCGGGAAGCCTTGTTTCAAGCGATGAGGTGGGCACGGCAAGGCAACGTCGGCATCCGGTGCGGTTCCACCTCTGGGATTGTCGGTATCGACGTCGATCAAGGGGCCGACACCAGCCACCTCGATCTGCCGCCAACCGTTACGGTACTCACTGGCAAGCCGGGCGCGAGGCACCTGTACTATCGCCTACCCGATGGTGCGGTGATCCGCAATTCGGCAGGGCGAATTGCTGCACACGTGGACGTTCGTGGCGAGGGTGGACAGCTTGTCTACCCCGGCAGCATCCATCCCGACACCGGGAAAGCCTACCAGTGGGCGCCGGGTTGTTCGCCGGCAGAGATTGCGGTGGCCGAATTGCCGCAGTCGATCACTGAAAGACTGCTGCCCGAACCTGCGGCGGCGGTCTAAATCCAACAAACACATAGCGTTTATCCGCCTATAGCAATCTCGCACGTTGCGAGACCTTGAGGTGGTAAAAGGAGGTTTGGCGATGCCAAATCTGGTTAGAGTAGTTGATGATGGGGCGTATTTTGAGGATCTTGGCGAACACGCAAAGCTGGACCGGAGGCGGCTGTACGCAAAAGAGAAGAAGCGAACCGAGGAACTTCGCGAGGCCTACAGCATCGCCATCCGCAAGGGCGACCGGGCGAAAGCCATCGCGGCGTGGAGGAAACTACCTCGCGATCCGGTCGACATGCGATTACCCGAGGCCGTGGTTGACATCGACCTTGCCCGCGTGGCCAACGTCGATGCGGCGGTTGCGGCGTTCATCAAAACGATCGCCGTCGGGCGACAGGAGCGGGCGGTCTGCATGGCTGTCGCGGAGGCAAAACGACGGCTCGCTGAAGCTGAGGCCGCCAGCAAATCCCGTAACGCGAGGGTCACCGCAACCCGCGCGGGAATCGAGTCGGCCGCCAAGCTGGCCGGCCGGTCACTGAAGGACGTTGAAAAAGCCCTGGCCGACGACGGCGCCGAAGTTGAGCGGCTCGCCGTACAGTACGCGGCGGGTTTTGATTTCATGGCCGTCGACCATGAGACGGTTCTGCCCATCCGCAAGACCGTCAAAGCCAAGAAGAACTAACCAACATCATCGGCCGGCGGCGCTCGCAATGGGCGCCGTCGGCTGCTGACAGGAGAAAACAAGATGACAAACGAACAACGAACCAGAATCAATGAACTCGATGTCGAGATTCGCCGCTTAGAGGATCTGTTAACCCGGCTGGTCGACGCTGAGCGGATGGCCGACGCTCGCACTGTTTATGCGGCACTGAAAGATGCCCGCGAGGATCGGCAGATGACGTTGATGCCAGCTTCCCGCCGGCGGCGGTTGCATGAAAAGCTGGACGCCGACATTGAACGGCAGGAGTTTTTTGTGCTCTTGCGGGCCGGTCTGCATCCCGAAGTACCAGCATCCTTGCGACCGCGGCGCGTCGAAGCTGCCACGATCGGCCGGAAGCGCGGTCGCGGTCTGCCACCCGGCGCAGAAGTTGCAGCTACACGGATCTGAGAGTGTAAACCGTTCCCGCCGCGGGTCCGGTCAGTCAGACAGCCGGGCCTGCGGGCGGGGCTTGCATCGGCGGGCAGGAGTGGTATACTGACCGGCGTTACACGTGTTCTTTGAAATCCCGATCAGATAGTCCGACCGCGAGGATGGTCATGGCGGTAACGCCTGACAACCGCTCTCTCTGAGAACGCGTGTAACACATCCTCCGCGGTCGGCTGCGCAGAGCGCGAGGAGCACATCTATGTCAGACGAAGTACATGTCTGGATATCATCTCGGCCGAGGAGGAGCGGGAAGATAGCCTACCGGCTCCGGTGGGTGGACCCGGCTACGGGCAAATGGAGGGGCAAGACCGCAGGAACGGACAAGACCTTGGCATTGCGAGAGGCGGTCAAGGTGGAGGAATCCATCAGCAAGGGCGAGTGTGTTGACCTGCGCAAGGTGTCCTGGGACGAGCTTGTGGCCGAGCACGTCAGGCTTATACCGGGCGAGGCGAACCGGGGTGAGGCAGAGCGGACCCTCGCGGAATTCGGCCGGATACTCAACAAACCCAAGCCGCGGGCTATCACATTCCCCATGATCGAGAAGTACGTTGATACCCTGCGGGCTGCGAAGAACCCCAACAGCACATCGACCATCAATAAGAAGCTGAGATACGTCAGGGGTTTGGTCAAGAAGGCCATTCGGCGTGGGTATCTGGCCAAGAACCCGATGGATGGCTGGCAGTGGCAGCGGGAGGACCAGCGGGAGATCCGCGAGGTTACGGGCGACGAAGAAGCCCGACTGCTGACAGCGACCGAAGAGATGTTGGGCTTCCGGTATCGGGCGTTCGTTCAGATCGCCGTCGCCACGGGCGGGCGGCGCGAAGAACTGCTGCAATTGCCGTGGGCCGATGTCGACCTGCCGGGCGCGTCGGTTCTGTTCAGGAACACCAAGGGCAAGCGGGATCGTCGACTCTACATCGACAGCGATGCCGTCGCCAACCTGCGGAAGGTACAAGCACAGACCCTGAAGCTGGGCGGGCCTTTTGTGGGCATGGGCGGGACGCTGAGACACCAGTGGGAGAAGGTGCTGGCCAAGGCCGGTGTCGACAACGTGACCGTCCACGACCTGCGGCGGACCTATATCTCCCGCCTCGTTCGTTCCGGGGCCGTGCTCCCCGTGGTTCAGCGGTTGGCCGGGCACGCCAGTATCTCGACGACAATGAAGTACTACACCCACGTCAACACGGCCGACCTGAAGGCCGCGTCAGTCAACGTTCGGAAGGGAATCGTTGGATAATCCGGTGACCGAAATGGGCAGGAAATGGGCAAAAGCCGTAGCATCCGGAATCATCGGCGCGCATCGGCGCGCACCCGGAAGCCGCGTTTGTTTGCCAGCAATGCGGATTACCCCTTCTGGCATCGCAGGAATGAAGGTTCTTTTAGGATTCAAAATCCGGTGCCCGCAAGGGCATGAGGGTTCGACTCCCTCCTTCGGCAATCGCACATAACCCACAGAATCACAACTTCTTACAGGATCGGACGTGTTCGCCAGTTTCGACACCTGAACACTTCTTCTCTCGTGTCGCGTGGCCGTTACGCAATCGTCATCCCGCTTAAACCCCGATCGACGGCATGGAATCAACAATCTCGCGCATTGGGATACGTCCCGCATTTGGGGGTCGGGGTGACGGGAGCGGACCCGGTTTTTTTTGACACCTGTCAAAATGTGAGCTTTAGTCGTTTTCGGGCCTCGTTATGACGCCTCGGGTTTTCATAAAG
>CAZPIO010000125.1:0-23889 GCA_964586235.1 uncultured Planctomycetales bacterium
GCGCGGGGAACATTGACCGCGATCCCGCCTTGCTCAATCCCTGGGGTGCCGACGGCATCCGCGGCACGGCCGACGACGATCTCCGGCTCATGCCCGGCTCTCCCTGCATCGATGCCGGTACGAACAGCATTCTGGCTGAAGCGACCGATCTCGGCGGCGGACCGCGATTCCTCGATGATCCGAACACACAGGACACGGGCAGCGGTTCCGCTCCGATCATCGACATGGGCGCTGATGAGTTCGATTCGAGCGAGGACACCGACGGTGATGGAATTCCTCCCGGGGACGACAACTGCCCGACCACATACAACCCCGACCAGACGGACACCGACGGTGACGGTTTCGGCGACGCCTGCGAACGGATCGTTTTCGTCAATGACGATGCCCCCGACGGCGGCGATGGAACGACCTGGGCCACGGCGTGTAACGAGCTCCAGGACGGTCTGATGGCCGCGCAGGGCTCGGGAAGGGCGGTCCGGGAGGTCTGGGTGGCCAAAGGTGTCTACAAGCCCGACCGCGGCCGCGGCCTCACGCCGAACGACCGGGCCCTCTCTTTCAGGTTGATCAACGGCCTGGCCATCCGCGGCGGGTTTGCCGGAAACGAGGACCCGGCGACGTTTGACCTGGCCAGCCGCCGTTTCGCGGAGAACGAGACCATTCTGAGCGGCGATCTGGCCGGCGACGACGGTCTGGACTTTGCCGGCAAAGTCGAGAACAGCCGGCATGTCGTGATTGCCAGCAACACCGATCCCAGCGCAGTCCTTGACGGCTGCGTGATCAGCGGCGGATACGCGGACTGGGCCAACTCATGGGACGAAGGACGCGGCGCTGGCGTGTACAACATGTCTGGCAGCCCGACGCTGATCGATTGCACAGTGAGGACCAACTTCGCAGACGGTATGGGTGGCGGCGTCTACAATGCCTCGGGCGGAAGCCCCACGTTCATCCGCTGCGTGTTCGCGGAGAACGTGGGCAAGAGCTTCGGTGGCGGCGGCATGCGCAATGAGACCGGTATACGGGCGACGCTTACAGACTGCACGTTCAGCGCCAACAAGGCCTCGGATGGTGCCGGCATGTACAACCGCCAGAGCGACCCCGTGCTTGTCGGATGCATGTTCAACGGCAACTCAACCGCCGACACAACGGACGGCAGCGGCGGCGGCATGTTCAACTCGCGCAGCAATGCCAGCCTGACGCGCTGCAGTTTTGTCGGCAACACCGCGCGAGCGAAGGGCGGCGGCATCATGAACGTCTCCAGCAGCCCGGTTGTCGAGACCTGCACGTTCACCGCCAACAAGGTGGTTTCGAGCGGAACGTACGCCGGGGGGAGCGGCTGCTACAGCGAGTCCAGCAACCCGACGATCAGAAACTGCACGTTCAGTGAGAACGTGGCGGTTCGCGACGGCGGTGTGCTGTACAACCGGTCATCAAGCAATCCGGCGGTGGAGGCCTGCACTTTCTCGATGAACAGCGGCGACGGGGCGGTCAACAGCGACAGCAGTCCTGCCTACGCCAACTGCCAGTTCACCGGGAACACGTGGTCGGGCATGCTCAACCTGGGCGGGACACCCGTGATCCGTGACTGCGTGTTCCAGGGCAACAAGAGCTCGGGAATATGGAATCGCGGGTCCACCAGCCCCCTGGTCCTGCGGTGCACCTTTTCCGAGAACTCGGCTACCTACGGCGGCGGGGTCTATCACAACGGGACCGGCACGCCGGTGCTCGTCTCGTGCATCTTCGTGAAGAACACGTGTACGACAATCGGCGGGGGTGTCTCCTGCGCCGGGAAGATGCGCGTGATCAACTGCTTGTTCGCCGGCAACACCGCCAATTATGGAGGCGGCATGGGCGGCTACAACGCCAGCCCTTCGATGATCAACTGCGTTTTCAGCGGCAACTCGGCCGCCACCGATGGCGGGGGGATCTACTTCCAGGAGAGCAGTGTCCTTTCGCTGGCCAACTGCACCTTCAGTCGAAACACGGCCACCCATGGCCGTGGCGTCGCCTGTCATTCATACCAGCAGGCCAAGCCGAGTACCGTGACCATGGCCAACTGCATCCTCTGGGATGGGGGTGACGAAATCTGGGCGGACGACAACTCGGTGTTCAACCTGTCCTGGAGCAATATCCAGGGAGGGTATGCCGGGCAGCACAACATCAACCGCAACCCCCTGTTTGCGGATGCCGACGGTGCGGACAACATCGCCGGAAACGCCGATGATGATCTGCACCTGTTGGCCGGCTCACCGTGCCTCGATGCCGGCAGTAATCTTCTCGTACCCGCGGATGCGGCGGATCTGGACGGCGACGGTAACCTGGAGGAGCGGATTCCGATCGCTGCCGACGGCAAGCCGAGGTTCGTGGACGATGCGTGCTTGGCAGATACCGGCGCCGGTGATCCGCCGAACTACCCGGCGGTTGTCGATATGGGAGCCTTCGAGTACGAGCCCCCGGCCGACTGCGATGGTGACGGTATCCTCAACGAACAGGACAACTGCCCAGGTGCTGCCAACGTCGGCCAAGAGGACGTCGACGGCGATGGTTTCGGCGACGTGTGCGACAACTGCCCCAGGGTTCCGCACCCGAGCCAGGAGGACCGCGACGACGACGGTCTCGGCGATGCGTGCGACAACTGTCCGCTGGTTGCCAACCTCGATCAGGCTGACATGGATGCCGACGGCCGCGGCGACGTTTGCGATGAAGACGCCGATGGCGACGGCGCGCCTGATGCCCAGGACAATTGTCTGGGTATGCCCAACGCGGACCAGGCGAACAGTGACAGTGACAGTCTCGGTGATGCATGCGACAACTGCCCGAACGTGGCGAACCCTGATCAGGCCGACGGCGATGGTGACAGGATTGGGGATGTCTGCGACGAGGACAAGGACAATGACGGACTCCCCGATGGCCAGGACAATTGCCCGCTGATCGCCAATTTCGGCCAGGAGGATGGTGATGGAGACGGTGTGGGCGATGTCTGCGACGAATGCCCGGACACGCTGCCGGGCGTTCCGGTGGATGGAGCCGGCTGCCCCGCACCCATCAAGGCTGACTTCGACCACGACGGCGATGTTGACCAGGCTGATTTCGGGCACCTTCAGGCTTGTATCAGTGGTGCGGGCGCTGCTACGAACGATCCCGCTTGTGCGGATGCCCGCTTCGACGCCGATGGTGACATTGACCGTGATGAGGTAGGGCTGTTCCTGGGGTGCCTGAGCGGTCCCGGGCTGCCGGCGGATCCGGATTGCGCAAACGGCCAATAAACGCGGTATCCGCGAAGGAGTGAATCGTGCGGGAGGGGCGCCTACGCCTTGTGCTCACTCTTCGGCTGCCAGCGGAGGTCCGGTTTTCGGGCGGCGGTGACTTCGTCGAGGCGGTGGACGGGCGTGGTCAGGGGGGTGTGGTGGAAGACCTCGGGATGCCTAGGTGCTGGGCAGCATCCCCCGAACACGTACCTTACGATCGCTGACGACGATGAACGCGTTCCTGGCCTGGGTTTCCACGTCGGTCCAGACCCGGCCAAGACGTTCAAGCCGGTCAGCCAAGCTTGGAGATGTGAGCCGGATCAAGACGACCCCATGTGACACCAGTTTGCGGTGGAAGACCAGTTCGCCGAAGTCCTTGTCAGCAGTGATCAGAACGCGAGATTCGTCACGGGCGATGGCCAAAAGTTCATCATCAGGCCGTTGCGTCAGTGATTCCGCGGCATAGAGGACATCGTGTCCCTGTGAACGGAGCCACCCGACGATATCGGCATGGATATTCTCATCAGCCAGGAACTTCACGAGTGGCTCCCGTGTTCAGCGGTACAGTGTCTCTTCCATACCGATCACTGCTGCCGCGTAGAGCAAGGAGGCTCGGATGTGCTCCGGCGTCAGGCGCGGGTGGCCGCGCAGAAGCTCCGCCTGATCCACGCCTCGCCCGAGCTCGGTGAGGACATGCTCTACTGTGAGGCGGGTGCCCTTGAATACCGGCTTACCCATCATCACGTCCGGCCGTTCTTCGATGTAGTCCTGCCAAGCCATGCGTCACCTCGACAAGTATTGTACTACCGGATATGCCCCATTTGCCATCCCCCCCTGAGTGTCGAGAATCGGGCTCGGAGAGCCCGCCTGTGATGTCGTGGGACTGGTACTGCGAGAACACGGACCGAGATGCCGACGAGGGCGTCGGCACTACTTGGGAGGCGGCTGCCAGCGGAGGTCCGGCTTTCGGGCCGCGGTGACCTCATCGAGGCGGTGGACGGGCGTGGTCAGGGGGGCGCGGTGGAGGATCTCGGGGTGCTCGCGGGCCTCGCGGGCGATTTGGACCATGGCATCGACGAAGCTGTCCAGCGTGGCGAGCGATTCGCACTCGGTGGGCTCGACCATGAGGCAATGATGCACCGGCCAGCTCATGGTCGGCGGGTGGATGGAGTGGTCGATCAGCCGCTTGGCGACGTCGAGTTCGGTGACGCCCTGTTCGGTGAACTCCGGGACCATGATGAACTCGTGAGCGTAGGGCGGCTCGAAGGGGAAGCGATAGTGCTGCCGGAGCCGGGCCGCCAGGTAGTTGGCGGATATAACGGCGAGTTCGCTCACTTCGCGCAGGCCGTCCGGGCCGAGGGCACGGATGTAGGTGTAGGCCCGGATCAGGACGCCGATCTGCCCGTAGAACGATCGGACGCGACCGATCGACTGTGGACCGGGTGATGCCCAGCCGTAGGTGCCGTCGTCGTTGCGGACGACTTGCGGTCCAGGCAGGAACGGCCGCAACCGCTCACTCACCGCTACCGGGCCGGCCCCAGGGCCGCCGCAGCCGTGCGGGGTGCTGAAACTCTTGTGCAGGTTGTAGTGCATCACGTCCACGCCGAACTCACCCGGGCGTGCGATCCCGAGGATCGCGTTCATATTAGCCCCGTCGAGGTATAGCAGGGCGCCTCTGGCGTGGAGGATCTCGGCGATGTCGGCGATCTGGGGGTCGAAGAGGCCGGCGGTGTTGGGATTCGTGATCATCAGGGCGGCGGTCTGCTCGTCCACCTTGCGGCGCAGGTCGTCGAGGTCCACGCGGCCGTCCGGCCGTGACGCCACGGTCATGGTATGCCGCCCGCAGACCGCGCAGGACGCTGGATTGGTGCCGTGGGCGGTGTCGGGCGTCAGGACATTGGGGCGCGCTTGGCCCTGGCTGCGGTGCCAGGCGCTGATGATCATCAGGCCGGTCATCTCGCCGTGGGCTCCGGCGCACGGCTGCAGGGTGACCTCGGCGAGGCCGGCGATTTCGGCGAGGAAGACGCGCAGGTGGTAGAGGACTTCAAGGATGCCCTGGACGTCGGCCTCGGGCTGCAGTGGGTGCAGTTCGGTGAAGCCCGGCAGGGCGGCTGCCCGCTCGTTGACCTTAGGGTTGTACTTCATGGTGCAGGAGCCGAGCGGGTAGAAATTGGCATCCACGCTGAACAGGCGGCGGGCCAGACGGGTGTAATGGCGCACCAGGTCCAATTCGCCCATTTCAGGCAGCGGCGGCGGCGAGTCCGCGAGCAGCTCACGCGGGATCACGGCTGCGGCATCGACCGCCGGGATATCCGACCCGGGCAGTGAGACCGCCGAAGCCCCGGGCGTCGTGAGTTCAAACACCAGCTTCTCAGGCGGCGCCAGTCCGGCCGCTCGAAGGGTGTCGGCATTTTCCGTGGTTCTGGCTGGTTCCTGGCTCATAATCTCCGGCGTCCGATTCTCACAGTGGTTTAGCCCACCATGCCTTGTAGCTCTGGGTCGAGTGAAGCTGCCTGCTCTGCAGGTCCACGATCAGCAACGTGCGGTACGACTTCTGCAACTGCGCATGGATTCTCAGCAGATCGGCGGCGCTGCAGTTGTTCTCCACGTGGATGCATTCCTTCCGGGGTGACAGCCGGGCGTAGCTGAGTCCCTTGCCGAGGTAGTCGACGGTTCCCTCGGGGCCCGGACGGCAGCCTTCCATTTTGAGCAGGGCCGCCTTCACCTGTTCGGGGTTGGCGAAGGGCGCGGCTTTCTTGATCATCCTGGCTGCCTGTTTGGGCTCGACCGGAAAGGTCGTCTCCGGCGGCACGGTCAGTTGAATGAACTGGACGTCGTAACCCACGGCTGATCCTCGACTACGCTTTCCGCAGCACTTCGACGAGGCGGTCGATTTCCTGTTTCGTTCTTTTCTCGGTGCAGGCGACCATGAAGCAGTCTTTCAACTCGGGGAACCGCTGCCCGAGAGGAACGCCCGCCAGGATGCCCTCCTCGTGGCATCGCTCCAGCAGGCTCGCAACGTCGCGACGCGTCTGAATGACGAACTCCTTGAAAAAGGGGCTCGCGAATCGAAGCTTGAAGCCGTCGATGCCGGTGATGGCTTGGGCGGCGTAATGAGCCTTCGCCACGCACAAACCCGCGATACGGGCAAGCCCCCGCGGCCCGACGGCGCTCAGGTAGATGGCCGCCCGGATGGCCAGCAGACCCTGGTTGGTACAGATGTTGCTGGTGGCCCGCTCGCGACGGATGTGCTGCTCGCGGGTCTGCAGGGTCAGGCAGTAGGCCCGGCGGCCGCTGGCATCGGTGGTCGCGCCGACGAGCCGGCCGGGCAGCTTGCGCATGAACTCGGTGCGGCAGGCCATGAAGCCGAGCGTCGGCCCGCCGAAGGCCATGGGGATACCGAGTCCCTGGCCGTCGCCGACGGTGATATCGGCGCCCAGGTCGCCGGGGCGTTTCAGGATGCCGCAACTGATCGGATCGACGCTGGCGATCATCAGGGCGCCCGCGCCGTGGGCGATCTCGGAGAGCCGGTCCAGCCGTTCGATGCAGCCCAGGAAGTTGGGCGACTGGATGACGACGGCCGTGGTCTCGGCGTTCACGAGCTTGCGCAACTCGTCTTCGTCGGTTTGTCCGCCGTTCATGGGGCAGGTGACCAGTTCCATCGGCAGTTCGCGGAGGTAGGTCTGGAGGGTCTCGCGAATATGCGGATGAATGGTGCCCGGCAGCACGACCCGGCGGCGTCCGTTGATCGAACGGGCCATGAGCACCGCTTCGCCGACCGCGCTTGCACCTTCGTAGAGAGACGCGTTGGAAACGTCCATACCGGTGAGCTGGCAGATGAGCGTCTGGTACTCGTAGAGGGCCTGCAGCGCCCCCTGCGAGGCTTCGGCCTGGTAGGGGGTGTAGGCGGTGACGAATTCGCTCTGCGAGGCCAGGGCGTCGACCACTGTCGGCACGAAGTGGTCGTACATGCCCGCCCCGAGGAAGCAGATCTGCCGGCTGCACGTGCGGTTGCCGTCCGCAAGCTTCTGCAGCTCGGCAAGCAGGTCGAGTTCGGTGAGCGCGCCGGGGAGATTCAGTCGTTGTTTCAGTCGAAATCGTTCGGGGATGTCCCTGAACAGATCGTCGACGCGCCGGGCGCCGATTGTGGCCAGCATGTGCTGCACATCCCGTTCTGTAAGCTGCGTGAATCTCATTTGATCTCGTGAGGCCGGCAAAGCCGATGCCTCGTCTGGCGCTTGATGGTGTTCGGAGGCTCGCTCAGGGGCGTTCTCGGTACGGTTCAGCGTCGGGCTATGCGGAGGTGGCCAGGAGCCGATCGTACGCCGAGGCGTCCAGGAGCGAGTCGAGCTCCGACAAGTCGGATGCCCGCACCTTGATCATCCAGCCCTGGCCGTAGGGATCGTTGTTGACCAGCTCGGGAGCATCGCCCAGGGCCTTGTTCACTTCCACGACCTCGCCGCTGGCCGCGGTGAACAACTCGCTGGTGGCCTTGACGGACTCGATCTCGCCGCAGGCCTGGCCGGCGGTGACTTTCGTGCCGACGGCCGGCAGGTCGACGAAAGTGATGTCCGCCAGTTGCTCCGTTGCGAACTTCGTGATCCCGAGGGTCACGATGCCGCCCTCGGCGAGGGCCCACTCGTGCGTTTTGGTGTACTTGCGATCGCTGGGGGTTGAACTCACCTGCTTGACCTCCTGGTTCTGGCGGGCTCCGGGGACTGCATCCCTCAGGAGCCGGCTTTTCGCTTGTAGAACGGCAGCCTCACGATCTTCGCCTCGGCCTGCTTGCCGCCCAGATCGACCGCCAGCAGACGACCCTCCTCCACCAGCCCCGCATCGACATAGGCCATGGCGATGCTGCGCTCCAGGGTGGGCGAGAGCGTGCCGCTGGTGACCTCGCCGACCGACCGACCGTCGTCCAGGACCGCAGCATGCTGGCGGGCGATGCGCCGGCCGGCCAGTTCGAGGCCCGCGAGCTTGCGTTTCGGGCCGGTTCGGGCGATCTGCCGCAGCGTCTCGACGCCGATGAAGTCCTTGCTCAGATCCACGCACCAGGCCAGTCCCGCGCTCAGCGAGTCGGTCTTCTCGTGCAGCTCGTGGCCGTAGAGCGGCATGGCCGCTTCGAGTCGAAGGGTGTCCCTGGCGCCGAGACCGGCGGGCTTGAGCGACTCATCCTCGCTGCTCTGATCGAAGAGATATCCGGTGATGAGTTGAGCGATCGTGGCGGGAAGGACGATTTCCACGCCGTCCTCGCCGGTATATCCGCTGCGGAATATGGCATAGGGGGTCGACATGTACTCGCCGCTGCGGAAGTGGTACCGCTTGAGTTCCGCGAGGGGTACCGGCAGGAGACGGCCCATCAGGCCCATCGCCAGCGGCCCCTGCGCGGCGATCATCATCGTCTCTTCGGTCCGATCGGTGATCTCCACGTTACGGCCGGCGGCATGCTCGTTCAGCCAGGCGAGGATGCGATCGCGATTCGAGGCGTTGCAGACCATGAGCCAATGGTCCTCGAAACGCGAGACGATGACGTCGTCCAGGATGCCGCCATCCTTGTTGCAGACGTGGCTGTACCGCGACTGCCCGACCACGGCGTCGCCGAGTTTGCGGGTGCAGACGCGTTCGAGCAGGGCTTCGGCATCCGGGCCGGTCAGTTCGAGCCGCCCCATGTGGGAGACATCGAAAACGGAGGCTGCCGAACGAGTGTGGCGGTGTTCCTCGATGATGCCCTTAAATAGCAGCGGCATCTCCCATCCGGCAAAATCGACCATCTTCGCGCCGAGACGAACGTGAAGGTCGTAAAGGGGTGTTTTTCGCACGTTCTGGTCCGTAAGAAAGCCAACTGACTGCGGCGCCGGCAGCGCCGACCGGCGGTGAAGGTACTACTGGCAGGCGGGTCTGTCAAACGCGGTTGATCAGCATCCTGGCGCCTGAGCGGCCCCTGCCAGGCAATTCACGAAGAGTTGGATGTCCAGTCCATCGACGTCGAGGTCTCCATCGAGGTCGGCGTCTTCGCATCCTTCGGGGGGCAACGCGCCGGTGCCGCTCAGACACGCCTGGAACCGGCCGAAATCCGTCTGATCGACGTCATCGTCGCGGTCAAGATCGGCCGGTGACAGAGGGGTCGCGGAGCTTTGAGCCGGGGAGGCGTACTGCGGAATACTGTCATAAACAAATGCGCTGTAGTAACAGGTGGTGCCCGGTGCCAGGCCGGTGTGCGAGCAGTTCTCCAGTGTGTTGGGACCGCCGGGCTTGTCGATCACCAGGAGGCCATCGGCCGGGCCGGTCGGGTACACGTCGGTTCGATATCGGATCAAGGTGCCGCGGAACGTACATTCGGGCGGATTGCGCCAGGAGAGGGTATTCTCCCGAATCCCACGCGCGGCGAGGAAGTTCGCCACGGGACCGGGCGAACCGGTTCCGACGCAGGTGGCAAAACGCTGGAACTTGTACGCGCCGGCGTCGCTGATGGCTGCCTGGAAATACTCGCCGTTTTCCGGACGCACCACGAGGACATTGTCGCGGACGGAGCCAAGCGTCGAGATGACGGCGTGCTCTCCGCCGATGGGCACGCCGTCGGTTGAAATCTCTTTGCCGGCAACGTTGCTGATTGTCGCCTCATAGGAGATGAAGAAATTGTTGGTGATCGGATTGTACGCGGGAGTTGCCTGGGCGCCGAAGTTGGGTCGGGAGAGATTGAACACGGGCGCCACTCTGACACCTGCGGAATCGGTGACCAGCCCCACGGTTGTGTAGCCCTGGGCCGCGGTCAGTTTGGTCACGCCGATCGCGTAGCGGCCGTTCTGTGTGCTGCAGGCGATGCCGTTGGGGACGTCTTGACCATCGGGGACGTATGGTGAGGCGGACGGGGAGTAGATCGCGATGTTGGCCCCGATTTTCGCGCCCGTGCTGATGTTGACCCGCTGGCCGTAGACGTCGCTGTAGTCGTTGTCCTGGCCGGCGCCGGGGTAGTTGCGGTAATCCTGCCAGATGACCATGAATTCGTTGACCACCGGGTTGAACACCACGCGCGGACTGTACTTCAATCGGTTGTCCACCTCGCTCAATCGAAGCTGGGCGGTGGCGGCGGTGCCGTCAGCATTGAAGAGCTTGCTGAACACCTGCCCATAGCCGCCCACCTGCTCCCTCCAAACAACCAGGTAGCGATTGTTTATCGGGTCATGAGCGACGTCTGCGGCGTTCTGGTAGTCCGGTTTGACCACGAGAGGAATGTAGCCGCCGACCGGGCTTCCGTCGGCGGCCAGTCGCTGTCCGAGGACGTCGTCTTTTCCGCCATTGATGCCGGCCTGGTAGGCGATGAACCATTCGTGGTTGACGCTGTTGTACGTGATTGCCCCGATAATGGCCTTGATGTTGGCGGGGTCGGGAGAAATGTAGAACGTAGTACCGACGAGGCTTCCGTTATTGGCGTTGACTAATTGCCCCTTCAACTGCCAGCCGTTGGCGTCGGTCACATCGACCCAGAGGGCCAGGTACAATTGCGTGGAGGGATTGTATCCGGCTGCCGGCCAAAAGGCGCCCGACGGTGAGATAGGTGTCAGCGAGCCGATGAGGGCCACATCGCCCGCGGTGGGGCCGGCCGTCAGGAAGGCGACCGTGACCGCGAGCCAGAGCCTGGCAGATATGTTGCTCCGCCTGAAGCTTCGATAACCTGCGCGTGCAACTGACATGGACGAATCCTTTCGCGCGGCGCTCGGCGGTCGACGCCCGACAGGCTCTGGTCGTGCCGATTCATCCGTTTCATTATACCAAGTCAGAGGACGAAGTAGTGGATGGCCCTCGCGGGCCCGCCTGTTTGGGCCGGTGTTGCCGAGAGCACTGGCAGACGAGCTGCCAGTGGCACCCGCGCTGCTCGCAGAGCAGTGGCACACGGCTTGAGTTACCCGGGAGGGAGGAAACCGCGGAGCAGTGGCACACTGGGGGCACAAGGGCACTGCTCACAGAGCAGTGGTACACGGCCGCAGGGCAGTGGCACGCGGCGGGGACAGCTCCGTCAAGGTTGGGAGAGGATGGAGTCGGTGTACCGGATGCGCTTGGCCAGGAGGTCTCCTGCTCGAGTGAAGACTGCTTCCGGGAAACCGAGCGCGGTTTTGATGCCGATGTCCTGATCGAGCCAGGACGGGAGCGCGCGGATGCGGGCAAACTGTCGTCCGAGCTGGCGACGAAACACGATGGGAAACGGCGGGATGGGGAAGTCGCTGCCGTAGACGAGCTTGTGGTGGATTTCTGGCATTTTCGAGAGTTTCACGAGCCAGACGGCCTTGTTGAGCATGGCCATGCCGGCCAGGTCGGTGTAGAGGGGGGCGTCGGCGAATTCGCCCTTGAGGGCCTCGATGAGGGTGTACAGGGTGCGGGCGGAAGTGAGCGGCCACAGAGGGGGGCTGGCCACGTGGGCGATGATCACCGTTGGTTGGCGGTTTTCCTCTCGGAGCCGCCGCAGGCTGCGCAGCCAGGGGGTTGGGTCCTTGAAGCGGGGGTGCAGGTTGCCCAGGGCGGCTTCGCTGCCGCAGTGAATGAGGATAGGTATGCCGATCTCGGCGGCGCGCCGGAGGAAATCGACGGTTCTGGGGTCCTCGGCGTCGATGTTCTGCGAAAGCGGCAGCCACTTGACCAGAACGGCCCCGGCCTCGGCCACTTCATCGAGCATATCCACGGCGGTCTTGCGGCCCTCGCGGCGGTAGGGGTGGATCGACGCCCCGAAGAGGATACGGCCGGGGTGCCGACGCCAGAGCTGACTGGCGTAGGTGTTGGAGACGTAAAGGTCCGAGCCGTGTTGCCACAGATGACGGCGGGAGCCAACGGGTTCACCCTCGTCGGTGTGATATTGGTCGAAGGCCAGGAGGACGACACGGTCGATGTGTCGCGCCGTCGTGATGTGATCGAGCAGGATGCGTTCGATGGCGGCATCGAAATCCTGCTCGGATGCCCGCCGGCTGATACCGAAGTACCGCCTTGCCAACCCCATGAAGAAGCCGTGGTACATGACGTCGGAGAAGTAGGCGTCGCAGGGGGCGTGCCCGCCGGGCTGCTCGAAGGAGAATCGCCCTTCGTCGCTGCACTGACGATGCCGCTGACCGATATGGCAATGAATGTCAACTCTCATCCAGGCCGCCCCGCCAGGTCATCGCTTCCCACGGCCGCGGCGAGGCCGGCGGGAGTCTCGTTTGATGACCGACCTTCTGCCGCTCTTCTGCGGTCTCGGTGAGGTCTCGGCCTTGTGTTTCTTTTCTGCCGTGACTCGCCTGCGGTCCTGTCCGGCGGCCAGGGATTCGGCCGTCAGGATCAGGTCCAGTTGGCGGGCCGACAGATCAACACCGGCGATCTGGGCGGTCACCGCATCGCCGATGGCGATTCGCCTTCGGCTCCGCTCGCCGACCACGCAGCCGGCCCGAGCATCGATGTCCCACCAGTCGTCGGGCAGATCCGCGAAACGCACGAGGCCGTCGACGCGGTACTTGTTGAGGTGTACATAAACCCCGACATTGGCCACGCCGGTCACGACGCCGGGTTCAACGTCGCCGACGCGTTTTTCAAGCAGCCTGAGGATCTTGACCAGCCTCAGCTCCCGCTCGGCGGCCTCGGCATGCCTCTCCGCGAAGCTGCAGTGCGCGCCCATCACCTGCAGGTCTTCCTTGGAGGGCACCGCGGAGCGGTCCTGGGGTGTCTTCAGCCCTGATTCCAGGTACTCCTCCAGGAGGCGGTGCACGACCAGGTCGGGATAACGGCGAATCGGCGAGGTGAAATGGCAGTAGTGTCGGCTGGCGAGCGCATAATGGCCGATCATCGCCGGCGAATACTCCGCCTGGGCCATGGACCGCAGAACGGCCAGGTGAACGGCGAAGGCCTCGGGCCGGCCGCGGACGCTGTCCAGCAGCCGGATCATGTCCGCGCGATCCATCTGTCGCGGAATGGGTTTGCCGAGCACGCGAAGAAACTCGCCCAGCTTGGCCTGGGCGTCCAGCGGGGGCTCGGGGTGAATGCGACGCAGGTGGGGCACGCCAAGAAGGGCGAAGAGCTCGGCCACGGCCTCGTTGGCTTCAACCATGAACATCTCGATGATGGTGTGAGAGAAGCTCGAGTCTTCGGGGACGACGTCAATTGTCTCGTCGTTGTCGTCCAGCACCAGTTCCACGCCGGGCAGGTCGAGCACGACCATGCCGGCCGAGAGCCGCCGCTTCTGGATCAGCCGGGCCAGGTGGTTCATATCCTTGAGCAGCGTCACCACTTTGGCGTTGACGCCCCGCGTTTCGCCATCCAATATGCGGGTGGCCTCGCCGTAGGTGAGCCGCTTGCGAGAGCGGATGACGGTGTTGGCATATCGCTTTCCCAGCCGCGTGCCCTTGTTGTCGTACTCGATGAAAACGCTCTTGGTCAGCCGCGGCTGGTCCTCCTGAAGGCTGCACAACCCGTTGCTCAGCACTTCGGGCAGCATGGGAATTACGAATCGCGGGAAATAGACGCTGTTGCCGCGCTGGCGGGCCTCGATGTCCAGCGGGCTGTCCGGTGTGACAAAGGTCGAGACGTCGGCGATGTGGATGCCCAGTTCGTACCGTCCGCGCCCCAAGCGCCGAAGCGAAATGGCATCATCGAAGTCCTTGGCGTCGTCGGGGTCGATGGTGATCACGGTCTCCAGGCAGAAGTCTTCGCGCTGAGCGAGCTGCGAGTCGAGCGAGTATTCGCGAACGGCCCGCTTGGCGTCTTCGGTCACCTCGGGCGGGAACTCGTGGCGGAGGTGGTACTGGTGGATCATGCTCAGCGTATCGACGCCCGGGTCGGATCTCCGGCCGAGGACCTGGACGATCACGCCCCGAGCGGCCCGCGTCGCCGACGGGAAGTCGGTCAGTTCAACCACCACCTGGTCGCCGGCACGGGCCCTGGTCGATCGGACGTCGCCGACGACCACCGGGGCGTGCAGTGCGTGCCCGTCGGGGATCATCAGCCACTGCTCGCCCTGGCGGACGAGTTCGCCGACGAACCGGCTCTGGCCGCGTTCGATGATGCGGGTGACCGCGCCCTCGACGAGGCTCGAATCGCCGCGTTTGCCGCGACGGGTGATTTGGGCTTCGACAGTGTCGCCGGTGATGGCCCCGCTGGTGGCGTTGGGCGGGATGAACAGGTCGCCGTGATCGGTCGGGCTGTCGGGCACGACGAAGCCGAAGCCTCGCGCGTTGCCGCGGAAGGTGCCGACGATGACGCCGACGGCCGAGGGCAGCATGAGGCAGTTGCTGCCCCCGAGCACCACCCGGCCGGCCTTCATCAGCGCCTTAACCGCCGCTCTGAACTCGCCGTACTCCTCCTCCTCAACGCCGATCGAGCGAGCCAGCCTGCGGGGCCGCAGCGGGCGGTAGTCTTTCTGGCTCATGTGATGCAGGATGCGGCCTGTCAGATCAGTTGGTTGGTTGATGGATGGCTCCTTTGCATTTTCAACATCGCAGTCGCCGGGTCGGCGGGATATCTGTCTCCGCCGCCCCGTGAAGAGTTTTGGACCCTGTGCGAAAGGCTCTTCGCACCCTGGGTGGCATGGCCAAGCCCCGGCTTGCCAGGGCGCCGCCATGTCTGTTGCCGCGAACAGTGGGCAAACGTCTCAGCACTCAATAGAGCCGTGGCACACGACCGTTAGCTTAACGGCAGGGGACAGGGGCTTCAACCAAACGGCGGAGCGAGGTGACGACACGGGTACGCCTGACAAACAGTGACGGCCGATGGAATGGGCGGGCTGGGACATGGGCTGCTGACGCGGACAGTGACCAAACGCCTCAGCACTGCTCAACAGAGCAGTGGCACACGGACAGGAGGGGGACGATGATTTGAGGCCGGTCAGGCGACTTGCGAGCGGTTCTTGCGGTCGCCGAGGACCCATTTGCGGACGCGCTGAACGACATTGCGATGCAGCTCGACCACGCGGGGTTCCGGCATCTCGAGGATGATGCCGATCTCGGCCATGGTGAGCCGTTCGCAGTATCGCAGGGTGATCAGCAGGCGTTCCTTCGTGGTCAGGCCGCGCTGGACGAAGCGCTTCAATTTCTTCCACGGCGGGGGCGTATAGGTGATGGCCTCAACGGCGGCCGGACGGCCGCTTGAACGCGGCGCGGGCTCTGTGGCTCGAGAAGGGCTTTCCCGTCGTTTGACAGCCGGTGATTTCAGGCTTGCACATTGCGACGCCATGAATGACCTCCTCCCGCTTGCCGCCCCCGAGAAGGAGGCGCAAGCCGATATCCCGGCACCGCCGCGTCCCGCTTGGGTGCCGTACGCGGAAATGAGCTTCTGTATAAGAGGCCGTGGTTCGATCCAGCCACGGACGATGTGCGAAAGCGGATGCTGCGGATCGGCGTCCTGTTCGAGGTGAGTGTGTGCGTGGAGCTGTTGGCTGCCGGATTCATGGCCACCCCTCGAATGGTCGCCGGCGCGATCGTCGCAGCAATCGACGCCGGGCGTCGACACCTCGGCAAATGCCGAGATACTGAATTATCGGACAGTGTGCGGTGAGGCGTTGACCCCAAACCGACGGTGCGGTTGTTTCCCCCGCGGGCGTGGGTGCCGGTTCGGGGATGCGGGCGTGGGCTCCGGGATCCGCGGCTGGGCAGCCGCGTTCCAGGCCTGGGCCGTACTACACCGTGTGCGCGGCGTCGGCGGCACGTTTACCAGTATTGCCGCTCAGGCTGCGGGCTGGCCGAGGGCCTCGAAAGTGGACCGGATCAGTGCCAGTTCGTCCGGCTTGAGGGTGCAATTCGCGGCCCCTGTGTTTTCGGCTGCTTGCTGGGCGTTTCGGGCACCCACGAGCGCGGTGGTAACCCCCGGCTGGGCGATGACCCAGGCGACGGCCAGTTGGGCCAGGGTGAGGCCGTGAGCTTCGGCGGTCGGGCGGACTGCGTCGAGGGCGTCGAGGACGCGTTGGCGGTTGGCCGGGAGAAACCAGGGGCGGCGCGCGCGGATGTCGGTATCCGGGAAGGCGCGATCCATGGTGACTTTGCCGCTGAGCAGGCCCATGGCCATCGGGCTGTAGCAGATCACACCGATGTTGTGTTCACGGCAGTAGGGGAGGGGGTCGGCTTCGATGCCCCGCTCAAGGAGATTGTACGGGAGCTGGTTGGAGGCGAGGGGTCCAAAATGGGCGGCCTCGGCTGTCTGCTGCGAACTGTAGTTGCTGACACCGATCTGGCGGATCTTGCCCTGGTCCCTGAGCTTGACCAGCGCGCCCATGGTCTCTTCCGCTGTGGCCGTGGTGCTTGGCCAGTGGACCTGATAGAGATCGATCACGTCAGTGCCCAGACGCTTGAGGCTCTGTTCACATTCGAAAGTGATCGAGTCACGGCGGGTGTTCTTGTAGGCCACGACTTCGCCGCCGCCCGGTTTGGGGAAGGCGAAGAATCGCTCTCCGGTCGTGTCGTCCCAGCGCAGCCCGCACTTGGTCAGGAGCTTGACGCGGTCGCGCCGCCCGCGGATCGCCCGCCCGACGATCACTTCGCTGTGGCCGCAGCCGTACATCGGGGCGGTGTCGATGGCGTCCATGCCGTGGTCGATGGTGGCCTGGATGGCGTCGACGGCGTCCCGGTCGTCCGAGCCTCCCCAGAAGAGGCCGCCGATAGCCCAGGCGCCGAAGGTGACGACCGGGAGTTCAAGGTCACTGCTGCCGAGCTTGCGGTGCTGCATGACGGACCTCCGATCCGGCGAATCGAGAATGGAGAATTGAGAGTGTACGGATGGGTTCTGAAAGATACTGAACATGCGGCCTTCCGGTCAATTCTCAATTCTTCATTCTCAATTCCTCATTCCTGAGTGACATTCACCCCCACGCGCATCTGGCGGTCGCGGGTCTGCGGCCGATTCACGCGCTCGGGGCACTTCCTCGCGAATTCTCTGGCCGCCCAGGCCATCTCCTCGAGGGTGACGACCTTGTATTCCTTGTCGCCGAGGATGTCGGCCACGCGGGCGAAATCCTCGGGGCAGAACCCGTTCTGCGCGGTCGTGTTGCCCTTGGCATCGGGCACGGCGAAGACGGTGAGGAAGGCGGGCTTGTACAGGGCGGATTCAGCGGCCTTCCTGATCGCCTCGGCCATGTTCTCGGCGGTCTTCTCGCTCGGAAAGTAGTGTAGGCCGCTATATCGGAGGATGACAGGCGTACCCGCTCGGGTCATTTTCACCTGGCCGGGGCCGCAGGGGAGGATGAACGCCTCGGTGTGGGGGCTCAATTCGGCGTAACGCTCGTAGACCGGGCGCGAGAAGTGGATCCAACAGTCCATGGTCTGCAGGTCGGCTTTCTCCATGTAGCGATCGGTCTCGCTGAAGAACTCGTCGGGCTCGGGCATCCAGTTGGGGTAGGTGTAGCCTGCGCCGCTGCAGCCGCAGAAGAAGTAGTCCTTGTCGGTCATGGTGCTGTAGTAGTACTCGGCCATGGCCGGGGCGACGTCGAGCATCCGCGGCTGGAAACCCCAGTTGATCGGCACCCGCCCGCGATGGGGGTCGTGCCACGCCCCGCCCTGGAAGCACATGTGGATCTTGAGGGCGTCGCCCTCGGTGGTCATGAAGGCGACATAGCACTTGTCCTCCTCCAGGCGCAGCCGCGACTTGTCGACGTGCGATTTCTGGCGGAAGGTCTTCATCTCGACCGGCACCTGGGCGTGGAAGCTGAGGTTGGGGGCCTCGGTACACATGATATAGTTGCTGTTCATGGAGGCCATCTGGCAGTAGCGATCCTCGGGCTCGCCCCAGCCGTAAACGCCGCAGTTGGGGCCGGCGTAGCTGTGGATGCGCCAGATGCGTTTGTTGTCCTCGGGGAACTCGTTCTTGGTGCTGCAGCGGAAGACGAACGCCTGACGGGCGACGGCCAGATCGAGGGTGTGGATCGACATCCCGCTCCAGAGGTTGTCGACGCTCAGGATCATGCCCGGCCTGCAGCGGGGCAGGAGGTGCTCGATCGCGTAGTCCAGAGGCTCGAATTCGTCCTTCCATCGACCGACAAGATCGTGCGCGATGGTCAAGTCCGGGTAGTCGCGGGTGAGCTTCTCGGCGACGTCGGGCTTAACCGGCAGAAGGTCGTCGAGGCCGGCGAGGGTGCAGGCGACGTACAGCGATTGCTCGATGCTCGGGTCGTGGACGACGAGGCCCTTGAAGCAGCTGCGGAAGCGGTCGATGACCTCGTACATGTCGGTGAGGGTCTCGAACTCGATGCCCTTGGCCTTGGCGTAGTGGTCGCGCCAGGTCTGGTCGGCCGGCTTCCAGTTCCAGAACTGGGTGTCGTACATCAGGCGTGGGCCGGTGCGGTTGGCCAGCCCCTGCAGGGCGTACATCATCACCTGGTTCTTCCAACCGTTGTCCTCGAGGGCCAGATGGCCCTTGGCCGACTCGGGCTGGCCCTCCTTGTACGACGGCACCCGCCCGCCGGTGATGATCGGGTCGATCAGCGAATCGAGATTGAACCAGACGGCCTTTTCGCTCACAGTGATAAATCCTTCCGCGACAATAGCACTGTTGCTGTAACCGCCCGGCTCTGACCGGGCTGCTTAAGGCGGCTATTCTCACGATCAGGGTTGGATGTCGCAAGCGGCAGGGCGGTATTGCCCGTTTGCCTCGGCGCATGCTCAACTCGACGGCGGGCAGTAGCAGGGTTGGGAGGTGATCCGTCGGAGGAGCTGCGGATCGAGGGGACATGCCTGCCCCGGCAGGGGCAGTAGGCCGTAGCCAGGGGTGAAGCGGAGCGCAACCCCTGGTGGCCGAAGCCGCAAACACCAACCCGCCCCCGGATGGGGGCGGCGGAAACGCTGACCGCGCCGAGCATCAATCCCACAAGTAGCGTTCATCGTACTCGACGTCGTGGGCCTCCAACAAACGGATCAGTTCCTCCTGGAAGGTCATTTTGCGATGATGCTTTGCCTGATTGAGGATATAACGTTCGACCTTGTCTGCCTGCGATTTGCTCACCGAGAAAACGCCGTAACCTTCCTGCCACGCGAACCGCGACATGACCGGGAACTCCTTGTGAAGCCACGCAGACGATCGGCTCTTGATCGTACGCAGAAGGTCGCCGATCCTGCCGTCAGTGTGCCAGCGGACGAGCAGATGAATGTGGTCGGAGGTGCCGCCGATCTGGTACGAGACGCCTTTCTCGGCTCGAACGATGCCGCCCAGATAGGCGTGCAGACGAGGCTCGATATCTTGAATGATCATGCGAGCCCGCTTCTTTGTGCTGAAGACCACGTGCAACAGGATGTTTGAGTACGTACTTGGCATGTGTCCTCCTTCGCCCCTGCCGGGGCGACCTGCAATGAGAGGGGATTGGCCGCCAGGGGCGTCGCTCCGCTCTGCCCCTGGCTACGTTCCGTGGCTCCTCCGGAGCCGTTCTGCCAGCGCCAACCCTATGCATTTCGGAATACATCATCAAATGGGCTGGACCACTATATGATGGTCGATCACATTCTGCAAGTCGACCGGTCTTGTCTTGCTCCGGCAGCAGGGCGTAGCCAGGCGTGAAGGCAAGCGAAACCCTTGGTGAGCGAAACCGCAAACACCAACCCGCCCCGGATGGGCGTGAAGGAGATACCGACCGTGCCGCCAGCCACGTATACGAACCATTCTCTGCTACCTGCCGGCCTCTTCAAATGCAGGCCTTTTCGGCGATAATCTGAGCCCAGTGAGGTAACCGCAATGGCAGGATCTAAGCAGAGACTCAGTCGGCGTGACGTGCTAGCGGCGGGGGCGTTTGCATGCGGCGTCCTGGGCGGCAGACATGGGCTCGCCGCCGCCACATCCGAGCATGTTGTAGTTGATGTCGAGCAGTTGCGCGAGGTCCGCGTCGATCCGGCCGGCGAGCCTGCCGATCGGCATTCGTGCGAGACCCTCATCGTCGGCGGCAGCCTTGGCGGGGTTGCGGCGGCAATCGCGGCCACCGATGCCGGACGGAGTGTGCTGCTTGTTGAGGAGACTGCCTGGCTCGGTGGTCAGGCCACCAGCCAGGGGGTCAGCGCCCTGGACGAGAACGGCTGGATCGAAACCAGCGGGGGCACCCGCGGCTACCTGTCGTTTCGTAAGGCAATCCGCAACTGGTATCGACGCAATGCCAAGCTCAAGCCGGAAGCGGCTCGCAAGGAGCACCTGAACCCCGGCAACGGCTGGGTAAGCCGCCTGTGCTTTGAACCCAAGGCGGCCCTGGCCGTGATCGACGACCTGCTGGCCCCGGCGACCGCCCGCAATCGGCTGCGCGTGCTCAAGCGATGCAAAGCGTACGCAGTGCAAACGGAAGGCGACCGTATCGCGGCCGTGGATTTCGTCCACCTCGACTCGCTCAGGCGCTGCCGCGTTACGGCGCAGTACGTGATCGACGCGACGGAACTGGGCGATTTGCTTTCGCTGGGTGCTGCCGAGTTCGTCACCGGGTTCGAATCGCGTCAGGAGACCGGTGAGCCGAACGCTCCCGACGAGAGCGACCCGGAGGACGTCCAGAGCTTCACCTATCCGTTTGCCATCGAGTTTCGCCCCTCGACAGGCTCGGGACAGGGGCCGGGGGAGCGACACTCGGCCTCCCAACCGGCCGATTACGCGCGAAACGTGAAGGAGCAGCCGTACAGCCTCGACATCAGCCGGCAGACGGGGCGTCCTCCCTACGCGATGTTCACAACCCGCCAGGGAACCTACGGCCCGTTCTGGACCTATCGACGGCTGATCGATGCGAGCCAGTTCGCCGATCCGGGCTATCCCAACGACATCGCGATGATTAACTGGCCCGGCAACGACTTCCGCGGCGGCAACATCCTTTCGGGGACGCCGTCGCAGCAGATCGCTTTGCTGCAAGCGGCGAAGAACCTGAGCCTGGGGCTGCTCTGGTGGCTGCAGCACGAGGTTGAGCGCGACGACGGCGGCCGTGGCTACCCGGAGTTCAAGCTGCGGCCGGACGTGATGGGCTCGTCCGACGGCCTGTCGAAGTTTCCGTACATCCGCGAATCCCGCCGATTGCGAGCGGTCAAGACGATCATTGAGCAGGAAATCACCACGGCCGGACCGCGAGCTGTTCATTTCGATGACAGCGTGGGAATCGGTCTCTACTCCATCGACATTCACGAAACGACCCGCACGCGGAAACTGGCCTTCAAGCCGGCACGGCCGTTCCAGGTTCCGCTCGGAGCATTGATCCCGCGGCGGACGGTGAATCTGCTGGCCGGCTGTAAGAACATCGGCACCACGCACATCACCAACGGCTGCCATCGTCTCCATCCGATCGAATGGGCCATCGGCGAGGCCGCGGGCGAAACCGCCTCGTTTTGCATCGAACGTAATCGCCGTCCGAAGGAGATTCTCGCCGACCGCGGATTACTGCGCGCGCTCCAGCGCGGCCTGGTCGCCCGCGGCGCGCCCATCATGTGGTACGATGATCTGCCGGTTACCGATCCGCGATTCGGCAAGCTCCAGATGCTCCCGTTCGAATCACCCGAGGTCATGACGAAGCTCCAGGCAAATCTACACGCCCCGGAACTGCCGCCTGGAGGATGAATCTTCGTCAGGTCTGACACGGTCCGAGCGGAGTGGGTAGTTCAGTCGTCCCTCCGGGACTTGCCGGCCGCAGCCCGCGCCACGATCCCAGCAATGAATTGCTGGGCTATTGTCAGATGTCCCTACGGGACAAGGAAATGCCTGAACCCCGACCCTCGCCACGGCGAGTCGCCTGCGGCGACCTGAACCCTCAGATTTGTATCTTCCTCGCCATGGTGATGTGCTCGTGTTTGCGAATCTCGTCCACGACGTCATCGCCGACGTTCTTGCGGACGCGGATGAGGAACATCGAGCGCTTGCGCTGCTTGCTGTGGGAGAATTCGAAACTGTCGATCTGGATCTTGTACTTGTCGAGGAGTGACGAGATCCCGCTGACCACGCCCAGCCGGTCCTTGCTGCGGATGGCCAGGAAGGTGCCCTCCGGCTCCACCTCGAACTCGAAGCCGTCCACCAGGCTGATCCGCGGGTGCGGCCCGCTGAAGACCACGCCGCCGATGTTGAACTCGTGGCCCTCGCTCTTGAAGCCGTATCGGACCTCACTCTCGTAGTCGGTAAAGCCGGGATCGCCGGCAGCCTCGACTTTCAGCCCGATGGTGTTGGCCCGGTCCTCGGCGTTGACGTAGCTGACGTACTCGAGCGAATTCTTGAGGAAGCCCTTGAGGAAGGCCAGCCGCAGCAGGGTGCAGTCGTGCCGGGCGATGCTGCCCCTGTAGGTGATCTGGAGCCGTTGCGGGATCCAATCCATGAACTGGGCGGCGAAGGTGCCCAGTTTCTCGGCCAGGACCGTGTAAGAGGTCATGAGGTCGCCTTCGAGCACGCGGATCTGCGGCATGTTGACCGGGTAGTCGACAATGCCGCCGCGAAGGGCCCGGGGGATCTGGATGGCGATGCTCTCGGCCACGCGGACCTGGGCCTCGGCGGTGGATGCGCCGATGTGCGGCGACATGACCACGTTGGGCAGATCGTGGAAGGGGTTCTTCTTGGGCGGCTCATATTCCCAGGTGTCGATGCCGGCCCCGGCCACGTGGCCCGACTTGAGGGCATCCAGCAAGGCTGGTTCGCTGACGATTCCGCCGCGGGCGGCGTTGATAATGACGACGCCCGACTTCATCTTCGCGATCTGGGCCGCCCCGATCATGCCGGTGGTTTCCTTGTTCTTGGGCGTGTGAACGGTGACGATGTCCGATTCGCGGATGAGCGTCTCCAGGTCGGTCTTCTCGGCTCCGTGCCGCTCGAAGACCTCGTCGGCGATGTACGGGTCGTAGGCCAGGACGCGCATTTCGAAGCCGCGGGCGAAACGGGCAACGCGGTGGCCGACGTTGCCGAGGCCGATGACACCGATGGTCTTGCCCATCAGTTCCATGCCCTGGAAGCGGTGGCGGTCCCAGCCGAGGTGCTGCATGGTCTCATGCGCCTGGGCCAGCTTGCGGGTGACGGCCAGGAGCAGGGCGATGGTCAGTTCGGCCGCGGAGTTGGTGTTCTTGCCCGGCGTGTTGACCACCAGGATGCCCTTCTTGGTCGCGTACTCGACGTCGATGTTGGTCACGCCGACGGCCGCCACGGCGATGACCTTCAGTTCCTTGGCGGCGTCGATCAACTCCCGCTTCACCGGTGTCTCCGACCGCACGATGATGCAGTGGTAGGGGGCGATGATCTTCATGATCTCGTCGATGGGCATGTCGGGGCGGAAATCGGCCTCCAGGTCGGGCTCTTTCTGCAGTTTCTCGACGCCGATCGAATGAATCTTGCCGGTGATCAGCACGCGATACATAAAACCTTGCCTTTCGGACTCACTGTTGCTCTCGTACCCGGGGCCCCACGCCACGAGGGGCCGCGGGAACCGGGGCCGAGCATTTTAGCACGACGGCCGGGGGCTTGTCGCGGGGTGGGGGACGGGGAGGATGAGGGCACTGCTCGCAGAGCTTGCTCGCTGGCCCCAGAATCGGTTCTGGGGCCTTCTGGGCTGAGGATTCTCATTTTCATTGACACCGAATGCGGAATGGATTCCGCCAAGCCAGACGGCCCGGAACGGATTCCGGGCCGAGCGACAGTGAGGAAGCGGTGAAGCACTGCTCAATAGAGCAGTGGCTGGAGTTTGGCATTTCGTCATCGTTTTATCCCCTGATTTGATTTCATCGATGGG
>CAZPIO010000126.1:0-23764 GCA_964586235.1 uncultured Planctomycetales bacterium
TGTCGCCGTAGCCTTCCGGCACGATGCCGGCGACAAACAGCTTGGAGGCGTCGACTGGTTGGTCGCGCAGTTCGGTCGCATGCACAGTTTCGCCGCCGCCGCTGAGCAGGTTGTAGATGGTCCAGCCCGCCACTTCGTAACCGGTGTCGGCCCTGGCCGTTACGTTAAGTGATTGGGTGAAGCCGTAGAGGTCCCAGGCCAGGTCACCGGGCGAGAGACTGGCGCTGCCCAGCTCAGCCGGGTCGACGCCGGCCAGCATGCGCGCCAGCAACACTTGCCGGGTGCTGAAGAGATTGTGCGAGTACTTGTAGCTGGGCAGGCCATCGATGATCTTGAACGTCAGATTGAAGTCACATTCGCTGCCGCGTGCAAGTTCGGCGCCGAGCACGTCGTGCCGGTACGCGCCGGCCAGCTCGACGTATTCCTTCCACGACAACGACGGGCCGACCACGCCATAGAAGGTCATGCCGAACTCCGGCTGGACGTAGACCTGGGCGGTGATCGGCGAGATGCCCCACTCCGGGGTGTGGGGGGAGAAGGTGGTGGATTTCTCGTTGACGAGGCCCCATCCTTCGCCCTTTGTGTACTCGGCCCCGAGGGTCGCGTCGGCGTCGAAGTCCAGGCCGGCGGTAATCACTCCGGCGTCGCCGAACTCCACTTGGGTGCCGACTTTGACTTCCAGGTACACCTGGTAGACGACCGGCACACCCGCAATCAGCATGATGCCGGCGGGATTGGGCCACTTGACCTTGCCGATGGTTTGTTCCTTCTTGAGGAGCTCTGATATCTTGTAGGCTTCGATCGAAACGTCCATGCTCAGGTGAAAGCCCGTGCCCGCCGTGCATCGCAGATGCTTCAGGCTGCTGCCTTCGATACTGGCGGTGAAATCGAAATCGGGGTCGACGTCGATGGTCAACTGGTCGAGTGTGACCTTGCCCCAGTCCTCCAACTCGATGGAGTGGCTGCTGGTCGTAAATGCGGCCGACCGGTCGCCTGTCCGCAGGAAGCGGATGTGTTTGATGTCCCGGGTACCGGCACCTGAGAAGCCCTCCAACACGGCGGTATCCGGATCGAAGGGGACGTTGATCTCGAGCGTGCCGTCGCGGATGAGGTCGGTCAGGCCAGCCTGTTCGGCTTCCAGGGTCATCTGGCCGTCGCTGATCGTGGGCGCAGACCTGACGCGGAGCAGTTGCCCTTCGCCTCGGGTAGAGATGATCAGTGATCCTGGCGCAATTCCTGCGGGAATGTCGCTACCGGCAAGGATGGTTTGTCCCTGGTCGTCCGTGGTGACGTCGACGGTATCCGGCAAAACGCGGAGGTTCTCGTTGATCGTCGTATCCGTTGCGCCCCCGCCTCCTCCACCGCCTCCTCCGTTGCCGGTGGCAACGAAAACCGCCTCGATCACCAGGTTGTCGTTCACGGTGATCTGCGTGGGGTTGGTCGTGCTGGCGATACTCCCCTGCCAGCGGTCAAATTCGTAGCCGGCCGCCGCTTGTGCGGTGAGTGTAATCAGTTGGCCTGCGGCGTAGGGCCCCTCGGCAGGATCAATCGCGACGCTGCCTCCGTTGGCGGGGTTGGCCGTCACGGCCACCGTGTAGGTGTCGTCCAAGGGGTTGCCGTCGCTCGGCCCGCAACCTGGTGTGGGCAGGAGTACTGCGATCGCGAATGCTGCCATAGCGGCAGAGCGCACAAGAGAATCGCAGCGGAGATGCGGCTCTCCGCTCAGTCTGTTGAAATGCATGACCACAGGCTCCTTGGTGAGTTTGCCGTTGCGCTCGCCTCCGTTGGGCAAGCCGCCGGATGAGTGACATTGTATCGTGACCTGCCTCCGTTACGCCTATCCATTTTTCGGCCTTTTCCGACTATTGCTTGAGAGAATGACCGATGCAGCACGCAGAACGAGCTGCGTGCGCGTCTCACACTCCCCGCGCCGGTGGATTCGACTTGCAGACACCAAGGCCGGGTATCAGCCGGGGGCGGAAGACGATTGTGAGGCCGGCGCGGTAGCTGGAATGGAGGAGGGGTGCATTTCGGGGATGACGATCGGCTTGGAGGGCTGGCGCATCAGGGGTCGGACCAACTGCTTGCCCGCATCATAGACGAACATGGAGCCGATCACGATCAGGGCAGCGGCACAGATGGCCAGCACGACGGGCATGCTCTTGCGACCGAAGACCTGGGTTCCGCGGAAGCTGGCCTGGGAAAGGATCTCGAGCCACACCACGTCGCACAGCCAGTGCAGGACGGCAAAAATGGCGAACGCCAGCGGGCCGAACTCCATGGCTTTCATGCTGAGCCCGAGTCCGACCGTCACCCACCACAACAGGAAGTACGGATTGCCCGCGGTCAGGGCGATGCCGATCCACAACGGGTGCCGGTCAGTGTAGGGCGCCTCGATATCCTGCTCTTTCCGCAGACTGACGAGCATGTGGCCGCCCATGTGCAGCAGGAAAGCCCCGCCGATGAGGCCGATTGCGATCCTCGCGGCCACAGACTTCTCAAAGAACGCGCCCACGCCGATGACGACCAGGAGCATCAGGGGGAACTCGATGATGCCGTGTCCGACGGCGATGAGCAGGCCGGCGTGGCGGTTGCGGGTGCCGGTGGCCAGGGTGGCCGCGGTGACCGGGCCGGGAGCCATCACTCCGCTGAGCGAAACGAGCACGGCTTGCCAGAAGAACGCGAGCATTGGTCCTTTGACCGGCGAAATGCCGGCCCCACCTGGCCCGTCTGACTTTGCACCGGCAAGCGAGCTGCCAGTGGCACCCCAGGCTAACAGCTAAGAGCTTCCTTAGTCTTCCAACCGCGGCGCGATCTCCCGCCGGGCGATTTCCAGATCGGCCGGAAAATCGATCTCATGGCAGGGCAGGTCGGTGATATCAGCCGCCGTCAGCATGAAATCGCCGCAAAGCCGGTCTACGGCCCGTTCGAAGTAGTCGGAAACAACGCCCTGCCGCTCGACCAGTTCAGCCAGGGCTCGCGCCAGAGCCGGAGCGACCTTGTCGTCGAAGCGGGCGACGCCGATGAATTCGCCGGTGGCGTCGCCGGGCGGAAGGCCCTTGCCGATCCGGGTGATACGGCCATCACGGACGATCACCTTCACCTCTTCTTGGCCGCAGGCGTGCATCTCGACGGCCAATCGCGATCCCGATTCGGCCGCCAGCCGCTGGATCAACCGCCGGTCGAAGAGCACGTCGGCGTTGGCGTACCAGCAGGCGCCGGCCAGATGCGAGCGGGCCAGGTACAGCGAGTAGATGGTGTTGGTCGAAGCGAACCGTTCGTTGACCACGAAGGTGAACCGGCCGGGGCAGCGGGCCACGTGCTCGCGGACGCGGTCCCGCTCGTACCCGACGACGATCACGAATTCGGTGATCCCCCCGGCCGACATGGCCGCGACCTGGCGATGGATGATGCTCAGACCGCCGATATCAAGCATGCACTTGGGCAGGGCAGCGCCCAGACGACGACCTGCACCAGCGGCTAGTATGATCGCTTTCATGCGTTGCTGGGGTATTCCATCAGCACCTGTTCGAGCCGCTGGAAGGCGGCTTCGCACGGATGCTCCACGATGGCGGCGATGGCGCTGAACAGCGGGACTCGCAACCGAAGGGCAGCCATCTCCGAAACGGCCGCGGCGTTCATCGCACCCTCGACGACCATGCCCACCTGTGAGAGGGCCTCCTTGAGCGGCGTGCCGCCGGCCAGGAGCTGTCCGAGCCGGTAGTTGCGGCTGTCGGGACTCAGGCAGGTGGCCACCAGGTCGCCGAGGCCGGCGATGCCGAAGACGTGGGCGCTGGAAATGCCCAGAAAACGCCCGACTTCGGCGATCTCGCGCAGGCCGAACGTGAGCATCAGGCCCATGAAGTTGCAGCCCCAGCGGCGGGCGTCGATGATCCCCGCCCCGATGGCGAAGACGCCTTTCATCGCCGCGCAGAGCTCGACGTCGACGGTGTCGCGAGTCATATCCAGGTGGAAGCGATCGCTGTGCAGGGCCTTGGCGACCTTGAGCAGCACGTGGACGTTGTCGCATCCGAGGACGGCCTTGGCGGGCCGGCCGACGGCGATTTCCTTGGCGATGTTCGGGCCGGACAGGACGGCGATGGTCGCCTCAGGCAGGATCGAGGCGATGACCTGGCTGCACGTTCGAAACGTGGCCCGCTCGAGGCCCTTGGAGGCGCTGACGATGATCGGATAAGGAGGATCGACCTTCTCGCGGATCTTGCGGGCAACCGGTCCGACCTGGGCCGAGGGCACAACGATCAGGACAATGTCGTCGGCACCGAGCGGCGAGGAAAAGACTTCTTCAACAACGATGCCCGGCCGGCCGGCCCCGGCGGCGCGTTTCAGGGCTTCGATGGTCGGCTTGATGAACTCCTCCCGCTCGCACCACATGCGCAGGGGCTGTTCGGGGTTGAGCAGGCCCGCCAGTGTCGAGCCCCAGTTGCCGGTTCCGATGATGACAAGACCCATATGTAGGCTATTAGACTTTTAGGCTGTTGGACTGTTAGGCTCCCGGATACCACGGCATCTGACTAACAGCCGGACAGCGGTTCACTCCTGGCGGCTTGGAACCACGGGGATAAACCCCGTGGCTCGCCGGAATCGCGGCTGCAAGCCGCTCCTACTTTGCGCTGGGATAGGTTATATATGCAGCCTGCGCGGGACGCAAACGTCCGCATCGTCACGGAGGTTGTCGCATGTCCGAGGCCTCGGTTGCCGCTGGCCAGACGGAGGCGGGAGGCCCTCCCGACTGGTCGATGATCGAGCACGACATTCTCTGCCCGCTGTGCGAGTATAACCTGCGCGGTCTGAACACGCCGAGATGTCCCGAGTGCGGCTATCATTTCGAGTGGAAGGAGGTGCTGGATCCTCGCCGCCGCGAGCACCCCTACCTGTTCGAGCACCACCCCGAAAACGCGTTCTGGTCGTTTCGCAAGACCGCGCTGGGCGCCTTGAGGCCGAAGCGGTTCTGGACTTCGCTGCATCCCGTCCAGCGGTCGCGCCCGCGTCGATTGCTGCTGTACTGGCTTGCAGGGATGTCGGCGTTCGCGGTCGCCGCCGTCGTGCTGCTGACCTCGGTCGGTGTCATGGAGATCGTCAGGGTGCATGTCAGCCGGGCACGTCTTCGATCGATGCTCGAGGACCCCCGGGAGTCATACATGAGGCAGCAGTACATTCAGATGTACGGCTCGATCACCGCCATGGTCAATGCCTACGAGCCTGTCCCGCCCACGCTGCCGACCTTGATCGAGGCGTTCCGCGGACGAGGGAGGTCGGATGTCGGGCCTCTGGTCTGGTCTGAACTGGTCTTGGCCGTCGTCTGGCCGCTGGCCACATTTGCGGCACTGATGATCTTCCGATGGTCGATGCGCCGGGCTCGCATCAACACGATGCACGTTGTCCGCTGCGTGGTTTACAGCTACGACACCCTGCCGGCAAGCATCGTCATTCTTGGGCAGGCCCTGCTCATATCGTGCGCGCCGCTGGTAGAGGAAGAACTCGCCCTCGTTGTACTTGTTGCGCTGGTCCTGCTCCTTAGCGTTTTTTTCGTGTTCAACGCGATACGACTCTGGAGGGCGTATCAGCTTTATCTGCGGTTCGATCGCCCATTGGCGACAGTCCTGGCGTCACAGTTGATCGTGTCCTTGCTGGCACTGAACATCGTGGCGATCGGAGCCTTGGGACTATGGTGAGAAGGGCGTAAAGGGCCGAGACGGCGTTCAATCGCAGCCGGCTTGCGGCCGCCGCCTCAGCATCTCCGATGATGATGCTTGCTTCTCAGAGCATGGTCGTGCCGGCGATGGTCAGCGGGCCCCTGTTCATGGCCAAGCCGTTCTGGAGACCGTTGACGAACCTTTGGCTTAAACGTTCGCTGGATATGTTTCTTTTCAGATGGATAATCGCGCTCCATCGCACCCTCGACTAACCTGAGGCGTCTGGGCGTGTCTGATAGAGAAAGCATGGGTAGAGGGGCGGCTGTCGACCAGCCGTCCCGAACTCCCGGCGTGGCTGTGCCTGGAAGTGTCGGAGGAATCAGTGCTCGTTGAGGTAAGGCAATCCTCCGCTCCGGCGTCCCATAACTCACCGGGGAACAAGAACTTAGAGGCCAAATTGGGCGGGCAATCGGCCATGGGAGCCCTGGTAAGCGGGTTGGGACCTGGGAACGTCCGGGGAGCTCGTAGATTTTGATTGATGGTTGGCCGATGAACAAATATCATATACTGAGGGTGAGGCCGCCGAGCGGAACGAGCGACAGGGGAAGTGTCGTCGTCAGGGGTTCCGTTAGGGAGAGTATCGGCGGTCCTTGTTGTTGAGCTCACCGACGGGAGCAAGCTTGGTGAAACACGGGTTCTCTTTAAGCACTGCTGCTCAACTGGCCCTGCTCGGGTCGGTGTTCCTGGCAGGATGCCCCAGCGCTTCCGACCTGGATGGCAGATCCCCAGTGGCCGGGGTCATTATCGAGGCAACCAAGCCGGCCCCGGAGGATGGCTACGTACCCGCCAACGCCGAGGCTATGGTGACCCGGATGCTGGAGCTGGTGAACAACGAGCGAACCAGTCGCGGCCTGGAGCCCCTCACGCTAAACCCCATTCTGTGCAAGATGGCCGATGATTACGCCGCCGAGATGATCCAGTGCGGCTTTTTCTCACATCAGAGCCCCTCGGGCGGCCCCTTTGACCGGGCGGTTAGCGCCAACTACGTGTTCCTGGCGATCGGCGAGAACCTCGCCGGCGGACAGAGCACGCCGGAACAGGCCATGGCCGACTGGATGAAGTCCACCGAAGGACATCGCGAGAACATCCTGTCGCCGCAGTGGAAGGACATCGGCATCGCGGTCCGCGTCGGCGGCGAGTACGGCGTATACTGGGTGCAGGAATTCGGCAACCCACCCGCCGGCAGCAAGTCTTCCCAGAACTAAGCCTGAACATTTGTCGTCTTCCCGAAGGAATACCGCAACGGGCTTGCGGCGTTATAATGCCCGCCAGGACGCTCCGGTCGTCTCACAAGAGGACTGACATGCACCTGTATACCAGGACCGGCGACTCCGGAGAGACCTCTCTGATCGACGGCTCGCGCGTGGCCAAGGATGACATCCGGGTCAGCGCGTACGGCACGGTGGACGAGCTGAATTCGTTCCTCGGATGGTGCCGGGCGGTCTGCGGCGAACCGATTTCGGGTCGAATCATCGAAATCCAGAGACAGCTTTTCGGCATCGGCGCCGAACTGGCTACACCGCCGGCAGCAAGTGCCGGCCCGTACCGCGATGCGGTCAACCAGGAGGCGTGGCGGCGGCTGGAGTCCTGGATCGACGAGGCCCAGCAGGTGATAGGGCCTCAGCATCATTTCGTGCTTCCCGGGGGTAGTGAGGCGGCCTGCCGCCTGCACATTGCCCGCACGTGCTGCCGGCGGGCGGAGCGGTGCGTGGTAACACTGAACAGCGTGGCTGAGGTCCGCCACGACGTGTCGATCTACCTGAACCGGCTGAGCGATCTGCTTTATGCGTGGGCCCGGCTGGCGAATCACCAGGCCGGATACCCCGAGATAGCGTGGGGAGCCAATACATGATGCCAGAACCCCAGTTGGAGAGCGGTGGCAGTGAACGACCGGGATTGAGCGTCTTCGACCGGGTGCTGATCGCGATCATCGCGGTGACGCTGGCCGCTGTCTGTCTGCTGATCAGCGCCGCCCACGGCACGAAGACCGGCTATCAGAGCTGGGGGCTCGACTCGGTCCTGAGAAGCGTCACCGAACTGCTCAACTTCAACTATCGATACCCCACCTCGGGCGGGGCGGACATTAAGTGGCTGGCTCATGGTTTGGGAGTCGTTGCGGCGGTGTTGGCGGCCGCCGTGATGTGGTTTGCGCGCAGCCGCTCGGGCGGGGCGGACCTGTCAGAGGCGGCCCCGGAGGCGGTGCCCAAGCCAACGCGGAGAGACATCCCGCCAATCCTGGCGGCCCAGGCGATACTCGTGCTGTACGCACTGTGGGCCGTTCTCAGCGCCGCATGGTCGCCGTGGGGGGAGGCCAGCTTCGGTGAGGGTTTGCGACAGGTCATCTGGGCAATGTGGGCCCTGGTCCTGGGTCGGGGCCTCAGCCGGCGAGGCGTTCGCGGGGCGGCGGTGGCTCTGGCGAGCGTTCTGGTGGTCACGGCCGGTCTGGGGCTGTGGTACCGCTACGTACGAAGTCCGTTCATGCGACTGGAATTCCCGATCGGCAACCCGCTGTTCATGGCGGCGTGCCTGCTGGCCGGGCTGCTGATCGCGGGCCTGGTCCTGTTCGGCATCATCGCGGAGATGATGGACCGGTCGCGTAGTCGGAAGGTCGCCCCCGCGGAGACGGCCGGCGAAGTCACGCGCGACATGGGCGGGTGGTGGCTGGCGATCGGCGCCCTGGTGGCCGTGGTGGTCATGGCGTGGGCCTTCTGGCTGACCGAATCGCGGTGGGCGCAGTGGGCCCTGGTGGCCGGAGCGGCGGCGGCGGTGTGGCTGGTTTCGGCCAGAATCGTCCGCTGGCTGCTGCCGATCGCGGCCGTCGTGGCGGTAATCGCGTTCCTGGCGGTGTACTGGCCGGCGCTCACCACTGCGGGAATGACCGGGCGGGACGCAACCATCCGGTTCCGGATATATGCCGCGCAATACGCAGCCGATCTCTTCCAGGATGCGCCGCTCGTCGGCAACGGGCAGGGTTCCTATCGGCTCCTGGGGCAGGCCATGC
Organism: uncultured Planctomycetales bacterium; assembly: GCA_964586235.1. GTDB lineage: Bacteria > Planctomycetota > Phycisphaerae > UBA1845 > PWPN01 > JAUCQB01. Next base: position 8,716 of record CAZPIO010000126.1, read on the forward strand.
AGAGCCCGGACAGAGAGAAAGACCCGGCTGCTTTCATCGCACCGGTGCTCGGAGATGCGCACAACGAGTACCTGCAAATCGCCTCGGAACTGGGCATCGTGGGGATCATTCTCTGGATCGCGTTTCTGGTGATGACCTTCTGGGCGGCCGTCAGGGCGTGGTCGAAGGCGTCAAGTGTCATGGATCAATGGTTGATGGCCGGGCTGCTCGCGGCGTTCACGGCCATCGCGGTGGAAGAGGCGGCGGATGTGGCCCTGCGCAAACCGGGCCTGCCGGCCGTGTTTTACACCGTCGTAGGGCTCATCTGGGCATTCTCGCTGAGGCTGTCCTCGACGCCCGAACCGGTGATCCGGCCGAGATCGAACCCGGTGCGAGGGGTCGGGCTGGTGGTGGGCATCGCGGCCGCCCTGGGTATCGGGTCGCTCGTCTGGCGCGACTGGGAAGGCGCACTCGCCTCCTACCAGGTCCTGGAACAGGCGACGAACGGTGAGTGGGCCGCTTCGATCAACGCGGTGCAGACGGCGACTTCGCGCCGGCTGTCGGTGGAGGATTACGTCGAGGCGTATTCCAACACGACTCAAGCGGCGATGCTCGCCTCCTCGAGCCAACTGCAGGATTGCGGCCATCTGTCGGTGCTCCTGCAACAGGACGAGCGAGCCCGCGCACAAATCATCGAGGACATCAGGCAAAAGACGGCGGAGTTCGACGCATACGCGCAGATCTGCGGGGGAGCCGGACGGTACCTGCTCATCCGCATTCCCGGTTACCCAGGGGTGGCGATGATACTCGCGGAACTGGAGTTGATGCGGCAGCAATGCGAGGCAATCGAACAGCAGGCGGGACTCCGGGACAAGGTCACCGACTACACGGGTCCGGCCCGCATCCTGTATGAGCTGGAACTGGATCGCGATCCGCAGAATCTGGCCGTCGCCCTTCGGGTGATCGGGCTGTCCGCGAATGAGCGCGCTGCCTACCGCCTGGGGATCCTCCGCAAGCCGTTGCGCAAGGGTCCGGTGCGACTGCGGCCGGACGCCGAGCAATTCGCCGTGGATCCGCTCGCGGAGATCGAGCCGGTGTTGATGTCCCTCATGGGTGAGGAGGATTTCGACGAGGCAGTTCAGGAGATGCTCAGGCGGGCGCAGCGGGAGTTGACGGTCCAGGACGCCAAGAATTGGAAGGATCCCTATGCTCCTGAGTCTCTGCGGCTCGTGGCCCGCGTCAACAAGCTGGGCGGGCACTTCCCGGAAGCCGCGGAGTTGGCCGGGCAGGCGGCGCAGATTTCGAAGGCCCTCGGAGGGACGTTCCCCGGGGCTGTGGCCAACGCGCTGCTCGACCAGTCGCGGTATCGGCTGCTCGGCCAGCAGTTCGCGGAAGCGGTGGCGGCGTGCGACGAGGCCGCGAAGCAGTGGCCGAACGTTCGCGAGCGGGAGCTGCAGCTTCGGCCGGTGCTCCAGACGCGGGCCATGTACATGCTGGCCGCCGGCAGCGAGACGGAAGCTCGAACGCTGATGGCCAAACTCTATCCACAGGCACAGACGGCCGAGCTTGACCGCCGGCTCAGCGCCGGGTACGCCGCGTTGTGTGAGGCTTACATGAATTTCCCGCCGGACATGCGGCCGTCGGCCTACAGTCGCTGGCTGGACCGGTCACTGGCGCTGCACGCGGACAACCGAACCGCTCACCTGCTGGCGGCACGACTCGCCTTCCAGCAGAACAACACGGCCGGTACCGCCGAGCACCTGAAGACCGCCGTGCGAATCTCATTTGCGCAGGGAGACGACGCCTCTGGCTTCCAGTATCTCCGCACGCTGGGCGAGCTGACTCGCGATCCTGCGCTGTTGGGTGAGTTTGTTCGCCAACTGTCGCAGCAGTACCCGGCCAACACGGCACTGCAGCGGCTCGTGGAAGCGGGTCCGGAGGTGTTGATCCCGCCAACGACGTCCACGGCTCCGGAGACGGCCACAGCTCCGGCGACGACGTCCACGGCCCCACAGGCCCCGGCAACCCGTCCGACAATGGCGACGACGCCGGGGTGACCAGATCGTACACCGAGGCCGTTGGCACTTGTCCCTTGCCGCTCGCTCATTCCAACATGCGTCCGGTTGCCGCCGGCCGGCGATTTCACTCGATTGTTCAGGCCCGCTGCCGAAGATGCTACAACGGGGCGCCCAGCAGCTTCCCGAATGCCCAGATCCACGCCCTGAATCCGCCCGCGTCGCGAGCCACGCGACGGACGGCGCGACGGTAGTATCGCGCCAGCACCGGGATCTGCCGCCAGGACGGGCAGCCGCGCATCGCGTCGGCGAGGCATGTGCCCGCCAGTCGCAGGGCGTTGCGACGATCCTGCGGAGAGGCGTTGGCTGCCGCCAATACGGCGGACACCAGACCGTGGATGAACCGGTAGTACTGGGGGCTGTCGGCCATATCCGGCATCGCCTGCAGGTAACCGGCCGCTCGGGCGGTCTGGCCGTCGAGCGCGGCGTCGATAGCGAGCAGCATCTCGTGGCGCCACGAGGTGTGATCCCTTGGGAGTGTCAGGGCGTGCAAGCTGATGCGGGCGGCCTCCTTGTCGCGGCCGAGACGTCGCATGCTCGCGGCCGCGTTGAGCAGCGCCCAGGGCTCCGCGTCATCCCGGGATTGCCAGTCGGCCATCCATCGTGCGCAGAGGCGGTACTGACCGACGGTGACGAATGAGTGGCCGATCTGGCCCCATGTGGAGGTGCGGGACTTGAGCGAATCGCCGTAGCGCCGAACGAACCGTCGCAGCAAACGGACCCTCTTGGGGTCGGCCAGTTCTTCGGCGTAGGCCTCTGTTGCGGCCCAACCGGCGGGCCCGGCCGCCCGCAATTGGTCGAGTCGCTGCCAGAGCTTCCGCCGCTTTGTGCGCAGGCCGATGTACTTGAGCCAGGCGGGCCCGACGGCCATGTTCGCTTGTGGCTCAGCCATCAGCGATTCGAGGGTCTCGCCCACGCGGTTTCGCCACGCCGCCTCGATTCTTCGGTTGTCGCTCGGGAGCAGCGCCTCAAGGGCGGTGTTGAGGAGCCAGACGTCGGCGGAGGCTGAAAGAGCCAACTCGCGCAGTTTTGCGAGAGCGGTGGGTTCATCCAGGCGGGCCGCAGCGACCTGGATCTCGCGAACCGTCACGCGTGGCCCCGTGGCGCAGGCCTTGAGTTGCGAGAGAGTCTGCTCGGCCTCGCTGACAAGATTGGCCTTGAGTTGGATGTCGAGCAGTGAATGGGCGGCGTAGTCGTACTCAGGGTCGAGGGCCAGCGCGCGGCGGAAATCGGCGGCCGCCTGGACGACCTGCCCGCGTCTGAGCCGGATGTGGCCGCGGTAGCCATACGGCACCGGATGGCCGGGATCGAGCTGAACGAGGCGTTCGGATGCGTCGTTGGCGTCGTCGAGCCATCCGAGAGCCTCCAGATGGTCGATCAGTTGGGCCCATGCCGAGCGGTCGGTCGGATTGTCCTTGAGCAATTCGCGGAGGGTGCCGACGGCCCGCTCCGGGTTCTGCGAGTTGGCCAGGATCAAGGCCTCGCGCCGGCGTAGAGCGGCGGGTCGATGATTCTCGAACACCGCCGGGCGACAAGCGGCAACGGCCTCTTCAGACCGGCCGGCCTCTGCGAGGACCTCGGCCCGAAGATCGTGAGCTTCGACCAGATAAGGCGCGATCTGGACCACTCTGGCGGTTATCTCGAGGCGTTCCCGCAGATGAGCGGGGCCGGAGAGGACGCGGGCCAGCGTGAGCCAGGCCGCGGGGTCATCACCTCGGCGCGCGAGCAGATCGCGAGCCAGATCGGCAGCCAGGTTGGGCCGGCCGAGCACCTGCCCCCACCAGACAAGGCGGTCCCAGATCGCGGTTGATCTGGGATCGAGGCGGAGGGCGGTTTCCAGGCGTTTGACCGCCCCCTCGCGGTCTCCGGTCTGCCACAGGAGGTCCGCCAGGCTGCCATGGCAAGCCGCATCCAGCGGCGTGCGGGCCACCCCCCCCTCCAGCAGCGCCCGCGCGCGAGCCGGATCGGCCTTCTTTCCCTGGTAGATGCCTGCCAGCCGCACGACCACTTCGGGCGAGTTCTGGTTCAGCCGATAGGCATTCTCAAGGTCGGACAAGGCGGCATCGGCGTCCCCGCGGGCCAGGTGGACATCGGCCCTCGTCTGCCAGACCGCAGGTACCATGGAAAAGTGATCGGTAGCCTGAGCGGCCAGGGCTGCGGCCTCATCGAACTGCTTCATATTCACCAGTTGGCGTATCACCGCCGTCCAGGTCTGGCACAGGTCGGGTCGGGCGGCCAGGGCTTCGCGCAGCGAGTCCAGCAGTGCCCTGGGGGTGAGTACGCCCCTCGCGCAACTGCAGTACGCCAGGAGCCCGTCGCCAAAGATGACCTGGCGGACCAACTGCTCGTGAACGAAGGCGAGGGCCTTTTGCTTTTCTTCGACCGTCTCGCAGAGCGCGACCAGATCTCCGATGGCAGCGGCCAGATCGACCGACAGGCTGATCGCCTGCTCGAGGGCCTGCCTGGCCTCCGCGCGTTTGTCGGTTCTGAACAAGAGGTGGCCCATCAGCCCGATTGAGTAGGCGTCTGTCGGAGAAAGATCGACGGCCTGGCGGGCTTCGGACAGGGCTTCATCCCAACGGTGCAGATCGGCAAGGACAAGGGCCAGTTGCCGATGAGCCCATACGTCGGCCGGGTCCATGGTCAGCAGGCGGCGGGTCGCCTGCTCGGCCTTGCAGGGATCGTCCGATGAGAGCCATTGGATCCACAACTGGTTGACCGGATAGCTCTGGGGAAATCGCTCGGCGGCCTGCTCGAGATGGCGGAGCGCGGCTGGCCCCGATTCCGTCGCCGCCAGCAACATAGCCAGGGTGCGGTGGGCGTCGATGGCCAACGGCTCGGTGGCGAGCACCTCCTGCCACATGCGCCGGGCATCGTCGAGTTGGCCGCGGATTGCGGCCAGTCTGGCTGCCGCCCGCAACCAGGCGCCCGGGCGGCACCGGCCCCGAGCCTGCTCCAACAGAGCCGCGGCCCGGTCGAGATCGCCGATGCTGCTGCACGTGTTGGCGGCGAACAAAATCAAGTCGCCGTCGTCCGGGAACCGGGACATGGCCGCATCCAGCATGGCGAGCGATTCCTGCGTCCGATCGAGCTGGAGGCAGGCCCAGGCAAGCGTCTGCGCGGGCATGCTGGAGCGATCGGCGGCCCGTTCGATGCGATTCTTCAGGAAGCCCAGGACTTCTTCCGTCTTCTTGACGTGCCGCGAGGCCTGGAAATAGGCGCTCACCGCGCTCTCGTCCTTGTCCGCCATGCAGGCCGCAAACCGGTAGAAGGTGAACGCCCTCTCGAACTCCCGCCTGGCCCAGAGGATGTTGGCCAGGATGCGGAGTCCGCCGGGAGTGGGCCGGATTCGCAAGGCCCGACGGACGTGGCGGATTGCCCGGTCCTCCTGTCGGGCGTCCTGGCTCAGCTCATCGGCATACTCCTGCCAGAAGAGGGGATCGCGATGCGAATTCCCGCACACGGCCTCGAGCAGCTTGAGGCGATCTTCGCGGCGGCCGAGGTTTCGCAGTCCGGCCAGCTTCATCAGCAGCAGGATGGCGTCGTCCGGGCACCGGGCGAGCAGCGATTCGACACACTGCATGCGGGCCGTCTCGTCGCCGTCGTAGGCCGCGAGGCTCAGGCGGGCCCTGTAGGTGAGCAAGTGTTCAGGCGACTCCTGTTGAAGGCGGTCGCAGATGGACTGAGCCTGCTTGCGATCATGGTCCTGCAGCGCGGTCTGGATGCGGTAGAGCTGGTCGTACAAGTCGCGATCGCTGAGGGTCAGCCCATCGAGCAGCGCGGGCTGCTCATCCGGGACGAGCACCATGCCCTGCGGCCGCATCGGGCCGTCGGGCCAGTTGTCGTCGGGCACGCCGATCTCGATGGTGTGCCGATAGAACGGGTCGCGCAGCAACCACGTATGGCGATGGTTGTCGTATCCGATGACCGCCATCGTGTGGCCCCCGGCCGGGTGATTCCACGAGATCGCGAAGGGAATGCCGCGATCGATCAGAGCGACGGCGTCCTGCCAGTTGGCCGTGAACTCGGCCACCAGCCAGCCGTTGCGCTCGGCCCATGACCTTGCCTCGTGCATCAGGGTCCCGTCGTAGCAGATTTCCTGGGCAACACCGAGGTGATCGGCAGCCCGGCCCCAATATCGGCTGATGGCCGTGAGCGTCGCCGGCACGCAAGTGCTGTGATGCTGGCGGACAAACTGGACCGGCAACTGGATGCGGCGCCCGGCACGGTCGCCTTCGAGCAGGTGCTCGCCGATGGCCTGGCCGAGGAAGGAGCGGCCGGGCTGGGCATGCCGGGCGAGCTGGCCGAGGGCGGTGGAGGTGTGGGCGACGTCCGACTTCCGCCCTTCGATCCACTGGGTAAAGCCTTTTTCCTTCAAGACGGCCAGCTCGCAGGCCCGGTCCAGACAGGCAACGGCGCGGTCGTACTGGCCGAGTTCGTTGAGCAACCGGGCCAGTTGGAGCACGACGGAAGGCGACTCCAGCCGCTGGCCCGCCTCGGTGAGCAACGCGGAAGCCTCGTCATCGCGACCGAGGAGCTCGAGCACGTCGGCCGCAGCCTCGACGCCGGGTCGATACCAGGGGCGGAGCTCCAGGGCCTGCCGAGCCGCAGTCAGCGCATCGTCATAGCGGTCCTGCATCTGAAGGAGATGGGATCTTTCGACTTTGATCCAGGCGCTGTTGGGGCCCAGGCTTTCGGCCCGCCTCATCCAGTCTTCGGCGGCATCGAAGTCCCGCAGGTATCCGAAAGTCCTGGCTCGCAGGGCGCAGAAATCAGCCCGGGCCTGGGCCGGTGCATCCGGCAGGTCGCCGTGGCGCTCCTGTATCTCCCAGGCCTGGACGGGCCCGAGGCGATACACGGTGCCGAGAGAGTGAAAGTAGATGGCCTCGGGATTGTCGGGGGCCCTGCGCCATGCGAGATAGTGCAAAGCCTGAGCCAGGCGGGGCGCACCGAGGTTGCCCGCCAGCCGGCCGGCCATCAGCCGGGCGGCGGCCCCGCGCCAGCACTTGAGCGGGCCGCAGGCCTCCGCCTGCCGATACGCCTGCACGTAGAGGCCCCGGTCATACAGCTCGCGAACTGTCTGCAGATCGGGAGCCTTGATCTCGATGCCCTGCATCCTTGCTCACTCCGAATCGTCGCTTGCCGCAGCGGTGACGGCGCAACTCAAAGCCCGTCCCGCCAGGTGAGGCAGTCCCCTGCCGCGGGATGACTATAACCCATATACTGGCATGTGCAAGTGCAAGAGCGGGAAGACTTCCTGTGTTGTGGCTGGCGGTCAGGTTGCCCGGAACATGCGGCTGCTGGTGCCGCCGGGGCCGACGCGGACGCGGACCTTGCGGCCGCACTTGGGGCAGTTGCCGACGTAGGCGGTGCCGTCCTTGTTCTTGTAGATGCGGCTGTAGATTTTGCAGCATTCGAAGTCGACGCCGATCCAGCGGCGGGTGGCGCGGGTATTGCCCTCGTCCTCGGGCTCGTCTTCAAGCCCTTGAACGTCCAGATAATAGGGAGGGTCGTCGGGCATTGCTTTTTTTATCGGCTGGAGAGTGGGCCCTACTGCAATAGGGCAGCTTGGACTACGGCTGATGGCACCGGAGATGCCAAGTTCGCCTGAGTGCGCCTACAGGTGCTCCCATCCCTTCATCTTCAGCAGCATCCACATGGCCCCCGCGTAGTAGACGAACTCATCTGGTGGTTCAGCATCTCCGCGGGTCTTTGAAAGCGACGGATGCTCATCCATCCACTTCCTGCCGTCGTCGCGAAGCCGGACCAGGGACCACGGGCTAACCTGGCCATCTCGGTCCTCCAGCATGTCCACGGTTCTCAGGCAATAGCGGCACACCATGATCAGACCGCGCACCGTGGACTCTTGAATACCGACCTTTTGTGCGAGGGCGGGGATATCCTCGTCACTCAACCGGGTGATTGCCGCAAAGGCACGCGTCGCCTCCGCCAAGTCGGCAAACTGGCATCGGCAGCCAAGAAGACGATTGACGATGGGCGCGACAGTGCATGCGCGGCAACCGGTCCTTGGATCGCCGCTGAACAGATGTCGGAGCCAGTGAAGTACTCGCCGCAAGTGATTGCCCATCGTCATAACGCAAGAGAAAGGCCTTGGGAACCCGGCAATCCTGCAATAACCGTACATCCGCTCTCAGGATTGTCAACGAGAATGGGGCCGTGCGCATTCGTTGGCGAGCCCAGCGACCGATACTCCTGAACGCATCAGGCCTTCTGTCGCCCCTTCGGGGCTTATCTGTCTTGTCGGCATTTATCCCAGGGGCTTGCGCCCCTGGCTACATACCTCCGCCCCTGCCGGGGCGTTCTTTTATAGCGGTGCGCTCGGCGAGTTGCGCCCAGGTCATTTGGAGCCGGTGAGGAGGAACCTCCTTTCAGGGGGTTTGCCCGTCACAGGCGGGCTGATAGGCCGGCCGTTCGACGCCCGGTCGGCGGTCACCGCATACGCTTATTCTTCTTTGTTGTTGTAGCCCGTTAAAACGGGCTCAGCAAGAGAGGCAACAGAAGAAGAGAAATCGCCCAGCCGCGAGCCAGCCGTAAACGACTGGCCTATTTGCCCTTCGGGAAAGGCCGCTGAAGCGGCCTGCTGACGGCCCGCGTCCACGCCAACCGGGCCTGCCGCACGAAAGGCCGCTGCTTCTGCTACCAAGCCGTGTTCATCCGACCGGGGCGCATCGGTTGAAAAACGACGAGCGTTCCTCGCCCCTTTCAGCAGAGGAGTCCTCCGCTCCTGCCGGAGCGGTTCTTGTTTTTGTGTTGACCTCAACCAGGGGCGGCGCTGCGCTCTGCCCCTGGCTATGCTCTTCGGCTCCTCCGGAGCCGCAGGCGCCTGACGCCCGTTGCCCTCGTTGGCCAAACACCCCTACTGCGGACTGTGATGCACGACGGCGTTGCGGTGGGTGTGGGCGTGGTCGAGGATCTGGCGGAGTTGGGCGGCGACGCGGTCGGCGGAGGCGCGGTCGGCGAAGCCGGGCAGGTTGACCTCAACATTGAGGGCGGCACAGCGGGCTGCAGACAGGGCCATGATCGCGGCGACTTTCAGGTCGCTGAGCAGGTGCGGGTTCACGCAGGTCTTGAGGTCGTCGAGCAGAGCGAGCATGACGTCGGCCAGGGCGGCGATTTCCATGGGCACGGCCGCGGCGGTGGCGACCGCCCTTTCCTTCTCAGCTCTATCGTCGACCTTGCGGGAGGCCGAGAGCCGTTCGTACGCGGCCATATCCTCGCCCATCAGGCGGCCGAACGCCTCCTCGGCCCGCTGGAGTTCCCGCAGGGCATCCCGGAGCCTGTTTTCGTAGGCGGCGAACCTGGGCTTGCCAACAGTATACTCGACGACCATGCGGGCCTGTGCGGCAGCCAGCAGGCCAGCCATGGCCGCGACACTGCCGCCGCCCGGGGTGGCCGTCCTGGCAGCCAGGTCGGCAAGGAACGTTCGCAACGGCAACGAGAGGTAGTCTTTGTCAGCGCTCATGATTTGCCCGGCGATCGGCCGCTCTTTCTGTCTGCCGCGTCCACCGTGCGTTGAAGCTCCTGCTTGAGGTGGCGGATGCGCAGGAGGCTCTTGACCCGGGTAATCAGTTCGACGCGGTTGACCGGCTTGCTCAGGAACTCGTCGGTGCCACACTCGGCCGCCCGCTCGTGGTCGCCGAGTTCGTTCAGGGCGGTGACCATGATGATTTGAATGTCGCGGGTCTGCGGATCGCTCTTGAGGTGGCGGCAGACCTCGAACCCGGACAGCTTGGGCATCATGACGTCCAGCAGGATCAGGTCCGGCTGGTCCTCGGCGACCTTGGCCAGTGCTTCGATCCCGTTGGCCGCCGGGATGGTGGTCACGTTGGGCAGTTCCTCCATGTACGCGCAGAGCAGCTCCCGGTTCTGGACGTTGTCGTCGACCACGAGGACCTTCGAGGGCGGCAGCGGTTTGTCATCTGGGGCAGTCAATTGAGGTCTCCCGGTCCCGGCGGAACCTGTCGACGGGGGCATAGGGGCCCGGCCGTCTCCGTTCGCCGGCTTCTCGTTTTCCAAGTCAAACCCGTCAACACAGCATCATATCCTCTATCAGAACCGCCGGATACGCAACATGGGGCGGACGTGGGGACGGCTCGGACGAACAAACAGCTTTCTCCGATGCGGCTGACCGGAGCCTCCTCGCCGCGGTCACCGAAGGAGTGCCGACGAGGGCGTCGGCACCACTATCGGGGGCGGCGCCCTCGTAGCCGGGAGCAGATTATGGCCCGGTTGAACGAAATCGCGAGTCCAGGTTCAAGAAGAACCTGGGCCACCCGGTTGGTCGGGCTCGGAGAGCCCTCCTACAAAGCTGACCCGGTTGATCGGGCTCGGAGAGCCCTCCTACGTCAGCCTACATCGGCGAGAGCTTGCGCGTCTCGGCGGCCTGTTCGAGGAAGCGGCTGGTGTATCGCGGGTCGACCTTCTGGCAGGCGGCGGTGGAGGCGTCGCTGAGAGACTGGTAATCGGGATCGTTGGTGAGGGTAAAAAACTCGCCGGCCAGGATGGTCAGCCTCAGCAGGTGGCGCAGAATCAGCCCCTCCTGCTTGATCAGTTCACGATTGTGGACGAACTTGTAGAAATCGCCCTGGAACTCGGCCACGCCGCCGGCCACCCACTTGGGCTGCACGTAAACCGGCTCGGGTGCGGCCAGTTTGGACTCGAAAACGATCTTGAGCATCTCCGGAAACGTCGGCGGGCGTTCCTCTTCCTCAGCCCAGTAGTCGTCGCCGTTGTCGTCTTCAGGTTCGGTCTGCGGCTGTGCCGAGACCACGCCCATCTGGATCAACTGCGGCTCGACTACCTGGGCCTGCAACGGGCCGGGCGGAGCATCCGGAATCCGCACGCGGCGCAGGATGGTCGGCGGCATCTCCAGCACCGACTCCAGCGCGAGGGTCTTCTCGCGGCTGTCGGCGTAATTGAGCTGCTCGGCGAGGAACGCCCCGTACAGCGGATCGACGCTGCGGAAGACCAGCAGCTTGTGGATCGACTCGTTGAGCGTGACGTGCTCGCCGTCGTCGCTGCGGGTGATGTAGCCGAGGCCGGCCAGGTTGTTGAGCATGAAGTCGAGCTGTTCGCGGAAACGGATGACCCGCTCGGCCGACTCGAAACGCTTGCCCAGGAAAGCCCGCACCTCGTTGAGCGTGCCGGTGCGGGTGAGCATGTAGATGAGCACGTTGTACGAGATCATCGAGCGGCTGAGCAGCTTGGCCGGGCCGGCCTGGATGAGCGTGTTGAACTGCCCCTCCGTCCAGTACTGCTCGGTCTTGCTGCGGACGGGTTTTTTACGCTCCAGATCCTTTTTCGCCTTGAGCAGGCCGGGGTCCTTGGTAGTCGCGGGGATTTGCTCGTACTTCTTCTTCCACTTGAGCAGCCGGACGTCATCTTCGTGGGCCAGGGCGAAGACGTAGCCCTGGGTGTCGAACTGCGGGCGTCCAGCACGGCCGAACATCTGGTGAGCGGCCGATGCGAAGATCAGCTTCTTCTCGCCCGGCTTGCCCTTCATCAGCGTGCTGATCACCACTGACCGTGCGGGCAGGTTGATCCCCGCGGCCAGCGTTTCGGTGCAGACCACGAACGGCACCAGCTTGCGGGTGAACAGCTTTTCGACGATCTCCTTGTGCTTGGGCAGCACACCCGCGTGGTGGACGCCGACCCCGCGGATGAGCATCTGCCGAAGCTTGGGGCCGACGCCGTCGGCGAGGTCATCCTTGTGGGCCGCAAGCTCGGCGTCAATCTCGAGCTTCTGCGCGTTGCTGATGATCGGCAGCCCCTTAAGCCGCTCGGCCACCTCCCAGCATTCGTCGCGGTTGAAGCAGAACACCAGGGCGGGGATGCGGCACTGGGCGTCGTCGTCGTTGACCATTTCGGGGAGCAGCTCGGTGATGAGCTTGTCGCCGACCCACTTGAACTCCAGGGGCACGCGGCGCTCGTTCGACTGGATCAGGGTCACCTCGCGGCCGTGTTCGACCCGCAGCCACCGGGCGAATTCGTAAGGATTGCCCACCGTGGCCGACAGTAGCAGCACGCGCACGCTCGGCGGCAACAGCGTCAGCGAAAGCTCCCAGACGATGCCCCGCTCCGAGTCGTTGAAGTTGTGAAACTCGTCCATGACCACGCCGGCCACGTCGCTCATGTCCGACTGGCCGGGTTCGGGCGAGATCAGGTGATTGAGCAGGATCTCGGCCACCACCACGCGGACCAGGGCGTCGGGGTTCACCTTGCGGTTGCCAGTGATCAGGCCGATTTCATCTCGCGGGAAACCCCACTTCTCGGCCAGGTCCTGGATCTCGCGGAACTTTTGGTCGGTCAGGGCGATCAGCGGGGTGGTGTAGAAGAGCCGCCGACGGCTATGCAGGGCCTCGAACACGGCCGCCTCGGCGATCAGCGTCTTGCCCATCCCCGTCGGGGCGCAGACCATTACCCCGCCCGGCGAGTCGAACCAGGCCATCAGGGCCTCTTCCTGGTAGGGGTAGAGGTCAAACGTGATAGACTCGATAAACTTGGAGCAGATCTCGTCTCGCGTCATGGCACCATGTATGACTATTTTTCAGCCGACTGCAAGAAAGTCATGACTTTTTCGCAGTGAGCTGCGAAATGGTCAAGAGGTAACTGTTTGTTGTTAAATGTCTTATCGATAGAAATGGCGTTCGATAGACTGAAACTCGGTACCTCGCGAAACATCGCGGCCTGGTGGGGCGCAAACGCATCCCCGTCCAACTGAGCTGACAACTGACAACCGATCACCGATGACTTGCGGCGCCAGGTCGCGGTCGGTTAGCCGACGACCTTCTCCAGCAGTTGAATCGCGGTCTTGATGTCCGCGATGCGCTGGTCACCGGCCTCGCGTTCGATGACCAGGGGGCCTTGGTAGCCGAGCGAGCGGAGCCGGGCGACGAGTTTGGGAATGCTGGCCTGGCCGGTGCCGAGGACGACCTCCTCGCCCCAGGTCTTGGTGGGCTCCTTGGACCAGGTGGCGTCCTTCATGTGACAGTGGACGATCTTGTCCTTGAGGAGCTCGACGGCCGCGAGCGGATCGCCGACACCGTAGAGGATCATGTTGGCCGGATCGAAGTTGATGCGGATGTTGTCGCGCTCGACGGCGTCGATGAACTCGAGCAGGTCCTCGGCCCGCTCCTGGCCGGTCTCCATGACCAGGGTGACTTCGCGGTGAGCCAGCACGTCACACACCTGCTTGAGCCGGTCGACCATGACCGCGTATTTGGAATCGCTCTTGTCGTGTGGGACGAAGCCGATGTGGCAAGCCAGGAGTCTGACGTTGAGCGCGGCGGTGAAGTCGGCGAAGGCCTTGGTCTTGGCCAGGCGCTGCGGCCAGAGGCTGTCGGGCTTGAAGCCCCCGGTCTCAGCGATGCGCTGGATGCTCGAGTAGTCTTCACCCTCGAAGCCGATGCAGGTGGCGCTGACCTCCAGGCCGGTGCGTTCGAGCAGTTTGACGATCCGGTCGGTGTTGCGGAATCCCTCGTCCCAGAAGCCGATCTGGACCAGGTTCAGGCCGAGGTCTTTCTTGACCGCAACCAACGCGTCGCCGATGTCCGGCATCTTCAGCGACCAACTGCACACGCCGATCTGGAGGGGTTCCATCGTCGGGTCTCCTTTGCTGTATCTTCACCAGCGATTCGTGATCCATATACGAACGATAACATCATTGATATCTATCGTAAACAAGATTGGCCTTCCCGGGCCCCCTGAAGATCGCGGCTGCGGCCCGCTCCTACTGGGGGGAGCCGCCGGCTTGCGCGCGTCGGAGCTGGCCGCACGCGGCCTCGATGTCGATTCCCCGGCTCTTACGGACGTGAACGTTGACGCTGCGGGCACGGAGCTGCTCGACGAAATGATGGGCCGCCGCCGAGGTCGGCCGCTCAAAATCGAGCCCGGGGACCGGGTTGTACCGGATCAGGTTGACGTTGCAGCGCATCCGGCGGCACAAGGTGGCCAGCTCGGCGGCATGCTGCGGCCGGTCGTTCACGCCGCCCAGCAGGAGATACTCCAGGGTGACCTCGCGGCCGGTCCTCTCGAAATAGAAGGCCACGGCGCTGACCAGTTCCTCGATCGAGACCTTCTCAGCCCAGGGGATCAGTTGGCGGCGGAGAGCGTCGTTCGGTGCGTGCAGCGAGATGGCCAGATTGACTTGCAGGTTCTCGTCAGCCAGTTGGCGGATCCGGCGAGCCAGGCCGACGGTGCTGAGTGTGATCTTGCGGGCCCCGATATTCATGCCCCACTCGGCGTTGATGATGCGGACCGCGTCGAGCACGTTTTCGTAATTGGCCAGCGGCTCGCCGATACCCATGAGTACGATGTTGCTCAGGCGGCCCTCGACCGCGCCGGGCCGGTCATCGGCCGGCCCCTGGCAGAGATCGCGAATGCGCATGGCCTGTTCGACAATCTCGCCGGCCGTCAGTTGCCTCTGCAGGCCGCCCATGCCGCTGGCGCAAAAAGCACACCCGGCAGGGCAACCGACCTGGCTCGATATGCAGGCCGTCCGGCGCTTCTCATCGGGGATGAGCACGCATTCACTGGTGGCGCCGTCCGGCCATTCCAGCAGCAGCTTGACCGTTCCATCGCGCGATGCCTGCCTGCGAATCTCGCGGGCGGCGTGGATGCACCACCCCTCGGCAAGGTGCGCCCGCATCGGCTTGGTCAGGTTGGTCATCTGCTCGAAATCGCCGACCCCCCTCTGGAATATCCATTCGTAGACCTGCCGGGCGCGGTAGACCGGCCATCTGCGCTCGGCGCAGAAGGTGGCGAAGTCGGTCATAGGTGTCGCCAGAAGGTGCCGCTTATCGAGATGGGCGGTCATTGCCACCCGATTGTAAAGCGCCCGACCTGCCGGCTCAATCAGAAAAGAGACTCTGTCTCTCGAGCCGGCTCAGCACCCGTCCCAACTGAGTGCCAAAAGCAGTTCGCCCAAGTTGAACACCAAAGGGCGATTCTAGATTTTTTTCGGGTTGTTGGACCGC
>CAZPIO010000127.1:0-23731 GCA_964586235.1 uncultured Planctomycetales bacterium
CCCCTGCTCGACCCGGAATCACCTCCGGGTCGCCCATTTCTGCGGAATCCTTTCCGCATCCGGCGAAACGACCACGCTTCCCCCCTTCCCAAGAGGCTTGTCCCGAGCATGTCGAGGGGGGACTGAGGGGGGTCACAGCCAAGGGCGACCGCCGGGCTCGGAATCGAGCCGTGACCACCGAATAACCTGAACGAGAGCAACAGAGACAGCAGGGGCCGTAGACCCGGTCGGCGTGTTGCCACAAGAAGTCGGCCCGCGGCCCGTCGGCCGCGGCAAGATTCGCCGCGGAGAACGCAAAAAGGCACGAAAAGGGGATAAGCGATGGAGAGCCGAGCGTAACTACGAAATGCGCATCTTCGACCCTGGGACTCAGACCCCAAGACGACCCGTCGCGTAAGCTCAGGGGCCAAAACGCGCCTCGGAGGCCAATTCGCCATTCTCCACGCACAATGGACCGTTCTTGCTTCAAAAAACACTTGACATGAGATTAGGGTGATGTTAGGGTGCTCGGTCGTTGAACAACCCACTCAGATGTTGCCGGGAATGGCTTATCGGCGAGGATGACGCAATGGGGTACATCAGCCTGCCTCAGAGCTTTGGAAATCCGGCGCCGCACGGATGGCGTCTCCGATGGAGCAAGGTGGAAGGTGCTGGGCTGCTGCGCAGCGTGGCCAGCAGTCAGCTCCCCGCTCTCCGGGCTCGGACCGGCTCGAAACCACCTCAGGCGACTCTTTGGAGATCGTGCGGTCCGCCAGCGACACAACCTTCCATTGGTGGACAGACCGCCTCTGCTCCGACGAATCAGCATGCAGGAGGCCGAGGCAATGGTGGTCAGGAATGCGGTGCGGGAGAACCCGAGCCGACGGTGCGCCAAGTGGCCGACCGCACGTCAGCCACACAAGCCCCGCGGCCTGATCTGAGCCGACCTGTTTGCGCGTCGTCGCCCGTTGTTGACGGATCTTGGCCCGGCAGCAACGCTCTCGTACAATGCTCCCACTGCAATGAGGGCGCGATGGTGAAGAAACACCGGGCACGGATCGGGCGAGCAAGGAACGGGCATCGGAGGCCAGGCGCCTCACCAGTCATCTCTGACGTCCGCGCGTTCCACAGAACGAAGCTGGGCGTCATTTATCTCGGGGACTCCCTCAAGGTCCTGGATGCTCATGTGAAACCCGGCTCGGTCGACCTGATCATGACGAGCCCGCCCTTCGGGCTTGTCCGCAAGAAAGACTACGGCAACGTCGATTCTCATGAATACCTTGAATGGTTCCGGCCGTTCGGCGAGGCATTCAAGCGGATTCTAAAGGAGAGCGGTTCTCTTGTTATCGACATCGGTGGCGCGTGGATTCCTGGGCAACCCACACGCAGCCTGTACCATTACGAACTCCTGATCATGCTTTGCCGGGAAATCGGGTTCCACCTCGCCCAGGACTTCTTCTGGTGGAGCCCATCGAAACTGCCGACCCCGGCGGAGTGGGTCACAGTCCGCCGAATCCGCGCGAAGGACGCCGTCAACTGCATATGGTGGCTGTCTCCCACGCCTTGGCCCAAAGCGAGCAATCGCCGGGTTCTCGCTCCGTACAGCGATGCCATGAAGCAGCTGCTCCGCAACGGCTACAGGGCCAAACTAAGGCCAAGCGGCCACGACATTAGCGAAAAGTTCAACATCGACAATGGGGCGGCTATCCCGCCAAATCTAATCGCAGTACCGAACACCGAGAGCAACTCTTACTACATGCGCTACTGCAAGGAACACGACCTGACGGCCCACCCCGCGCGCTATCCTGCTCCGATTCCCGAGTACTTCATTCGCATGCTGACCGATCGCGGCGATCTCGTCGTTGACCCCTTTGCAGGAAGCTGCGTCACAGGCGAGGTGGCTGAGCGTCTAGGCCGTCGGTGGATCTGCGGCGAACTCATTGAAGAGTACCTTAGAGGCGCCCTTGCTCGATTCGAGCGGCAGCCCCGCATGCAGGAGCTCTTATTCCCGATCGGCAACGGGAAAACAGACGACGCCTTTTATAGAATCAACCATCCCGCTGCGATGTGGTCGGAAGATGAGGGCCTGCCGTTACCCGCCGACGGCGGCCGAGAAAGGATCCGGTCAATCAAGACCGGCAAGCACCTGACAGGGTGAGGACATGCCCGCAATCAGTGCGACACGTCTCGTGGATGCTGTGACCGACGCAATTCAGCAGTCCGGTTACGGGCCTGCCCTTGTCAGCGCTGTCCACCAACATCCCCGCAAATTCGTAGTCACGCCGCCCGATGGGGATGGTTTCAGCCTATGGATTTATATCTGGACACTAACTTTCGGAGGGCGGCCGAACCTGCCCGACGAATACAGAATCCAGATGACGACCGTGACGTCACCACTGGCCACGAACCCCGCCGGTCTCACGGTTCTACTTGGGTTCGAACCCAGCTCCGGCATGTTCGCCGGCTTTGACCTCAACCGGCACCGCACATTTACCACCGGTTCGCCGTCCGTTCAGATCGACATCAACACGGTGCGGGAGGCCCTGCAACATGGCCTCACCTTTGACCGTAAGAGCAACGACGAGATTGCCGTGGGCGTCCGCCCCGACCAACTCGTTAACTACGCCCTAAACGCCGAGCACCTCCACCGTTACGGGAAGAAGCCAGAGACTTTCCAGCTATTGACGAGAGCAGCCACGTTGCAGGACATCTCCGACACCGACCTGCAAGCCCTCTCAGAGCCTCGCCGACGCATTGTTCAGGCCGTCGCGAGACTGTCGCGCAGCAGCAACTTCCGGCAACAAGTCATCCAGGCCTACGACAGCCGCTGCGCTGTTACTCGAGTACAGCTCCGTCTAGTCGACGCCGCCCACATTCTGCCGGTAGGCGCGCCTGGGAGCACCGACCATGTGACGAACGGTCTCGCCCTTTCCCCGACCTACCACCGCGCTTATGACGGCGGGCTCATATACCTTGACGAGCAGTACATCATGCGGTTGAACGAGGCCCGGCTCTCTGAGCTGCAGGCCCTCAACCTGACTGGCGGTGTAGAGGCCTTTCGGGCTCCCCTCGGGCGCATCCTGCTGCCGCCAGATCCCGGGCAGCGCCCCCTCGCAAGACTGATAAGAAAGGCCAACGTTTTCCGCAGAATTCCGGCCTAGCCTCAGCATCCTGGCCGGACCGCAAAAATGTCCCAGCCTAGATACTGGTCCCGGTTAAGCACATGCTGCCTTGGTACCGTTATCCTCGCAACAAGCAGACATGAGCAAGGAGCCTTATGCGGAAGGGGAGACCCAAGCCCGGCTCGGGTCTCCCCCGAAGACCATCGAGTTAGCTGGGCAGGAATAGGAACCGCCGTCCCATAGCCGCCAGTATCACTCGCTTTGTAACCTGCTGTCGGCAGAACCGACAGCCCGCCTCGCCGCGCGCAGACCGCGGCTGTTCTGAAGCAGCCATCTAGCCGCTCCTGTGCGGAGCCCTTGACTTATGCGTGGGAATTGTCGATAGTAGGCACTAGCAACGGAGCTAGCGCCGGGCTGTCGATCCCGGCCCCAGGGCTCGGCTCCGCCAAGTCCTGGAACGAGACGCGGAAAAGGCCGTCAGTTACCGCTGGCGGCCTTTTTGCCGTCTACCGCATCTTCCTTGACATCCTGAACACCCTCAGTGTCGGTGCTTTCTTGTTCCTCATCGGCGCCTTTGCTCCTCTTGGTTTTGATGTCCGGATACCAGCTCACCAAGCCAAAAACGTTCTTGTTCGGAAGCCGGTGGAAAAGAGGCGTGTTCTTCGACATCGAAATCCGTAGAATCCGCTTTGCGTTCTCCGGGCTGGTTGCGAAGTCGTATCCGCCCTGTGTCAGCGCCTGATATATCTCAGACACAGAAGCCGGCCCTTGAGAGCTCGCACGCCGCATCTCCAGATACTTCCGGACAGCTGTTGCGAGAGGCTGTCCGTAGAACGTATCGGCCTTGATGCCACCAAGAGACAACTCCGGCGCCAGTTGGCCCTCTGTGAAGATCGGCTCTCTGCCGACCATTCGGAGCAGGCTGTTAATTGTCTTTTTAGTGTCAATGACCTCCTGTTCCTGCTTCCGAAGCTTTGCCTGCAAGTCCTCTACGGTCCTTAGCACATGGTCCATGGTATAGACCTCCTTCATGTCATACCTAGTATATCTGAAGACCGGGAGGAGTGCAAGCCCACACACAATGCAACTCGAAAACATCAGGGCCTGAGGTTATCGTCGACGGAATATCCTTCTATGATGTAGGATCGTCCTACTGTAAAGCCTTGCAATATAACGTCTTACAGCGTATGACATCAGGTCCGAGTTAGACACCCTCTATATAGAGAGGAGGCGGTGTAGCAACGGAGATGAATGAAGATTCGCTGTTAGGATGGGGTACGGTGGCGCCTTTCTTCGATCATGGAGTCCGCCGGCTCGTTCTCCAGGCAACGATGATGCATTGAAACTATAGCAGACGCATCTGTTTTGCCGCGCACAGGCAAGACAGCATGAGACCGGACATTTTTATCAAATACTTTTTGGAAATGTCCGATTTGAAAGGTACAATCTGATGGCGCGGGTCAGGGCCTTTGAGATAGGCGGCGATGACACAAGAGACCGGTATTCTGGTACGTGGGGCCCGGCTGGCTGAGATCGCCAAGGTGGCCTGGCGAGGATTGGCTCGCCATCGGTGCCCTGGAGTGCATTTCTGGACGCAGTGGCAGGAGGCTGCCCAGAACCGGTATCAGACACTCTATGTCGTCTCGTCGCTCGGACAGCTCGCGGGCGGGCAAGAGTTATCTCGCCTGCGGCAATGCGAAGGGCCGGAATTGAAGCTTCTGGCCTTCGTGGATGATCTGCCCGTCGAATCCATTCCCGAGCACCTGTGTCGGCTTCAGGTCCGCAGTGACAAGCGCGTGCACCTCGTTCAAACGCACGGCACGAAGGCGACCCAGGCTTTCCTTACCCGGTTCGTGGGCGGGCTTTGCAGCCGTTCGGGCGATCATTCCATCATCGACGCCTGGTGGGAGAGCGAGGAACTCGTCGTGCTCTCACCGGGCTTTGAACGTCTGCGCGTGCCGATCAGTGCTCTGCCCGCGAAACTGCGAGATGCAGACAGCGGCATCCGCAAAGACTTCCAGATTGACCAGTATGGAGACTTCCTCTATTGGCCGCAGTTGGATGTCCACATGGGATGGGGGCAATTCGTCCAGGCCGTGGACCCAATGGCTAAACTGCGTGCCGAGCAGAAAACGAAGGCCTTCAACACCCGATACGGACGCGCGATCCGCAGTCTGCGAGCGGCTTCGGGTATAAAGCAGTCCGACATTGAGGGTCTTGAGGAACGCACCGTCCGGCGAATTGAACAGGGCCAGACGAGGGCAACCGGCAAAGCCCTTGCCAAACTTGCCAATGCTCACGGCATGGACGTATCCCAGTACATGGCGGCAGTTGCACGATGTCTGTGAGGCGTGACATCTTCGCTTCCTGAGCCGGCCTGTAAGATGGCGACCAGCTTCGGCTTCCTATGCCTTTTCATGTCCGCCACGTCCAATCGTGGTGGTGCATCTTCTCACGCCCAGGCCCCGTCGCCCACCTCTCCGTATCGGAGTTTATCCGTCGCGGTCGCCCGCCACGGCAGGCAGGCCGCAGGCGGACCTGGCCCCCTCGGCCTGAGCCTGTCGAAGACTGTGCCGCTCAAACCGCATCCTGCCGAGCGCGGTGCCGTGTTATGTCTCCAACGGGACCAGCGGAGATACTCTGCCCCGACCGGATGTCATACGGCCAAAGTGGGGCAACTGGGGACCAGGTGTCGTGCCAGGCGAACCCAACCGGGCGAGCGACCGGCATGCAGCCGTGAACAGCCCGGTCTCAATTCATCCTTCCCTGGCCTGAGCCTGTCGAAGGCCGCCTTCATCCTTCCCCTCCCCCGCTGCCCTACGCTCTTTGACAAGTCAGCCTGCCGACCGACCTCGTCCGCCTCACCGCTGCTCGCCACGGCGTCCCGCCACGCCGACTCGCCACGACGAAGCGAAGCGAAGGCGGGAGCAGAGCCGAGGCGGGAGCCCTAAGAGAGGCCGGGGCCGAGCCGCAACCACGGAAAGGAGCCAGCACGTGTTTTGCGAAACAAACCCAACGACAAAATGGGTAATCTGCCCGGCTCGGCTTCCCCATTCCTCTTTTGCAGTCTGCAATCCGCAATCTGCAATTCCCCCGCCCCTCGCCCCACAACCCCCGCCCCTCGCGAGGCGCCTGCGCCAAACGAACCCAATGTTTCCTGTAAGACCTTATGGTTAAGAGACTTAAATATCCTAGACCACGTGACGAAGAATCACCACTGCGGCCTCCCTCGCCCCCGTGTCTCTGGCTGAGAGCCGATAGCTCGCAGGACCGAACTCAAGGGGTGTCCAGGGTCTTGATCCAGGCGACGCCGGCGTTGCGGCCGGCTGGATCGACGTAGGGCATCAGGTGGCCGCCGGCGATCTCGGGGGGCTGGTCCTTCATGACCGTCTCGGCAATGACCCAGCCCAGGGCGGCGCCGAAAACGACATCCGAAAAGTGGTGTTCGCGCGAATCCAGCCGCTCCACCGCGACCAGACCGGTCAGGCCGAACATGGGGACGCCCACGAGCGGTCCGTAGGCGTCGTTCAGCACCGTGGCCATGACCATCGTGCTCGAAACGTGGCCCGACGGCCAGGCCCAGTCCTCTCCGTTGGGCGACTCGGTACAGGCCGCCGTCTTGAGCAGGGTGGTGCTGATCCCGTTGAGAATCAACGCCCGGAACATGCGCGTACCGACGTCATAGGTCTTGGCGTCCTGGGCCAGTTGCCCGGTCAGGTACCAGGCACCGGCCAGGCCGAAATGCACCAGCGGGTTGCCGGCCGCACCGAACGCGTCTCGCCAGTCCTCGGTGAAGGTGTGGTGCTCGTCGTAATAGTCCTCGATGTCGTCATCGACCTCAGGCCGAAGAGCCACCGACGCGCCGCCCGCCCCCACCAGGAAGACCACGTTCCAGGGGTTGGTATAGACTCGCTTGGTGTCGTCCCACAATACCGCCGGAAGCTCCAGGACGTCGCGCTTGACCGTCTCGCCGAAGCCCGGCAGCGGCGCTCGCCATTGCCGCTGGCCGCCGCTTTTGCCTTCGGCTTTGGCCTCGTCCGCCGGCCTGGTCTCGGAGCCGGCGGGCATGTCCGCGGCGAGTCGAAAGGAATCAAGCTCTTTGGGCCAGACAGACGCCGCACGGCCCGCGTCCGCGGTGCTCTTTGCCGGCGAGTCGCCCGGTGAAGCGGGCGCTGGCGCCATAACAGGTAGTAATTCAGAGGTTAAAGACAGTCTTTGGTGGGTGATCTGTCGAGAACGTTCAGTCCATGAGCCCTTCGCGGCGGGCTTGTCCGGCCCGCACCCGACTGCAAAGACCATCGGCGCGCACAGCATCGCCGCCGGGACGAGTCTGAAGCTGCAATGTGATTTCATGATTATGGCGCTTCCATCAGGACAGCCGACGTCTGGTCGGCGGGCAACCGGTACTTGGCGATCAGGTTGCGTATTTTAGGCTGATTGGGCTGGATTTCCAGAGACCGGTGCCAATGCTCGATGGCCGCCCGCCGAAACTCGACCTTGGAGTTGTCCTGGAGATACATCGCCATGCGCACGACACCGAGGCCGGCGTGCGTCTCGGCGCGATCGGGATCAAGCGTCTGCGCCCACTGGTACCGGATCAAGGCTTCCTCGTACTGCTTCATCCGGAACAGGCAGTAGCCCAGCCGCTCGTATGCCATGGCCGTCTCGGGCGCCAGATCGATGGCCCGCTCGAGGGCCCTGCGGGCGGCGGGGAACCTTTCCTGCTTCATCATCGTGCCGGCCAGGTTGATCAGCACCATGGGCTGGTTGCTGTCGCGTTCCAGGGCTTCGTTGTAGGCATGGATGGCCTCATAGTACTTGCCTTGGGCCTCGTAGGCGGCACCGAGGTTGGTGAATGCGGCCGGCTGCTGCGGGTCGATCTCGATGGCCTTGGTGTAGCAGTCGATGGCATTCTCCAGTTCGGCGGCCTGGTGATAGCACACGCCGAGGTTGAGACGGGACTGGAAGTCGTTCGGCCGCAGTTCGCAGGCGTGCAGGTAAGCCTGTATGGCGGCTGCGAGTCTGGCCATCTTGTGATAGACGCCGGCGAGGGCGAAGCTGTCGTCAAAACTCTTGGGATTCAGCCTCACCGCCTTGGCAAAGGCCGAGGCCGCCGCCTCCAGGTTGCCCTTGGTTTGCTGGACCTTGCCGATGTTCGAGTGGGCCAGGGCCAGCTTGGGGTTGAGCTCGACCGCTCGCTGGAATTCCTTCAGGGCCGCGTCGAGGTCTTTCTGTTCGAGCTGTTTCTGCCCCCTCTCGAACCGGACGCCGGCCCGGATCTCGGCAAACGGCGTATCCGGGGGGGCACAGCCAACCGGGAGGGCCAGGACCAGCCCAGTCACGCCTAAGCAACAGCCAGACAAGAGGTAACGGATATTCATGTAATCGGTATCGGCAGGTGATGAGAAGAAGCTTGACCCCTCCAACTCCGGCAGGCACCGCGCCAGCCTGTCGAACGATGTTACGCCCCTGCCCGGACGAGGGTTCGTCGAATGCCTGTACGATTGGCGCCGCATGGAGCGTCTTTCGGGCATCGCGGGACTTGCATGGTGGGTGCCCGGACCGGTCTACGCCGCGTTTTAGCGGCTTGGCCAGGGGTCGGCCTCAGCCATGGGCCGACGGGGACGCTCGCCGCAGCAAAGCCCGCTGGCGTAGCCGGGGCGGCCCCACGCGGGTGATCCCGAGATTGCTTTCAGCCCCCTGCGGCCTAAGATTCATCAGTGCGCGGGGTCCGGCTCTGCTTTGGGGCTGCTGTGACGATGAGGCATCGAATGCGATATCTTGTGGCCATCCCGGTTTACAACGAATCGAAGACTCTATTGACGGTCTTGCGTCAGGTCCGCCAATACGCCAATCACATTCTGGTCGTTGATGACGGGTCCACGGACGAAACGCCGCAGCTCCTCGCGACCCAGCCCGGTATCCGGGTGATCAGGCATATCGACAACCGCGGGTACGGGCAGAGCCTGATCAGCGCCTTTCGTTTCGCGGTCGCGCACAACTACGACTGGCTGATCACCATGGACTGCGATGAGCAGCATGAGCCAGCCTGGATCCCGCTGTTCCTGGCCGAGGCGTCGCGGGGTGATGCCGACATCATCAGCGGCTCCCGGTATCTCCAGACCCTGCCGGGCAACTCCAGACCGCCTGCCGATCGGCGTGCGATCAACCAGAAGATAACTGACATGCTGAATGAGACGCTGGGGCTCGGGATCACCGACGCTTTCTGCGGATTCAAGGCCTACCGCGTCGAGGCCTTGCGCAGGCTGAGGATCACCATTCCCGGGTATGCCATGCCGATCCAGTTCTGGGTCCAGGTTGCCCGGCAGAGCCTGCGGGTTAAGGAGATCCCAGTCCGGCTGATCTACAACGACCCCAACCGCTACTTTGGTGGTTCGCTGGATGATCCGGACGCCCGCCTGCTGTACTATTACGACGTGTTCGTCCATGCGTTGACCGAGGAGGTCGACTGGCCGTCACCGGCGGTGGTTGGCTGCATGGGTTCTGGAAGCCGATCGGAAGGTTTTCAGGATGCCGACGAACAGGTCGTCCGCCCATTTGAGTAGCGATGCTCCGATTCGAGAACTTGCAGGCACCGGCCGAAGACGGCGGAATTCTGCTCGAACCGCCCCCGCGGGAGTGGCTGCGCCTGTCGGAGGAGAATGCCCGGCTGCTCAGGCTGACGGGTGTTGTGCTGGCCGGCGTTTCGGCGGGTGATGCCCGGGCGCGGATTCGTTCACAACTGTCTCCAGACAAAGATGATGCGCTCATCGTCGCCTCGGGTCACCAGCCGGAGTTCGTGCACCCCGGCGTCTGGGCGAAGCACGTCACGCTTCGAGCTTTCAGCGAGTCAGCCGGAGTGGCCGGTGTCGATCTGGTGGTTGACCACGACGCCCCGCGGGTATCGGGACTGCGGATCGCATTTCGGCCGGAGAATGGGTTCCTGGAGCTGCAAGAGGTGGCCTTCGGTCAGGCTCCGGCCGGGGCGGCCTACGAGGGCCGTTCACCTGTCGATCGGGAGCAGATCAAGGCGATCCGCGAACAGCTCGCGGCCATGCTGGGCACGCGTTTCAATGAGTCGTTCATGCCCGCCTATTTCGCCGGTATTGAGCAGTGCGTGAACCCGGCCGACGTGGTGGACCAGCATTTGGCCGGGCGTCTGCACGTCGATACCGCTCTGGGAGCGGCCTTGCCGGAACACCGGGCCAGCAGGGTGTTCGGCGGGCCTTTTCTGGCGGACCTGCTGCTGAACGCGGATCGGTTTGCCCACTGCTACAACGAATCTCTGAAAGAATATCGCCGCCAGCAGGGTGTGCGTTCGGCAGATCGACCGCTTCCCGATCTTGGCAGAGAAAACGGGCGGATCGAGACCGCCCTGTGGCTTTGCCAGCCGCTGCAGCGGCGGCGGCGGTTCTGGGTGGAGCAGCAGGGCGACCGCCTGGGCTGTTACGCCGATGCGACGCTTGTTGGCGAGTTAAGCCGCGAGGCGCTCGTTCGCGATCCTGATGCGGCAACGGGCAGCCTGCGTCCCTGGCTCGTCCGGCCTCGAGCCCTGACATTCACCTTGTGGGCCCGGCTGCTGGCGTGCGATCTGTTCGTCCACGGGATCGGCGGGGCGAAGTACGACCGCATCACGGACGGGCTCTTTCGCCGGTACTACCGGTGCGAGGCACCCGCCTATGTCTGCGTGAGCGCCACGTTGCGGTCGTCCTGGCCCATGTTCCCGATCACGGATGAGGATCTGGCGGTCGCCCGGCACCAGGTTCGAGACTGGCGGTTCAACCCTCAACGATACTCCCGAAAACTGCCGCCTTTGCTGCTTGCCGAGAGAGAAGAGCTGATCGGCCGTTCGGAGTACCTGCGGCAGAGCCGCGGCCCGCGTACGCAGCGGCGAGAGGTCTTCCTCGCCATCCGCGCCGTCAACAGCAGGCTTGTCGAGTCCTGTCCAGAGATCGGCCAGGATCTGGCATGCCGACGGGACCTTCTGGCCAGGCAAGTCGCGAGCAACCGCGTCGCCGCGGACCGAGAGTACTTCTACGCCCTCCAGCCCGGCGAGCGTCTCTCATCGCTGGCCCGGAGGCTGGCCGAGGCCGTTCGGCTACCGGTGCCTTGAACGTCATGCTATGATTTGAGACTCGAACGGCGAGCACGCCGAGCCAGGCTGCGCGGCGTGATTCAGTGGTACTTCAGGAACAGGGAGGCCTTTATGGCCGAGGACAACAAGGAAGAACCCAAAATCATCATCGACGACGACTGGAAGGAGCAGGCGAGACGCGAGAAGGAAGAGGCCGACCGCGCCGCCCGCGAGACGGAAGCGGCTGGTGAAGAGGGCCCGCTCCCGGCTCCGCATCTGGCCGAGATCATCCAGATGATCACCATGCAGGCCACGATCGGGCTGGGCGGGTTCCGGGACCAGAATGGCCGGGCCATCCCGCCGAACCTGGAATATGCCAAGCACTATATCGAGCTGCTCGAGCTGCTGCTGAACAAGACCCGTAACAACCTGGACGAACAGGAACAGCGAATGGTCGGCGGGACGCTGCACGAGTTGAGGATGGCCTTCGTGGAGGTCTACAACGCGCTGACACAGCAGCCTCCGCCCGGTTCTGCTCCGCCGTCGGCACAGAGGTAAATGGCCCGCGCAGCCAGGGAAGCTCGCGACAGATGATAATCCCGATCTCGACCGACACGCCGATCCGCCGGACGCCCTGGGCCAACTATGGGCTCATCGCGGTGAACGTCCTGGCTTTCCTCGCCTTTGGCGGGGCCGAGCAGGCGTCACTCAGCCCGCGCGAGACGCTGGGCGAGCGGCTGGCGCTAACGGGCGACGACATGGCCCTGTACCAGTTTTTCACCTACCAGTTCATGCACGCCAACTGGCTGCACATCGGCGGCAACATGCTGTTCCTGTGGATTTTCGGCAACGCGGTGAACGCCAAGATGGGCCAGGTGCCTTACGTGCTGTTTTACCTGGCAGGGGGAATCATGGCTGCCGTGGGGCACGCGTACCTTCACCCGGATTTCACCGCGATGGTCGGGGCCTCGGGCGCGATTGCGGCCGTGACCACGGCATATCTGGCCCTGTTTCCGCGAAGCCACATCACCGTGCTGTATTGGTGGTTCCTGATCGGCACGTTCGAGTTGCCGAGTATCATCCTGATCGTGTTCAAGATGATCCTGTGGGACAACATGTTATCACCGCGCTTCAGCGGCGAGAGCAACGTGGCCTTCGACGCCCACCTGTCGGGTTACGCGTTCGGTTTCGCCGCAACCGCGGGGCTGCTGGCGTTGAAGTCGCTGCCGCGGGACCAGTTCGACATCATTGCCCTGTGGAGGCGCTGGTTCCAGCGGCAGTCGTTTCGCACGGTGATGAGCGACCCGGATGCGGAGGCCCGGGCACGTTACGGCCGGGTGGCGCGGCCGGTCTCGATGCAGGACGTACGGATCGGCGACGGGCCGCCGAGCGCTCGTGACCAGGTTGCGGACTTGCGGATGAAGATCGCCGAATCCCTGGCGGTCAATGACCGCGACACCGCGGCGAGCCTCTACGAGAAGCTGCTCGATCTGGATCCGCGCCAGGTGCTGCCCAAGACCAGCCAGATGGACGTGGCCAACCAGCTCTACACGCTGAACAAGCTGCCCCAGGCCGCGGCGGCGTACGAGAAGCTGCTGACGAACTACCCGAACGCTCCGGAGGCGACGGAGATCAGGCTGCTGCTGGGAATCATTTATGCCCGGGACCTCAAGCAGTACGAGGTTGCGGAGGGGCATCTGCGGGAGGCGTTGGGACGAGTCACCGACCCCAAGCGACAGGAGCTGTGCCGGCACTGGTTGAACATCGTGGCCGAGGCAAGGGGGAGGAATGATGAATGATGAATGCGGAATGATGAATGGAGAGGGGGAGAAGCTGTCAGCAATCAGCCGTCAGCTATCAGCTCCCGAGGCCAGCCGCAACGGGCTTACCAGGCCATTCATCAGTCCTTTTCCAGAGATTGCCTCATGAGTGGCTTTCCCCGCGAGCGTGTTGTCGAGGTTAACGTCCAGCCGCGTCCCTATCCGGTGGTTATCTCGGCCGGGGTCCTGGCGACGCTGGGCCCGCGCCTGGCGGAGCGGGTGAAGGGTCGGCGATCGCTGGTGGTCACAGACAACACCGTGGGGCCGCTTCACGCGGGTCCAGCGGTGATGTCGCTGACCGAGGCGGGGTTCAAGTTCCAATTGGTTTCGGTTCCGGCGGGTGAAGAGAGCAAGTCGCTCGAGTCCGTGGCCCACCTGTACGAGTGTATGGCGGAGTTCCGGATGGATCGCACCTGTCCGGTGGTCGCGCTGGGCGGCGGGGTAATCGGCGACCTGGCGGGTTTCGCCGCCGCGACGTGGATGCGGGGCGTGCCTTTCGTCCAATGCCCGACGACGATCGTCTCCGACGTCGACGCGAGCGTCGGCGGCAAGACCGGCGTGAACCACCGCAGCGGCAAGAACATGGTCGGCTCGTTCTACCAGCCGCTCTTCGTGCTGATCGATACGGCCGCGATCAAGACGCTGGGCGAGCGGGATTTCCGAGCGGGCATCAGCGAGAGCATCAAGCACGCGATCATCCGCGACGCGGATTTCTTTACCTGGCACGAGCAGAATGTCGATCACATCCTGGCTTACGACACCGAGGCGCTCGGAGCGCTGATCGAGCGGAACGTGCGGATCAAGGCCGAGATCGTCGCGCAGGACGAGCGCGAGACCAGCGGCCTGCGGGCCCTGCTCAACTTCGGGCACACCGTCGGGCACGCGATCGAGACGCTCATGACGCGAGGCGACGAACCCTGGCGGCACGGCGAGTGCGTGGCCGTGGGCATGGTCGCGGCGGCGGAGATGAGCGTGGTCTCGGGCAGGCTCGAGCGGGCCTCGGCCGAGCGGATCGTGCAGCTCATCGGGCACGCCGGTCAACCCGTTACCGCGCCGCTGGCCTCGCGGCGTGCGGAGATTGATTCGCTGATGCATTCGGACAAGAAGGTCGCCGCCGGCCGCATCCGCTTCGTTCTGGTTGATCGCATCGGCTGGGCCAGCCTTTACGACGACATCAAACCCGAGTGGATCGCCGCCGGGCTCGATCGGATCCTCGTGTAATACCCGCATTCGGGCGGACCTGACCGGCCGTGGGGCGGTGACCAACCCCACCGGCCCGCTGCGAAGACTCCAGGAGACGTTCCTGAAATACCACCGCGAGGTCCGCGAGAACCGGGCTCGGGCGGCCGAGATTGATTTCCTCATCGACCGGATCGTCTCTCGCCTGTTCGACCTGACCCTCGAGGAGCAGAAACTGATCCTGCCCCGGGTCGGCCCGGGGCGCCCTCTGCCGCCCCGCCGTGGCATGGGCGGCCGGAAGTCGAAGAAGACGGCCGACGAAGGGCCGACTCTCTTCGACGCGTGAACGATTTGCCGATAAAAAATCCAGCCAAGCCCTTGCCAAGCGGCGAAGTTTGGTGTATGTTAGGCATATCGAAATGGGTGGGACTATGGCGGGAGTGGCGGCACCGACATATCCGAAGGTCTTCCGCGACCCGGTCCACAATCTGATCACGATGCCGGGCGAAGACCGGGAGCTGTTCCTCGGTCTGATTGACAGCCCCGAGTTTCAGCGTCTCCGCCGGATTCGCCAACTGGGCCTGTCGTTCCTGGTGTATCCGGGCGCAGAGCACACCCGCTGGGGCCACGGTCTGGGCGTCCAGCACGTGGCGAGGCAGATGCTGGAGGCACTACGCGCCCGGTACGGTGACAGCAGCGAGGAGTACCGGGAACTGAAGGAGCATCGGCGGGCCATTCTTGTTGCCGCCCTGCTGCACGATCTGGGGCACGGGCCGTTCTCGCACCTGTTTGAGAAGGTGCTCCCAACACCGCGTGACCCGCCAAAGCATTATCCGGAGGACCACGAAGAGTGGACGGAACGAATCATCCGCGAGCGGCTCGCTGATTACCTCCGAAAGCACGGTGTGGATGTAGACGTGGTGGCCGGCCTGATCAGTAAGCGAGACCGGAAGAACCTGCTGGCCAAGGACTTCATCAGCAGCCAGCTCGATGCCGACCGCATGGATTACCTGCTGCGGGACAGCCGAGAGACGGGGCCGAAGTACGGTGAATTCGATTTGCCCTGGCTGCTGCACTCGCTGCGAATTGGCAAGGTTCCGGTCAAGGGACAGAAAGACGGCGTCTGGCGATTGTGCTTTGATAGCCGGAAGGCAACCCACGTCGTAGAGGAGTACATCCAGGCTCGCGAGTTCATGTACGTCCAGGTGTACGTCCACAAGACGACGCGGGCTTACGAGGCAATGCTTCGGCACATTCTCGGATTGGCAGCCAAGATTGCCGGTGGCGAGCCGGAGCGGGTGCCCGCGCCGTGCCCACCGGCGCTGGCAAAGATGCTGGCCGGGCAGACGGTATCGATCGACGAATACCTGTCGCTCGACGACTTCAGGCTATGGGGCACGTTTGCCGACTGGTCGCAGTTGCCAACCGGCAGTGATCCGTTGGTGACCGCTTTGCGCAACAAGTGCCGGCGGCTCGTGAACCGGGGACGGCCATACAGAACGATCGACTTGGACGCGCGCGATAAGCAGGACAAGGCGCTCAAGCTCGTAACGAGCCTCGAAACGGGCGGGGCGCCGCTTGCGTTCTCCTGCTATCGCGACGAGTTCGCCGATGTGGCCTACCGGAACGTGTTCTACCGGAAGAGCCAGAAGGACGCGGCGGAGGAGGATCGCGTGATCCACTTCGTGGAGCCCGACCAGGAACCGCGCCCGGCGGAGGCCGTATCCAGGGTGATTGAAGCGATCTCCGGGATCGAGACGCAGGTGTATCGGCTGTACTATGATAGCGAAGACCATGATATGATGAGCCGACTCCGGGAGGACGGATGGATGGCAGAGTCCGGACCAACGGAGACGGCAGGTGAGGAGGAGCCATGAGATACCTGGATGAAATGAAACTCGCCCGAGTGATCGACGCGTGTGGCGGCATCGATGGCCGGGTCAAGATGCAGAAGATCGTCTACCTGCTCAAATCGATGGGGTATGATCTGCCTTTCGACGACTTCGTGATTCGCCAGCAAGGGCCGTTTTCACGGGCGGTCGCTTGTTCGGCAGACATCCTCACGGTGGGCGGGTTCGTCGAGGAGAAGGCAACGACGCTCGGACGCGACCAAGGAGAGCCCATTGTCCAGTATTCCTACCGTGTGCGGAAGGGCATTGTACCGTTCATCCGCGAGCACTTCGACGTGGCGGCTCCCCGGGGAAAGCCGTCATTGAACCGGACGGCAAAGGAATTGAAGAAGAAGGACCGCAAGGTGCTGGAGGTCGCGGCGACCCGACTCTATCTACAACAAGAGGATGAGCTGACTGGCGAAACACTCGAAACGGAGCTCAGACGTTTGAAGGGCCATCTGGCAGAGGCTTTCGATCCCGCTGACGAGTTGCTCGCGGATCTGAGGAATCGCAGTTTACTGTGACGCTCGGATGCGACGTCTTCCGTATGTCATCGACAACGGCCAACACAAGCTGGCCGACGTAGTGAACCAGGCGCTGAAGGACCACCGAGACTTGGCGATGGATATTGCTACTGCGTTTTTCAACATCCGCGGCTACGGCATGCTGAGGGGGTTGAAGAAGGCAATGGGGCAGTTGTAGAAGGATCACAACGTGAATGCACTCCTCGCGGCCTGCGAGGCGGTGGTCAGCAAGTATGCGGAGAAACCGTCGCAGCGGCCGGAGCTGCGGGGCACCGAACGTCAAAAAACCCTAAGCCGTGAGGACCTGCGGCTTATCTGTTTCGACTTCCTGTCCTGACTCTTGACCTCGCTGGACATCGACGGCGGAGCTTGTCATTCGTCCTGAATCAGGCACAATAGGCGGCCGAGCGCGGTTCGTAATGGAGGATTCAAGAATGCGAACGACGAATCTGATCGGCGCCGGACTCCTGGTCATCGTAGGCGTGTCGTCCAGGCCTCTCGAAGCGGCCGTCACAGTGGATGCTCTGCTCGACCAGATGACGGATCTCAAACGGCTGGCCGAGCTGCCCGAGCCGGCCTACACCACGAAGCAATTCTCGAGTTACGACCGGGGCGCCAAATCGCCGACGGAGAACTGGTTTGCCAACGGCGATGCCGGCCATTTTCTGCGCGTCGAGGAGAACGCGGGGCGGAAAGAGCACGTGATGATGGACATCGACGGCCCCGGCGCGATCGTGCGCATCTGGTCGGCCAACCCTGACGGAACGATCCGCATCTACCTGGACCGCGCGGAAAAGCCAGTGATCGAGACGCCCATGAAAGACCTGCTCGGCGGCAAGCATCCAAACCTGCCCCGGCCCGTCGCGGGCGTGTACGCCGCGGGATGGAATCTCTACTTCCCCATCCCGTATGCGAAACACTGCAAGGTGACCAGCGACAAGGGCGGTTTCTACTACCATGTGAACTACCGCACGTACGCGGCCGGCACGGGGGTCAAGACCTTCAAGTCTGGCGACCTGGACAGGCTGGCCGGCAAGACCAAGGAAGTCGCGGCTCAACTCGACAGCGGGCTGCGGCGCACTCAAGGGGCTCCCAAGCTTGAAGCCTTCCGCGAAACGCTTGCCCCGGATGAGGAAAAAACAGTCTCCAGACTGAGCGGAGCCCGCGCGATCGTCCTCTTCCGCGTGCGCCTCGAAGCGGCAAGCGTTCCAGCCGCCGCCCGCGGTGTGGTCATGACGATCCGATTCGACGGCGAAGAAACCGTGGCCACGCCCATCGGCGACTTCCTCGCGTGCGCCCCCGGCCTGATCGCCTACAAGTCCCTCCCGTTCGTCAACGTTGAGGACAAGGATGGCAGGACCTGGGGCCAGAGCGCCTGGTGGATGCCGTTCAGCAAGAGCGCCGAGATCCGCCTGAGCAACGACAGCGGCCAGGAGGTCAGAGTCGATGGCGCCATCGCCAGCGAAGCCTACCAGTGGACCGACCGCAGCCTGTTGTTCCACGCCAAGTGGCGGATTCAGCGGGATATCCTGACGCGGCCGTTCATCGACTGGACGCATCTGGAGTGTACCGGCAACGGGCGGTTCGTCGGCGGGATGCTGCACCTCGTCAACCCGGTCAAGGGCTGGTGGGGCGAGGGCGACGAGAAGATCTACGTCGACGGCGAGACGTTCCCGAGCACGTTCGGCACCGGCTCGGAGGATTACTACGGCTACGCGTGGGGCAGCTCCGAGCTTTATACCCACGCGTATCACAACCAGACCTGTTGCGATGGTCCGGGCACCTACGGCAACAACTCGGAGAACCGGTTCCACATCCTCGATGACATCCCCTTCACCCGCTCGTTCAAATTCGACATGGAGAACTGGCATTCGAAGGACGGCATCGCCGTGACGCGGGCGGCGGTGAGCTACTGGTACGCTCGGCCCGGCGGGAAGGATTTCTTCAAGCCGATCACCAAGGAAGATGTGCGGTACACCGAGGTGCCGCCCTTTGTCACGACGAATCTGCCGGGCGTCATCGAGGGCGAAAGCCTCGTCAAGCGCGTGGTTCAGAAGACCGGCGGCGACGTGGGCGCCCAGGAACTCGGCGAGCCATACAGCGGCGACCGGCAGCTTCGCTGGCAGGCGGCCAAAGTCGGCGATCGCCTGGTGCTGGCTTTCGAGAGCAAAACGGCCGGCCCGAAACACGTCATCGCCCGGTTCAAGAAGGCCTACGATTTCGCGATCGTGCAGGTGTCGATCAACGGCCGGAAGGCCGGCGAACCGCTCGACTGCTACAGCAAAGAGACGACTATCAGCCCCGAGATCGACCTGGGCAGCTTCGACCTGAAAGCCGGGCGAAACGAGTTGACGCTGGAAGTGACAGGCGTGAACCCGGCCGCCGAGCCCAAGCTGCTCGTTGGGCTGGATTACATCCGGCTGAAGTGAGAACGTGTATGGGAGCCTGTGCGAGAAGCTCGTCGCACTCCGGATGGCATGGCCAAGTCCACCGCGGCGGACGCCGGCATGTCTTGTAGGACGGCATACATGAACCCGCATGTGATTGTCGCCGTGGCCATCGGCATATCGGCAGGCACTGCTCTTGCGCAGACCCGAACTGCCGTGCCGGAAGGCGACCGCGCTTCACTGATTCACTTTCGCGCGGTGGTGATCTGCGATTCATTTCCGGCCGGCTATCAGGTCGCGGTTGCGGACATGAACGGCGATCGGCGTCCGGACATCATCGCGCTGGGTGAGAACCCCGGAACGGTGGAATGGTTCGAGAGCCCCGGGCGAGAGCAAGGTCTCTGGCAGAGGCATCCCATCTCCGGCACCCTGACCCGGCGGAACATCGATCTGGCAATCAACGATGCGGACAACGACGGATACCCTGACGTGGCCGTGGCCAGCGACTTCGACCTGGGACGCACCGATCAGGGGGGAACGGTCAGTTGGTTTTACCGGAGAGACAACAAGGCTGACGAATGGGCGGCGGTGCGCATTCACGCGGTGCCGACGGCGCACCGCGTTCGCTGGGCAGACGTTGATGGCGACAAGCGGAAAGAGTTGATCACCGCGCCGATCGTCGGCGAGGGGGCCAAGATGCCCACGACGCCCGGCAAACCGGCCCGCCTGACGTGCCACCAGGTTCCTCGAGACCCCGTCCGCGACGTCTGGCCCGGCCAGGTATTCGACGAGAGTCTCACCGTGGTGCACGGTGTGTGCGTTCTCGATTGGGATGACGACGGGCGTGATGAACTCCTGACCGCCTCAAACCAGGGCATCCACCTGTTCAAGGCTCAAGGCCGTGGCTCGGCGATGCAATGGAATCGCACGCGCCTCGCTGCCGGCCACTCAGGCGAGGCTCCGAACTGCGGGTCGAGCGAGGTGTCCGTCGGCCGCGGCAGGAACGGCGCACGGTTTCTTGCCGCGATTGAGCCGTGGCACGGCAACGAGGTGGTGGTCTACACGCCGCCGGCGGGGGATACCCAAGGACCCTGGCAACGAAAGGTGATTGACGATTCGCTTCGTGCCGGGCATGCTCTGTGCTGCGCGGACCTCGATGGCGATGGTCGGGATGAGATCGTTGCCGGATATCGCGGGCACGGCACCAGTCTCCTTGGATATCATGCGGTCTCGAATGCGCCCGGTCGCTGGGAGTGTTTCGACATCGACGCCGGCGGCATCGCGGCACAGGGGTGCGTCGCAGCGGACATGGATGGAGACGGGCGTACTGATCTTGTTGCCACCGGCGGGACCACGCACAATGTGAAACTGTATCTCAATGTCACCGCGACCAAAGAGGAGGACCAACACCCATGAGGCTGCTTATCACGCTGGCCGTCGTCGCTTCCGGCCTGACCGCGTCGGCCCTGGATGCCCAGACTCCCGGCAGACCCTCGACCGACTTACGGGGGTCGGTCAAGGGCAGGCCGCCGAACTTCGTGATCATCTTCATCGATGACATGGGCTATGCCGATATCGGGCCGTTCGGAGCGAAGGACTACCCAACGCCCAACCTCGATCGCATGGCCCAGGAAGGGCGGCGATTCACCGATTTCTACGCCGGGCAGGCGGTGTGCTCGGCTTCGCGGGCGTGTCTGATGACCGGATGCTACAACGTCCGCGTGGGTATCCTCGGGGCCCTCGGTCCACGAGTGGAACACGGCATCAACGCCAATGAGATGACTCTTGCCGAGGTCTGCAAGCAGAAGGGCTACGCAACGGCCTGCTACGGCAAGTGGCACCTCGGCCATCATCCCAAGTTCCTGCCGACAAACAACGGCTTCGACGAGTATTTCGGCCTGCCGTACTCGAACGACATGTGGCCGTACCATCCCGGCGTGGTGCACCTGCCCATGGAGCAGCGCTTCGAGCGCTGGCCGCACCTGCCGCTGGTCGAGGGCACGAGGATCGTCAATCCGCAGGTGACCGATGAGCAGCAGAACATGCTCACGACATGGTATACCGAGCGGGCCGTCAAGTTCATCGATCGGAACAAGGACCGGCCGTTCTTCATTTATCTGCCCCATTCGATGGTTCACGTGCCGCTGCACGTGTCCGACAAGTTCGCGGGCAAGTCGAAAACGGGGCTGTTCGGCGACGTGGTGATGGAGGTTGACTGGTCGGTGGGCGAAATCCTCGGGGCCCTCCGGCGAAACGGGATCGAGAAAGACACGATGGTGGTTTTCACCGCGGACAACGGCCCGTGGCTCAGCTACGGCGACCACGCCGGGTCGGCCAGGCCGCTGCGGGAGGGCAAGGGCACGAGTTTTGACGGCGGATGCCGCGAGCCGACGGTGATGTGGTGGCCGGGGACCATCCCCGCCGGGACGGTCTGCAACACCCCGGCCATGACCATCGACCTCCTGCCCACCATCGCTCACCTGATCGGGGCGAAACTGGCGGACCACAAGATCGACGGTAAAAACATCTGGCCGCTCATCAAAGGTCAGCCCGATGCAGCCTCGCCCCATGAGGCTTACTTCTTCTACTGGGGCCAGGCGCTGGAGGCCGTGCGCATGGGCCGGTGGAAACTGCATTTCCCACACGAGTACCGAACGCTGGGCGATCGTAAGGGAGGCACGGGCGGCACACCCGTCCCGTACAAGCCGGCCAGAATCGATCTGGCCTTGTTCGACCTGGAGAACGACGCGGGCGAGACGCAGGACGTCAAGGATCAGCACCCTGAGGTGGTGGAAGCCATCAAGAAGCTCGCGGACCAGATGCGCCAGGACCTCGGCGACTCGGCCCAGGGAATGACAGGGACCGGTCGGCGTTCAGCCGGCCGCCTGGACGAGGGCGATGCACGCTTCGTTGTGAAGGATGGCAAACAGACCCTGGCGGAGGCGCGGTAGCGCAGACGCGCGGCTGAGGAAAGCGGTATGCGTCGATCATTCGTTGCGGTCTTTGGGTTGTGCTGGGCGCTTCTCCCGTCCCCCGCCGAAGCGGGCAAGCCGTCGTTGCGCGACGAAGCGGCCCAGGCCTTGCGGCGGGCCACCGGTTTCTTCCGTGAGCATGTCTCCACTCAGGGTGGCTACCTGTGGCGTTACAGCGAAGACCTGAGCAAGCGCGAAGGCGAGGGCAAGGCGTCCGAGACCACCGTCTGGGTCCAGCCTCCGGGCACGCCGTCGGTCGGCATGGCCTTCCTCGATGCCTACGACGCCACGCAGGATCGATACTACCTGGAGGCCGCCAGAGAGACGGCCGAGGCGCTGGTACGCGGGCAGCTTCGCTCGGGTGGTTGGGATTATCGTATTGAGTTCAAACCCGAGCACCGCCGTCAGTACGCGTACCGGGTGGGTGGAAGCGAGGCCGGTTCGCGAAACATCACCACATTGGATGATGATACGACTCAGTCCGCGCTGCGGTTCCTGATGCGCCTCGATCGCACGCTGGGCTTCCGGGCCGAGCGCGTTCATGAGTCGGTCGTTTATGCGCTGACAAGCCTGATGAACGCCCAGTATCCGAACGGTGCCTGGCCGCAACGATTCGACGCCCCTCCTGATCCGTCCAGGTTCCCGCCCAGGCGGGCGAGTTTTCCGGTATCGTGGTCGCGGGAGTTCCCCGACAAGAAATACGCCGGCTATTACACGCTCAACGACGGGGCCGTCTCCGACATGATCACAACCATGTTCGAGGCATGGCGGACTTATGGTGAGGCTCGATACCGCGAGTCGGCGGAGCGAGCGGGGAGGTTTCTGTTGTCGGCCCAGTTGCCCGAGCCGCAGCCGGCCTGGGCCCAGCAGTACGACGCGGACATGCACCCCGCCTGGGCCCGCAAATTCGAGCCCCCGGCAATCACCGGAGGCGAATCCCAGAAGGTGATGAGGACCCTGCTGCAGCTTTACCGCGAGACGCGCGACCCGAAGTATCTTGAGCCGCTGCCCCGGGCCATCGCCTATTTCCGCCGCTCGCGTCTGGCCGACGGCCGGCTGGCGCGCTTTTACGAACTGGGGACCAACAAGCCGCTCTACTTCACGCGCGACTACAAGCTGACATACAGCGATGCCGATGTGCCCACACACTACTCCTTCAAATCCCCGGATCAACTTGACGCGATCGAAGCGGAGTACGAGCGGCTGCGCACGATGGGGCCTGTGGAACTCAAAGCGGCGACGCGCCCACACGGGCCCCGGCTCAGCAAGAACCTCGAGAAACGCGTCCAAACCGTTATCGTGGCGCTGGACGACCGGGGCCGCTGGGTCGAGGACGGCCGACTGCGCTACCGGGGTGACAACGACCCGACCCGCCGCATCATCGACTGCCAGACGTTCGCGCAGAACATCGGCGTATTGACCGACTACCTCGCCGCGACCAGGACCGAAGCGCCCTGAGCGACCGGGGGTGCACCTTGGCCCGGCAGGATTCGAACCTGCAAGCCTTCGCATCCAAAGTGCGACGTGCTGCCGTTTACACCACGGGCCAGCAAAGCGGATGGCGAGGGAGTCGAACCCCATGCCCGAAGGCACCATCTGGTTAGCAACCAGCGGCCGGACAGGCGTAAACCCTTGTCAACAAAGGACGGACAACACCCCTGAACAGGGGTGTTGTAGTCCCGGTTGTACCCGATTTGCGCCGGACCCCGAGCTTGCCGCATGGCTGGCCGGTTGCCCGGTGGCCCTGACCGACGAACAGCGGGCGGCGGTCCTGGCGGTCAT
>CAZPIO010000128.1:0-23729 GCA_964586235.1 uncultured Planctomycetales bacterium
ACGAGCCGTGTGGCCGCGTGTCGTGCATGATCGACCCATCCTT
Organism: uncultured Planctomycetales bacterium; assembly: GCA_964586235.1. Classification (GTDB taxonomy): domain Bacteria; phylum Planctomycetota; class Phycisphaerae; order UBA1845; family PWPN01; genus JAUCQB01. Next base: position 44 of record CAZPIO010000128.1, read on the forward strand.
GCTGCGGACCGACTATGTCTACGAAATGATCGCTGAAACCGGAGGGCAGCGGATCACCGTTAAACGCCCGTGGAATCCGGCGGACCCGCAGAATCGCCCAACCGAGATTACCGAGTACTTCCGCGATCTGAGAGTCAGCAGTGTTACCGGAACGGCCGTGGTGGCGAAGTATTATTCTTACGGAGCCAATGCAGACGGCACGCAGTGGTCGAAGGTTCTTAAAGGCGACTCTAATGAGTTCATTACACCATTTGTGACAGAGACGGTGACAAATGCTCTCGGGCAAACCTGGAAGGAGATCGAACCCGAATGCGCAGCAGGGATGTGTGATCGAGACATCATTACGGTCCATTCCTACGATGATAAGGGGCAACGCATCAAGACTGAGAAGAGGGTCGACACAACGCCGATCTCGGCGGATGTGATTTACGAGTACGATTCCCTTGGTAACCTTCTCCGCTCCGGGCTTGATCTGAGCGTTCCGGCCAACGGGATGCTCGATCTCAACTCAACCGACCGAATCTCCGAGACCGAAACAAGCTATGCTTACGAAAACGCTGCGTGGTGGCAAGTGACCGAATCACGAACCTACCTCGACGGTTCAGGCCAGCCGGTACCCACCAGCAAGGTCATGAGAAGGCTGACCGGGTTCGACGGCTTTACGGAGCCTGTCATTGAGGAAACGATCTCCACCGATGTGGCCCGGAACGTGACCACCACACGGGTCACGGTTGACTCATCGAATCGACGGGTGACGAAGACCGTCGACGTGCCGGATTCAAGCACCGACGAAGTCACAGTGACGGAGAATGGTCTGCTCAAGTCGGTTACCTCCAAGAGCGGTGTGATCACCAGCTATGGCTATGATCAAATTGGCCGGCCAGAGACTGTCACTGGCCGGACAGGCACGACAATTACTCGATACTACACGGGCAGCGATTCGGCCGGGAACCGGCATCGAGTCAAGGAAGTCGAGGATCCGGCTGGACACAGAACAACCTACAGCTACTCCGAGAAGACCGGGCGCGTGATCTCAAAAAGCCGAATTGATGCCCAGAATCCGTCCCTAACCAGCACCGAATACTATGACTATACGCCGCGGGGCGAACTCTGGCGCGTCTGGGGCAGCGGCACATACCCGACCCAATACGGGTACGATCAGTACGGCAGGCAAGGCGCGTTCAGTACATATCGAGGTGGCTCGGGCTGGGATGGGCCTGCGTGGCCACCCGTAGGTGCGACCGGCCCTGCGAATACGACGTGGTTCTACTTTGGTGTGGAAGCATCCAGCCGCCAGGTCGAGGAGAAGGAGTTCCCGGACGGCAAGACCATGAGGTACAACTACACGCCGGACGGCAAGCTGCACCAGCGTATTTGGGCCAGAACGGTCGGCGGCAATCCCCTGACGACAACGTACGACTATGACCCCAAGACGCGTGACCTGCTCGGCATCAACTATTCCGATACGACGCCGGATGTGGAGTTCACCTACGATCGGCAGGGGCGCCGAACGCAGGCCAAGCAGAAGGATGGCCAGACCGTCATTGCCACGTACGACTTTGCGTACGACGATAGCGAGAACTGGAACGGTGAAGAACTGATCTCTCCCCGGACCCTGCGAGCCAAGACGGAAACGATCACCCGTGACGGCTACACCAAACTGATCACTCGCAAGGATGATGCTCGTGGCCGGGATACCGGCTTCCAGATCGGCGTCAGCGGTGATCCGGACCTGGATTACAGCACCACATACGCTTACGACGGCAGCGGTCGTCTGGAGAGGGTCATCGGCCCCGGGCTGGACGGCACCTATGGGGCCAAGTACGAGCGGCTGGCCAACAGTGACTTTGTCCGGTACGTGAAGTTCAAGGGCTCGACCGACAACGATCTGGCAACGGCCGAACGGGCCTACCTAGCCAACCGCGACTTGGTAGACTACGTGGAGAACAAGGTCGGCGCCACGACGATATCCAAGTACGCTTACACGAATGACGGCCTGGGCCGGCGGACTGCGGTAGCCATGTCGGGCAGCGCCTTTACCGGCGGTAGCGGCGGCGACCACCACTGGGACTACCGATCCGGGTATAATGACCGCAGTGAGCTGATCGGCGGCTTGCGGAAGACGGGGACGACACTGGGCGCGGGTAACCTCATGACGCCTGGCGATTACGACTACGCCTACGATCACATCGGCAACCGGACCAGTTCGAACGTGGACAACGATGATCCGCCCAAGACCTACACGGCCAATGACGTCAACCAGTATACGGCCACGTCGGACCCGGATGAGTCGTTCAGCCATGACGATGACGGCAACCTGATCCTGGATGGGACGTTCGATTACACCTGGGATGCCGAAAACCGGCTCAAAACGGCCACCCCGCGGAATCCGAGCCTCAATGACGCGAAAGTGGAATTCACGTATGATTACATGGGGCGGCGGGTGAAGAAGGTTGTCTACTACTACAGTGGTAGTGCTTGGCCCGAGGATCCGGATGTAGTGCAGCGATTCGTCTATGACGGGTGGAACGTGGTGTTGGTATTGAACGACTGGGGTGAGCCCGTCCGCGAGTTCACCTGGGGCCTGGATCTCAGCGGCACGATCCACGGCGCCGGCGGGATCGGCGGGCTGCTGTCGGCCGTCGAGGAGCACGACCCCGAATCGAGCAGCGACGACGAGCCCTTCTGGTATTTCTACGACGCCAACGGCAACGTCGGCCAGATCCTCACCATCGAGGGCATGCAGGGTCCCTACCCGCCTTACATCTACCGGGTGGCCCAGTACGAGTACGATCCGTACGGCAACACGATCTTCAGCGATGACCACTACTTCGACATTTCCGGCAACCCGGTTGGTGGCACCTGCCCCTTCGGCCACGACAACCCCTTCCGCTTCAGCACCAAGTGGTTCGACGAGGAAACCGGCCTGGGCTACTGGGGCTACCGCTACTACTCCCCGCGACTCGGACGATGGATCAGCAGGGATCCGAGTGAAGAGGAGGGCGGGTGGAATCTGTATGTGTTTGTCAAAAACGCCCCTTCAGATCAGTTCGACCCTCGAGGGTTGTGCCCGTACGGCGCCATGACCTGGGGGGCAGACAAGTATGCGTGCATAGGATTGGCTATGGACCCCAATGCGATGGATGTTGCAGATGAACTGACAATGGCTTGGTATATTCCGTCAAACTTAATACCGTTGCGAGGTATCATACCACTCTATACGCAGCTAGCGAGTCGCGCCAGCGGCTGCTTCAGCGGATTCAGACTGTGGATCCACTATCAGACATGGAAATGCGAGTACTGGGGTCCCACTTGGTGGACTCACTGGGAACCCACAACAGACTACTGGTTTAACACGCGCCTTGGCGATTACGACGTGGGCACAGCTGGACGCGTCTTCAACACGTTAGAGGGATGCGTTGAGAAGGCCGAGGAGCTAATGCTTCTCACGTCAGGCGGTTGAGCCCCGACCGTTCCGGGAGGTCTCATGAGTGCTCTGCAGGAAACTCGGCAAAAGTGCGTCTGCCGGCTGATTTACGCCGTGGCACTGGTGGCGACTGTCGGTTGTGATAAGAGTCCCCCAACGACTCGCCCGAGCCAAGGCGCCAATGACCGTGCTTACTGGTTGCGATATCTTGAACGATCGATAGCGACAGGTGTCTATCGTGGCGTGAAGGAAGAGCGTGCTCGGCTGCTGGCCGAAGACCTGCGCCGCGGAAACACGGCAATGATGGCCCGTCTCCTGTCTGCCGAACTCAGCGGTGGCACGTCAGGAGCCTGGTTAACAGTACATTTCTACGACGAGACAGGCAGTATTGCTGCTGTGCGTATCCGAGAAGAGCGACCAGATGGTACGTCGCTACTGATCGAGGACTACGAAGTGTGTCCCGGAGGACGAGGTGATGCGGCGTTTCTGGATTCGATGCTCCTCCCATGCAAGATCAGGAGCGCCGGGCAACGAAAGGACCCGCAAGCCTGGACGGAGTACGTGGCTCGCAACGTGCGAGACAGGTCATTACTTCCGGCGATCTACGTTACGGAGCCTTCAGATTCCGTACGCGTGCTGATCTCCCTGATGAGCGTCTCGGGGACTGAGTCGAATCGGGTCTCGCTTTCCGATTAACCGGATGTTATCGGGGTCCGGAAAAAGGGTCAGAAGCCATTATCAGTAAAGGGTTTGAAAAGAGGGTGTGTTCCTCCGCGTCCTCGGCACCGTGCGGTCGGTCAAAGCTCTCAGCCCTCGACTCTCGGCGATCGGTTCCGGTGTCAACCAGAAATGCCCGGCGGTCAGAAAAGGGGTCAGATCAGTAAAGGTGCTAAAAGGAGTTAATTTTATTCTGACCGTCAAAGGTGTCAGGACCGTCAAAGGTGTCAGGATGGAATGGCACTGCCGCCTGCCTGTAACTGTTTACCGTCCGGCGGTCATGTTGTCACGAGGTGTCGACCAGCAGTGAAATCTTCTTTCCGGCCCAGGCGGCACGGAGCAGGGTCTGAATGGTTTCGAACACTCCGAGGCCCTGCTGCTGGGCGGTTCGCATCACGGTAGCGAGGATGGCCCAGGCCTAGGCGCCCGACTCGCTACGGCTGCCGCCGGTGATCTTTCGCATGACCACCGCCGGCCGCAGGGCTCGCTCGGCGGCGGGACAGGGACAGAAAAGGGGTCAGAAGCCATTATCATTAAAGGTGCCAAAAAGAGGGCTTGTTCCTCTGCATTCCCGGCGTGCTCTGTGGTTGTTGGGAAGACCGAGCCGTCAGCAGTCAGCCGTCAGCAGTCAGCCGGAACGAGTGATCGGTGTTCAGTGGTCACGGAGAAGGCCGGCGGGACAGGCATCGCCACGGGCGACCAGGACGAGTCGCGCTGAGAGCGGCCCCGTGGCTCGTCAAGCGTGGGACTACGCCTCCCCTGGGTGCCGGAAGCCTTCCGCACGCGCTCAGATCAGCCCGGCATTCTCATCCAGCCCGAACATGATGTTCATGTTCTGAATCGCCTGGCCGGCGGCACCTTTGATCAGGTTGTCGATGGCTGAGATCACGATGATCCGGGACTTGACCACCCGGGCACTGATATCGCAGAAGTTGGTGTGCGCGACCAGCGCCGTGCGCGGCAGTTCCTTGCGCAGCCTGACGAACGGCTCCTTCTCGTAGGCCTCGGCAAAGACCTGGTTGACATGCTCGGGCGAGACCGGCTGCAGCGGCCTGAGGTAAATCGTCGAGAGAATACCTCGCTCCAAAGGCAGCAGGTGCGGGGTGAAGATCACGGACGACTTGCCGGTCCGGACACAGGTGTCCAGGGTTCGCTCGATCTCGACCATGTGCCGGTGCGTGCCGACCGCGTAGGCCTCGAAGTTCTCGTTCCGCTCGGGGAAGTGGTGCTCCGCCTTGGGCTCGCGCCCGGCACCGCTCATGCCGCTGGCGGAATCCACGATCACCTCGTGTGGATCAATCAGCCCGGCCTTCAGCAGCGGCAGGACCCCCAGGGCCGCGGATGTCGGATAGCAGCCCGGATTGGCGATCAGCCGGGCGCCGCGGATCTTCTCGCGGTATAACTCGGGCAGGCCGTAAACGGCGTGGGCCAGATTCTCCAGGTCGGTGTGCTTCTTGTTGTACCACTGTTCGTAGTCGGCCGGCTCCTTTAGCCGATAGTCGGCGGAGAAGTCAATCACGCGGAGCCCCGCCTGCAACAGCGCGGGCACGAACTGCGTGGACACAGCGTGGGGTAGACAGAGCATGACCACGTCGACCCGGCCGGCCAGTGATGCGGGCTCGATCTCCTCGACCGGCAGCTCGATCCGGCCGACGAATTCCGGAAACACCTCGTGAATGTGCGACCGCCACATCCAGTCCTTTCGGCCGCACAGGGCAACGATCTCGACCTGCGGGTGGCGGAGCAGCCAGCGAATGGCCTCCCGCGAGGTGTAAGCGGTCGCACCAATGATCGCCACGCGAATCTTCTTGTCGGCTGACATCTCTGACGGTCTCTCCTTGGCAAATTGGCCTTCTGCCGAAAAGAAGCGACCCCGGCAGTTCATCGCCGGGGCCGCTGGATTCCCAAGTGCGGGTCAAGCGATTAACGCTTCGAGAACTGGAACCTGCGGCGGGCTCCGCGCTGCCCGTATTTCTTGCGTTCCTTCATACGGCTGTCACGGGTCAGGTACCCGCCGTTGCGGAGGGCCCCGTCAAACTCGCTGTTCGCCCGTTTGATCGCCCGTGCGATACCCAGCACCACCGCCCCGGCCTGGCCGGTCGGACCGCCGCCGGCGGTGTTGACGAACACGTCAACCTTGCCGACCAGGTCTGCCGCCCGCAGGGGGGCCAGGCAGTCCTGCCGGTCACGTTCCTCCTTGAAATACTCTTCCATCGGGCGTTTGTTCACTTCGAATTTGCCGGTGCCCGGTCGGACCCGGACGCGGGCGACGGCCTTCTTTCGACGGCCGGTGCCCCAGAAATAGTGTTTCTTGGGGTCCGGTTGTGGGATCGCCGACGCCACGGGTGCGGGTTCCGGAGTCTGTACTGCTTTGTCGCTGGTCTCTTCGCTCACCTTGTAAGCATCCGTTTCATGTGCCTGCTAATCCGCCCGACCCTGCGGGCGGCCATACTGCCTGCGAGTTCTATCTCTTTCCCAATTTGAGTGCCTGGGGCTGCTGGGCGGCGTGCGGGTGCTCCGGCCCGCGGTAGATCTTCAGCCGCTTGAGCATCGTGCCGGCAAGCTTGTTCTTGGGCAGCATCCGCCGGACGGCCAGCCGGATCACCCGGTCAGGGTGCGTTTTCATCAGCTTCGAGATCGGGATCACCTTGTGCCCGCTGGGGTAGTACGTGTAGTAGTCGTACGTCTCCTGCTCCATTTTGCGCCCGGTGAGGACGATCTTCTCGGCGTTGACCACGACCACGAAATCACCGGACAGAACGTGCGGGGTATATGTCGGCTTGTGCTTGCCCATCAGGACGGTGGCCAGGTCGGCCGCCAGCCGGCCTAGAACCTTGCCGCTGGCATCGACCAGGTGCCAATCGCCGCCGGACTCACCGGGCCGGGCGAGATAAGACTTCATTGCTGCGGTATACATGCGTACAAGCCACTCCGAAACCGAACCTTGCGGCTCTCCGTCAACGCTTCCCGTCTGCAAGAGCAGAGCCCCACAGTTTAGCCGATTGCGTCCACAGGTCAAGGCGGGCTCGTTCTCTTGGCTGCGCCCCGGCAAATGGGTGGCATGGCCAAGTCCGCCGCGGTGGACGCCGCCATGCTCTTGCCCGGCCCCCCGGTCCGTGTGCCACTGCTCTGTGTGCAGTGCCCCGTCTGCGAGGCCGCCCCCAACTGCTCCCCAGAAAGCTTTCTAATCACTGCAAAGACAAAGGTTTGCGCGCCGCAACCGGAAGAGATTCAGCTCACCTTCGAGCCCGGCTCGATGTCGGCATCGGGCTGGAGGAGGATAACCCGGCTGTGGTCGGGGGTGCTGGCCGCCAGCAACATCCCCTTGCTTTCGAGCCCGCGCATCATGCGGGGCGCGAGATTGGCCACCACAATGATGTTACGGCCGACCAGCGTCGCCGGGTCATACTGGCCCCGGATCCCGGCGCAGATCTGCCGCTGCTCATATCCCAGGTCGACCTTGAGGGCGATCAGCTTGTCCGCATTAGGATGGTCCCAAGCCTCCAGCACCTTAGCCACCCGCAGGTCCACCTTGGCGAAATCGTCGTACTGAATCAGATTCGGCTCTTCACTCATGTTCCTCGCTCCCGAAAGGCCGCCCATGTCCGGGGTCGGGCGGGCGGCCGCAAACCCGTCGCCCGGCCGCTCTATTCCTCTTGCCGCAGGGGACCGCGTGGGCGTTCCCGCGAATGCTCCCACCTCGTCGGCTCCGCACCGGGAGAACCGGGCCGGCTGGCTGCCCCGAATGCACGCCGGGAGTGTATCGCCGCGCCCTCCTGGCGTCGAGTCACCCAAAGTCTTGGCGGTCCCGAGGGGAAAGGGTATCCTGTCACCTCCCCATCTTGTTCAGGAGGCTCTCATGTCCGTTCTCTGTTCGGTTGCGGTGGCCGTGTTGAGCGGCCTTCCTGTGGACTCCACCGGCAGCCCAGCCACCTCGCCGGCCGTCTCTTCGTCACGTCCGGCGGCGAACCTGCCTCTCGGGTACCACGACATCACCTCGTATGGCGCAGTCGGCGACGGCAAGACCGGCAACACCCGGCCGATCCAGAAGGCCATCAATGCCGCCAGTGAGGCCGGCGGCGGCACCGTCTACTTTCCGCCCGGCGTCTACCTTTCGGGAACCATCTATCTCAGGAACAAGGTCACTCTGAATCTCTCGCCCGCGGCCACCCTGCTGGGCAGCACCAACCTGGAGGATTATCCGTCAAACGAGGCGGCGTTTCGCTCGTATACCGACAACTACGTGCATCAAAGCCTCATTGCCGGCGAGAACCTGCGCGACATCGCCATCGTGGGGCGCGGTGTGATCAAGGGTCAGGGTTCGGACCGGGCCTTCGCGGCGTCGGGCCCGGACCACGGCTATCGAAAGCGGCCTTACCTCATTCGCTTCGTCTCATGCCGGGATGTACTCGTCGAGGGAGTCACGCTGCGCGAATCGGCGATGTGGGTCCAGCATTACCTGGCCTGCGACAACCTCACCATCCGCGGTATCAAGGTTCGCAGCCGGGTCAACTCCAACAACGATGGCATCGACGTCGATTGCTGCCGCAACGTCAACATCACCGGGTGCGACGTTTCGTCCGGAGACGATGCGATCTGCCTGAAGAGCACCGCCGACCGGCCCTGCGAAAACGTCACGATCAGCAACTGCGTGATGAGCAGCGCCTGCAACGGATTCAAGCTCGGCACCGAGACCAACGGCGGCTTCCGAAACGTGACCTTGACCAACTGTACGATGGACGAGGTCGGCCTGTCGGGCATCACTCTGCTCATGGTTGACGGCGGCGTTCTCGACGGCGTGACGGTGAGCAACGTCACCATGCGGAAGGTCGACACTCCCATTTTCCTGCGGCTGGGCAACCGGGCCAGGCCGTTCAAGCCCAATGCCCCCGCTCCCGGCATCGGCCGGTTTCGGAACGTCCTGATCAGCAACGTCGTGGCCACCGAGTGCAAACGCATTCCCTCCTCGATCGTCGGCCTCCCGGATCATCCCATCGAGAACGTGACCCTCTCGAGCATTGACTTGTCCTATGAGGGCGGCGTCTCTGAGTCGCGGATGCCCGCCGAGGTCGCTGAGAAACCCGCCGGCTACCCCGAGCACAACATGTTCGGCATCCTGCCGGCCTACGGGCTCTATTGCCGTCACGTGTCAGGGCTGACGCTTCGCGATATCCGTGTATGCTGCGAGAAGCCGGATCGGCGGCCGGCGGCGGTATTTGACGACGTGCAGGATCTCCTGCTGAATGGCCTGCGCGCCCAGAGCACACCCGATGCTCGGGTACTCATCACCATGAGCCGGGTGCAACGGGCATTGATCACCGGTTGCCTGGCCCCCACCGAGACATCGGTATTCGCGCGCGTGGAACAGGGCTGCGAGAGAATCAGCTTGATCGGCAACGATCTGACCGACGCTGCCCGCCTGTTCGAGGTCGCCGACGCCTCGCTGGCCAAGGTAGTATTCGAGTCAGCCAATCGCCAGCCGCGGCCGCCTCAGGTCACGGCCCCGGCCAGCGCCCCCATTCGCTGAACCCACGTTCGGTTGTGCCGCCAGGCCAGGTCCGCTGGTCTCGGGGCGTCGATTCAAAATTGTCTGCGCATGTCCTGGCTTTCGTTTTCCGACCGCCCGGTCCAATAGCTCTCGCATTCGCGGTCACGCCATCGCCGGTCCATCGGATCCTTCCTGAATAAACGCAAGATCAGGCTCGTTGGGGTGATCACAACATAGAACACGAGGGCCAACAACAAGCGCGTGTTGAACCAGTTCAGTCCCCATCCGATGCAGCGCCACACCCTCTGGATCGGGACAAGCGCCTGTGGGATTGACAGAGCTGTTCCAAAAAAGAGAATTCCTACTCCGCCCAGGGAAAGGGGCCAAACACGACCGCCGCACCGGAGAGCAACAATACAGGCAATTACGAGGAATACGATACCGGCACCCACGCCGAACCATCGTGGGTTCGCGGGCGGCGGCGGTTTGGTGGTTTCTGTGTGTGAATCGGTCATCAGTCCAGGATCCGCTCTACGGGTGGCAATTGGGCCCGTTTATCCGCCGGCTGGTCGGCCTTGCTCAGTAGGTAATCGCCCAGCACCAGATAATCCAGCTCCGTTCGCATGAAGCAGCGATAAGCGTCGATCGGCGAGCCGACGATGGGCTCTCCGCGCACGTTGAAGCTCGTATTGATGAGCAAAGGACAGCCGGTGAGGCGCTCGAAAGCTCCAATCAACCGATGGAAGCGCGGGTTGTCCGCCGCGTTTACCGTCTGGATCCGGGCAGAGTAGTCCACATGGGTGATGGCAGGGACATCGCTGCGCACCTGCTTGCGGCGATCCAGGCCGTACAGATCGGATTCGGATCGTGGCGACGGTCGGCGACGGCTCGGCACCACCGGCGCCACCAGCAGCATGTAAGGGCTGGCCCGGTCCAGTTCGAAGTAGTCGGCCGCGCGCTCAAGCAGGACGGCGGGGGCGAAGGGGCGAAACGACTCCCGGAACTTGACCTTCAGGTTCAGCGTCCTCTGCATATGGTGATTGCGGGCATCGCCCAGGATGCTGCGATTGCCCAGGGCGCGGGGCCCGAACTCCATCCGGCCGTCGAACCAGCCGACGACACGCCCATCGGCGATCAGCGCGGCGACTCGCTCCGCGAGTTCTCCCGGTTCGCAACGGGTGGCAGGAATACGCTGCTCTTCCAGCATGCGGGCGATCGGCTCCGGGCCAAACGCCGGGCCCAGTTGTGCGCCTTGCATCCGGTCACGCCGCCCGTCGCAAGACCGTTCGTTGCCCAGAAACTGATGCCACGCGGCCAGGGCAGCCCCCAGGGCACCACCTGCATCGCCGGCTGCCGGCTGAATCCAGATGTCATCAAACGGCCCTTCCCTCAGGATGCGGCCGTTGGCCACGCAGTTGAGGGCCACGCCGCCCGCCAGGCACAGAAAACGCTGCCCGGTCCAATCGTGTACGTGGCGGGCCATGCGCAAGACGACCTCTTCAGTAACCTGCTGGATGCTGCGCGCGACGTCGCAGGTCTGCTGAGTGAGGGCCGATTCCGGAACCCGCGGCGGACCACCCAGGAGCCTGTGGAATCGCCGGTTAGTCATGGTCAGGCCGGTGCAGTAGTTGAAGAAATCCAGGTTGAGCCGGAAGGAGCCGTCTTCCTTCAGATCGATCAAATGCTCCAGAATGAGATCGACGTATCGCGGCTCACCGTACGGGGCAAGCCCCATCAGCTTGTACTCCCCGCTGTTGACCCGGAAGCCGCAGTAATAGGTGAAGGCTGAATAGAGCAGGCCCAGCGAATGGGGGAACCTGATCTCCTCCGCGAGACGGATCCGGTGCCCTTCGCCGGTTCCCCACGCCGAGGTGGCCCACTCGCCCACGCCGTCAATCGTCAGGACCGCGGCTTTCTCATAGGGGCTCGGAAAAAAGGCGCTGGCGGCATGGGATGCGTGATGATCGCAGAACAGGATCTCGCCGCAGCCCTCCAGCTCCTCCTCAATCCGCCTGAGGAGCCAGAGCTTGCTCTTAAGCCATACCGGCATGGCGGTCAGAAAGGACCGAATCCCCCTGGGGGCGAACGAACAGTACGTCTGCAGAAGGCGGTCGAACTTCAAGAGCGGCTTGTCATAGAAAACCACGTAGTCCAGTTGGTCCGGCCGTAGGTTCCCCTCCTGTAGACAGTAGCGGATGGCGTGGCTCGGAAAAGACGGGTCGTGCTTCTTGCGGGTGAAGCGTTCCTCCTGCGCGGCGGCCACGATCCCGCCGTCCCGCAGCAGAGCCGCGGCACTGTCGTGGTAGAAAGCTGAGATACCCAGGATGTGAATCGGCAAGTGCCCCTCGTCAGAACAGGGTGTAGATAAACGGAGCCAAAGCCGACGACTCCCCAAGAACGATCAGGCCGGCCAGCAGCAGCAACAGGATGATCGGAGGCAGGAGCCACCACCGCTTGTTGGCCCGCATAAAGGCGGCAAGCTCGAAAACCATGGATATGACGCCCGACCGGCGTCCCGACCGCCCCATCACCTGTCTCCTTCCGCTGATGCGCCTGTTGATGAAGCGCTAACAGAACCGGATTCGATACAGATGGCCTTATCCCCTTTCTGACGCCTTTGAGCGTACCCAATTATAGTATAATCGCGGGCCGGCAGATATAACAAGTGTATCCCCGTGACCGATAACATCGGCGCGCTGCGAGAGCACAGCAATGAGCGAAAAGCTTGTGAATCCGGACTTGGCCCAGCCTGAACTCGATCCGTCACAGCCTTCGGCCGACGCACCCACAGGTCGAAAGCCCAAGCGTCGCAAGCTCCGGTGGTGGCAGAAGCTCGCCCTCGTGGGCTTCTCCCTGGTGCTGCTGTTGATTGCTGAGTTGGTCCTGCGGCTGATCGGGTGTGGCCCGGTGGTCGATTTCGTGGTGCCCCGTCTGGACCGCGGGTCCGAGCGGGTCATGGGAGTCAACCCGGATGCCTACAAGCGGTTCCATGGCCGTCTCGCCCTCGAGCGATCCCGGTTTGCCCCCTGGAGAGAGTTTCTCGACCCTAAGCCGGCCGGCACTTTCCGCATCATGTTCATGGGAGAAAGCACCGTCGAGGGCTACCCTCACGCCCCAAACGGATGCGCCCCGGCCTTCCTGGAAGCGATGCTCCAGGAGGCCTGGCCGGATAAGCGCGTCGAGGTGGTCAATTGCGGCGTCACCGCGATCAACAGTTGGAGCCTGCGCGCCTGGACGCCCGAACTGCTCAGATACCAGCCCGACATGCTGGTGGTTTACGCCGGCCACAACGAATTCTACGGGGGCTACGGCCCGGCATCCCTTAACGGTGCGGGGACCAGTCGTTCCCGTGTCCTCGCGCACATCTGGATGCGCGATCTGCGGCTTGCCCGAGTCCTCAGCGATCTGATCGGCACCCTGCGTCCCCGCAGCGCTGCCCCGCGGGGCCTGCTGATGGAGCAGCTCGCTCGAGATCGCCAGATCCCCCTGAATGGCGCGATCTACACCGGATGCCGCGACAATTTCCGTGAGAACCTCGCGGACATTGCCCGGGCGGCCCGAGCGGCCGGCGTTCCTCTTGTTCTGTGCAGCCTGGTCAGCAATGAGAAAGATCTCGTCCCGATGCGTTCCGTTCATCGAGAGGATCTTACCCCCGATCAGCGGAAGACCTGGGCAGAGCATTTCAGCGCCGGGCTGGCAGCCGCCAAGGCAAGGCAATGGGAACGCGCTCTCGAGGCCTTCCAGCAGGCGGCCCGCATTGACGATACGCACGCCGAAATCATCTATCGCCTGGCCGAGGCCAACGAGCACCTCGGTGCGTACGACGAGGCCCGCAGGCTTTATCGCCGGGCGAGGGACTTGGACGCGTTGCGTTTCCGCGCTACAGCCGAATTCAGCGAAGTTGTCCGCGACGTCGCGGGACGCAACCAGGCCCTGTACGTCGATGTGGTGCCGTCCTTCGAATCAGCCAGTCCACACGGTCTGATCGGCTGGAACCTGATGACCGACCATCTCCATCCCACTGTGCAAGGGCATTATCTGATGGCCAGGGCCATCTGTGAAACCCTCGCCCGCGACAAGGTCCGGCCATGGCCGCCCATCGACACGACCACGCTGCCGGTATACGAGCGGGTGGCCGCCCAACTCGGAAACGACGCTCTGAGCGAGATGGTCTCCAAGATCACCATCTATAAGCTGACCGAGGTGTTCCCCTACGCAGGCACACCGAACGCTGCTCTGCGCCAGCGACTCGAAAAAGAGATACTCGCCTGGCAGGTCAACTTAACCGGTCCGATGGCGGTCGGGCATCGCAACTGGTGCAGCGCACAAAGCTGGGACCGCTTGCACTATCACGTCGGGCAGGCTTATCTCGACGCCAGGGAATACGGGCAGGCCATCACGTATCTCTGCAGGGCCGAGCAGATGAGCGAACCCCACAGCCTGCCGGCCGCCCGGGCAAGGTGCGGCCTCGCACGAGCCCGGCTGGCATCGGCCGCCGGCCCGGATGAGAGGCAAGCCGCCCGGGCTTACGTCGCCGAGTTCCAATCCTGGCTCCGCGACTCCGTCTCCATGCATCCCGATCAGCAAGACGAATTCAACCGTCTTCAGCAAGAGGTCACTCAGGCCTTGGCGAACACACCCGAGTAGGGCGTTTGCGCTCCAATGTGCTGGCTGGAGTCACTGCCGGTCGTTGGCTGTCTGCCAGTAGGTGCAGTCATATGTTGCCGGAGATGCCTCTCCGCGCACGAAAATGCCCGGACGATCACTTGCCCGGGCATCTTCGAGCCATCTGGCTTCAAACCGCCAGCCACTTAGAGGTGAAGGCGGTCCGGGTTTGCTTTTCAGGCCCGCCGACGGCGGAGCAGCGGAATGCCGAGCAGGCTCATGAGGGCCAGACCGGCAGGCTCCGGCGTGAGGACGAGACCATCGGCATAGGTCGCGTTGCCGTTGTTCCAGCTCCCGTTCACCCACCCAAAGGCCACGGTAACTTGCGTGCTCGCGCCAGGTACGGCGACGTTAAGGTTGAACGGCATCCAGCCAGTGCCCTGCGGCAGAGGTGAAGGCGTCACAGAGACCTTGTTGAGAACCGCGCCGCCGACGCCCGCTCCGTCGAAGACGAATACGCCATGCTCCGCATTGGCCCAGGCGCCGTAGGCCCACCAGCCCGTCAGGGTCAGATTACTGCCGGCCGGCACCGTAACGGTTTGATACGCGTAGTGGCTCCCACTTGCGTTTCCGTTCTGCACGTAACCCTTCGTGGCGCCCTCAGGCGCCGCGCCCGGATCCCAGATATTGCTCCCAACGCCGAAATCCCCGTGGGTACTGCTCCACCCGGCGGTTCCCGACTCGAAACCGCCGTTCGTCAGCAGGATGGCCGACGCCGGTGCGGCCACCAGTGCCAACACTGCCAATCCAACAACAACTCTCATGTCTAACCTCCTCCATCTAATAGATAGAAAACAGAAGTGAACGTTCATACTCCTACCGTGATCAGCAAAGCTCCGCCGCTTCGCCGCGTTTTCACGCGCAACCGCCAGACACTCAGAGCCGGCACCTTGCCAAAGCAGGCAAAGTGAAACCAGACACCTCAAAACACCAACGTGTTCACCGCGTGGGTAAGACGAAATGGATGCCTTTCCCTGGCTCCTGCCCTTCACCCTGCCGACGCGGCCTCTTTCTCCACTGAAGCGTATTATCCTCGGCCGCCTCCAGTCTGTCAACGGTTTTTTTCTAGGATTCTGGAGGTCTGGAGGTCGCCAATGCACAGCAGCATCCTGATTGTATCTCCCTCACCATCCCAGCCACCTGTCACCGCCGGCGTCGTCGAGTGGCATGCCCAATGTGCGACAGATCCTCAGGCCCAGCGGCAGGGCTTGACGCCACCGCTAACCTCATTGATACAAATGGGTTACATTGGCCGATGCGGGAGCTTCCAGCGTCGGATCCCGACAAACGCCTGAGGTAGCAGGTCCGATAAACATCCGCTCCTGGGGATGCAAAACCACGCACTCCCGCGTTGCCTTGCTCCCACGGGTTAATCGGCTGACTCAATAACGGCGGCCGGCGACGGCCGGTGGCCAGGAATGAGGCCTCACAGAAGGACGGCTCGGGGAGTAACCGCTACTGTCCTCGCCGCACGGGGACGCCGGTACCACACTCGGCCTTCTTGGTTTTTTCCGCAGCGAGGATGACGCGGGCCAATTCCTTTTCATTGATCTCCAGCGGACCTTTGAACAGCTCAGGCTTGTTGTAGTTGCGCAAGAATGAGTCGTAGAACGCTGGGTCCTGTTGTGGCATCACCAGCGCCTTGGAGACCTCTCCGGATTCGGAAACGTGAGCGAAGTAGGGCCGGCCAAACAAGCCGTTGCCCCTCTTGCTCGCGAAGACGATCCACCGGCCCGTGCTCGACCAGGAATGCCAGGAGTCGCTCAGGTTGCTGCTTTGCTCCAGTTTGAGAGCTTTGAATGGGCCAGGGGCAGCAAGGTCCACCAGACAGAGGTCGGCGCTGCTTTGATAGACGGGAAAGTTGCCGTAGTTGCACACGGCGAGGAGCAGGAAGCGCCCATCGGGTGATATCTGGGGCTCCAGCAGGCTGCCGCCAAGGTCTGCTGCATACAGTACCGTTTCCCGCGGCCCGAAAACGTGGGTCTCCGGATTGTAGCCCACCCGTACCAGGTCGTAGCGAATCCTGGCGAAGTGTTCTTTCGGCAACGGCGATGCGCTGGAAAAGTAGAGCCACCGCCCGTCGGGGGACCAAGCGGGAAAGGTTTCCAGCCGCCCCGGGTCTGCCAGCAGCGGGCTGGAGATTATCGTGTTGGAATCGACCAGGTACAACCCCAGGTCGGATGCCTTGTCGAACACATCGCGCGTCTCGCCGACCGAATGATAAAACAGGCTGAGCTCATTGACCGAAAAAGCGACGGTGTTGCCGTTTGGATGCCAGGAGCTGTAGCCGGCGTCGTTGCCGAAAGCGGCCGTCGTGCTCACCCGCTCAGCATGGCCGTCACGCACAAGGATCATACCGGTGATTCCCTTGCCGCGGACGTGCAGCAGCATGCGGCTGGGCGAATTGTTGCTGAAAGCGTGGCAGTTGAAACATCCGTTGACCGACCTGCTGCCCAGAATCTGCCGTTCGCTATAACTCTCAAGATCACGCTGATGTATGCCCATTTGTGTATACAGGTTGTAGGCGGGGCGGATCAGGCGATAGGCCAGCTGGCTGTCAATCGGATCCGTGGAGACGGTGTTGTGGATGGCCTGGAACCGGCTCCAACGGTCGGCCGATCGAGCATAGACGTCAAACCGGAGTTCCTGGCCGCGGTGCGACATTATCAACTCGCGCCATTGTTTCATAGGGATGATGATCTTGGGCGTGTTGCTCGTGATGCTCAGATCTTTTCCATCCTGGCAGACAATCTTCAGATGGTATTGGCGGCCTGGCTCGTCGATGATGAAGTTCAGCGGCGCGATATTGGGGGGAATGACCACGCCGGCATAGTCCGGTCGTATGCGTGGGGGACGTTCGGTCGTCGAGAACTCACGGATGTCCGCCAACGGCGGTCGGGTGACATGAAACGCTACCACCGCCAGGATAGGCGCCAGGAAGAGTGGTAGAAGCCAGTAGAGCCGCTTGATCATTGCAGGGTTCCTTTGGCATGGCCCCATCCGCCAGGACCGGCGGGCGCTGACTCACGGAATTCGATATAGTACCAGCAGGTGTCGCCGAACTCGTTGGCCAGCTCCTTCTTGCGCGATTCGAGGCTGGCCGTGCGCAGGCGCCGCGCGAATTGTTCGAAACGCTGGCGCGTCTCGGGGCGGATGGTCATGCCTCCCAGGTCGATCCGTTCACCCGGCCGACGGTTTTGGCAGTAGAGCACGGCCTCCTCCATGTGTCTGGGTATGTGCGAGTAGCCTAAGGCCGGCAGGTCCGCCACCCGAGCCGCGGCGAGGTCAGGATGACCCGTCAACATCCAGCAGGCTACCAAGTATTCAAAGGCCATCCGGTTGGCCGGGTCCTTCTCCAGGACGCGCAGCAGCGCGGGTTCGACCTTGTCGATAATCGTCGGTTCGGGAACAAAGTCGGGGCCTGAGGCAGAGCGGCGCAGCCGCTGGACCTGAACATTGTCCGCCAACGACTCGTCGGCATTGAGCTGCTTCAGGATGTCGCGGGCCCACTCTCCGTAAACCATGTCCTCCACCATGGCGTTTAAGTAGATACGCGCTGCGTCGGGCCGACCCTTGGCTACGTTGATCAGGGCCAGTCGCCGGAGCATCTGGGGGCCGTCGCCAAAAAGCTCAACCGCCTCGCTCGCCATGTGCTCGGCGGGGTTGGTCCGGCCGAGCTCAAAATATAGTCTGGCCAATTCGGGGTAGGCGGATTGGGCGGCTTCGCGAGAGGGAAACAACCAGCCGACCGGGTAGTCCCCGCCGTCCTGGGGGTAAGCGAACATGCAATCGAGGAGCTGACCTCGGTGGAAGAGGGCACGGTGGAAGAGAAAGCGGGTTTGGCTGTCCCAGCGGGAAATGCGCGGCGCCTGGCTCAGCAGGTCGTCCCAACGCTCGTGCTGGGCATAGAACTGCAGCGCCAGCCGGAGCCGAGCCGGTTGGTTGAGCGAGAGCCACCCGGCAGCTACGGCAAGAGCCAGCAGAACGGCCGCGTGGATGACCGGAGTGATGCGCGAGGTGCGATACCACCCAGCCGGACTTTCAAGGCGGCGCGATGCTGGAGAGGGGGCGGCACTCCTGCGCAGCCGCCAGATGGGCACCGCCGCCAGCGGGTAAAAGCCAAAGAGGCAGGCAGTTGCAGCGTCTGCTATGCGGTCATTCTGGCTGTCGAAAGGCAAATGACGCAGATAGGCGCTGGAGGGGGTCATATTGAAGATGATCCCCCCGATGAGGTACGGCAAGGCAAGGCCGGCCAGCAGACAACTGGCCGCCAGCACAGCGCGCGGCCGCGCAATGGCCTCGAAGAGACCGGCCAGGAGGATGAAAACAAGCGCTGGGCCGGCTACGGTGAGATAGAGGATGGCCGCAATGATGAGGAAGAGCAGCCCGCGGCTCATGGAACTGCGTACGGAGAGACTCACATAAGTGGCCAAGCCGACCACCGCCGCTAGCAAACCCAGAAGCGCTGGGAGGGGGAAGGTGTAGCGGCCGAAGATGATCACGAGGAACAATGCGGGGGTGAAGTGGATTACGCGCAGGTAACGGTCGGCCGGGGTGGTTAGAAGACGGCGTGTGGAGAGGCTCAGGAGCAGCGCCAGTCCGGTGAAGGCAATGGCACCCAGCCAGGGATAGAAGGCCAGGCGGAGCAGAAATGTGCTGCAGTATTGGGCCAGGTCGCCGGGGTGCTGCACGAAATCCGTCAAGAACCGGCCGGTGAGCAGGAACAGCGGGTCCCGCGACTGGCCGGCGTGGATGATCTGCGGGTCCACCACCCAGCGTAGATAGAGGTAAAACGCTGCAAACAGCACACCAGTGCACAACCAATCAACGCGCGTGGCCGGTAAGTGAGAGTGAGATACTGGTATCATCCTCCAACTCCGGACCCTGCTGCCGTGTCGCCGCAGCGCACGGATCTGTTTGGAGCCTTACGGCCAGGGATCTGCGCGGTTTGCGCACCTCTTTCTGGACTGCAAGTGCTCTTGGGTTGCGGCCCGCGAAAAGGCGGTCTGCCTTGGAACGTCACAGGCATAGAGCTGTACGCCCTCATAACCTCGTTCCGCTATTATACCAGCGCCCCGCCGTTGTTGCGATTGTTCCGCTTCCGAGTTCTCTCCGGTCTGACGAGCTGAGGCAGACTCCACCCTGCGTGCCAAGAGGCTTTTCGGCCACGTTTCTTGTGGTAGGCTCACATGCGGTTCCACGTGTCATTTGGAAAATCCACGCTGAGGCATACTATGAGAGTGCCCGCATGACCGCTGCAAATCCCCCCGCTGCCGGGCCCAGGCGATGGCCTTGGGGATGCCGGCGGTCAGCGGCGTCTGAGGTTCATATCCCAGCAGTTGCCGGGCCTTGGAGATGTCCGCGACATAACGCATGACCTCGCCCGGCCGGGCAGGCTCGTAGGTGACTTTGGGCTCCTTGCCCAACGCCAGGGAGATGATATTGACCGCATCCACCAGCGTGCTGCCCTGCCCGTAAGCCACATTGATGGTCTGGGCCGTGACCCGGCCGCTGACCAGGGCGTCGATCCCCCGGCAGACCCCGTCGATGCAGTCATCAACATAGGTGAAATCGAACACCTTCTCCTTGCCGTACACCACGATGGGTTCGTCGCGGGCGATCCGCCTCATGAACAGCGGCAGCACGCGTTCCATCCGCTCCAGGTCGTTGTCGTAGCGACCATAAACATTGCTGAAGCGGAACACCAGGTAGGGCAGCTCATAACACTGCGCGAAAGAGTAGATGAACGCCTCCCCCGAGATCTTGCTGGCCGAGTAGGGGCTCTCCGCCACCACGAAATCCGCCTCGGCCTCTTCGGTCACGTGGCGGTGAATATCCCCGTACACCTCACGCGAGCTTCCGAAAATCAGCGGCAGCCGCTTCTTTCGAGCGTACTCCAGAACACCGAAGCACATGTTGACGTTCTCGAGCGCTCGCTCAGGATGCTCGACCAGCTCGAACACCTTGGCGTACGCCGCCAGGTGAACCACGAGATCGAAGGGGCCGCCCGGGAAGTCCTTCTCCGAGGCAGTGTTCAGATCGATCCGACAGGTCTCGACCTTGTCGGTCCAGGCGTTGGCCCGCCGGTCAATGCCCACCACTTGATCGCCGCGGGCCATCAGCGCCACCGCCAGATTCGTACCGATCTGTCCGCTCGAACCGGTGATAAGAACGCGCATGCTTGCAGAAACCTCATCGTTTCGCGGGCGCAGGTCACGTCCGGCCGATCGCGGGGTCGCCCATGCCCCGCCGGCGGGTCGAAGTATAGCGGCAGTTCACAACCTTCGCCAACCGCTGGCGGCCCACCCGTGCCTTCGTGGAAGCTTGACGGGCTTTCGCCCTCCCTCTAACCTGCCGCATATCGTTGTGGTCGCCGACCCGCTTGTCTGTCCCGATTCAGTGGGAGATGCACCTTGGCCTCTTTGGATCTTGCCCGATTCGGCCTGAAACATCTCAATCTCATCGATGTCGGCGTCATTGCCCTGTACGCCGTCATTGTCGTGGGCATCGGCATCTACCTTCAGCGCCGGGCCTCTCGCAGCCTCGAGCATTACTTCCTGGCCGGCAAGCAGCTCCCCTGGTGGGCCCTGGGCGTCTCCGGCATGCTCGCCTTCCTCGATATGACCGGCACCATGCTGATCGTTTCCTTCCTCTATATGCTCGGCCCGCGAGGCCTGTACATCGAGTTCCGCGGCGGGGCGGTGCTGGTCCTGGCCTTCATGATGCTGTGGACCGGCAAGTGGCACTATCGCTCGCAGGTCTTAACCGGCGCGGAGTGGTACGTCTACCGCTTCGGCACCGGTCCCGGGGCTCAGGCCGCGCGGGTGATCACCGCCCTCGCGGGCATGATCTTCACCATCGGAATGCTCGCGTATCTGATCCAGGGAGCCGGCTCGTTCCTGGCCATGTTCCTCCCGTTTCCGCCGAAAGTCTGTGCCCTGCTCATGATCGTCCTGACCGTGGCTTATACCCTCCTGTCCGGCTTTTACGGGGTGGTCTACACCGATCTCTTTCAGTCTTGCATCGTCCTGATCAGCGTGGTGATCATCACCATCATGGCGGTGATCCAGGTCGGCGACTATGACGGCGACATCGGCGTCCTGGCTCAGCAGGTCACCGGCGTCACCAACTGGACGACCAGCGTTCCGAACTGGCAAGTCGAGATGCCCAAGGGCTACGATCAGTTCCATCTCCTCTTTGCCTTCGCGGCCCTGGCGCTGTTCAAGAATGTCCTCCAGGGCATGGGTGCCGGCGGCGACCCGCGTTACTTCGGGGCCCGCAACGAACGCGACTGCGGCAAGCTGACCTTCTTCTGGACCTGGCTGATGACCTTCCGCTGGCCGATGATGATGGGCTTCGCGGTCATGGGCATTTTTCTCGTTCGCGAGCTCTTCCCCGACACGAAAGCCCTCAGCGAGTCGTCCCGGCTGGTCAAACAGCATTATGTCCGCCAGGCCTATCCGAACGAGACCGGGGCGATCGACGATCCCAAGAAGATCGAAAAGGCCATCCCCAAGAGCAGGTGGGAAGACAGTATTACTTATTTGATTCAGAACCAGGACAAGTACCCGGAACTGGTCGCATCACTGAAGAACACCCTGGGTGAAAAGCAGTGGGAGAGCAAGCTGGACATGGTCGGCTACGAAGGCTCGGTTAATCCCGAGCGGATCCTGCCCGCGGTGATCCTGATGCGCATTCCCGTGGGGCTCCGCGGCCTGTTCCTCATCTCGCTGGTGGCCGCGGCCATGTCCACCTTCGCGCCCACGGTCAACGCCACCACCGCCCTGTTCACCAAGGACATCTATCAGGCCTTCATCCGGCCGAGGGCGAGCAATCCCGAGATGATTGCCGCCAGTTGGGGCTTCGGCATCGTCCTGACCGTCGGCGGCTTCGTGATGGCTTACTGGACCGCCAGTATCAACCAGATCTGGGACTGGATCATCCTCGGCCTGACCGCCGGGCTGGCCATCCCCGGCCTGCTGCGGCTCTACTGGTGGCGATTCAATGCCGGCGGGGTGGTGGGGGGGACCGCCATCGGCCTCGTCGGGGCGCTGATCCAGCACGCCCTTCACCCCGATATGGACTCTTACTACAAATTTGCCCTGAATACCGGCATCGCGCTGTTCGGGGCAATTGTGGGAACCTACCTGACCGCTCCCGCGGACCCCAAGATCGTCGAGCACTTCTACAAAACCACCCGCCCGTTCGGCTTCTGGGGTCCCTTCAAACGCATGCTTCACCCCGAGACCCGCAGGAAGATGGAACGGGAGCACTTCTACGACCTGGCGGCCCTGCCGTTCGCCCTGGTGTGGCAGATCACCCTTTTCCTGCTGCCCATGCAGTTCATCATCCACGATTGGCGGTCCTTCGGGATCACCGCGCTGTTGTTCCTGCTCTCGCTGTGGGCCTTGATCGTCGTCTGGTACCGGAATCTCCCCCCGGCCGACAAGCCCCTGCCAACCATTGAGGAGATCGATGCGGGGCAAATCTGACGCTGAGGCGTCTCGCCCTGCCGTCCGGATTGACACCCGACGGCCATCTGGTACTCTGAAAGGCTGTCAACCGCCGGGGTCCATGGCCCCCCGCGTGGAGAGGTGCCGGAGTGGCTGATCGGGCAGCCTTGGAAAGGCTGTGTACGGCTTGTCTGTACCGGGGGTTCGAATCCCCCCCTCTCCGTTCTATCTGACACACACGCCACAAGCTCTTGAAGCTCAGGGTCTTGTGGCGTTTTCTCGATTATTGACTCCCCCGTTGCCCTCATATTCCCCTTGGCCGGCGACTCCTGCTCCGGCGCCGGAGTGACCGGAACAGAGAGCTTCCCGCCTCCAAGCGGCGACCACGGTGGTCGCAACGCACCACAGTCCCGCATCGCGTAGTGTCGTTGAACAGTTCCGACGCGATACTTTCTCCGCAGCCTTCTGCTCCGCCCACGATGGTTTTGTCGCCTGTTCAGGCGCAAAGCTATGGATCCACGGGCACACCCATGCATTCCTCGATTACTCGCTGGGGACCACTCGGGTGATCTGCAATGCCAAGGGGTATGATCACGAGGCGACGGGCTACCATCCTGAACTGGTCCTTGATGTCTGAAGATCGCCCTCGCCCGCAGTCCTTGAGATCAGAAGGTGGGACAGGCAAATGGCACGACCAACTGCCTGAGTGGCTGCTCTTGGCCGACACGTTTTCGATAAGGTAATCAAACAGAGAGCTGTCAGGAGCATGTACCATGAAGCGAATATCTCAAAACACTGACCCATGTACGCTTGGGGAGTCCGGTTGAGACATGGTGCAGCAACGGTTGCTTAGAATGCAGCCTCCCCTCGCGGAACAATGGATTGGTGTCCGACATGATGCTGGTCAGATCTCATTCAGCAGGCCAAAGTTGAATA
>CAZPIO010000129.1:0-23611 GCA_964586235.1 uncultured Planctomycetales bacterium
AATCGAAGACGAGGAGGCAATCAAGGACCTAAAGCCGGAGCAGCTGGCAGCCAAGCTGTCGTCGCTCAAAACCAAAATCAACGTGCTGGGCTTCCCGGTCGGCGGCGATACGCTGTCGGTCACCGAGGGTGTCGTCTCGCGCATCGAGTGGGCCCCCTACAACTACGGCACCATGGCCATTCGCATCCAGGTCGACGCCGCGATCAACCCGGGCAACAGCGGCGGGCCGGGAATCGTCGATGACACCATCGCCGGCATCGTCTTCAGCCGGCTGCGAGAAGGCGACAACATCGGCTACCTGATCCCGGCCGAGGTCATCCGCCACTTTCTGGACGACTTCAAGGCCGACGGCAAGTACGACGGCTTCCCCCGTCTGCGCATCAGCGGGGCAACCCTGGAGAACCCGTCCCTCCGCGACTACCTCAAGCTGCAACGCGAGCAGACCGGCCTGGTGATCCACCGGGTCGAACGGCCCGACATTGGCGACAAGATCAAGCCCTGGGACGTGGTCTCCGCGTGCGACGGCGTGGACATCGACAACCTGGGAATGGTGCCCATCGGCGAAGGGCTCCGCGTCGGGTGGGGCTACCTCGTATCGAGCAAAGCCCCCGGCAGCAGCGTCAAACTGAAACTGATCCGCGACGCCAAAACCATCGAAACCGAAGTGACCACGGTCACCAGGGACAACTCGCTCATCCAGCGCATGACCGGAAAGAAGCCAACCTACTTCATCTATGGCGGCATGGTATTCACGCCGGTCACGTCCGAGATGATCTCGGTCATCCCGAGCCAGGCGTTCGCGGTGCTCGGATCGAGGGGTTCACTGCTGATCAAGAAGATCGACGAAGATCGCAAGGAGCCGGGCGACGAGATCGTCGCGCTCTGCTGCCCCATCCTGCCGCACAAGATCACCAAGGGCTATGGCGTCTCGCCGCTGTCGGTGGCCACCCACGTGAACGACCAGCCGGTCAAGAACCTGCGACACCTGATCGGCCTGATCAAGGAGAACAAGGAGCCGTTCATCATCTTTCGCTTCGAGGAGGACAACGAGGAAAAGATCGTCCTCGAGCCCAAGCTGGTCGAGAAGTTCGGGGCGGAAATCCTGCGGAACAACAATATTCCCAGCGAACGATCGGAGGACCTGAAGGATGTGTGGCCGTAAGCCCCTTTCCCGCGGTTGCCCCATGGCTTCAGCCGTGGGGGACACGAATTCTCATCGCCTGGCGCCGAGTACCCCAGCATCAGCGCTCGGACGTCTTATCACATCCACCTTCATGATGTTCGTGATGTTCAACCATCCCCTCGCAGCCGCGGAATCCGCCCCCGCCGCGACCGGCGGCGTCAAACCCACCGGACCGTGGCTGGCCCTGGCCGATTACCCGCGTCCGCCGGCACCCGACACCGGCTGGGGCATCCACGACAACCCGAACTGCATGTGGGTGCCGTCGGACCCGGACGCGTTCTTCAAGGAACTCAAGGGCAGATACGGGTTCAGTTGGTTCAAGGTGCTGGCCTGCGGGGCCAACAAGATTGAGGTGGTGAAAACCTGCCGGCGCCAGGGAGTCGAGCCGGTGGTGCGGATCTACACCGATCGTCCGACCCCCTTCTACCCTCGCGAAGGGCAGGAGGAGAAGGAGTTCCGCAGGCTGGTCAATGAGTACGTCAAGGCCGGGGCCCGTTATATCGAGTTGGGCAACGAACCGAACCTGAGCCTGGAGTGGGCGGCCGGCGAGTGGGACAAGCCCGACCGCACCGGACGGCTCTGCAGGCAGTGGCTCCGGGTCAAACCGATGATCGTCGAGGAAGGCGGCATCCCGGTCTTCTACGCCATGAGCGTCGGCGGCGAGGACAAACGTTCCGCCGGCCTGTGGTGGCAGGACTGCTTCGAGACCTTCAAGAAGTGGGACAAGATTGAGGAGGCCTTCGCGGGGACGGCGTTCGGCGTACACTTGGGCACGACGAACCACCCGCTCGACTATCCGTTCGACGCGAAGCGGAACATGCCGCACGCCACCAAGGCCGAGCGGGTCGATTCGCTGATGAAGAACAACACCTGCTACCTGGGCGTCGAACTGCTCATCCACCTGATGGGCCGGTACCTGCCGCACCCGATCCCGATCCTCAGCACCGAGGGCGGCACGTTCCCCGACAACCAGGACGACAAGAACTACCTGAAGATCACCCCCGAACTGCACCGCGATTACAACATGGGCATCTTCGAGCGGTTCAACCCCAAACACCCGGAGTATTGGGGCGACCCGCTCTTCGCCCAGATGTCGTGGATCTACCACGCCGACAGCGGCATCTTCGCCATTGACAGTTGGTTCGACAACCCCAAGTACGGCCGCATGCCCATCCTGGACGCGCTGGAAAAGGCGGAGAAGTTCGATCGGGGAACGATCTTCTGGAAGTGATTCGGGGACGATCACCGAGGCCGCCCGACGTCGGCTGCGCTCAGCGTGTCCGCTCCAATTCTTGCAGGGCCCGCGCCGCGGCCTCGCGGAGTTCCGCAGCCGGTTGTGTCGCTGCCGCCTGAAGCGCTGGCATGGCCCGCGGATCACCCAGTCTTCCGAGTGCCTCAGCCGCCGCCCAGGCCACCGGCCGCCTGTGTTTGAGAACGTCGATCAACGGCTCCACGGCCCGCCGATCCCCGAGCTTCGCCAGCGAGTGGGCCGCCAGTCGCACAACCAGGGGCACAGGATCGCGCAGGGCGGCGATGCAAGGCTCGACGCCGCGAGGGTCTTTGAATTCGCCCAGAGCTGCCGCTGATTCCGCGCGCACAAACGGCTCCTCATCCTGAAGACTCCCGATCAATGGTTGGATCGAGCGAGGATCACGCAAACCGGCCAGAGCCCGCACCGCCACTTCGCGAACGTGCGGGTCCCGATTCTTCAGCGCCTTGCCCAGGGCCTCCGTGGCCCCGATCTTGTCCAGCGACTCGGCAGCCGTAAGGGCCACCGGACTGCGCAGGGCGTGTCGGTTATCCTCGTCGGTATCCAATCCGTTGTCATCCAGGGCCGCCGCGAGAACCTCGACAGCGCGCGGATCGCCCAGTTCCCCCAGCGCGTGAGCCGCAAGCTGACGAACGTGGGCCAGACGGTGATGCATCATTCCGACAAGCGGGTCCACGGCACGCGGATCACGCAGCTTGCCGAGAGCTGCAACCGCGACCCGAAACGAGTCCGTCTCAAGTCCCGCTATCATCGCCTCCACTGCCCGCGGATCACCCAGATCCCCGAGTGCCCTGTATCCCGGACCGTCCAACCGCGGCAGCGCCGCGATCAGTGGCTCGACCGCCCGGCGATCGCCAAGTTTGCCCAGAGCGTACGCCACGTGATATCGAGCGCTCTGGTCGGGGTCGTCCAGTGCACGGATCAGAGGCTCCACAGCCCTCGGGTCACGGAGATCCCCCAGCACTTCGGCGGCCTCCGCCCGCGTGTCTGCATCAAGCGAGCGTAGCTTGGATATCGCCACGTCCAAGCGCTGTTGCGGTGTGAGCCGGCCCAGCTCATTCTTCCACCGATCACCCGCGCAGCCGACCGTCAGGATGAGCATGATTGCCGCAGCTTGCGGCATTGATCGGGGGATTCGCACAAGTCTGCTCATGATGATTGCACATTTCCCCGCACGTGTCTGGCACTGATCACGGCTCGCCGTCTGCGGTCCTGAACAGCGCCGCCACGTCCCAGATCTCCGAGGCGCCATCGGATCGGGCGGTAGCCATGCGCCGGCCGTCGGGCGCGAACGCGACCACGAACATGTACGGCCACGGGTACGGGATCATCCGCGAGGCCGCCTCGCGCCGATGCGCCACATCGTACAGCTTGAAATCGCCGTTGAATGTCATGCTGCCCAGGAACCGCCCGTCGCCCGAGAACGCGACCCAGCCCACTGGTCGTCGGTGGCCCTCGAAACACGCCACTTCCTGCCGCGTATTCACGTCCCACAGCTTCACCGAGCGATAGGCGCCGGTGGCCAGCAAGCGTCCGTCCGAAGAGAACGCCACCGACCGCACGGCGTACGGCTCAACAGCGATGCTCGCGATTTCCTCGCCGCTCGTGGCACCCCACAGCTTGGCCGTCCAGTCCGAACTGGCGGTTGCCAGCATGGTCCCGTCGGGCGAGAAGACCGCGCAGTTGACCTCCAGGTCGTGACCGTGGAGTACCGCTCGCTGCCGACGGGACTGGACATCCCACAACCGCGCGGTATGGTCCTGGCCGGCTGAGGCCAGTGTCCGCCCATCGGGTGAAAAAGCCAGCGAATGGATTGAGCCCGTGTGGCCGCTCATCGTGCCGACCTTCATGCCGATGGGCACCTCCCACAAGACGATCTTCTCGCGATCTGTGCTCGCCAGGAGTGAGGAATCAGGTGAGAAGGCCAGGGCGTAAACGCATGACCGTGCGGTTGGCCGGGACATTCTAGGCTTCGACTCGCCGGGTGCCCAGATAGCCAGCAGCCCCTCGTTGTCGGCGAGTGCCAATAGTGTGCCGTCTCGCGACCACGCCAGGCCGGTCAACTCCTTGGCGCTGACCGCAATCCGGTCCGATGGTTGCCAGTTCTGCACCCCCGGCGGCGGAATGTACGTGCGACACCCGGCAACCATCACCGCCAGCAGCCCAACTGCGATTGTATGGATCCGCATCGCCGCTCACCCCGGCCGGACGGCAAACAGGTTGACCCAGGTCTCGCCCAGCGCGCCGATGTAGATGCCCTCCGGATCGGCCACCGGCCGCCAGGACTGCCAGGGAGGAAAGCCCCAGTAGAAAAGCCGCCGCCGGGCAATCTCCTTGCCGGAATCCAGGTCAAACACCACCAGTTCCTGCTCGCTGTTCTCGGGAACCACAACCAATAGGGAGGTTTTCGGGACGCACGCCATCCCTTCAGGGTGTCGCCCGAACGCTCCCGCCGGCAATTCGCCCAGAAGCTTGAGCGTCGGCACGGCGTAAACCCGCACCCGCCGCCCTCCCCCCTCTTGCGACTCACTCACGATCCACCGGCGGTGAATCCAGTCCACCGCATCCACGCCCGCCCGCCAGTCATCGAGCACCAGCCGGCTGACTGGCTTGAGCTCCCCGCCTTCCGGAGCCAGCACCAGCAATTCGCTCTTCGGAGAAGATGCCCGCACCAGCACATAGTCACTCACCCCGCCTCGGTAGTTGTCCTCGCTGCCTCGCCTCTCGAAGTTGATCGCCGCGACCCGCGATGCGATGCGGCCGCTGGCCCTGTCGACGTAACCGATCTGCGGATGATATCCCCACCCCCGAACCCACCCCAGGACCATGATCCGGTGAGCGTCCACCTGCGGATGAGGGGCAAACCCCATGCTCTGAGCCACCAGTTGCGGCTCATCCTTCTGGAGGTCCAGCCTGAGCAGCCCGCCTGTAGCCCCGCCGTACTTGTCTGAGAAGGCCACTTCGCCGGCCAAGTCGAGCGGCTGCCAGCCACGAAACCAGCCGGCCGATACAAACGCGTGCCGTCGATCATCAGCCATTACCAGCCGGCTGCCACCCACGGTCCTGTCGCCAGTCATGTCCGGCTGATGCGGGATGCGCGTCCGCCGCAATTCGAGGCCGCTTCGCAGATCAAGCATGCTCACCCCCACCGGGATATAGGGGATCAGGCTTGGCAGCAACCCTGGCCGCCACTCCGGGGTGAAGTACATGACGTGCCGCGATGAATCGATCGCCACATCTCCAATGGTGTCGTCGTATTCCGGTAGCGGCAGGTACCCGTAGTCGCCGAGCTTGGCCTTGTACACCATCTCCAGTCGCCCGGCATTGGCCGCGGTGAGCGGCTCCGTAGGCAGCGGCGCCGAAGCACAGCCGAGAGCCATGACCACGGCAGGCGCCGCCAGGAGCAACCGTCGGAACCCACGAGCTTGCCTGAAGACACTGATGCTGATGCCGTCCTGGTACATGGGTAACTCGCCCATTGCCCGTGGCTGGTCTTTCGTTGGCGCTCTTGCACGCCACAACGACCCTCATGATCGTGGTTTTCGTCGGCGCTTCCGCCTGGCGGGCACCTTGGTGAGATTCCTCACGTCCAACAAGTCCTGCGCGCGGCCGGCCAAACGCTTGTTTCTGATCAGATCTCTGCGGCCAAGCACGAAGATCGGCACCCCCTCGTATCTCGTGCGAACCTTGTTGCGCCAAGCCGACGCGAATGTGACGCCAGTGATGCTCATCATGACATCGATCCGGCTCGGCTCCACGCCCATCTGGTAGACCATCTCCGAATCGGTGAAATCCTCCACGGCCACGCCACCCAGCGGGGCCCCGAATCGAGCAAGTGCCTCGAACACGCACCGAGCGTTGGCCGGCGTGGGCTCCACCCAGATATCCAGGTCTTTGGTATATCGAGGCTCACTGTGAAAGACGACGGCGTGAGCGCCGACGACGAGATACCGGACCCGGCATTCGTTCAATGTGCTGAACAGATCTCTGAAGTCTGAACTCGGGGACATCCTCGCCTCGCATCCGGTAAGCTTCCTTTACCATCTCTCGCATCGCCCGCCAGCGACCTTCCACGCCGACGCGGCGCCAGAACTCGACGTCAAAGCTGCGGTCGGCCTCCTTGAGCGGCACAAGACGAGCCATCACCACCCGGCGTTTCCTGTTCTTCCCGGCAGTCTTGCGGCGTTTCGTCGGCATGATCGCTCATGGTAAACATCCCCCGCGCGCCGGTCCAGCTTCGGTGGCGACGGTCGCCTCTCTTTCGTCCGATCCCTCGCCCCACGCCCCTCGTCCCTCGCCCCCTCTCGCCATCCCTTCTATTGCGACCTGAGCGGCCCTACACTCATGTCATGCCGATCGCCGTCCGCGGACTGACACTGGGGCTCGACGAGCCCGAGGACCTGCTGCCCGACCGGGCGGCCAAAAGACTGCGCGTGAAGCGCGAGGACATCCGCCTGTGGGCTCTCGTGCGCCGCTCGCTCGACGCTAGGCGGCACGATCAGTTGGGTTTCGTCTACACCGTCGAACTGGCCCTGGGCGGCCCGCCCAAGCGAGAGGCACAGCTTGTCAAACGGCTGCGGCGTGCCGACGTGGCCCTGATCAAAGCCGAGGAGTCCCCGCCATTGGAGCCCGGCCGCGAAGCTCTGCCCGGCCGTCCGGTGGTCGTCGGGTTCGGCCCCTCGGGGATGTTCGCCGCCCTGCTACTGGCCCAGCACGACTACCGCCCGCTGGTCATCGACCGCGGGCCGGACGTCAAGACGCGGCATCGTGACATCCTGGTCGACTTCTACCGCGATCATCGCTTCAATCCCGAATCCAACCTGCTCTTCGGCGAGGGCGGGGCCGGCACGTACTCCGACGGCAAACTCTACACCCGGGTCAACGACCCCCGCATACGATTCATTCTCGAAACCTTCTACCACCACGGGGCCGAGCCCGACATCCTCATCGACGGCCGGCCTCACATCGGATCGGACAAGCTGCCGGGAATCTGCCGGCGGATCCGACACCGAATCGAGCAGCTCGGCGGCGAGATCCGCTTCGCCGCCCGTCTCGAAGACGTGGTCATACGTGATGGGGTCCTCTCGGCCATCGTGGTCAACGGTGAGACGATCGCGTGCGGGCCGGTGATCCTGGCCGTCGGGCACTCCGCCCGCGACACGCTCCGCATACTCGGCCGTCGCGGCGTCACCTTCGAGCCCAAGCCCTTCCAGCTTGGCGTGCGTATCGAGCACCCGCAGGCCATGGTCGACCGCTGGCAGTACGGGCCGCACTGCGGGCATCATCGCCTGCCGCCCGCTGAGTATCACCTGATCGCCAAGGGCGCCGCCGGCCTGCGCGGCGACATGTTCAGCTTCTGCATGTGCCCGGGCGGGATGATCCTGCCGACCAACGAGTCGCCCGGCGAGATCTCCACCAACGGAGCCAGCCGCTCGCGCCGCAACAGCCCCTTGGCTAACAGCGGCCTCGTCGTCACCGTCGATCCGCGCGAGGCCCATCCCCCCGTGCAGGTCGATCCGCTGGCGGCATTCGATTTCCTCGAGCAGATCGAACGAACGGCCTTCGAAGTCACCGGCCAATCGTACAAATTGCCCGCTCAGCGGGCGTGCGACTTCATCCGGGGTCGCCCCTCCGACGGCAAGCTGGAAACCAGCTATCCGCTCGGCGGGCAGTGGTCCGACCTGCGGCGGATCCTGCCCGAATGGGTCGCCCAGTCCATCGCCCGAGGCATCGAGCAGCTCGGCCGCCGCCTGCCTGGCTTCGGTGGCCCCGACACCCTGGTTGCCGCGCCCGAAAGCCGCGCCAGCGGCCCGGTCCGCATGCTCCGCGATCCCCAAACCCGCGAGTCTATCTCCACCAAGAACCTCTACCCCGTCGGCGAAGGCGCCGGCTACGCCGGAGGCATCATCTCCGCGGCCGTGGACGGGTTGAAATCCGCGGAAATGACCATTTCTCGTTACCGGCGGTCATAGTCCGGGGTGCCATGACCACGGCTTTGCGTGACCATGCCGTCGGCCCGCCGGGTGCCATTCCGCCCCGCGAGGACCACCCGTCCTTCTCACGCACGATCAGCGTCCGGCGGGAGCCGACGCGGGGGACATGACCCGCAGCGCGCGATAGACATGCACGTCGTGCTCGGCAAACGTATCCGTGAACGACCCGCCCCTGGCCTCCAGCGTGCGGTTCTCATGCAGCACCGTGACCTCGCCGTCCTGCACGCCCGAGAACCGCACCTCGACCGTCTGCCCCTCGCGGGCCGCCGCAAGGATGTACAGGTAGACACTCGCTTCCTTCCATCGCGCCTCGATCTGGGGAGCCCCGGTGAACTTCAGCGGGTACCTCGAATCCGGCAAGGTCAGCACGGGGTACAACTCACTGCCCGGCTTGATCTCCGCCAGCAGCGGCTGCAGCACCGCCCGCCAGAACGTCCAGTTCCATCCAAGCTCCGCATCACGGCCGGTCAGCGCCACCGGCATCCCGAAAAAAGACACGCTGTTCGCCCCACAGATGATCGCCTGGTACAGCATGTACCGCTCCTGGCGAAACGTGGGGAACATCAGCCGATTCTTCGGATTGTGGGCCGGATTCACGCCGCTCCAGCAGGCCTGCAGGACCATGAACGGCATCTTGCCGCCTCTGGCCAGCTCGACGGTTCGCCGGGTGTAATCTCCCACCATGCTCAAGCCCTTGTTGGCCTCCAGCGAATGCTTGCCGGGCGGGGCGCTGACGGGATAGATGTCGATGCTCAGGATGTCGCAGGCGGCGTTGTACGGTCGCAGCGTTTCCAGCGTGCCGCGAGGCGCATGGCAGAACCACACCAGCCGGTCGGGATCGAGCTCGTGAATCAGATCGTAAGCCTGTTTGAGGGGCTCGACCGGCAGCTTACCCCACTCGGGCTCGTCCGCGCTTTTCCAGAAGAGAATGCCCGGATGCCCGCGAAACCTGCGAACGAACTGCTCCAGCCTCTCCCGCATCCCCGGCCTGTTCAGCTCCACCAGTTCCCGCAGAAACGGCCAGACATACACCCCGCGCCGGTGAGCGGCATCAAGGTACTGCCCGAACCGCTCCTCGGCCTCGGGCGTCCAACCCTCGGAGGAGACGCCGCCGCGAACAACCGACATGCCGCCTGCGGCCATCTCCGCCCACCCGTCACCGCCCTCGGGTGTCCGGAAATCGAGCGGCGGCCCGGGCGCAAAACCGATGAAGAAATACGGCCGCCCGTTCAGCAGAAGCCGCCCGTCAGCCGTGATCGCCAGCTTCACCGGACCGCCGACCTCACCGGCCGCGACCGGCGTAATGCCGAACAGGATCACGACAAGAAGCATTGAACAACAGCCACGAGCGCCCATCAGCGCCTCCCGACCCGCCTTGCAGCAACCGCTCGGCCTATGATCTCTTCGCTACCCTGATCGAGGTCAATCGCTCCTTGAGCCAGGCAAGCCAGCGGTCCATCCCGTCGCCCCGCTTGCTCGATACCTCGATGAACGGCGCCCGCGTATTGAGCCTCGACAGATCCTCCCGCACGCGGGCAACGCTGAAATCGAGCAGCCCCAGAAGATCCACCTTGGTCAGAAGCACGATGTCGGCCTTCTGAAACAGCGTCGGGTACTTGGCCACCTTGTCGTCTCCCTCAGGCACGCTCAGCAGCACCGCGCGAACGTGTTCGCCCAGGTCGAACGCGGCCGGGCAGACCATGTTGCCGACGTTTTCGATGAACATGAAAGCGAACTGCCGCAGGTCGAGGTGACGCAGCCCCTCGGCCACCTGCCCCGGAGTCAGATGACAGCCTCTGCCGGTGTTGATCTGCACCGTCTCAACCGCAAGAGGGCCCAGTCGCTCCGCGTCCCGGGTGGTTTGCAGGTCGCCTACCAGGACCGCGCACGGGCACTCGGGACCGAGCGCGGGAATGGTCTGCTCCAGCAGGGTCGTCTTGCCGCTCCCCGGAGCGCTCATCAGGTTGACAGCCAGCAGGCCGGCCTCGTCCATGCGACGCCGGTTCTCCTCCGCCGCCGCCTCGCTGGCCTTCAGGACACTCTCCACCACGTGGATCTGCTTCATGCCGACACTCCTTCGTCCACGTCGCAGGTGATGTTTCGAATGACAATGTCGTTGCCCGCGGTGAAGCGCGGATCGGCCAGCCCGCAGGCCGGGCAGACAAAGCTGAGGTCGATATCAGGCTGGTACTCGGCTCCGCAGGCGTTGCAGACGGCCGTGACGGCGATGTCAATGATCTTCAGCGCCGCCCCCTCGGCCACGGTGCCGGCCACGGCCGCGGTGAATGCCAACTCCAGGGCCTCCGGCACGACCAGTCGCATCCGGCCGATTTCTACCTCCACCTCGCCGATGCGCGTGGCTTTGTGCTGCGCCGCCACCTGCAGCAGGCAGTCAACGATCTCAGAAGCAATGGCCGTCTCGTGCATCTTGATGGTCCATCCGCCCAAGCCAGGGTAGCATGACCAGGTCTCGATCGCCGTGGCATGACCAAGCGAAGCGCCGCCATGGAAGGTGCCCCATCCCTTGCAGAGCAAGGGG
Organism: uncultured Planctomycetales bacterium; assembly: GCA_964586235.1. GTDB lineage: Bacteria > Planctomycetota > Phycisphaerae > UBA1845 > PWPN01 > JAUCQB01. The sequence continues at coordinate 10,986 of CAZPIO010000129.1, forward strand.
TGGGGGACTCCCCGGAACCGTCAGCAGATCCTAGGCAGTTCCTCCCCATATGGCCGCTGAACAATCCGCCGTCCACCGGCGGCCGTGAGCAATTCCACCAGCGGCGGATCGCGCCGCACCACTCGGCCGACAACCGCCGCCCGTCGCCCAAGCGGGTGGCTCCGGCACGCCCGGAGCAGTCTGTCCGCATCCTCGCCCGCAACGACCGCTACGACCTTGCCTTCGTTGGCGACCGTCAGCGGGTCGAGACCCAGCAACTCGGCCGTGTGTCGGGCAACCGGCGAGATCGGCACCGACTGCTCATCGACCTCGATGGTCAGCCGCGAATCTTCGACCAGGTCGGCCAGCACACCGGCAAGCCCTCCTCGCGTCGGATCGCGCAGGAACTTGATATCCGTTCCGCTGGCAAACATCACCTCAATCAGGCCCCCCAGCGGAGCCACGTCGCTGACCAGTTCCGTGTCGAATCCAAGCCCCTCGCGTACCGACATGATCGCCAGCCCATGCTCGGCGATGCCTCCGTTGACAATCACCGCATCGCCGGCGGCCAGCCGGTCCGCCCCAAGTCGAACCCCCTCCCGCATCTCGCCGATGCCCGCGGTGGTGACAATCAGCCCGTCGCCGCCCCGCCGCTCGATCACCTTGGTATCGCCGGTGGCAATGACCACGCCCGCCTCGGCCGCCGCCTCCGCAATCGATCGCATCAGGCGATCAAGCAGCGCCACCTCGAGCCCCTCTTCGATCACCAGCGCCAGGCTCAGCACCTTGGGCACCGCCCCGGCCACTGCCAGATCGTTCACCGTACCGCAAACGGCCAGCCGGCCGATGTCCCCGCCTGGAAACACGAGCGGCTGCACCACAAACGCATCCGTCGTAAACGCCACTCGCCCCGACACGGAGAACGTCGCGCTGTCGGTCAGCGGATTGAGCAAGGGGTTGGCCAGATGAGGCAGAAATCGGTCATGGATGAGCCGGCGGGTGAGTTCTCCACCGCCGCCGTGCGCCAGGACGATGCGCTCCATGTCAGATGTATCCGCTTGTGCCATGCGTATCACCCGTAGGAGCGGCTTGCAGCCGCGATCTTGACGAGCCGAGGGGTTTATCCCCTCGGTCCGTTGCAGGAGCCGCTTGCAGCCGCGATCATTCAAGGTCGCGGTTACAGACCGCTCCTACACCCTGCCGTACTTGTACCACGCCGCGCACGTCCCCTCCGAGCTCACCATGCACGGCCCCACCGGCGAGGTCGGCGTGCAGACCCTGCCGAACAGGCTGCAATCCGGCGGCAGCAGTTTACCCTGAATCACCTCACCGCAGTGACAGCCGGGCTCCTCATAATCCTCGCCGATGGTCAAACCAAGCTCCGAGACGGCATCGAATTGCCGGTAAGCAGGACGAAGCTCCAGCCCGCTCATCGGGATCGTACCCATCGCCCGCCACACCGTGTCGGCCGGCTCAAATACCTTCAGAAGGCACTCCCACGCCGCCACGTTGCCCCGCTCCGTCGCCGCCACGCCATAAACATTCTCAACCCTCGCCTCGCCGCGAGCCACCTGCTCCAGCAGTCGCAGCAACCCCAGCAGCATCTGCCCCGGCTCGAAACCGGCAACCACGCACGGCTTGCCGAACCGCTCGGCCACCGGCCGATAGGCCGCCGACCCGATCACCACCGTGACGTGCCCCGGACACAGGAACCCGTCAATCGGCACGTCGCCGGCCGACAGCAACGTCGTCATAGCAGGGATCACCAGCTTGTGACCCGAAAGAATGAAAAAGTTGGTCAGCCCCCGGTTCGCGGCATCGAGAACCGCGGCCGCCGACGCCGGCGCCGTCGTCTCGAAACCGACGGCCAGGAAAAGCACCTGCCGATCCGGATGCTCGGCGGCGTATTTCACCGCATCCCGCGCGGAATAGACGATTACCACCTGCGCGCCGCGGGCCCGTTGCTTCTCCAGGCTGCCGGTTCTGCCCGGAACGCGTACCATGTCACCGTAGGTGCAGATGGTCACTTCCGGCCGGGCGGCCGCCTCACAGGCCGCGTCGATATACCCCTGGGAAGTCACGCAGACCGGGCACCCAGGCCCGCTCACCATGCGAACCGTGGGCGGCAACAGTGATTTGACGCCCGTCCGGAAAAGCGCCACCGTGTGCGTGCCGCAGATCTCCATCAGTTGCACCGGCCGCAGGCCGCGGGCAACCGCGGCAATCCGCTCCTTCAGTTCCTCGATGCTCAAGTGCGTCATGAGCCGCTCAACATCGGTAATGATGAGCCTACCGCCCCTCCGAAACCTCCGGCGGCAGCTCCGCCACGCCCGCGGCCTTCAGGTAGCTCCACGTCTCCAGGGCCTCGGCCTCATCCAGCACGCTCAGCGCAAAACCCGCGTGTACCAGCACCCAGTCGCCGACCTTCGCCTCGGGCGTAAACGCCAGGCCCACCTCCACCCGCGTACCCTGAAAATCCACCGTCCCGACCGCCGACGTCGGCGCGGCTTCATTCGAAGCCACGATTTCCAATAATTTGCCGGGTACCGCTAAACACATACCAAACCTCTCCGCAACCGCTCCGCCGCCACAACCGCCTGCCCCAGGGCGATGCCCCCATCGCCCGTCGGAACCTCACGATGCGATATGACCTCGAATCCCCCCGCCCGCAAGCGCTCCGTCAGCCGTTCGAGCAACAGACGGTTCGCGAAACAACCCCCGCTGAGAAGGACGCGACACAGGCCTGTCCTCACCCCGACATGCTCGACAACGTCGGCCAGCATCCGCGAACAAGTCTCGTGAAACGCAGCCGCCAGTCTGCCGATACTCTCGCCGCCGGCCAGCCCGTTCACCAGGTCTCGAATCATCGGCCGCACATCACAAACCATCGGCCGGTGGCCATCATCGGTATTCTCAATCGCATATGCAAGCACATCCGCCGGGCCGGCCTCGCGGGCCATCGCCTCCAGCGTCATCGCCGCCTCCGCTTCGTATCGATTCCGGTCACAGACCCCCAGAATAAACGCCACGGCATCGAACAGTCGCCCCAGGCTAGACGTCCGCGGCATCCGCCCCGACCGCGCCAACCGTCGCTCGGTCATCTCCAATGCCTGCTGATCCACGCGCGCGGCTTGCGGTTCCGCCCGCTCGCGCCATGCGGGCCCGAACATTTCCCAGAGCAAACTCAGCGCGGGGCGCCAGGTTTCCCGTGCCGCCTGGTCTCCGCCCGGCAGTGCGTAGTACCGCAAGTGACCCGCGCGTTCGAAATCCGCCTCATCGCAAGCCAGCACCTCGCAGCCCCAGATGGCCCCGTCCGTCCCGTAGCCCGTTCCGTCGCACGACACGCCGATGACGCGCCCGCTGATCCCGGCCTCGGCCATGCAACTGACGATGTGCGCGTGGTGATGCTGCACCCGGGCCACCGGCAGGCCCAGCGTGGCGGCGAACCGCGTGGCCGCGTAGTCCGGATGCATGTCGCAGGCAACCAACCGCGGCTCAACCCGCAAAAGCTTCTTGAACTGCTCGATAGTCGTGGTGAAGTTGCGGAACGCGGCCGGGTTCTCCAACTCACCGAGGTGCTCGCTGAGCACCGCCTGCCGGCCGCTCAGAACGCAAACCGCGGATTTCAGCTCCCCCCCCACGGCCAGCACCACGGCGGGCGATTCCACCGGCACCTGGATCGGCGCCGGCGCCAGCCCCCGGGCCCGACGGATCGGAACGATCACCCGCCGGCCCGCCTCTTCCATAATCTTGACCACCGAGTCGTCCACCCGGCGTTCGATGTCGCGGTCGTGCATCAGGAAGGCGTCGGCGATCGTCGCCAGCCTCTCCAGGGCCTCCTCATTTCGCGAACACAGAGGCTCGTCCGTCGGGTTGGCCGACGTCATCACCAGCGGCCCCAACCCTTCGGCCATCAGCAGGTGATGCAGCGGCGTGTATGGGAGCATGATGCCGAGACAGTCGTTGCCCGGCGCAACAAGCGAACTGACGACCGCACCAGGCCTCTTGGGGGCAAGAACAATCGGTCGCACCGAGCCCGTCAGCTCGACGGCCGCAACTTCATCCACCTCAGCAATCGCCCGGGCCGCGTCGATGCTCGCCACCATCAAAGCCAGCGGCTTGGCTTCTCGCGCCTTCCGCTCGCGTAAACGCGCAACCGTCTCGTCGCTGTCCGCCCGGCACGCCAGGTGAAAGCCACCGATCCCCTTGATCGCGACAATCGCCTCATCGCGCAGTCGCTCGGCACACAGACGGATGGCGTCACCGGGAATCTCGCGCCCACTCCCGTCGCTCAGCCACACACGTGGCCCGCACACCGGACACGCGTTCGGTTGAGCGTGAAACCGCCGGTTGGCCGGGTCGTCGTACTCGGCCTGGCACAGCGGGCACATGGTGAATCGAGCCATCGTAGTGTTGGGTCGGTCGTACGGGACGGCCCGGATAATCGAATACCGCGGCCCGCAGTTGGTGCAGTTGATGAAGGGATAACGGTATCGCCGATCGGCCGGATCGAACAGCTCTCGCAGGCAATCCGCGCACGTGGCCGTGTCCGGCGTAATCTCGGCGTCCTGCTCGCCGATGCTCGTGCTGTGGATGATACGGAACGTCGCCTCCCCAACCGAAGCAACCGAACTGCCGGTCAACTGAGTGATGCGGGCGAGCGGCGGCAGTTCCCCCCTCAATCGCCGTTCGAACTCATCGATCGCCGCGGCCGGCCCCTCCACCTCGATGAACGCCCCATGGATATCGTTGCCCACGAACCCGCCGAGTCGAAGCTCATTCGCCAGCCGACAAACAAACGGCCGGAACCCGACCCCCTGAACACGCCCCCGCACCGTCAGCCGCCGCCGCAAACGGCCCTGCTCAACATTCGTGGACGACTCCCTGCTCACACGAACATTCTAGGCGAGCGTTCCAATGAACCCAAGCCGGTCCAAACGGGGACTGGCTCCGCAGCAAGAGCCATGTAGGGTCCGCGCTCGCGGACCAACTGGCTCGCCGAACCGCTGGTCCCAGATCCCCATCTGGGCCCCCTCCGTCGCCGCTGGTCCTAGATTCCTATCTGGGACCCCTCCGTCGCCGCTGGTTCCAGATTCCTATCTGGGACCCCTCCGTCGACGATTCCCATCGTCGTTCACACAGGAACAAGCTGACCGACCGCCGGGTGCCACTGGCGGTCTCCATCCCGAGCGCAAGCCGAGGGGCCCGCTCCCATTGCCGCCGGGTGGGGGGTACCCGAGACAGATTCCCGGCAAGTAGGTCTAATCGTTTGCCCGCATCTCCCCTCGCCGTTCGCCCGCCGTCCAGAGTTTCCGGAGGCTCTGCCCCTGAACCCCCCGCTTCTCCGGCTCTGGGAAACGCCAGCGCCAACAGTACTGGAAGTCATAATGACGGACCTGGTCAACGGCCATAAAGCTGCGAAGCTGTACCGTCGCTCGCGCTTTCAGATCTTGACCTTGAGGAAACGCTTCAGGACAAGCCCGGATGCAATGGATACAACAAAGAAGTAGGCCAGCCATGATTCGGTCCCGCTGACCCACGAGACGCGGGGAGGGTAGTCGATGGTGATCGAACGGACCGGGCAATCGCTGCCCAAGGGCTTCTCGGCCGGATGCAGGATAATCGCTGTCCAATCCCAACCAGGGCGGACCGCGCTGACGCGTTGGAAGCCCTCGCCGACCACCAGTTGTTTCTCGACCTCTCGCCCGCCCGCCCGAAAGACGATACGGTGAACTCCTTCCTCGACGGTGCGGATCTGCCAGCAGACCTCGCTCTTGGTCGGAATCCGGACCGGGCCGGCGGCAAGCTCGGCGCCTTCCATCGAGGCGATCTCCACCTCGGGCATCGCGCCCCCCGAAGCAGCAGCGAGCTTGACAGTGACCAGAGTGTCCTCGCCCGGACGCAACGGGCGCCACTGGTACCACAACGCCATCTGGGCGAGCACCAGCAACACCGGGACGGTCATAACCGCCAGCGGCCGGAGAGAGTAACGCAGCAGCCTCAACGCACCCAGCAATAACCGGCCCTGAACGCGCAACGTTACCGACAACTCATCCTTGAACAGCTTGAGGGCAAGCATGTTGGCCTTGATCGCCTCTTTCGCCCGCCCGATCGCTTGCTGACTGGAGGTGTACTTGAAGATGACCAGCAGCACCGGGCCCGCGATGGCCGATACGATCGTGTTCGACAGCCAGCCGGGCATCCTCCCGATCGGCGCCAATAGCCACCCGGCAACCGGGTTGACCAGCAGGTTGACCCACGAAAACAACGGCGCCAACAGCGGGTTCAGCAGTCTGGCGATCAGCGCCAGTAACGCGCCCACGTGGCCAAGTCCGTCATTCCATAGCCACTGGGCGGCATCACCCAGGGTCAGCAACAGCCAGTTCACTGCGTCCAGCAGCCACATCATGGGCAACGTGTCCTCGCCGCGTACACGGGCCGGAAACCAGCGGTGAGTCTACTCGATATATCCAAGGCCGCGCAGCCGCTCTTCGATTTTCTTCTCATCGAAGCCCGCCGGTTCGAGCCGCTCCAGCTCTCTCTCGATGACGTGGACGATGAACTCGTCGGCACTGCTGTAACCTGCGATCTCCGCGACTCTTTTCACGCGATCGTAGAGCTGGGCGTCAAGCTTGATCTTGGCCATACCTGGGCATTCCTTCCTGCGCCGTCAAAACTCGTTCAGGCCGGCCTCGTCGGCGCGAACACGCTACGGCCCTCCATCTGTGGTGGCCGGTCCAGCCCGTACTCCGCCAGGATCGTCGGCGCCAGGTCCAGCAGGGTGGGCGACTCCGCCGCGATGGGCCTGTTGGCAAACAGGATCCCCGGCACCTCCTCGGTTGCCAGGCAGTGGTCGGCGCACCACGGCTCGGTGTTGTCGGACAACACCGCCTCCGTCATGACACCCAGCGTGGTGCCCCACGAACAGCGGTAGCCCCGGTGATACCCCACCACCAGGTCCGGGGCCAGCGCCATGCCCTCGCCGGAGTAAACCTTGTCGGCCCGGTAGACCTTGCTGATCACCGCCCGCCCATCCACGTCGCGGACCGCTTCGAGCTTCGCGACCAATTCCGAAAGCAGCGCCTCACGCTCCGCGCCCGCGTCCACAATCCCATCGCGGTCGCGGCCTTTCAGATTGAGATACAGGCCGTTCATCCCCAGCCCGTACGCTCTCGTCCGCGACCAGTCCACGTTGTCCAGCAGCGACGTGCAGTCTGCCGGCTGAATGTATCCATTGTCCCGCAACCACGTGCACAGGTTGAACTGCCTCTTGAAGTGCGCCATGCCGTGGTCGCTCATCACCATGAGGGTCGCATGCTCGCCGTATCGCGCCAACAGATCACCCACAAGGCGATCCATCGTTACATAGAGTTGCTTGACATGGTTGTGGTATTTGCGGGCGTCTTCCGGTGAGCGAACCGGGTGCTTTTCGTCACTGTCCCACCAGAACATGTGCGGCTGGAGATCCGTACAGGCAAAGTAGTAAAACAGCATGCCATCGTCATAGTGCCTCAGTGCGTACTCCAGCAGTTCCATCCGTTCCTGCAGAACCAAAGCCGATTGCTCGGCGTACTCCTCGTCCGTGAAGACCTTGTTGGTCAGCGCCTTGTGGTCCTCCTGGAAGCCGGCCGTGTAGAACAGGCCCAAATCCCGCGATATCTCCGCGACGAAGCCGGGCGGCTCGGAGATCGGAAGTGCCGGATCGGCCGGATCGATGTTGATGGGCGTGACGTACAGTCTGAAGTTCGGGGCCACTTCCTGAAGATAGAAGCGGCAGATCCCGCTTTGATGTCTGTCAGTCATGAAGCTGGGCGTCGTGAACCTGAAATCAAGTCGGATCCACCCACTCCATTGCCCTCGCTTGAGCAGAATCCGACGGTCCTGGATCTCGATCAGGGCGGCATCGCTCTCGCGGTCGCGATGAACCGCAAATGCAACGGCGGCCGGCGAAGGCTTCTTCAGGAATGTGTTGACCGGTCCGGTCAGCGCCGCCTGGGCCGACTCGTTCTTGAAAGCGATCCGGGCGTGCATGCCCCCGCCCTTGTCCTGGGGCCGATACGGCCCGTCTTCGGCAAAGTACTGGTAGGTGCCGTACGTCCCCTGCATGTCGGGCGTGCCCAGACCCGCCAGAGCGCGATGGCAACCGTGTCGCGACGGGCTGGGCGGGTAATCCGAGGGCATCGCGTAAATGGACGTCGGAATGCCAGCCTCATCCAGGTAATCCCAGAAAGGAACTCCCTTGCGATGCAACACCGGGCGGGGAGCCCGGTGATTGAAGGGCCAGAAGGTCAACTGCAGTTTGTGCTCGCCCACCTCCCAGTAACCTTCGGCACGGGACATTCCGGCTGCCGCGAACATCGGTAGAAACTGCCCGGCCGGATCACGATGGATGAAATCGAAGATCCCGTGAGCGCCGGGATTGGTGCCGGTGATGAAGCTCGCAAAGGCCACAGGTGTCTGCGGAGGGATGCTCGAGCCCAGTCGGCGGTAGCCCCCGGCCAGTCGGAGCCGGCTGAAATTCGGCAGCTCGCCCGCGTCCATCATCTGTTCGGTCAGCCGCGGGTCCATGGCGTCGAAGCCCAGCACGATCAGCTTTCTGCCCGGCGGTCTGTTTCCCCGGCCGGCCCGGGCAGGCGCGCTGCGCAACGCAACGGCCAGAGCCGCCGCGGTCGACGCCGAGCCTTTCAAGAACTGTCTTCGATTCAGCTTCCGCCTTGCGCCAGGCATCTCGTCCGTCTCCGTCAGGCGGCCGCGGCTTCGTGACCGCCTGAAGATTCGCCGTCAGCCTCCGCCACCGCCAGAGGACGGCCGTCCATGTGCTTGGGCACCGGCACGCCGAACATCGCCAGGATGGTCGGCCCGATGTCGATCAGTCGCGGATGCTCCGTCTTGATCCTGCGGTTGCAGAAAAGCACGCCCGGCACCAGCGCCGGATCGATGCAGTGATCGCCGCTCCAGGCCTTGGTGTTGTCGTGCCAGAGCCGATCGGTCAACTGCCCGATGGCCGCTTCCCACGACACGCGGTAGCCTTCATGATAGCCGACGATCAGGTCGGGAGCGGCCTCGGCATACGGCCCTCGATACACCTTCCGCCCGATGTAGACCTGGTGGATGGCCGGGCCGCCCGTGGCCGGATCAATCAGGCCGCCAAGCTTGGCCGCCAACTCCTCACGCAGGCGGTCCGCCTCCTCGCCGGGTTCCACGATCCCGCATGCCTCGCGGCCTTTGATGTTCAGATAGATCCCCGCCAGCCCCAGGGCAAAGGCCCGCGTCCGTGACCAGTCCACGTCGGCCAGATACTTCTTCGCCGGGTCGCCGCCGTCGGCCATCTGGAGATAGCCGTTCTGCTTGAGCCAGTAGTTCAGATCCACGCCGCGCCGGAAACTCTTGAAGCCGTGGTCCGAGAGCACCATCAGGACCGTGTCCTCATCTGCGCATTGGGCCATTACCCTGCCCACGAGATCGTCGTTACGCCGGTACAGCTCCTCGATGGCGGTGCGGCGCTGCCCGTCGGCCGGCCCCCGATGCGCGGGATGTCTCTCGTCGATGTACCGCCAGAACATGTGCTGGATGCGGTCCGTGCCGTCGAACACGCAGACGCACAGCCCGCGTTTGACCTTGTCCAGCGCGTCGAAGAGCATCTTCTCGCGCTCGCTGTCGGCCTCGATGCACTGGTGCAGAAAGTCATCGTCGCTCAGGATCGACGCATTGAGCGCCCAGGTGTCTTCGGCCAGCCCCAGGGTGGCGTACTTGCCCTGGTTCTTGGCCAGGTAGGTCGCGTAGACTGGTGGGTACGAGATCGGCATCGCCGGCTTGGCGGGGTCGATCTGGATCGCCGTCACGTACATCTCAAACTCGGGCGACGTCCTCAGCAGCAGAAACTGGCAGATGCCTCGAACCTTGACGCCCAGTCCCGCATTGAACGACACATCCACCCAACTGCTGTACCGGCCTTGTTCCAACTGCCGCTTTTCACCGTTCACGCTCAGGACGGCCGTGCCCCGCTTATCGTCAACCACGAGCTTGAACGGGCATCTCATCACCGCCCGGTCCCGGCGCATGCCGTTCTCCGGGCCCACCAGATGGGCGCGGATAATGTTGCCTTCTCTTTGGACCTGGAACTGCTCGCCCCCGATGCGCTCGCTCTCGCCGAGCGCCCTGGTCGTGTAGAAAGAGAAAGTCCCCTGGGTGCCGCGAAGATCCGGAACGCACATCGCCGACAGGAGCACGCCACGCATCTTCTCCGGCGGAAACGTGATCGGCACCCGGATAATGCTGGAAAAGACCCCGTGCGCGCCCAGAATGCTCCAGAACGGCTTGCCCTTGCGCAGCAGGCGGATGTCAGGCTTGCCCAGAGGGATCTCGTAGGGGCCGAGCCGGAGCACGCGGCCCGATCGCCGGATGCTCACCGAGCTGAGCGTCGGCAGATAAGTCCGCCGGTCGGGTCTGAGGAAGTCGTAAATATTGTGCTTGCCCGGGTTCGAGCCGGTCAGAAACGACGACCAGGCCACTGGTGACAAGGGCGGTACCGTCGTCGCCAGCCGCTGGTAACATCCCTGGTCGCGTAATCTGGCCAGGTTGGGCAGCTTCCCCTCCGCCAGAAACCGCTCGGTCAGGGTGGGTTCCATGCCGTCCAGCCCGAGCACGACGAAACGCCTCACCCGGCTCCGGGCGTAGACACGCCAGCCTCGAATCGCCCGGATGAGATAGCGCAGCGGCCAGGTGAATAACGTCACCACGGCCGACAGCAGCGCGGTGAACATCACCAGAAAAGAGCTGAACGCGGCGAAGCCCGCGCCGGGGCCGATGTAGGCCTGGGCGGGACCGGCCGCGACCAGCAGTACCAGCAGGCTCAGGATCCCCACGCGGGCCGCACGGGAGCCGGAGAATCCACCAGCCAGCCCGTCAACATGGTCTCGCCTGAACGATTTCGCGCTCTGCATCCGGGATGCCCCACACAGACAGTGACCAGGACTCCAGAGTATAAGCTTCGTGGTCCAGCCGAGGCAAGCCGTAATGCCTGGAGTCTGCCGCTGGGGCGCCCGTGACAGTTGAGGCGGGGTTGCGGCAGGCCCATTTCAGAACCCGGAGCGCAACAACTTTTTGCATCAAGGAGGCTTCAGATGCGATGAGGGCCGCTCACATAGCCCCGTTCCACGGGGCTTTCCCGCCGCAGGCGGGCTTCTAGGCCAGCCCTTTGCAGGGCTGGTTGCGAGCGGCCGCTATATTTCTCTTGTCTTCCTCTCCCGGCCGGCTTTAGCCGGCCAATCGAGACGCTTAATGCAAAAAGGTTGGCAAGCGACGGGCCCTTGACCGACCCCCGCAAGGCGGTCAAGGGCGGGCCAGACCGCGGCGCGGTCGCACGACCCGAGGCCCACTCGCCAGCGCTCGGGGTTCTGAAAGAGCCGCCTAAAGTGTCACGGACCCTGCCGCTGGGGCGTCCGGCAGCAGACCCTCAGTCCCTTGATGCTCCGACCCTATTCGCCCAACCAGCCCCACTATCTCAGCGAAAACGACCTGATCCTGCGGTAAATGTGGACACTGCGAGAGGCCACGGCCGGACGCGGCATCTGGCTGATGCAAAGCCGAGGCCGCCCATGCCCAACGATGCGAACACGTGCCGGCATCTTGTCGTTCCCAGCCCGCAGGCTGGGATTGTCGACGCCCGCCGCGTGGAGTAGCATGCAGCTTATGAAGCGCGCATCTGTGTCGACGATCGTCCATGCGTACCTGGACCGTCTCCACGAAATCCATGGGCGCAGGCACACGCCGGAACTCGCGTACCGCGCTCCGCTGGAAAACCTCCTGAACGCGGTGGGCGAGTTGATTGACCCGCCCGTGCAGGCCACGGCGGAAATCGCGGACACCGGCTCCGGCCACCCCGATTTCGAGGTCTACGAGGTCAAGTCCGGCAACCGGCGTCTGGTTGTCGAGGTCAAGTCGCCCGAGGAAGAGACCACCGAGACAGCCAATAGCTCCCAGGTCGCCCGGTACTGCAAGCGGTACGGCCTCGTCCTCATCACCAACTACCGGGATTTCCTGCTGGTCGGGCGGTCAAACGGCAACGGAATCGGCCCGTTGGCGCGATGTACCCTGGCCGGCGATCCTGAGACGTTCTGGAGGTCGCGGCCGACCACCCTCGCCAGGCAGATGTCCGAGGAACTGGTCGACTTTCTCGTCGGCGTGATGAGGCGCGGCGCCCCGATCGGACGGCCGCGTGATCTGGCCGACGATCTCGCCCGGCATGCCCGCGAGGCCCGCCGGCGCCTGGAACGACACGACATTGCCGCCCTCGAACCCCTCCAGAAGGCGATGGAACAGGCCCTTGGCCTGCACTTCAGCGGCAAGGAGGGCGAGACCTTCTTCCGATCGTCGCTGGTACAGACACTGTTCTACGGTCTGTTCTCCGGCTGGATGCTCTGGCGCCAGGGCAGGCACCGGCCCGGCACGTTCGACTGGAAGGACGCCACCGATTACCTCGCCCTGCCCCTGATCGACGATCTGTACGAGGAAATCGCCCGCCCCCGCCGCCTGGCCGACCTCGACCTGCGCGAACCGCGGGCGTGGGCCCCCGCCAGCCTCAACAGCGTCGTGGACGGGTAGGTTTTCAAGACCTTCGACCAACAGCATACGATCACCCTGTTCTA
>CAZPIO010000130.1:0-23499 GCA_964586235.1 uncultured Planctomycetales bacterium
AGCCATTGGATCAAGGCCAGGTACCGATGGCTTATCAGGACGCAACGTGCGACCGCCTCATTCCCCGGCACAATCCGCTCTCGCCACATTTGGTAAAGGTTTTTGATGAGATTTGAAGAGTTGGGGCTTTCAGAGCCCATCCTTCGTGCGGTTATCGCCGAAGGCTACACCACCCCTACGCCGATCCAGGTCAAGGCCATTCCGCACGTGCTGGAAGGCCGCGACGTGCTCGGCTGTGCCCAGACAGGCACCGGCAAGACGGCCGCTTTTGCGCTGCCCATCCTGCACCGCCTCGGGCGGTCACGACCCAGGGACCACCGGCACACCCCGCCGATCCGTGTGCTGATCCTCGCCCCGACGCGAGAACTGGCCGCTCAGATCGGCGAGAGCTTCCGTAGTTACGGCCGGCACACCCCGCTGCGCCATGCCGTCATCTTCGGCGGCGTCAACCAGAACCCGCAGGCGCGGGCCCTTCGCGACGGGATCGACGTTCTGGTCGCCACGCCCGGCAGGCTGCTCGACCTCATGCAGCAGGGGCTGGTCGATCTGCGGCAAGTGGAGGTGCTGGTCCTCGACGAAGCTGACCGCATGCTCGACATGGGTTTCATTCGCGACATCCGCAAGATCGTTGCCAAGGTCCCCGCCCAGCGGCAGACGCTGCTCTTCTCCGCGACCATGCCGGCCGACATCCGCGAGCTGGCCGACGCCATTCTGCGACAACCGGTCAGCGTCCGGGTCCAGGCGGCCTCGATGGCTGCCGACACCGTCCAGCAGTCCGTCTACTTCGTTGAGAAGGCCAGCAAACCCGCGATGCTCGAACACTTCATCAGCAACAACGCGATCACGCGGGCCCTGGTCTTCACCCGGACCAAGCACGGCGCCGACCGCGTCGCCCGGCACCTGTCGCGGGCGGGCATCAGTGCCGAGGCCATTCACGGCAACAAGAGTCAGAACGCCCGCACGCGAGCGATGAACAAGTTCAAGTCCAGCGCCCCACCGGTGCTGGTGGCGACCGACATCGCCGCCCGCGGCCTCGACATCGACGAGATCTCCCACGTCATCAACTACGACCTGCCCAACGAGCCCGAAACCTACGTCCACCGCATCGGCCGGACCGGCCGGGCAGGGGCCTCCGGTCTGGCGGTCTCGTTCTGTGGCAGCGACGAACGGCCGTACCTCAAAGATATCGAGCGGCTGATCCGCAAGCCGATTCCGATCAGCCCGGACAAGCCCAAGCTCCCCGAGCCGCCGGCCCAGCCGATGGACAGGCAGCCGCGTTCCCGGCATGAGGCGCATCCTCGGCGGGTAGCAGCATCGAGCCCTCAACACCGACGCGATCGCGCCGCCGGTCATCACGCCGCACCCCAGGCGGCTCCGGCCGTCAGAGAGCAGCATCTGCAGACGGCGTCCACCGCGAGCGACCAGCCGCAGGCCAGACCAATTTCGGTCGGTCACCGCACACCCCGAAGACCCAAGCCTCGCCGCCGCGCCATGCGAAGCGGGTGGTAGGACGGGGGACTGGTCTACCGGCCTTTTGGTCTGTTAGTCTGTTGGTCTGACAGACCGGTCGGTTGGGTGCGTTCCAAGGCCGAATGTCGAAGCACGAATGACGAAAGAATGACGAAGCCCGAATGACGAACGAGGGGAGTCGGCGCCGCTTTCTGGTGCTGACATTCGGATTTCGTCATTCGGGCTTCTTTCGTCATTCCGGTTTCGTCATTCGGCATTTCAGGCCCCGCCGAGCAGACCCGGTCAGCATGAGCAGGTCATCCGAGGAACCTCGCGATGAAGAAGACACGCAAAGAGCGGTGTCCGTGGGCCCGCAACGACTTGTCGATCCGGTATCACGACGAGGAATGGGGTGTGCCGCAGCACGATGATCGGCGGCTGTTCGAGTTTCTCGTTCTGGAGGGGGCCCAGGCGGGGCTGAGCTGGAACACCATCCTGGCCAAGCGCGAGCGCTATCGCGAGGTGTTTGACGGGTTCGATCCGGCTCGTGTGGCCAAGTTCGGTGCCCGCAAGGTCGCGAGTCTGATGGCCGACCCCGGCATCGTTCGCAACCGGTTGAAGATCGCCTCGGCCATCGACAATGCCCTGGCGTTCCTGGCGGTGCAGGCCGAGTTCGGCAGCTTCGACGCCTATATCTGGTCGTTCGTCGGCGGCAAGCCGAAGGTCAACCGCTGGAAACGCATGTCCGACGTCCCCGCCCGCACGGCCGAGTCCGACGCCATGAGCAAGGACCTCAAGAAACGCGGCTTCCGCTTCGTCGGCTCGACCATCTGCTACGCCTTCATGCAGGCCGTGGGCATGGTCAATGATCACCTGGTGACGTGTTTTCGGTATCGGGGGTGAGGCCGGGTCGGCCAAGACCTTTCCTGCTGGACGACAAGCCCCAGCGCTGTCCACCTCGACACGTCTCACCCCCGTTGATCCGAATCGGGTCCAACGCCTCGTGGCACATTAGTCATCCAGACTCGTTTGCTGGTCGTTCGGCCAATATCGCCTGCGAAGCTGCTCGTGAATCTTGCTGATGCTCCACGGCCTGATTGAGCCAGAATCACTCACCGTACCGCTTCGCCGTACCGTGGCCTTGAGCTCGCCAACATAAAACGAATCATCCACAAAAGTAAGTGGCGGTAGGATGCTCACAAGACGCTCGGCGTCGTTGTCTCGGTTGCTCTGCGTGGACCAGGCAAAGTGCGCCGCAACCTTGTCGCGAAACGCAATAACATCGGGGATGACACTCTGGGCATAAACGTCCGGACGCGGACGCCCAGGGTCCCGCCGATGAGCGATAGCGCCGACTGTACGTACGTACTGACATGCCGAAATCGCATACCAATGGAAGGCACATGTCAGAAGCGACTGGGGAACCTGATGAAAGTCCGGCAGGTTGCCACCACCCACGAAATGGGCGGCATCCGAGGGGTTCACCCGCTGTTTCACGGCTTCGTCGCACCTCGTGGCCTGACGATACAGGAGTTCCATGCCATCGCGCAGGCAGATTAGTGCCCAGTACTCGTTGGCGGGTTCCCGGAAAGGGTCTCCAGGAACGCTAATGTTCTCAATATGGTCCAGGACTGTAACGGTATCGTCCACTGAGGTCATTATCTACAACCCTCTTGGATCACTTCCTCATCCCCGACGACTTGGCTCCCTTATTGGCGCCGGGTGGCCCGCCTTTCGCGACAGCGAAGGATAGGTTAGCGATGATCCTAACCGCGACAGACATACCTGCCAAACACGCCCTGGTACCCTACAGAGCTCGTCGTCGGCCAGTCCGGAATCTTCGTGTAGCACCCTACAAAGCGTACACGGCATTCGGCAATCGATCACCGTTACACGCCCATCCCGCCTCTCCGGTTCAGATCGGCCAGCCGGTCACCGGTTGGCGAATGCAGCCACGCAATTGCGTTGAACGAAAACCGCCTTGCGTTTCATAACACCAAGCAATAAGCTACTTAAGCATGGTTAACGGTTAATTCCGGCTCGGCGGGAGTGGGTAATGCCCACCGACCAGGAGAGTGACCTGGAAGCTCTGATCTGCAATAATGGCGTGAGATCGACTTGAAATTCGAGCTTCAACCATATCATCGCGACGTACCTGAAGACGACTTGTTGGCTGACCTTCGCGCGGTAGCTTCGAAGCTGTCCGCTGCCTCCCTTACCCAGAGCCAATACGACAAACACGGCCGGTTCTGTGCCGCAACATTGAAGAAACGTTTCGGAACCTGGAACAACGCCTTGGACCGGGCAGGACTGACCGCCGCGAAGTACATGAACGTGGACAAGGCTGCCTTACTTGCCGACATCCAACGAGTAGCTAGGATCCTCGATACGACAAAGCTCACGCTACGGCAGTATAAGAAGGCGGGCCGATACTCGGTGACGATTGTGTATCGCCTTCTTGGCAAATGGAAAGATGCCGTCCGAGCAGCCGGCCTGGAGACTGGATCGAACTACGCGATCTCGGATGAAGAACTGTTCGATAACATGGAACAGGTATGGCGAAACCTCGGACGTCAACCAACGGCAGATGAAATGACGCCCCCACTTTCTCGCTATTCTCGTGGACCGTACGTAAACAGGTTCGGGGGATATCGAAAGGCCCTCGAAGCATTCATTGCTGCTGTCAATGCTCCATCGCTCGGGACCGATAGTACGGACGTAGAACCGATGCTTCCCGAGGATCGGCGAAATACACCGATCGTGAGACACAAGACGCAGCGAAAACCGGGATGGCGGCTTTGTTTTTTGACTGTCCGCCGCGATGGCCACCGCTGCAAGAGTTGCGGGCGCTCTCCAGCAACAGAGCCCGGGGTTGTGCTTGAGGTAGACCACATTAAGCCATGGAGCCAGGGCGGCGAGACGGTTCTTGAGAACCTGCAGACCCTTTGCAGGATGTGCAACGGTGGCAAGTCGAATCTACCCTTCGAGGAAGATTGTGACAAATGATTCGATGTGCGGTATCAGGAATCCCTTCTTGAAACCACTGTCCCCCTGGCTTGTTCACCCACCGCCCCATGCATCTCGTTTCGCTTCCAGTTTCGTCCAGCGGGCGTAGAGGGCATCGACCTGGGCCTCGCGGAACTTGCCGCGGAGGCCTCTGAACCGGACGTGGTCGGCCATGATTGCCGGGTCGGCCACGTGCCGCCGCGATGCCTCCCGCCGGGTGCCTCGCCTGCTTCTTGTGGCGGGGCGACGCTCTGCCATGCCCCGCGTTTGGCGGAGCCACGCTCCGCACTTCGACTGAAAACCGATCGCGACCCGCTCTCATTGCGGCCGCGAGGTCTCTTCGGTAGCATCAGCCGCGCACCTGTCAGATGGAGGAGCACATCATGGCAACGCGAATCGATCGGCGGACGTGTCTGAAGGGTCTGGCTTGCGGGGCCGCTGCGGCCGCACTCGGCGGCAGTTCGCGCACTCGCCTCTGGGCGGCCGAGGGTGAGAGTTCGCGGGCGACGCTCGACATCCTGCTCGATGAGCCGATCCGCGACGCCGGCGGCAAGCCGGCCGTGATCAGCCCTTTACTCCACGGCCACTTCACCGAGCACATCGGCGGGGTCATCTACGACGGCATCTGGGTCGGGCACGACTCGAAAGTGGCCAACGTGGACGGCATCCGCAAGGCACTGGTCGACAGCTTCAAGAAGCTCGCTCCGCCGGTGGTCCGCTGGCCCGGCGGCTGTTTCGCCGACCGCTACCACTGGCGCGACGGCATCGGTCCTCCCGCTAGCCGTCCGCGACGGTACCAGCGCTGGAGCGAGCGGGTCGAGCCGAACGCCTTCGGCACGCACGAGTTCATGAAGTTCTGCCGACTGGTCGGGGCCGAACCGTACCTGGCCGCCAACGTCGGGGCCGGAACAGTCGAGGAGTTCCAGCAGTGGGTCGAGTACTGCAACGCCCCGGCCGGCAGCACCACCCTGGCCGACGAGCGCGTGGCCAACGGCGACCACGATCCGTTCAAGGTCCGTCTCTGGGGCGTGGGCAACGAGAACTGGGGCTGCGGCGGGAACTTCACCCCCGAGGACTACTGCACCGAGTTTCGCAAGTTCACCACCTGGGTGCCGAAATACGGCGTGCCGCTCTACCTAATCGCCTGCGGGCCCAACGGCGGCGACGTCTCCTGGACCCGGCGATTCCTGAAGAAGTGGCGAGACACCGAGGTCGTGCCGATTCACGGCTTTGCCGGCCACTACTACTGCGGCACGTCGGGCACGGCCACGCAGTTCAGCACCACCCAGTGGTACGACCTGATCGACAAGGGCAACCGCATGGAGTCGCTCATCAACGAGCACTGGGCGATCATGGGCGAGTTCGACCCCAAGCACGAGATCAAGTACATGGTCGACGAATGGGGCTGCTGGCACCCGTCGGGGACCGAGATCAAGAAGGAGTTCGACTATTGCCAGGTCAGCACACTGCGAGACGCCATGGTGGCCGGCCTGACGCTGGATACCTTCCACCGCAACGCTGAGAAGCTCTCGCTGTGCGCCGTCGCCCAGCTCGTGAACTGCCTCCATTCACTCTTCCTGGCGACCGACGACAAGTTCGTCGAGACGACCAACTACCACGTGTTCAGCATGTACCGAGACCACCGCGGCGGCACGGCCGTCCCGATCCGTGTGGCCGCCGAACCCGTGACGTTCTCGCTTGATGGCAAGGACCGCAAGATCTTTCGCCTGGCCGGCTCGGCATCGGTGCGCGACAAGCAACTGACCGTGACCCTCACCCACACGCATGCGTCCGAGCCGATCGAAGTGGCGATCAAGCTGGCCGGCGGGGCCAGGCCTGCCGATCTTGCCTGCACGGTGCTGACCCACAACAAGCTCAACGCCGCGAACACCTTCGAGACGCCGGGCGAGGTTCTTCCGCGCGATCTGCCGGTCGAGGCTCCGAAACCCGATGGCTCACTCGTCGTCACGCTGCCCCCGGCTTCGGTGACGCGGTTGCGGATGACGTTGATGTAGAATGAGCAGGAGGGGAAATGACCAATGACGAAATCCGAATGACCAAAGCTGGGTGGTCTGTCCCCTCTGCTGACCACCGAGGAATACCGCCAGGATAAACCTGGCGGCTCGCTACGACAGCGGCCACTTGCGGACGGCGTCGGCGATGGCGGACAGCTGTGGGGCGATCTGTTTCTTGTCTCCCGCCACCTCGATGCAATAAACCGTGCGGCCCTTGACCAGGACGGTGATGACGTAGGTGTAATCGATGCCGTCGCGCTGGTAGTCAAAGGTCATCTGGACGCCGGGGGTCCCGTTGCCGTGCTGGATCTCCTTACGCTCAACGAGCTTGTACCCGCGGAAGTCCACCAGCCGGGCGAGGATCGATTTTTCCCAGAACGCCAGATCGCCGTTCTCGGGGTTGGTCTCGGTCCGCAGGGTGATCGCCGCCCCATCGGCCGACACGGCCCGGACGCTCGTATCGCTCGTCGGCTCAACCTTGACGAAACCCGGCGGCATCGGATACTGGCAGCCGGTCACCATCCCGATCAACAGAACCGCAAGTGCATATCGCATGATTCGCGTCATTGTCGTATCTCCTGCTCAGTTCCTCGAAACCGCACACCCCGCTCAGCCTCGAATATCCAGAACCGTCTCCACGCCCAGTCGATCCAGCCAAGGGAAGGGCGTTTGCGGCCGTCGGACCTTGGCCGGCCGGTCTTGGGCCTGGGTGAAGACCACCTCGATCGTGCTGTACGCGATCAGTTTGTCGAGTTGGGCGATCCGGCCCTTGATTCGCTCGATCTCCTCCCGGACCCGGTTGAGTTCCCGCTCCACCTCCAGCGTGTCCTTCACGTTGGCGGCCTTCTCCAGGATGGCCACGAGCCGGTCCCGCAGGGCCTCCGCATTCTTGAGCCGCAGTTGGAGGTCGGTGTACTCATCGGTGACATCCTGGGCATTGATGTTCCTGGAGATGATCTGGCCCAGCGCTTTGAGCCGATCAAGCACCGGGAAGAACTGCTTGGCCGGCACGCGGATGGTGATCGTGTTGGCGCTCATCGTCAGCATATACCCGCCAACTTCCTCGGCCAGTCTTCGAGTCGCCTGCACGGACGATTCGACGTCGGCCACCGCCATGCCCCACTGGCCGGAGTAGATCAGCATCCGCTGGGTCGCGGGCACGGCCGTGTCCGGGCCCTTGTCGGCGGCCAACTGGGCGGACGGCTGTTCCTGTGCCTTCCTGCGCTCCCGGCTTCCCGCCGAAGGGGTGAGCAGGGTAACTCCAGCGGCAGGCGATGGCGTGAATCCATAGGCACGCGCTGGCGCATCGTCCGTCCCGGCCACCGTCGGAAGCGTTACCGCCGCCTCCTTCAGCGCCATGCTGCACCCGCACAGGACAGGAACGAAGATCACCGGCACAATGAGACGTAAGACTTGTGGTCGCAACCGCATGAGACACCTCCCATGAGTAATAGACGAGGCCGGCCCACCCGCAGGGCAGGTCCGTATCCTATCCCCGCCCCCGCCCAGGCAACAGAACATCCTGTCCACCCATATAGCAGCGGGTGGCACGGTTTGGTTCCCTGCTTTCTCGCTTTTTTTGTTTTTCCCGGCTGTGCCCCCGGGTCCCCATTCGCGACGGAGGCCGAAAGGGCAGCGGTGGGGGCTACTTCGTCAGATGGCCGTTCGGCGGCAGTTTCACGATGGTCAGCCAGAAGTCCTCCAGCGCCTGCACCACGGTGACAAACTGCTCGAAACCCACGGGCTTGGAGATATAGCAGTTGGCATGAAGATCGTACGCCCGCAGCACGTCTTCCTGTGCCTGTGAGGTGGTCAGCACCACCACGGGGATCCGCCGAAGCTCGGGGTCGGCCTTGACCTCCGCCAGCACCTCCCGCCCGTCCTTGCGCGGGAGATTGAGGTCCAGCAGGATCAGGTCCGGAAACGGAGCGTCGGCGTAGGGCCCTGTTCTTCTCAGGAACTCCATCGCCTTTACGCCGTCGTCGACGACGCTGAGGCGGTTGTACACCTTGGCCTCTTTTAACGCTTCCATGGTCAGGCGGACATCGGCCACGTTGTCCTCTACCAGCAGGATCTCGATTGGTGTGACCCCACTCATGTTGGCTCTCCCGGCAGGGTGAAATAGAAAATCGAACCGTTCCCGAGCTCCGATTCTACCCAAATGCGACCTCCATGGCGCTCGACGATTTTCTTGCAGATGGCCAGGCCGATGCCCGTCCCCGGATAGCGGTCCCGACTGTGCAGCCGCCGAAAGACGGTGAAGATGCGGTGGAAGTACTGCGGTTCCATGCCGATGCCGTTGTCGCGCACGGACAACTGCCACTGCCCGTCGACGCGCAGGGCCGAAACGTGGATCCGCGGAGGCTTGTCCCCGCGGAACTTGATGGCGTTTCCGATGAGATTCTGGAACAACTGGGCGAGCTGCGTTCTGTCGCCCCAGACGGTCGGCAGCGGATCATACGTGATCACGGCTTCGTTCTCGCGGATGGTCCTGCTGAGGTGGTCCAACACGTCTTTGAGCACCTGGTTGCAGTCGGCTTGCCCAAACGGCAGGCCTCGGGTGCCCACACGGGAGTAGTTCAACAGATCACTGATCAACTGCTGCAACCGGCGCGCCCCCTCAACGGCGAAGGAGATGAAATCCTCGCCGTCCTTGTCCAGTTTCGACTTGTACCGCCGCTCGATGAGCTGGAGATACCCGGCGACCGTCCGCAACGGCTCCTGGAGGTCGTGCGAAGCGACGTAGGCGAACTGTTCCAGGTCCTTGTTCGACCGGGCCAGGTCCTCCGCCGTCCTGCGCAACGTCTCCATGGCTTCCTTGCGTTCGGTGATGTCGTGGACCATCCCGATCGAGCGGACAATCCGCCCGGACTCAGCCCGGATGTGCTCGCATCGTTCATACACGGTGCGGACCTCGCCGGTTCCCTTTCTGACGACCCGGTGCTCGATCTCGTATATGTTTCTGTTCTCACGCAACGAGCGGGTATAAGCCTCGTCGACCGCCGCCCGATCGTCGGGGTGTACGGCTTCGAGGAACGACTCGTAGGTGGCCGCGAACGCCTGTGGTTGCAGGCCAAAGATGCGGTAGACCTCATCCGACCAGAACAGGCGGTTGTTCACGATGTCCAGTTCCCAACTGCCGAGATGGGCAATCTCCTGGGCCCTGTCCATCCGCCTCTGGCTCTCGCGCAGGGCCTCCTCGGCCTGCTTGCGCTCGGTGATGTCGATGCACGTGCCGACCCACTCCCGGACACTGCCGTCGTCGTTGAGCGCCGGTACACCGCGGGCCAGGAAGTCACGATATACGCCGTCATGCCTGCGCAAGCGATACTCGGTTTCATAGCTCGTCCTGCCTTCGACTGCTGCCCTCCATACCTCGGAAGTGTGCTTGAGATCGTCCGGGTGAACGGCCTTGGACCAGCCCCACCCCAGGATATCCTCGACGGTCTGGCCGGTGAACCTGCGCCATACCGGCATGTCCTCCACCACCTCGCCGTTGGCATCAGTCGTCCAGCCTACCTGGCCTGTCACCTCCAGGAACGAGCGGTACCGGTCCAGCGAGGCGCGCAGGGCAGACTCGGCCCGCTTGAGTTCAGTGATGTTACTCCCGACCTCGAGAATGGCCAGGGGCTTGCCCCTGTTGTCACGCCGCAGGGCCCACAGGATCGCGACGATGACCTCTTCGCCATCCTTGCGGTGGCGGACCAGTTCTCCCTGCCAGGAGCCCGTTTCCATCAGGGTGCGGCGGATCTGCTCACGGGGCTGCGGCAAATGCGTCTGGAACAAATCGTGAGTGGCACGGCCCTCAGTTTCCTGTGCCTCGTAGCCGTATAGCCGGCGGGCGCCCTCGCTCCAGTGGGTGATCCGATAGTCCAGGTCAAGAGCCAGCAGGTTTCCGAGGTTCAGAAGCGCCAGCTCCTCCTCCTGTGCCGCGTTGACTGCCTCGGCCCACCGGGCCCGATGCAGGCGCGCCGCCAGAGCGCACAGACACAAGTTGACGCCGGTAAAGATTCCCAGCGACAGGATGTCCGCGGGCGTCCCCTCAAAAAGACTCTCGTACGGCGGGATGAACCAATAATCAGCCGCCAATGCCGCGAGAAGGGTGGCCAGGACCCCAGGCCCGCCGCCTCCGATGCTCGCTGCCAGTATGACCGCCGGGTAGAAGGTAATGAAGGTGGGCATCGGGCCGACGGAGTCCAAGAGCCACGAACGCAGCCCCGCGGCCAGCCCCACGGCGATGACCGCCAGCAGATATCGGCCTGCGGTTCCCAGCCGCGTCTCGCCCAGGATGCGGGGTGGTCTGCCGGGGCCGGCGAATCGAGCCGCGCGCGTGATGACTACGCCGGCAGCGCCCAGGGCCACCAGGCCCAGCACCATCCCGACGTCAATCGTCCACATGGTGCGCCTGGCGCTGGTCGCCGCAGCGCGGTTCCGGGCATCGAGCAGTTGTCGCTGGCGGCTTTCCATTTCTCCAACGACGGCACGGATCTCGTTCATGATCTGTCTGTCGCGGTCGCTGAGAATGGTCTGCTGGGCGGCTGTGAAACCGCCTTCCCTGCGCAGCCTGATCGTCTCCTTCAACGAGGCGAGTCTTTCTTCGGTGAGTTCCCTCACTCGCTCGACGCCCCGCTGCTGCGCGGGATCGTCTCGGACCAGGAGGTCCAGAGTGTCGAGGTGCCGCCGGATGTCGTCGAGGGCTGAATGATATGGCTCCAGGTACTGCGCCTGGCCGGCGATGACGAAGCCCCGCGCCCCCGTCTCGGCATCCTTCAGCAGCGACAGAGTGCTCGCCAGCGTGTCCAGGACCTCGTGGGTGCGCATCACAACCCGGTTGGCCTCGATCAACCGCTGGGTGCTCACGTAGGCCATGACCCCCAGCGACACAATCATTGCCAACCCAAGGGCAATCCCGGCGCCGATTTTCATGCCGACCGTCATGTGTCAGTCTCCGCCCCGCGGACAAACGGACTCCTGAAGCGCCCGCTTTCTCGGGGCCGGAGCCGAAAACTATTATAGACCCGCAGAGTGCTCAACCGGTTCTCTTTTCCCGATGCGTTCAGAGACAGTACTGGTGTCCCCGAGCCTCTCGAGATCGGTACCAAGTGAGGTCATTTTCGCATTCTGTGCCGGGCCGCCAAACCGGGCCGGTCTCTTCAGCGAACTCGGCCGAGTCATTGTTCGTGCAGTCGCAGCGCGGTAGCGGGTAGGACAGCCGCAACGGCCGTTATCGGGCCGCCGGAGCGAGGGCGGCCCGATCAGCCGTGCCTGCGAAGTCTTCGGGCAGCATAACATCCTGCCAGCCCTCCGTGCCAAACCTGATGTCTCTTTCGACAAACTCCCAGATGACCAGCGATTTGCCGTCCAGCAAGGACGTTTTTCGAGCGAGCTCCTGCCTGACCAGCGTGGAGGCCCCGCCGTCGTTCACGATCGAAGCGACAGGTTGCCCGAGTTCGCGGGCCAGATGGGCGATGAAACCCGCAGAACCGGGCTCGTCCCGCTCGTAGATCCTGAGGAAGCTGTCACCCATCACCAGGATCGCCGCGCCGGGATCATCACGGTACGGCTGTCCATTATCGTGCTGCACGACTTGCCGGCATGGCACGCTCTCGGGCTCGAACAGCGATTCGATCGGCGGACATCTCAGCATTCGCACGATATCACCGGGCCGGCGGATGACCGTGGGCTGCGAATCGTACCGGGTCGAAGCGGCCGGCGCCCAGCCCAGGCTGCGAATCCTGCGGGCAACCGCCTCGGCTGCCAGTTGGGCGCCCTCGTTCGTCCAGTGGGTGTCGCGGGCGAAATACCAGAATCCGCCGTTCGACGGCCGCGGAGCCATCCTGGTTTCCGCGAATGCCTGCGAGAGATCGACCGTTTCCACCCCGGCTGCCGCCAGGTCGGCCATCAGCTTGCGGGTGTGCTTGCCCGGTCGCCGATCGCCCGCCGCCGCGCGTCTGGTGAGCATTTCCGGATACACCGCCGGCTTGACCGGAGCGGGAACCACCAGCAGATGAATCCCGTGGCGGGCCAGTTGATCCCGGAATGAGACAATGGCAGCCGCGGTTGCTCGTGGCCCCGTCATGCCCGCCGGATCCTCGGGGCAGCGCTCGGTCAGGTAGCGGACGTCCGGCCTGTAAAACCACCACTGATGCCGGCCGGCGAGAGCCTGCTCGCCGGTGTCCCGGAACGCGAGGAAGCGGGTGTACTGCATCGGCGGGCGGATGGCTCGGGCTACAACCGACTGCTCTTCGAGGTCCTGTTCAAACGACCTGAGATTGCCGGTGCTCGGCATTCTCCGGAACAGGTCGAGTACCTGTGGGATCTCGCCTTCTCGCAGCTCCCTGACTGCCTGGAATGGCCCGACGACCGAGATCACCGCCAGGAAGCCGATCACCAGCAGGTAGTGTTGTCCGCGCCCTAAAATCACGTCCTCGGTGCTCCTAAAACTGAAAGTAAAGGAACGGGTTGAGACCTTGCGTGAACATCGTTCCCAGCCCGGCACAGAACAAGACAACCAGGCCCGCCGCCCGGACCCACGTTAATCTGTTGACCCAGTCCATGGCCTGAACCGGACCGAACGCCAGAACCGCGCACAAGGCGATCTCCGCCAGCCGGCCCGGACTGTAAAGCTCGCCGGCCAGCAGGATGGACTGCCCCGAGAAGCCGCCGGCCCCGAACATCGCTCCCAGGTACCGCCCGGCCTCCGAGAGCGTGTCCGACCGGAATAGCACCCAGGAGATCAGCACCAGCACGAAGGTCGCACCGACCCGCAGGGGGCGCGGCAGAACGGCATAGAAGCTTCTCTTGCCGAGCATTCGCTCGAAAGCGAGCATGACTCCGTGAAAGGCTCCCCAGGCGACATACGTCCAGTTCGCCCCATGCCATAATCCGCCGAGCAGCATGACCACTGTCAGATTGAAGTAGTTGCGCCGCCGGCTCACCCGGTTGCCGCCAAGCGGGATGTACAGGTAGTCGCGCAGGAACGTGGAGAGGGAGATGTGCCATCGCCGCCAGAATTCGGTAATGCTTTCCGACCGGTAGGGGGCGTCGAAATTCCGCGGAAACTCGAAACCCACCATCCGCCCCAGGCCGATGGCCATGTCCGAGTAGCCCGAGAAGTCGAAGTAGATCTGGAATGCATAGGCGGTCACGCCGAGCCAGGCGTCGAACATGCCTGGGGCTTCGGCGGCGAACGCGGCGTCGGCCATCGGAGCGATCGCGTTCGCCAACAGGATCTTCTTCGCGAAGCCGAGAATGAACAGTGCGGTGCCGGCCGAGAACTTGTCCAGGGTGTGCGTTCGCTCGACGAGCTGTCCCGCCACGACGTTGTATCGCAGGATTGGGCCGGCCACCAATTGGGGGAACAGGGCGATGAAGCAGGCAAAGTCCCGCAGCGACCGCACCGGCGGAGCTACGCCGCGGTACACGTCCACGGTGTAGCTGATGTTGTGGAAAATGTAGAACGAGATGCCGATTGGCAGGGCGATCCGCAGGATCGGCAGCGACTCAGAGCCGAACAGCGTCAGCAGCCGGTTGACGTTCTCCTGCGCAAAGGTGAAGTACTTGAAGAAGGCCAGCAGCCCCAGGCTGGCGACAACCGAGACGGCAAGCCCGGCGCTCGCCCGCCGGCGATTGGGTCCGGCGGCGGCAATCACTAGGCCGCAAATGTAATTCACCACTGTGGCAAACAGCATGAGCAGCAGGAACCGCGGGTCCCACCAGCCATAGAAAACATAGCTGGCCACGACCAGCAGGAGATTACGCTGGTAGGGCACGCAATAGTAGAGCAGCAGAACAATCGGCAGGAAGTAGAAGATGAAAACGTGGGACGTGAAGACCATGGCCGCTACCTTACCACTCTGTTCGTCCACACGGCCCAGTGAAGGGGGCTGTTGTCCTCGCCATGGTACTTGTTAATCATCGGCCCCATGTAGTGGTCGTCCAAGGGTGTCTCCAGAGCCATGCGGTGCATGTCCCCGGCGGCGAATCTCTTGACGTTTCCGCCGATCTCGCCGGACTTGGCGTCGGCGGCCTGGGCCCGAGGCTTGAGCGGGTTGTAGTGGCCGACAAGAATCGTCTCGCCGTCAACCTTGCCGCGATGGGTCTCCAGCACACGGTACTTCAGGACATAGACGTAGTCGTAAAGGTCGTTCGGCGGGAAGGTGCCCCGGATCTCGACCAACTGAGCGGTGACCTCGATGCTCCCGGCCGTCGTTACCTTCGTATCCGAGCCCGTGTCTTTCTGCTGGCGGCATGAGACGCAACAGCTCACCAACAGCAAGACACCCACGACCATCGTGCGATTCGATCGGCTCATATTCACCCGTCGCCTCGCTGGTTCGTCGCCTTCACATCCGCATACGTCCAGTGCGGTTCCCACCCCACGGGCAGCGTCAGCAGGGGCCCGCCCTTCGTGTCGCGATGTAGCTTGCGGAGGTCCTTGCTCTCCCCCGTGATCATGGGCGTATCCGCAAGCCGGATCACGTACATCGGCGCTCCGTCTTTTTCCGAGCCTCCACCGTCGATCGGCGAGGCGGTCAGGAGCACGTACTTGCCGTCCGGCGAGGTCGCACCTCCATAGATGTGCAACCCATCATGACCGTAGACAAGCCGGCGGTTCTTGCCGTCACCGTCCGCGATCCACAACTGGGTCCAGCCGTAGCCCTCCTGGCCCTTCGGCCGATGCGAGAAGATCACCCGCTTCGAGTCGGGCAGCCAGTCCGGCGTGCAGTTCTGGAACGTGTTGATCGGATTGACCTCGCCCGTGGCCGTGTCCATCCGGGCGACGGTCCACTGCTCGCCCAGGTTGTTCGAGACGCCGCAGAACCACTTCCCGTCGGGCGACCAGAAAAGCTGCTGGTACATCCCTTTCCTGGACATCTCGCGAACCACCTTCTTCGTGTCCAGGTCCACGATGTGGATGCCCTTCTTTGTCATGCACGCGATTTGCCTGCCGTCCGGTGACCATGATGCCCACGGGTACTCGCCGTCCTTGCCCATCACAGCCGCGTTGGTGCCGTCGGCGTTGGCGATGACCAGTTCGCCCTGGAAGCCCCACTGGTCGTGAGAAATCTTCGTGCCCTTGGGCGTTCGCCGGTAGAGCATCTTCCGGCCGTCCGGGCTGAACCGCGGCGCTCCCTCCGAGTGGTCCGGCGTGCTGGTGATGTTCCGCGCGTCCGAGCCATCGGGCCGGCAGAGGAACAGGTCCCAGTCACCCTTTGGGCTTCGAGCCCCGTAAACGATCCAGCCCTTGTCGTGAATCTCCCTGGCCAGGTTGGCTGCCTGCGGATCGGGCCGGGTCGCCGGACCGGCCCCGGCCGCCGGCAAAGCCACACAACCCGCGAGTAAGACGACACTCCAAAGCATTCCACGACCCATCCTGGCTCCGCTCCTTCCCGCATACCCGGTTCATCGCTTGTGGGGGAATCGTGACGCCCGAGCTTACAGCAAGCTTCGTCTGGAGACAATTTCACTGCCGGCCCGTGGTTTTCGCCGGTGACGAGGAGGGTTGCGACCTGCTCCTGGGCGCGCTGCCCCGACCGCCCATAGCCACGATCGGTGCCTTCGAGGTGCCGCCTTTCCAGAGATCGTACTTCGGATCCGCGTAGCGGTCGAAGAACCGCTCCAGGCGCTGCTGCAACGCTCGCTGCATGTCCGCGTGCTCCGGCCGGTCGATCAGGTTGTTCCTCTCACCCGGGTCGTTGCCCAGATCGTATAACTCGTTGGGCCCGGTCGGGAAACGCAGTGTGAGCTTCCAGCGATCCGTGCGGATCATGCGACTGCTCTCGTACTCATAGAAAACCACGTTGTCCCAGAAGATCGAACGCCCGCGCAGCACGCCCGAGTAATCCCGCCCGAACGATTCCGGTGATTTCGCCATCCGGTCGCCCAGCCCGAGATAACCTAGCAGCGTGGGCATGAAGTCGTAATTCGAAGCCAGGATGTCGCTGCGCCCCCCCGCGCGGATGCGGCCGGGGAAGCGCCAGATGAGCGGGATGTGTAAGGCATCATCGAAGGTGTTCAAGGGCCGTCCATGGTCGGCCATGCCCCACAAGCCGTGGTGCCCGCCGGCCAGGCCCTGGTCGGCGGTAAAGATCACCAGCGTGTTGTCGTCCAAACCCAGCCGTCTGATCGTAGCCATGACCTCGCCTACGCCGTCGTCGACCCCGCTGACCTCCGCGCTGTATCGCCGCATGGCGGTGAGGTTGCCGACGAACTGACGATTGGCGCGGAGCCATTCATGCACAGGCTCACGGGGGAAGCACGGCAATTCCTTGTCCGCATAGTAAGCGACGTGCCGGTTGCGCCCGGGGTCGTTCAACCAGCCTCCCAGGCCGTAGGGGCCGTTGTACGGCAGGTACAGGAAGAACGGCCGGTCCTTGTTCTGCTCGATGAAGCGAATCGCGTGCCGCGTCCAGAAATCAGTCAGGTAGCTCGGCTCCTTGCGAACCGCGCCGTTCTCGATGACGTCAGCGCCATAGAAAGTGGTCGTGTGACCGCCGGGCTTGGTTACCCAATATGTGAACCCGTCTTGCGGATACAGGCAGTCGCCCAGATGCCATTTGCCGGCCAGCCCGCACGTGTAACCGGCCTCATGAAGAATCCGGGGCAGGGTGCGGAACTCGCTGAGCGTGTACCAGGCGCCGGGCCCTTTCAGGGAACCGGTGCCCAGGTACGAGTGCACCCCGTGCTGTGAAGGGATCAGGCCGGTCAGGTACGTGGCCCGCGTCGGCGAGCACACCGCGTTAGAACTGAAGCAACGCTCGAACCGCATGCCCTCGGCGGCCAGCCGGTCGATGTTCGGCGTACGGATGTCCTTGTTGCCATAGCAGCCCAGCGTCCACGCGCTGTGGTTGTCCGTGAGGATCAGCACCACGTTGGGCCGCCCGCCCGCATCCGTGCCCATCACCGCGCCGCTCGCCAGCAAGAGCCCGCATGCTGTGAGCTGCCTGTATGTCCGCATCCGCGTCAGCCCTCCCGCATCCCGCGCCGCCGGCCCGCCATGCCCGACAGTCTCTCCGGTCGCCACTGGGTAGTCAGCGTGTAGCGTGCCCCGTTCTTCGACAGGCCATTCTTGCCCCGCGTCACCCAATGGTCAAAGGCGGAGCCAGGGGGCGCAGAAACGCACAACGACCCACGCCGCTGATGACGTAAGTCGTTTATTTCCAAGGTATTGAGCGGTTGATTCAATGGAGCCGATGAGATTCGAACTCACGACCTCTTGCATGCCATGCAAGCGCTCTCCCAACTGAGCTACGGCCCCGGGATGCTTGGATTATGGCGTTCTTTCATCGCGCCGGTCCCCAAGGACAGAATAGGTCCGCCTCGGAGGATTTCAAGCGCTTTCTATTACATCGGCAGGCCGTCGATCCGTCAAGAGGCCGGAAAAGGGGTGGTCGGCTCCGTCTGCTCCCCGCTGGGCTCATGTCCGGAGTGAGCGCGATCACCGCGCGTCTTGCTGACCCACCCCAGTGAGGGCGGAAGTCACTCTCAGTCCCTGTCGGCGGCACGGGCGATCGAGCCGTCAGTCCTCGCCGAAGATAGCTCTCTCCTGCATCTGCCTGGCGTGTTCGAGGAGCTCTTCCCTTGAGATTGGCTGAGTGGTCGGCTGGAGTTCGAAGGTGTATTCACGCTTGTCATGTACCGTGAATGGCCAGAGGATCTCGGTGAAGAAGTCCACTCCCGGCAGTTCGTACCACGGCGTCTGAACCACCTGGTTGGTGTCAAGTGTCTGATAGCCGGGCTTCTGAAGGGTGACGTTGTAGTCGCCGTACCAGGTGAAATCGGTGCTGACCGGGGACGTCCCGATCTCCTGATCGTTGAGCATGACCCGCGCGCCCTGAGGAACCGTGTTGATGGTGATGGTCCGCCGGATGCAGCCGGCCGCGGCCGGCAACATAACCGTCAACCCTATCAGCCCCACGCGCCAACTCAGCCGACCCATCATACCGCCACCTCGATGATTTCCGCAGACAGACTGTCCGTATCCAGAATCGCCACGGTGCACTGGCCCGAAAGCCACCCGCAGCATTCTCCGGGGTTGAGGAACAACTTTCCGCCCCGCCGCTCGTTCACCACCTCGTGAGTGTGCCCGGTAACAATGACGTCCGCCCGAGCCACGTCGCCCGGGGCACACCATTCGACGTAATGGTGGACGAGGATACGCTTTCCCTCGGCGTCTATCCAGAGCGGGCCGTCCTGGATCTGGGGCAGGATCCGTTTGAGACCCTCGCGCTCCCCGTCATTGTTGCCATAGATCACGTACAGCGGCCCGGTCCACGCCAGCAGCCGTCGGGCTGCGAAGGGGGCCACCAGATCGCCGGGATGCACGACTGCCTGCACGGCCCTGTCCTGGAACAGGGCGAGAGCCCGGTCGATGGTTGGCAGGCGATCATGCGTATCGGAGAGAACACCAATCTTCATCACACGACCTCCGGGCACGATCGGCCCAAAGCCCTGGCCGTCAGGAGGTTATACTCCGCTTGCCTGCTCCGGACAAGCGAACGGTGAACGAGGCAGGCGAGCGGGCGAGCGGTCGCAGTCTCCGTTGTGGGAGGTCGCGGCGCCCACTACAATCGGTGCCAGATGAGCGAGAAAGAGCCTAAGCCGTCCGTTGCGGCCGTTGACGCAACGACCAAGCCCGCCCGCACGCGTCGCGGGCGGAGGTGGCTTCTCCGCATGATTCTCGCCGTCGTTGCCATCGTTCTGGTCGCCTATGCCACGCTGCCCTACTGGCTGCCCACCAACTGGCTGGCGAGGCGCTTCGAGGATCAGCTTTCCACTGGCCTCAACCGTCAGGTGCGGATCGGGGCAATTCGCGTGGGCTGGCGGCAGGGCATCTCGATTGAAGACATCACCGTGCGCGAACGCAACGGGCAACCGGATGACTTGCTGGCGCGCATCCGACGCATTCGCTCTGGCTTCACCCCGCTGTTCACGCTTCGCACCGGCAGGGTCGACCATCTCGAGATTGTCGATCCTGAGATCTGGCTGACCTTCGACAAGGACGGCCAGCTTGTCAGCTTGAGGGATCTGGGGCATCGATCGGGGGGCGGTGGCTTTCCAACCTGGGAATACCACATTCGACAGGCATCCTGTCACCTGCGGATGCCCGATCTGCTGCAGACGTTCCGAATTGACGATCTGACCTGTTCGATCGACAAGCCTGCCGGATTGGTGACGGTCTCCGGGCAGACGATTATCCCGCGCGATGATCCGAATCTGTCGCCGGGCGAAACCAGGACCGCCAAGCTTCAGGTCGAGGGCAGCGTCGTCGCGCCTCAACTGCGGAAGGATCTCCAGCTTCATGGTCAGGGACGGGTCGAGTGGCAGGGCCTGGCGGTTACCGACCTGCCCCTGCTCGTGGCCATGAAAATCCCCATCAAGCAAGTGGATGGGGTCACGACCGGCCGTCTGAACTTCTCGGTTGAACCCCACCTGCGCGCGGACTACGACCTGTCAATCTGCTTCAACAGCGTGCAGATCCTGACGCGCGACTCGAAACAGCCCTGGCAGGTGCCGGACGCAAATCTCCTGTGCAAGGGCTTGTGGGACCCGGTCAGGGATTTGTTGGCCATGGATGTACTGGACTACCAGACGCAGGCTGTTGGCGTGCATGGGGCCGGAACCCGCCAACGCCCGGCGCTGCTCATCGATCCGGCGGGCGAGATCCCTTTCAGCGTCCGGGTCACCGGGAGGGTGAAAGACTGGGCGGCTCTGTGCCGAGAGTTCCCCGAGGTCAAGGAGTGGACGCGATCGGCGATGGTGCGGATCGAGGGCGGAGCCGACCTCTCGGTCGACTATGCCCGTCGCCTGGACGAGGACCATCTCGTGGCCGAGGTCGAGTGCAGGAAACTGGGGTGCGGGATCGGTCCGCTCCCGTCGGAGGTCCTGTGCTTCGATCCGGATGTGCCGAAAAGACTCCGCGTGGACATCAGCCACAACAACGCTACCGGCAGATACCTTCAAAAGGAAATATCGCTTTCAGTCGGTGGCATAGCCCTGACCTGCCGGGGAGAGGTGACCGTGCCCCACCCGGAGACGCTTGGGAAATGGGATCAATTGATTCCGGTGCTTCCGACCATCGAGTATGAGGTGTCTGCCCAGGTCGCGGACGTGGGTGAGTTGGCCCGTCTGCTACCAGCCCCTCAAGGCGAATCCCCCGTCATCCAGGGGCGGGGTCCCGCCGAATTGAAGTGTTCGCTGATCCCGCGGGACGGCCTGTCCAGGTTGGCGCTCTCGCTCGATCTGCCCGCAACCACCCAGGTGGACGTCGGGCCGGGTCTGTTCCGCAAGCCGGCGGGCCAGGCCCTGTCTCTTTCGGCCGGCTTGGGAATCCCGCAGCAGCTCATCGGCGATCTGCACAACCCCGTGCTGGAGGTCACCTACGGACCCGCCGGCTTGCATCTGGCTTCGGACGCGGCCCATGCTGGTCTTGAGGCGGCTTTCCTTCTCAGGGAACCGCTCAGCCCGGCGCACGCGGACGCTCAGGAGGACGCGTCTCCGTTGGTTGACGCGGCCTGGAAGCTGCCGCTCAAGGTCCGGAGGGTCGAAGACCTGATCCAGCTTTTCCCGCACCTGCCGGCGATGATGA
Source organism: uncultured Planctomycetales bacterium (assembly GCA_964586235.1). Taxonomy (GTDB): domain Bacteria; phylum Planctomycetota; class Phycisphaerae; order UBA1845; family PWPN01; genus JAUCQB01. Next base: position 21,061 of record CAZPIO010000130.1, read on the forward strand.
GCGAGGGTCAGTTGGGCCTTCGCGGCAACGCCGATCTGGCTGTCCAGGGTAGGTTCATCAGCGGCGCGGATGACTGGCTGATCCGCAACGAAGCGAAGCTGATCGCGGGTGAATTGGCTGCCCAACGGCCTGAACTGGTGGATAAACCGGCCGACCGGCCCCTGGACCTTGTGTTGTCTCACCAGTGCCATTTCAAAGCGGGACGACTTGAGCAATCACTGTACGCCTCGTTGGATCAGGTCGCGGGACACGTCAGCGGGTCGCTGGTCTTCTCGACAGGCGCGAAGGAGGACCCCGGTGACGATTTCGAAGCGATGACCGTCCGGGCCGATGTCAGGGATATCGACCGCTTCGCCGGCATCGCCTCCCCTCTTCGCGACGTCCTGGCTTGCAGGGAGGCAGTCGGCGGGCTGAGGCTGGAGTTTCAGAGCCTGCTCGCGGACGGCCGGATGAACGCCTGTTTGGCGATGGACGCGACCGACGCGGGGTTTACTCTGCCTGGAGATGCTCAGATTGCCAAGCCTCCGGGCGTGCCGGCCCGCTTGCGGCTGGAGTGCCAGCAGGACCCAACCGCCGGAACCGAGGGGACTCAGCGGTGGCGTGTGACCGATGGTTCGGTGGAGATCGCAGGTCTGGCCGCGAGCGGGATCGACGGGCTTATCCTGGTCGAGCCGGGGGCGACGCTTGTCGAACCTTTGGATTCGGCAGCCGGCGAAATCGGCCGGCAAAGGCGGCCGTCACGCGTCACGGCCGCCGCGCTCCAGGCGGATGGGCAATTGGACCTCGATGATCCGTTCTGGCAGCGGCAGCCCGCGCTCGGGGCCTGGCGGGACAAGCTCAAGCCGTCCGGCGGCGTGAAATGGCGCCTGGAGGCCGCTGCCGACGACGGCCTGTTCGCGCTCAAGGGGCGGGTCGATGCCCAGGCGACAGGCTTGACGTTTGATCTGGGGCATCGCGACCTGCCCGTTTTCGTCAAGCCGCCCGAGATGCCCGCCTCAATCCGTTTTGACCTGACGGCCCTGCGTCCGCACGGTTCATCGCACATGAACGTCGAGGCCCGCGAGATCGAAGTTGACCTCGACGGTAACTCGCTTCGAGTGAGCGGATCGACCAGGATGGAGTCCGACGAGAATGGAGCGTGGATTCCCGGGCAGATCGAGGGCGATGCCCGGATCCGCCTCACGAACCCGACGGCGTTGAGCGGTCTGGCCCCAGGCTTCCCCTTCAAGCTGCTTGACGGTGCGATCTTCGCAGACCTGTCTGCGACAGTCGCAGGAAACCGTATCGAGGCCACCGGCGAGGCCGGTTTTGACCGGGTGTTGATTGCCGCCGGCCCCGACCCGATCGGAGTGGACGGAAGAATCGTGTTCGAGAAGGAGCGGATCGTGGTCGACCAGCTCCAATGCGCGTGGGGGGATTCGCGGGGGACAGCGGCCGGCGTGATCCACACGGAGCCAGGCGGTCATTCGGGCCGCGCACTGCTGGGGATGACTTTTGAACGCTTCGATCAGCCCCAGCTTGCGGACCTGCTCAAACGCTTGCCGTTCTCGTCTCCGGCAGAGTCTCGCCCGGCAGACGACGCCGGGGAAATCAAGCGAAGGATTGTGGAAATCCTGCGCCGTCTCGACCTGGACATGGATCTCCGCGTCGGCGAAGCCACGCTCACTCTGCCCATGGACGTGCGGGTCAGCGGCCAGGCCGGTGTTAACCGCGTCACAGTGAAAGATGGCTACGTCAACATGAATTTCGGGGCCGTGGTCGACGGAGGGTTTGTGAGCGGATCGTTCATGACCGATCTGAAGCGATCCGAGCCGACGATCTATCTCAACTACACCGCCAGCCGCATCGAGCCCGGACCGCTGGTCGACAAGTACCTCTCCCTGACCTTTCCGGCGGTGAAGGCCGTTGGCCCGCTGACCCTCATCGACGAGACGTACCAGAAGCTCTCGCCGGCGGAGGGTGAACCCAACTACGAGGTTGGCGAAGGTGAACTCATCATCGAGGGTGGAACGGTCGGAGGGCGGGCGGCGCCCAAGTGGATGACTCGCCTGTTTCCCGAGCTGGACCTGGCGAGATTCGACTTCAATTACATGCACTCGTGGTTCAAGAAGCTCGAGGACGGGCGCACCCGCCACCAGATGATCTTTCGGGGCCAGATCTACAACATCTACATGGTGGGCGAGAACCGGCCCGGTGGCTGGATGCAGTTCGAGGTGGGAATCGACTTCCTGGCGAACTTCGACAGCCGCTACTGGGCCGAATCCGGGCAGGGACGCGTACCGCTGTTCACCAAAACGGGCCGGTTGGTGCCCGGCGGCGACATGGAGGATGAAGAGGTCGTCTACGTCCCGCAACAGCTCATCGTGAGCCTGCTGGTGAAGAACAATCCCCTGGTGACCGCTTACCACGCCGTTCGCAAACGGGTGCGCGGCGAGCAGT
>CAZPIO010000131.1:0-23483 GCA_964586235.1 uncultured Planctomycetales bacterium
GCCGCACCGTCCCGCCACCCATGGTGGGTGGTTGAGCAAAGGGGATACCCCCTAATGCATTAATGGCGGAGGTGAATGGGAATCGAACCCACCCGGGACCCTTGCGAGCCCCACACTGGCTTTGAAGACCAGGAGCACCACCAGGCACCAGTCACCTCCGCGTGATCGTTTCCTTCATTCCTCCGGCGGCCCCGAAATCCGAGGCCAGTGGTGCCGACCCGGCTACGCCAGCGGGCTTTGCCGCGGCGAGCGCCCTCGTCGGCACTCTGTTCTGCTCAGGTCGAGGCCGCGCTCGCTGGCCCCAGAATCCGTTCTGGGGCCTTTGGGTTGAGGATTCCTATCCTCATTCGCATGCGGAACGGATTCCGCCAGCCGGAGCGGCCCGGAAGGGATTCCGGGCCGAGCGGGATTCCGGGCCGAGCAACATGCCCACGCAAAGCCGTGGGCATGGCACCCGACGCCGATCACCTCAGCGTTATTCTCTCTTCAGCTTATCATACCAGACCATCAGCGGCGAGCCGCCGAAGGAAATCGCCATCCAGGCGGCCTCGTCAATCTCCGCCTGCGAGAAACCCTTCTCCCGGGCCTTCTTCAGGTGCATCTTCAGACACGGCTCGCAGCGGTTGGCCACCGACAGGGCGATGGCGATGGCCTGCTTGGTGTAAGCGTCCAGGGCCCCGGGCTGACTGGCCGCCTTGAGGAACTCGTGAAACTTCTTCTGAGCTTCGCCGGTTCCGGCCGGGCCGGCCGATTGGCGATCGGCGGGCATCGCGTCCGCGCAGCAGGGCACTTCCTGATCGGCCATGTTGGTAGCCTCCTGGGCTTCGTTCTGAACGGTTGTGGGAGCGCCGGCAGTTGCCGGCAAGGACCGAGGGGATAAACCCCTCGGCTCGTCAAGACCACGTGAAGACCGGGGGGATGAATCCCCCGGCTCGTCAAGATCGCGGTCAGAGACCGCTCCTACGGGATCGCGGTCAGAGAGCGCTCCCACGGGATCGCGGCTACAAGCCGCTCCTACAGAAGTAGGCGGGCCGACGGGGGCGTCGGCCCTACTTGGCAGTCGGCGCTGGGCGGTGGTTCGCAGGGTCAGACGGCCGGGGCCTTGGCTGGTGGCCCGGCCGATGACGGCCGAGTCGGTCAGGCCGGCGGCCTGGAGTCGCGCGAGGAACGCGTCGGCCCGCTCCGGCGGCAGGGCGATCAGCAGGCCGCCCGAGGTCTGCGGGTCAAAGCAGATGTCGAGCATGGCCGGGATCAAGCCCTCGGCCGTCAACTGGGTCTCCTGGGCGGATTCGCGGTTTCGCTCGACGCCTCCGGGGATGATCCCGGTTGCGACGCACTCCAGAACTGACGGCAGCAGGGGGATGTCATCCCAGACGACCTCGACGTCGACGCCGCTGGCGGCGGCCATCGCTGAAAGGTGCCCGATCAGCCCGAAGCCGGTTACGTCGGTGCAGGCATGGGCTCCGAATTCGATCATCAGCTCGGATGCCGTCTTGTTGAGCGTGGTCATGGAGCGGGCGGCGGCGTCGACGGCCTCGGCCGGTGCCCGGTCGATCTGTGCGGCGAACGCGATGATGCCGGTGCCGATGGGTTTGGTCAGCACGAGCACATCTCCGGCACGCACGCCGGCGTTGGTGATGATCCGATCGGGGTCCACCAGGCCGGTCACGGCGAAGCCGGCCTTGATCTCCTTGTCCTGAATGCTGTGGCCGCCGATGATCGCCACGCCGGCCTCGGCCAGCTTGTCGATCCCCCCGCGGAGGATGTCGCGCATGACGCTGTCGGGTACCTCTCGGATCGGAAAGCCGATGATCGACAGGGCGGTCAGCGGCGTGCCGCCCATGGCGTAGATGTCGCTGACGGAATTAGCGGCCGCGACCTGGCCGAACAGGTACGGGTCGTCGACTGAGGGTGAAAACACATCGACCGTCTGAACCCACGCCCGGTTGCCGTCATACCGGAAGACGCCCGCGTCGTCGCCGGCCGGAACGCCGACCAGGATACGCGGGTCCGAACTGACGGGCAGGTCGGCCAGAACGCGCTTGAGCGCCGCCTGGTCGATCTTGGACGCGCAGCCGGCTTTTTCGACAAGCTGGGTCAGCCGGACAGGCCCGGCCGGCGGTTCGACCCGCTCGCCGGCGCACAGGCAGATGTCCTGCTCGCGGAAGCGGTCGCAGGGACAGGGCAGCTTCGGGTCACAGATGCAGTGACCGAGGCGGATCGACCGCTCCATGATCCGGCGGCGTTTTTCCAGGTTTTTCACGCGCTTACCCCCGTCGAGCCCCAACTGATGCTGTAGATGGATTCTACAGTTTTGGCTGAGGCATCGCAAGACCGGCCGGCTTGGCGTGTGTGGCCGCCTTCGCTCGAGTTCGGCATACCGAGGCGGGCTGGGAGAGGCGGAGCCGCAGAGGATTTGTTGTTCTGTCGTCTGCTGCCCCGTCGTCTGTCCGATTGATCGGCCTTGAAAACCTTGTATTATGATATTGTGGTTGTGCGACCGGGAGCTCTGATGTGGACTATAATTTTGAATGGGACCCAGGAAAGGAAAGAACGAACAGGAAGAAGCACGGCGTGGGCTTTGAGCAGGCGGCAACCGTGTTCGCGGATAAACGGGCACTCTCGCTGTTTGACGCGCAGCACAGTGACGAAGAGGACAAGTGGGTAACCATGGGACTTTCGGAGGGAGGGGGATTGCTGGTGGTCCACCACACGTTTGAGGAGATTGATGCGACCACCGTTCGGATACGGATCTTCTCCAGCCGGAAAGCGACAAAACGCGAGGCCCGTCAATATGCGGAGACGTGAAATGAAACGACAGTACGATTTTTCAAAGGGCCAACGTGGCAAGTTCTACCGGGCAAACACGGAATTGAACCTGCCTGTTTACCTGGACCGTGACGTGCGAGGTTTTGTGGAACGGATCGCAAAGAGCAAACGATCTGACGTTTCAACCGTTGTCAACCAACTCCTTAAGACTGACATGCAGTTGGCCGAGGCGGTAAAATAGAGAGCGAGCAAGGGCACGAGCCGGGACAATGAGAGGGCGCGGCGGTCGCGCCTTTTTCAGTTGCCGGTCATGCCGGACGTTTCGCGGCGCGCAGCTCGGGCCGGTGGACGCGGCACGGAGTTCGCTATGGCAAGGCCCTGTACGGCGTTATGATCGGGCGGGCATGGCAGGGGAGGGGCGCGGGGCGGGAGCCGACGGTTCGGGCTCCGATTCAGAGCAGACACAATGCTGGGAGGAGCGGCACATGGCTCACCGCGTGTTCGTCGCTGGCGTTTGTGGACTGGCGTCGGCAGCGTTGATCGGTGCGCACGCGGGGTGCAGGCGGAATCAACCTGCCACGACGCGTCCGGCCGCGTCGACGCTGGAGTTGCGTATTCTTGGGCAGCGGGATCCGGCCGATTCCGAGCGACTCGCGTCGCGGAACCCTGACTACCAGAGACCTGTTCAGGAGTATCTCGACCTGCTGATGAAGGAAGGGCCGACCACGCGTCCGAGCGGACCCTATCGCTGGTTCAAGATCGGCGGCCCGGATCCGGATTCCTTCCAGTCCGCGCCCTACATTATCGCTGAACACGGTGGGGCCAAATACGTGCTGGCACACGATACACCCGAGATGGGGCTCCTCAGGACGACAGAAGGGTGGTGGGTTCAAACGGTCGTGCCGGGACGTGACCGGATGAACCGGCCAGCAATCGATTTCACGCTGGGCGGCAGCGGGCCGCAACGGTTTGCAGAACTCACGGGAAACAACATCGGTCGCCCGCTCGCCATCCTCGTGGATAACGAGGTTATCTCAGCGGCCAACATAATGGACACGATCTACGACAGAGGCCAGATCACGGGGCGGTTCACCGACCAGTATGTCAACGATCTGATTAACAGGCTGTCTGCCGGTAAATAGGCCTCCGTCGGCTGTTTGAGCGTGTTGAGTGGAGGCATGAGCGGGATCGCTGTCCTCTGCCGGGCGAAGAGGAAGGTGATGATGATGGCTGATGTGCAGGAGATTGTCGGCGCAATTGCACGCGGCTGTGTAAGAACATACCGACTGAGGAGGGCCGTTGGGCTGGTCCTGGTTCTTGCTGTCTGTGCGATGCTGGTGCCCGCCGGCTTGCGAGCCGCCGAGCCGCAACTGGTGTTGGGCCGGCCGGCCGAGCCCGGTCGTGCCAAGCCCAGCGAACTCGATGCGATGTACGACCGCCAGGCCGAGGTTTCGCTCGAGATGGTGGCGGACGTGCTTAATCGCGTGCGGCCGCAACTGCCGGAACCGGCCGAGCGACGGATGGCCCTGCTGTTGCTCGACGGAGTGTTTCACGAGGAGGGTGCCCCGAGGCGCGCGGCAGTGCAGGCGTTTCACCATGCCCGGATTGGCCGGGCGGCAGACGAGATCGCAAGCGGCCCGGGCGGTGGGGGGGCCGTGATCTGGAAGCTCTACGACCACGCGTTCGTTGTTCGCACGCCGACGGTGACGCTGGCGTTTGACCTGACGCGAGGTGGTTCGGCGGGGGCGGCCGGTTTCGAGGTTGCCGACGAGGTCATGGGCCGGATCGTCGATCAGTGCGATGTGCTGTTCATCAGCCATCCGCACGGCGACCATGCCGACGAGTGGGTGGCCGGGAGATTCATCGAGCAAGGCAAACCCGTTGTCGCCACGCCCGAGACGTGGGCAGACAAAGAGTTTCATGGGAAGATCACGAAGCTGCGGCGGGAGGCGCACGCGCGGCAGCCGCTGGCCATCCAGGCCGGACGGCGGACGCTGGACGTGGTGGTTTATCCAGGTCATCAGGGCGACTTGGCGAACAACTTCGTTCTGGTCATCACGCCCGAGGGACTGTCCTTCTGCCACACCGGCGACCAGGCGAACGAGGCGGACTTCGAGTGGATCGACCAGGTGTCGCAGCATCACCGGGTCGATGTGCTCATGCCCAACTGCTGGACGCCGAGCATCGCGCGCATGGCCCGCGGAGTGAAGCCCGCGCTGATGATCACGGGGCACGAAAACGAACTTGGCCACCCGATCATCCAGCGCAAGGCCTACTGGCAGACGCACGATCGCACCGCCGCCTGCCCGTGCCGGGTGCTGGTCATGACCTGGGGCGAGTCGTACCGCTACATGCGGGAGAAGCGGACCCAGCCGGAGTCAGAATGAACCGGGATGGGCATGGCGAGGGGGGTTGAAGGCATTCTCGCTGGCCCCAGATTCCCATCTGGGACAAGTCTGTCGAGGACTCCTGTCCTCATTCACATGGAATGCGGAAGCGGTTCCGCGAAGAGAACCGGCCCGGAAAGGATTCCGGGCCGAGCGAATCCTGATCAGGGAAGCACTGGCGGACAAGCCCCTCGACTTATGCTCGGGATCGAGACTGCCAGTGGCACCCGGAGAATCGCGAGCCCAGGTTCAGGAAGACCCTGGGCCACCCCTCCTCAAGCCGAAGCGTGACACTGCCGAGCGGCCAGGAGGGCGGCGCCGAGGGCGCCGGTAAGCTGAGGGTCTGGCGCGATGCTCACCGGATGGGCCAGGGCCGCGGACAGGGCCTTGTCCATGCCCGGGATCATGGCCACGCCGCCGGTGAAGACAATCGGCTCTTCCACGCGACGGCCGGCCATGGCCGCCACCCGCTGAGTCAATGAAGCCTGCACGCCGGCGACGATATCGTTCGGGCTGGCCCCGGAGGCCAGCAGGCCGATGATCTCGGTTTCGGCAAAAACGACGCACATGCTGCTGATGGCCGCGGGTGAGGTGCTCCCGGCCGCCAGTGCGCCCAATTCGTCCAGATCGACCTCCAGTCGGGCCGCAACCACTTCGAGAAATCGCCCGGTGCCGGCCGCACAGCGGTCATTCATCGCGAAGTCGCGAACCGAGCCATCAGGCGACATTCGGATGAGCTTGCTGTCCTGGCCGCCGATGTCGATGACGGTCGCGGCGTCGGGCACCAGGTGTCGGGTCCCGACCGCGTGGCAGGTGATCTCGGTGATCGTGGTGTCCGCGAAGGTCAGGATGTTGCGACCGTAACCCGTGGCCACGATGCGCGAAACCCGGTCCCGCTCCATGCCGGACGAGGTCAGCAGAGCCTGCAGCAGATCGTCGGTCAACCGGCTCTGATCGATGCCCTGATCGGCCACGGTCGATGCGACGACCTTGCCGCGATCGTTGTCCCAGAGGACGATCTTGACCGCCCGCGAACCGGCATCGATTCCAGCGCAGATCATGTTCTTCTTGCGGCCTCCATCAGTGCTTCCAGGCGCGACCGCAGCGACGGTTGCATGGCGTCGCTGACCGGCGGCACTTCTATCTCCACCACGGGGATTCCCGTCTCCCGGTGGACAGCTTCGGCGATAATCGCTCCCTCGGTGGCGCAGTGACTTGCCCCCGGGATGCGCGAGACGACCACCGCCTGCGAGCCCCAGCGCCGGATGTCGCGACAAATCATCGCTGCCCGGTCATGTGCTGAACCGACCATCGGGTCAGCCAAGGCCGCCTGAGCAAGGGCCGTCATGGGCGGGATATCGGTCTGAATCTCGTTCAGCGCGTGCCGGATCAGGTATTCCGTGCCGCAGATGCGCCCTCCGCAGTCTTCGAGCAGATTCATCACCCTCAGATCGGCCACCGGGTTCACCCAATAGACGCGGGTGTTCTCGCGGGGCAGGACGCCGACTCCCGCTTGGACCCTCGCCCGGACCTCCTCCAACAAGTCGGCCAGTATAGCGATCGATTCGGCCGGATCTGAGCAGAAATGCAGTGCGAACATCTCGGCGATCATCAGTTCGAGGGCTGGCAGCGGGCACACGGGGGCGCTGAAGCAGAGATCACGAAGCTCGGCGATGAGCCGGCGAAGTTGGTTGGCCTTGGCGATGCTTGCCGCAAGGGCGTCGTCCGAGATCGGCCGGCCGGCCGTTGATTCGATCGCTTCCCGCACCCTGCCCAGCTCGTCCGCAACGAAAGCCACCTGGCTGAGCGGTGCAACCAGACCGTCGGCCAGGTCGACGCGGGCCTCGCCCTCTTCGGGTGGCCGGCGGTGGGGGACCTCCCACCAGAAGACGCGATGGCCGAGGGCCTCGATCTGCTGTGCGATTGCCGTGACGTCGTCGCAGGTCGCCCCGACGCTGCAGATGACGAGGTCCGGCGGCGGGAAGTGCTCCCCGGTGACAAATGCTCCGAGCATGGCCCGCACCGGGCAGAACGACTCATCGATGCCCATGGAGTCGGCTGCCCGGAGCGAGGCGGCCGTGAACTCCATGATGCAGGGGGTCCACCAGGCCCCGTCCGGGTAAAACGCGGTCACGTTGTCGCAGGCGTACGCCAGGATGGGCACCGTGCTGAGATCCTTCATCGCGCCGATGAGCTTGTGACCGGCTCGCCTGGCCGCGTGCAGGCGATCTTCCTCGGTCAGCAGGAGATTCCACAGCCGCAGTGACGCGTGTGAGCTGTCAAACTGCAGCCGAGTGAGGCGGATGTCGCCGTCATCGACGTGCCGGCCCAGGGGGCCGCCGCAGACCGATCCGCAAGAGTTGCCGGTCCCGGCGGATTCGACCCGCTGGTCCCATTCCGCGAGATTGATCTTGCGAGGCGCGTCTTTCATCGCAGCGACTCCAGAAACGCCTGGATTCGCGTTGTCGTGCGTGTGGAATTCGCCCGTTCCCCGTCTCCCAGGTCGAGATCGAGAAGCGGCAGACTGAAGGTGTCTCGCAGGCGATCGATTTCCGCGTGCCAGAGATCGCACCAGAGGTAACGATGAACGAGGATTCCCTGAATCCCGAGATCACGTAGCCTGGCGGCCAGCCAGTGGTAAAGCTGCGTGTTGGGGCGGCGAAAGATATCCGGTATCTCGAAGTAGGCTCGCGCCAGCTCATCAAGCGGTTGTGTCGTCAGGCGGATTTCATCGAACCGGGCGGGTTGCGAGCGTTCTCCGCACTCAGTGCCGTCGAGTGATACTCGCCCTCCGGCCTGCTCGATGATATCGAACAAAACGGCGTCATCCCTCAGCAATGGTCCGCCGATGAGGGCCAACCTGACAGGCGCCTCGGCGTTTTCGGCAAACGAGGCGTCGGAACAGGCGGCTTGAGCCTTCTGTTGCCGCGACCGCGACCGCATCACGGAGATCAACGCATCATCGCAAGGCCACCGGCCGCCAAGCTGCGTGAGGAAACGACCCAGCCGATCCAGCTCCTGGCGGTACAGATCGCGGGCTCCGGCCGTCTGCCAGGTCTTGGGCACATTCAGCAGGAAGCTCTTCGTACCGTGTTCTTCGGCCAGAAGATCGGCGGCCCGGCGCATCTGATCGCACCGCGTGGTCAATATGACAGCGGCCGGGCGAGGCTCGGTGGTGACCTCGGCAACGATGGCCCGAGCATAAGGGCACATGCCGGGGTATGCCAGACGCGAACCGTTCGCCTTCGCCCGGTCCGGGGCGATCGGCCAGGGCTGCAAACCGCAGGCCAGAATCAGCTCGGGCGGCACGAACGGGCAGCAGCAGGCAACGCGACTCATCTCAACAGGACCGCCTTTAATGGGCACCACATTTGAGAGACACCCCGCCGCGCACGGTCTCGAACAGGGCCTCGACGCGGACGGCGATCCGCGGCGAGTCGGATGGCGAGTAATCCGTCTCGATTTTCAGGTAAGGCAGCTTCAACTCGGTCTCGGCGAACCGGCGGATCCGGTACGCCTCGACGTCGTACGTCAGGCAGGCCTGCCAGACCAGCTCGATGATGCACTGCGGCCGGAATCGGTGGACCAGGTCGCGGAGCGTGTCCAGCCGCCGATCGTTCGAGGTCATGACCGAGCAGGGCAGGTGCAGGTACGTGTCGGCGATGGCCTGCAGCGGGTCGGCGGCCGACTCGTCGACATCCTCCAGGATCGGCTTGAGGCCTGTGCAGTTTTCCATGCACACGACGACCCCGCCGTGCTGCTCGATTATATCGAGGACGCGCTCGGCCCCGTGGGCCATGGGCACGCCGGTCATGAGCACACGAACGCGCCCGGCCAGGCTCGGGTCGCCGCCCTTGGTGCTCAGCAACGAAATCGCCTTCTCGTATTGCTCGAAATCCGCGGGGATCCCCGAAATGCTGCTCTTGAAATCGAGCAGTTGCCGGCCGGTCGTCGGCGGCGGATCGGTCTGCATCAGGTCGGCCAGTTGCCTGCGAAGCCGGCGCTCGCGGTTCATGACGCCGACAGCCTGCCGAAGGCAGCCGTCGGTGATCTTTCTGTTGAGCCGGGACTCGAGATGCTCCTTGAGCTTGCGGACCTCCCGCCGCCAGTGCTCATGCGAATCAGGGTCATCGGGTTTCTGGGGCAGCTCGAGGACGTACATGGGACGGCTTTGGCCCATGAGTTCGTACATCTTCTTCTTGCCGTCGCAGGTGGTCTCGGCCACCACCAGGTCAGCCATCTCGAGAAAGGGGTTTGCCTGGCGGGCGTGATAGCCGTACGTGCTCTTGATCAGCGGGCAGAGGTTGGCCGGAAGGTGCTCCTCGGCCGCCGGGATCGTGTCCGCCGAGCCGCCGCACAGGCACACCGGAACGGCTCCGGCCGCCATGATCACCTCGCGCGGCGTGTACTCGCACATGATCCCGACGATCGGCCGGCCCTCCGCTTTGGCCTGTTTGGCATAGGCGAGGCAGTTGGGAATCATCCGTGCGAACCACTGGCAGGGTGTCGATGCCTGGGAGCTCTGGGGGGCCGTGCCGGATGAGCACGGGGATGACGCCGGGCCGCAAGGCGTCGCCGAAGCAGGCGTCAGATCGGGTTGTCCGCAAGTGTTTGTCATAATTCGTGTCCCTTCCCATGATACCGAAAAAGTGAGCTGATTCGATCCATGATCATTGATTTCCCGCGGGCCGTGCGGACCGGCAGGAGCAGTCCTGCCGTCCCGGTCCGCACGGCCGGGCAAGCTGACCTCCGATCAGAGGTTCATCTGAACGCGAACCCCGCCAACGATGGCCAAGTCGTGACTGTCCAGACCGCCGCCGGGATCGACGACAAACTGCAAATCCGGACTGATATGGAGCCACGGTGTGATCTCAATGTTGTAGTAGCATTCGACGCCCTGTTCCGAGTGCATGGTTGGCGGCAAGCGGTTGCTCAGGTCGGCGAAGTAGTAGCCGATGCCGCAGGTGTCCCGATCCCGGTCAGGGACGAGCCCCTTGCCGCCGAGGCCGATGCTGTAGAAATGAGCCACCGGATTCACGTCCTGGCGAGCCCAGCCGAAGCGTCCGAACAAGCCGAAGCCCTGAGTTGGATCCTCGGCTTCCGTGTACAGATACTGGTCGAAGTTGTAGTAGACCATCACGTTGTCGCCGCTGGTCTCGTACGGCAGGAGCGGCGCAATCTTGTTCACGGTCTTTGAGCCGAGGAGCCTGAGCAGAGCAGGGGTCAGCTCCCTGAACGGCGAGACCGGGTCGACGTGATTGAAGTCCATGCCGCTCCAGGCAAAGCCGACGCGCTGGTTGCCCAGCTTGTCAAAAGGGCGGACCCGGAGTGACCACTCGTGAGCGACGCTGACGTTCCCCGCATCCCCGTGGAAGGCCGTTTCGAAGCCCGTTGTTTTCGCCCGCCCTTGACTGTCGACGACCGCGGTGGTGATCCTGAGCCAGTCCGTCGGCTGTAACCTGAAACCGCCGCCAAGCACGGTATAGGGCGCGAACGCACCCAGCATGAGATTGTTGCGGAATGCCACGTTCATGAACTGGGTCCGCTCATCGTTGGCGAAGAGGTTCTCATCGAATGCCCGAGAGGCGTCGAGTTTGCCGGCAAACAGGCACAACTTGTTGTCAAACAGGGACTGCCAGATGAAGTATTCCGACAAAGTCATTACCGCGCCCTCGCCGGAGTTGGGCTTGATCGCATCCATGTTCACCGGCAGGAGGGAGCCAGCCTTGCCGTTGATGCCGTCGCCCCATTTGGGCTCGCCGTTGAGGACGATGAGTCCGTCGTCCCAGAGGCCCAGCTTGCCGGTGTCGAGGGTCAGTGTCAGGTCGGCAGAGCCCGAATAGCGGGTCCCGTTGTTGGTGCTGGCGCCGCCGTGCATGTTGGTCTGCACGATCTGCGTCAGGCCGATACTGAGCCTGAAGCCTTTGTCCTCGATGGCTGTTCGAAGGCCACCCCAGTCTCCTGTCATTCGAGTCGCCTCCAGCCATGAGGGCGGCTGTGGCGAGGGCGGGGCCGGCGCGGTGCTGGTTTGAGCGACGGCGACGGCCGAAACGGATAGTGCAAGCACGAAAGCTGAGATTCTTATTCGGTTCACTGTCGTGTTCTCCATCGGTATGGATTGACAAATCTCCGGCGCGACGGACGGGCGGAAGCGGGCCGCCGCGGGCGACCATTCGACATCACTGGTCCTTGCGAGCGACAAACAGGCCCTGGGCGATTTTGCCGGCGTGGGCCAGTTGCTGCATGAATGCCATCTCCTCGCCCATGGCCGACAGGAGCGGCATGTTGAAGCCGATGATCCGCAGGGCATCGTGAGTGAGCTGCATGTTGAGCATCTGCAGATAGAGGTCAACGTGCGGCGCGAAACGGCCGGTGTCGTCGGCGCGCAGGACGGTGCAGCCGTTGGATTTCAGCAACTGTGAGTAGTCGCTGATGCTGAGCACGTTCGGGAACTTCATGAACTTCATGAATCGTTCGGCCTCGGCGTCGCTCAGCCCGGCGTCGCCTTCGACCCAGTCGGTGAACGCGATCGTGCCGCCGGGCCTGACCAGTCGCGAGGCTTCGCGGATCAACGCCGGCTTGTCGCAGACGTAGCACCATGCATCCTCACCCCATACGAAATCGAACCCCTTGGATGGCAGGGTGGTCGTGCAGACGTCGGCGAGGATGAAGTCGGCCCGGCGGTCGTATCCTTGTTCGGCGCATCTGGAGCGCGCGCGCTCGAGAACGTGGAGCGTGGCGTCGACGCCGTGCATCCGCTCGACGTTTCTGAAACGGAGCAGGAATCTGACGCCCGCTCCGTTGCAGCAGCACAAGTCAACGCCTTGCATGCCGGCGCCGATGCCGGCCTTCTCCGCGAGATCCATGGATGATTGAAAACCGCCGATGTGGATCTGCTCGCCCATGATCAGCTCCCAGAGGTCGCCCTCCGGGCCGCCGTAAACCGCCTGGACGTCCTTCAGACCGATCGAGGATAATGCCTTCATGTGTGTTCACCCCTTTCAAAGAGCAGACAATCAGCCGTGAGACAGATGCAGCGATTGGCGCGAGCGGGTCAAGGCTTGGCGCAACCCTGCCTGTCCGCCCCGCGCGTGTCTGGGTGGGCTTTGTGCCGGTGCCAGCTCGAATCGAAAGGGGGGTAGTGCTGTCGGAATGGCAGTCGGTGTCGAACGAGCTTCGTCGCAGGTCTGCGGCCGCTCATTCAACGCGGATCATGCCATTCCTCCTTTGCCTTGACGCTCTCAAACGGGCCGAGTTCGGCAGTCAGCTCCACGCGGAACTTGTCCTTGAATTTCCAGGGTACTCGCCACGAGTACGAGCAGGTTCCGCCTCAGCCATACTCCAGTTTGCCGGACTCGACCACTTTTGCATGTGAATCCAGGATCTTGATGCTCGGCGCCGGGACCAGTTCACCGTTTTTCCGGACGCCGGCCAGGTATTCCTCGCCTTCCTGCCCCAGCACCGAGGCCGAGATCCTCGCTGTTCGCCGGAACATCTCGCGCCGCAGGGAGACCTTGGCCTGCGAGGTCAGCGGCGGGCCGATCTTGAAGGACGTCGTCTTGCCCTCGGCAACCTCGAAGTCCTTGAGGTTGCCCGTGTCACCGTGGCAGACCAGCGTGAACTTGTTCTTCTTCTCGTCCGCGCGGTGCAGGCTGATCATGTAGCAGGAGTATTCGCCCTCGGGCAGACGCCACTTCCCGCCGGAGCCCCTGAGCTGGTGGACGCCGGTCTCGGACCAGAGGAGCAGCTCGACGTCGGGCTGGCCGACGTCCAGAGTACCGAATTTGGGTACTGACTTCTCGACCGTTACGGAAGAGCCGTTCGCGTCGACGAGGAAAGTGTAGTAGTCCTCTCCGAACCGCAGCATCCTGGGCAGCGGCATGATCTCGGCGGAGCTGTCGTAAGTCCACGCGAACTTGCCGTCGCCGTTCAGGTCGATGGCCAGCGAGTCATAAGCGGGAGCAGGCTCTTTGTCCTTCCCCTTGGTCTTCCTGCTCCTCCGACCGAACTGAAGGGCGCCGTCGTAACGGCCGTCGTAGTTGGCATCGACCAGGCGGACACGATACTTCTTGCCCTTAACCTCAACGGTGCCCGCCAGGTAGTTCTTCGGGGCGACCACCAGGTAGTCCTGGCTGAGCAGGATGACCTGGATGCCGGGTCTGTTTTTGGGCAACTCGCTCGGCTGGGAGGTCGGCATCGTGACGTTGGTGAACTCATAGCCGCTGTCCCAGCCCATGGCTCCCGACCTGAGGCGCTTGCCGGCGATGGGTTTCTCGTCCGACAGGTCACTGTCCATGTCCACGTCGACGTAGAGCTTCGGCGACTTGCCGGGCAGAACGAGCATCACGGTCGAGCGGTTGCCCAGACGGATCTCGAAGAACTTCGCGTTGTCGGGGAGGTTCGGTGGCGCTTTTTTGAGGCTGTCGGGCCTGGTATCCGTCCCCGACTCCCACTGGACGGCCATGTTCAGGTGAGAAGCATTCAGATCGTCGACCGAGAGGTTTCTAGATTCGAGGGGGAATTTCGCCGGGCTCGCCGCGAGTGCTGGAACGGCACACAGCAGCCCGAGAACCGCTGAAGTCCGCAGAGCTCTTCTCATGCGCCTGAACCCCTGGGAGGCAAGCGAGGCAACGACAAGATACTATGCTATCGGCTACAAGGCGTCAAGAGGACAAGGCCGGGTCCAGGGCTCCATCTCGATTCAGATACCGGCACCCGGTAGAATGATAATGCCGGCCGGGGTGGCGGTCGACCACGGGGCCCGTCCGTTCTCCCGGTACATTCGAGGAATCCGTCATGTCCTCCGAGAGTCAGGCTCTGCTGCGGCTGCTGCCCTCGGTTGAGGGCGTGCTGCAGGATGATCGCCTTGTCGCCGTCTGCGAGGCCGTGCCGCGCAGCCTGGTCGTGGAATCGGTCCGCGGGGCCATTCAGCAGATGAGAGAGGAACTGCTGGGCAATCCACCGCAAAGTCCGGCAGCGGACCGCCTGCTCGACAGGATCGTTGCCGACGCCTGTTCTCGCGTCAAATCGGCCGCACGGCGGCACTACCGGAAAGTCGTCAACGCCACCGGGATCATCCTCCACACCGGTCTGGGACGGGCCATCCTGCCTGAACCAGTCATCGCTCAGATCACCCAGGAGTTGGCGGGTTACTCACTTCTCCAGGTGGACGTGGCCACCGGCGAGCGATCCCGGCGTGACGCCCGGATTGAGAGCCTGCTTTGTCGGCTGACCGGGGCCGAGGCGGCCACGGTGGTCAACAACAATGCCGCCGCGACCATGATCGTCCTGAGCACCGTCGGCCGGGGGCGGGAGATTATCGTCTCTCGTGGCCAGCTCGTCGAAATCGGCGGGTCATTTCGTCTTCCCGAGGTCATGGAGGCCAGCGGTGCCCGGTTGGTCGAGGTCGGCACGACCAACAAGACCCATCCGCGTGACTACGAAAACGCCATCACCCAGAACACCGCCGCGATACTTCGCGTGCACCCGAGCAACTACAAGATCACCGGGTTTACCGCCGAGGTCCCGCCCGAGGAGCTGGTCCGGATCGCCCATGCCCGCGGGATCATCATGATCGATGACGTCGGGGCGGGGGCCCTCATTGACCTGCGGCCGTACGGCTTCCCGGATCAGCCAACGCTCCAGGAATCGCTCCGGGCCGGTGCCGATCTGGTCCTGGCCAGCACCGACAAGCTCATCGGCGGTCCGCAGGGTGGGATCATCCTGGGGAGGGCGGATCTGGTGGCCGCAATCCGGAGAAACCCGCTGGCCCGGGTCGTCCGGGTCGACAAGATGACGCTGGCTGCTCTGGAGGCGACGCTGTCGCTTTTCCTGGATCAGGAACAGGCGTTTTGCCAGGTCCCGACCCTGTGGCTGCTGCGGCGGGAGCTGTCCGAGATCGGCGGCCTGGCTGAGAGGATCGCGGAGGCCCTCCGTGGCGGCGAGGTCCGGGCCACTGTGGCGGTCATTGACGGCGCCTCCCAGATGGGCAGCGGCTCGCTCCCCGGGGAAAACCTGCCGACGAAGCTGGTCGCCATCCGGTGCGGACAACTCGGGCCGGATGCCCTCGCCGAGCGTCTGCGGCGCTACGAGCCGCCCATTTTCGCCCGCATCGCCAGGGACCAGGTGTTGATTGATCCCCGAACCTTGCTGGATGGCGAGGCCGAGGTCGTGATCCAGGCTCTGCTGGAGATCCTCCCCAGAGGGGGCTGTTGCTGATGTCCACCCCCACCCGTCAGGTCAATATTACCCTGGGCACCGCCGGGCATATCGACCATGGCAAGACTGCCTTGGTGAAATCCCTCACCGGCTGCGAAACCGACCGGCTCCGCGAGGAGAAAGAGCGCGGCATGTCGATCGAACTCGGCTTTGCCCCCTGTACAGTCGCCGGTGCGGAGGTCGGCATTGTCGATGTGCCGGGTCACGAGCACTTCATTAAGACCATGGTGGCCGGTGCCAGCGGCATGGATGGGGTCATCCTGGTCGTGGCCGCCGACGATGGCGTCATGCCCCAGACCCGCGAACATCTGGATATCCTTACCCTGTTGGGCATGACCCACGGCCTGGTGGCTCTGACCAAGATCGACCGGGTCGACGCCGAGCTGCTGGAAATGGTTCAAACGGACCTGCGGACCTTCCTGCAAGGCACCTTCCTGGCCGACGCCCCGATCCTGCCGGTCTCCAACGTGACTGGGGAGGGGTTTGGGAGCCTCATCGAGGCCCTGTCGGATCTGGTCCGGGGCATCACGCCCAAGCCGGTGGATGGCGTATTCCGACTGCCGGTCGAGCGGTCGTTCTCCGTAAAGGGGTACGGCACGGTCGTCAGCGGCATCCCGGTGTCAGGCCGGGCCAATATCGGGGATGAAGTTGTGCTGCTGCCGGCCGGTCTGACCGGTCGGATCAAGGCCATTCAGGTCTACGGCCGTGACAGCGAGACGGTTCAGGCCGGCCAATGCGCCGCCCTGAACATGCGTCACTGGGACCACACTGCGATCGAGAGGGGCAACGTGATCGCCACACCGGGGCCGGTTCAGGGTGCTCCGGGGTACTTCCAGGCCGAGCAGTGGTGTGTGTGCCAGTTGCGGCTCCTGCCGCACGAGCGTCTGGTCCTCAAGACGGGGACCGAGGTCAAGTTCCACACGGGTACATCCGAGGTGCTGGCCACGATCTATCTGCTGCGTGACGGGAATCTCATCGCCGGGACCGAGGACTTCGTGCAGGTCCGTTTCAATCATGCGGTCGTCGTCGGGCCGGGCGATCGATTCATTGTGCGGTCGCTGACGCCGGTGCAGACGATCGGTGGGGGGGTGATCCTCGAGCCCGTTCCACGCCGCCTCAAGAGAAATCGGCCGGGGCTGGTCGAGAGTCTGGCGAAACAGGCAGCCGCGGTCGGCAACATCCCGGCTTACGTCGAACACTGCATTCGCACGGCCGAGGGGCTGGCAGCCGGCGCGCAGGAGATCTGCCACCGGGCGAAGGTGCGGCCGGAGCGACTGACGCCGATCCTGGAAGACCTGCTCAGCAGGGACGTCGTCATCGACCTGGGCGGCTATTGCTTCATCCACCGGTCGACGGTGGAGAAGGCCGTCGCCCGTATCGTGGACGTGATCGGTGAGTTTCACCAGCGCTCGCCGCAAAGCCCGGGCATGAGCAGCGATGAACTCGGGCAGGCTGTCGGCTGGGACAGACACGTTCTCGACGGCGTGCTCAAGCTGGCGGTGAAGGATGGCCGGCTCGAAGAGAGATCCAGGCGTTTCGCCTTGCCCGGACACCGGGCAGCCTTCAGCGAACAGGAATCCCGCCTGCTGGAGGCGGTCGAGAAGGCCTTTGCTGAACAGCTCTTCCACCCTCCAGATCCCGATCAGGTCCCGGCCCAGGTCGGTGCGGCGGTAGCGGATGTCAGCCGGGCTATTCGCCTGCTGGTGGAGCACAACCGGCTCGTTCGTGTCGCCGAGGATATCGTCTTCCACAAGAATGCCGTCGATCGCGCCCGCGAGGTGCTGATCGAGCACTTCCGCACCCAGAAGCGCCTGGAAAGCGTGCAATTCAAGTACCTGATCGACACCACGCGGAAGTATGCGATCCCCTTGCTGGACCACATGGATCGCATCGGGGTAACATCACGTGCAGGGAACACCCGTTTTCTGAGAGGAAGCAGCAATGCAGGGCAGGGAACCTGATGGATTCGATCGCGGCCCCCGGGGCTGGAACGCGTTCGACAAGCCCGGCTCGGAAACACGCCTTGGCCGTCTGGCCGGCAAGTTCACGTTTGCAGGTGTGATCGCTGCCGCCTACATCCTCCTGAGGCCCGGCTGAGCAACTGCTCTCTGTGACCTTGTAGGTTGGACGACGGGTTCACAGCCGGGCTTACCGCGTCACAGCAAGTGGCAAGGACGGGCGCCTGTGACGTGGTGCGACATGCTGCCCCTGAACGTGCACCACAATCTGCACTACGGGCACCGGTCGCCCGCTGAAAATGCTCCGGGGTTACCTGCAAGTAATGCTTCTTGGCGATGGCTTCGGAGTTGCCGAGCCAGCAGCAAACCACGTGACCGGGGTACATCTCGGCAAGCTCCGTCTCTCTGCTCGCCCTCATCGAATGGAACGGTGGTGACCACGGTTCCAAGCCTGCCCGACGAACGATCCGGCCAAACATCTCCCGCATAGCCGTATCCGTCAAACGGTGGCGACGGATGACGGATGTATCGCCCGGCTCGGCTTCGTTGCAGGCTGTCAGCAGGAGGTTTTCAAGTTCAGGGAACAACGGGATAAGCCTTGTCGCCTTGCCGGGATGATGCTCAGTCTTGCATGACCGGACGGTGATTTTCGACTCTTCCCAGTTAACGTCCGCGATTTGCATGGCCAGGACTTCGGACGGACACCGCAATCCGCCGAACCTCGACAGCGCGATAATCAGCTTCCATTCGTCATCCGGGGCTTTGTCCATGACCTTCTGGACCATCTCGCGGGTGATGAACGGCTTATCCTTGCCGGTCATGACGGTTTTCTGGTCTGCGAACGGGTTGCTGTCGATCAGGCGCTTTCGGACGGCCGCGCGGAACAACTGCTTGGCGAACCCGCACCGGCGCCGGATGCTGTTGTCGGACAAGCCCAGGCGCCCCAGGTGAAGGCGGTATTCATCGGCGTCACCGGGAGTGATGCTGGCCAGCGCCCGACTCGCAGTAAAGAACGTCACCAGCTTGTTACGGGTGTCTTCCAACAGGCGACGGCTGGATTCCTTCAGGTCCGTCCGGCCGTCGATGTAGTTCCGTGTCCAGGTCCCCAGGGTCATTACCTCGACCTTGGCTGGCTCGGGTTGCTGCTCGACCTTCACCAGCCCGAGCTTTGCGAGTCGTGGCAGTAACGCCTTGCCCTGCCGACTTTGGAGCCACAGCAGGGTTTCGCTGTCGTCGGCAAGGAACAGCTTGCCGCTCGCCCACCGGGCCAGCTTGTCGATGTGGTTCTTGATCCTGTCGGCGTCCTTCTCGGACACCCGCAGGTAGATGCTCCGGCGCTTGGTGTCCGGGCAGCATACCTGAATCTGCGCCCGCCCGTTGCCCTTGTCGTAAGTCATGCTGGCCATGTCACCTGCTCCTTTTTCGCCGTAGTTCCAGATGCAACGTCTTGCACAACTTCTCGACCGTCGGCAGCCTGAGGGTCCGCTTGCCCTTACTGAAACGGCTGATGATGCCCTTATCCACGCCGGAGGCAGCCTCTAATTGTTCAACGGTCCTACCGTCGTCTTCAATCGCCTGCCGGATGATCTGTTCCATCGACTGTTCCATCTCAGGGGTATTATGACACATGTTCTGCCGTTTGTCAAATGACAAGACATCTCACCCCATCTCACCCACCCTGAACGCGCTGACCATCTTCGGATTCCTTAACGGGCCGCTCTTTCGGACAAGCCTCACAGAACCGCTCAAGCTCCTGCCGGGTGAATCGAGGTAGCCGGCCAACATAGACCGGATGCAAGCGCCCGTCCTTGACCATGTTGTCGATGGTGCCAGGCGAGACGGACAGCAAGGCGCCGGCCTCGCGACGGTTATACAGAAGCTTGTCCGCCTTCCGATTGCTCACCGTGGGGTCTGGTTTGGTGACTATTATCATGATCCTTGATCTCCGCCGTGCTCACTCCGGGGTGTCCGGCGCGCGCGCGAGGCTCCGGCCGAAAATCGCCGCCCGCTTGCGCCGTGCCCAGGTAGCTCGTTCCCCGTCTGCTCCTGCCATTCGACCCTCAAACATCGCCATCCATGCCTTCTGAGCAGGGTCTTCAGGATGGCTCGAACGACCACGGGTATAGGTGTCGATGGTTCGTCACCCGCGTTTTTGAGGTCGAGAATGAGGGTGAAAGTGTTTTTAGTGACGCTGGTGACGCTGGTGACGGCATTTCCTATAACTCCCTCTTGTTGTTTCTCGTGAGAGAGTTTCCTGTGAAGTAGTGTCACCTGTGTCACCTGTGTCACCTGCTCGAATTCACAATGCCAATTCCGCACCAAACGCGGCGTCCAGCGGTCCGACGGTCTGACTCGCAGCCCAGGATTCGGAGCCGTTCGTACCATTGCTGGGGAAGCATCGGCTTTTTGATTCCTTGTTCCTCGGCATACTGCAGGTACGCTGCCCGCAGATCACCGCTGTCGGCCTCGTAACCCGGTCCCAGGATGCAATGGGTTTCGAGGAATTCGCCGAGCGGGTTCTGTTCCTCGCGGTAGCTGTCCGTCGCCCGCTTGATGGTCTCGGGCACGTCCAGACCAACTTCCCGCCAGTTCAGGCAACCGTCGACCACCCACCGCAGGATTGCCGCCTGAATCACTAAATTGCTCTTCAGTCGGGCCTTCAACTCGGGGTCGCGTTCACTCTCGGGTATGACGTGCTCGAATGGGATTCTCACAATCCGCCGCCATAGAGCGTCGTCCAGGTCATCCACTTGGGGGGCATGGTTAGCCACAAGCCAGAGGGTAAACCGTGGCGTAAACTCGAATCCCTCGCGGTACAGGAACCGCGCCCGGATGGTGTCGCCGCCGGTCAGCATCTTCACGAGCCCTTGGGCGAGCCGCCGGCCGTCGGACACCTCGACAGAGGCCACGAGCCGAGCCCCGTCCAAGGCTGCAACGTCATTGCGGGGGCCGGTGTTCCTGTTCTCCAGGAAGGTCTCAAAGTCGGCCGTTGTCGCATAGTCGCCCAGGACGTTCTTCACAGCTTCAATGAACGTAGACTTGCCCGTCGCCCCGGGTCCGTGGACGAAAAAGAACCGCTCTTCGCTGGTCAACCCGGTTGCCGAGTATCCGGCCGCTCGTTGGATGAAGGCCCGGATCTCTGCGTCACCGGCAGTGGCGGTATCGAGGAACCGGGTCCAATCGTCGCTCTCGGCCTCGGGCTGGTATTCGACGGGCGCCAATCTCGTGATGTAGTCGTCGGCCCTGTGCTCCCGGAGTTCGCCGGTCCGCAGGTCGATGGTCCCGTTGGAACAGGTCAGCAGCCACGGATCGGCGTCAAGCTCGCTGGCTCTGACAGCCAGGTCGGGCTTGGCAAGTTCCAACATGGCCGATAGCCGTTCGCGACGTTGCGATTTTACCGCCCACTTACCGAGTTCTTCGGCAGCGGTACCTTCGGCTCGCTTGGCTTCATCGAAAATGGACAGGGCCGTCCGTTTCGCTCGGGTGACGCTTTCGCCGGTGTCATCAGGCGCCCATCGCCTGCCATCCCAAATAAGCCACAAAGAGCGGGTGTAACAGAACCGCATCCGTTCCCGCTCCCGGATGGCAAACCGCGCGGCATTGCCGACGTCGGTATTCAACCGGGCCGTGCTCTTCAGGGTAGAATTCCCGGCATGAACTACTCGCGGGTTTTTCTCGCCGCTGGACAACCCCGATTCGATGGTCGGCCCGATCTCGTGTTCATCCAGGCCGGCTTCCAGGGCAACGTCATGGAGCGCTGTCCGCACGTGCTCCCGGTCCAAAGCGCCGCCGGCAACCAAGCTGCCCAGCTTGTGGGCTGCCACGTTCAAAGCCTCATTTCTCTGGCCTTCGGGTGCGCTGCGGATGGTGTTGACCTCGCCTTCCAATGCCGCCGTCCCGTAGTTGAGGCTCACCCGCTGCGGAGTCCCATTGCTTGGCGCCGCCGGCTTGTCCTTGAGTTTGTTCAGGATCGACAAGGGCAATGAGGCCAGACCGATCTCAGTAGGCGAGCAGCCCGGCGCCCACTGGTACATCTTGCCGGTGTCCGGATGGATCGAACCGGGGAAGACCACTTGACCGTTCTCGCCCTTCACGTCCACATGAGGGGCCAGCTTGCCCGATGAATTGCCGATCTGTGTACCATTGGCGGTGTAGTAGAGATGTCGCCCGCCTTCCCGACCAGTAAGGACCGTCACAGTGGGTGGCAGATTCAGGCCGGTCACGTCGGCGCCAGGATCGAGGTCGATGACGACGACTCCGCTGATACTCCCGGTGCGCAACCCGATGTTGCCTTGCCCTGCCCAGCCTACGGCGTCGTCGATCGTCTCCCGTTCGCGAGACTGCCAGCCAGTTAGCACGGGACGTTTACCAGACAATGGCGTGAACGACCAACCGCGTTCATGGCCGGCCGTCACCTCAGATACTCTGTACGTCGAATCGTTCATGCCGTCACCTTCTCATGTTGCTGTTGGAGCAGGCGAACCGCCGCGTCATGCTCGGTCGCGATTGTGCGGGCCGCTTGCCAGAGGAATCGTTCGACGAACCGCCCGGCCGCTTCATGGTTGCCCGCCAGCCAGATTGGAAGGCCATACTGCGCCGCCCATGCCGCCAGCGAACCGAGCACTTGGGCCGGTGTGATGTCGCCGCGCCACTGGCCGCGCTCCAGGGTGTCCGCGTCCGCCTCAACAACCAGAAGTCGGAATCGGTAACTGCGTAGCCGTTGGAGTTCTCGCTTGAATCGGTCGCGCTCCCGGCCGACACAGCCTAGCAGGTCGGGCAAAGCCTTACGTTCGACCGATATCACGCTTTCCAACCCACTGAGGCTGTAGTCGCCGGTATCTAGGGTGCCCCGCTCGCTCGGTAAATTCTCAAACCGCAACGGCTCCTGTTCGCGGTTGTCGATGATGATGGCGGGTAACAGCTTCACAGCCGATCCTCTATTGTGCCCACGGTGATGCGGTCGGACGTGCCAATAGCCTGCCAGATCAAAACGCAGATAGGGCAAAGGCGGATCACTCCGCCAGGCTGAAGCCAATAAGCGGGCTGGCCGAGTGGCCCATTACAGAAACCACATCGACGTCTCTGCTCCCCGTTCACGAACAATTCTCCCACGTATTTCCTGGCGGTACCGAATCTAAGGCGCCGGCCAGAATGAGGTCAGCCAGACGATGAACACAGGTCGCAGCATCGCACGCCTGTATCCCAGACCCAATGGAAACAAGTACGTGGCAGGAGTCACGCACGGCCGCAGAAGCATCGCGCTCGATACCGCAGTTCCAGCCGTCGCCCAGTTCAACTCCGCTGAGCGCAAACTTGCGACTGACTTTCATCTCCTTGGTTGCTATATTCATGATAAGGCCTCCAGTATAAGTGCAACTACTCCGTCTTCTCACAACCAATTCGCCGCACACCAGGCGGCGTTTTGCTCTTGTTCTCGTTCACGTCGTCGGATGTCCTCGGCTTGCTCCGGGGTGATGCTCTCGATTTGTTCCATGAAGCCTTCGGAACCGATGTCGTCTGCGAGCCTGTGTAGCCACTTCGCGGCCTCGGCGGCGGTCACGCCGGGCGAGACTTTGACCACAATGCCCTTGTGCCCCAGCCGCTTGGCGTAGTCCTCGCCCAGCGAACTCCACCACGAGAGTCGTCCGCTATCGCTCCCGTCGATCATCTCGTTGTTGAGGTTGTAAACAGTGATGATGTCGCCCTGTCCCGGCTCGCTTCGCATTGTGTACTCCTGTTCTTTAATGACCTTTTTCGCCTTCTCGCGTCCGGTTTGCTGCGGGCAATTACTCGACATGCGACGCCTCTTTACGGCTGGCGCGGCAACCGCCATCTTCCAGCCAGTCGATCACCCATTGCCCGCGATACAGCGTGCGCTTTCCTTTACGGGTTGACCGCAGTTGTCCCGCTCGCCGGGCTCGCGCCAGTGTTGAGTACGTGACCCCCAACCCTAGCACCAAGGCCGCGTCGTCATAGACGCCATCGGGGTCAATCTTGAAGTCTCTGACCATCGTGAAGTCCTTTCTCCCGCAATGTGCGGGGCACGATGGCGAGAATATGAGGCGGGTGTGCGGTTGCGTGCGGTTGACCGCCAAATGTCGGCGGTTGGCGGTGGTTTGTCGGCGGTCAGATTATCTGTTGGCCGGGAAAT
>CAZPIO010000132.1:0-23180 GCA_964586235.1 uncultured Planctomycetales bacterium
CACAGGCTGCCGCGGCCCATGTCCTCGAACGTCACGTTGCTGACCGAGATGATCTTGCAGTTGTACTCGTCCGGCTTGTAGATCAGGGCTTCGACGTCACCGATACCTCGTGCCAGCACATACTGCACGCCCAGCGCGTCAGCCGCCTTGAGCGTGTTCTCGTCATACGCAAAGTAAGCGCTGCTGAACACGCGCATCGGCCGTCCCGTTACGCTCTCTATCAGAGTCTTCATCTCCTGCATGCTCTGGAGCTGGTCCTCGTAGGGCACATCCCACAATGGTCCGCCGGGATACCCGCCCATGATCTCGTGGCCGTGATCGGCCAGCCAGCGAATGTCTGCCGGGTATGTCTCCACGATGGCCTTCTGGACGTTGACGAGTGATTTCAGTCCTCGCTCCTCCAGTTCATGGGCCCAGTTCCTCAGTCCCTGGATGTCATCGTGGAACTCGATGAGCTGCATAAACGTCTGTGGTTTCTGCAGGCGAGGCGCCGGCGTCTCCGGCTGATCGTCGGACGGCAGGCAACCGGCCAGCCCTCCCAGTAAACACCCTGCTAAGACAAGACCGAGATTCCGTTTCTGGTTCATGATAACCTCCCGATTGTTATGGCACTCCGCGCCACGTGTCTTCCAGGACGGCGGGTGGTCCGCAAGCCGAAGTCCTCGCGATCAAGTCCGCCCTCCACGCCGTTGACAGGCACTCTCGTGTGTTCCTCAAGGCCATTGCCGGAGGCCTTGAGCCCGCATCCGGAGTTGCGCCGTGCGATTCGCCTGTCAACGTACGGAACGGACCTTTCGTACGGTCACGGCTTCCGCTCCCGCGACGCGCTGGCGCCGCGGTCAGGCCGTCGCCGCCTCTGGCCGCGCCGCGCTCGCCGTCGCCGACCACAGCAACCCGGCATTCGGAACGCGTCGTTCTCCAGATCCCCAAGCAGGAAGCTCCGCATCACTTCATCCACCTGACCGCAGATCTGGGAGATCACCTGCACACCCGCGGAGTTCAAGGCCAGTTCCAGCGGCCAGGAAATCGCCCCACAGATAAGTACATCCGCGGGAAGCTGGGCGACCTGCTGGGCTCGTTTGGTCGGATCCACCGCAGTTAAGGTGACTTCCTGTCGCCCGACTTCCCCGGTGCCGTCGATCTCGACAAGCAGAAGATTCGCTGCCACGTCGAAGACCGGAGACACCCGGCTTTGCCACTGGGGGATCGCGATTCTCATCAACAGGATGAAAAGAACAATTGGCGTGCCAGACCGTCGATTGATCTCGCCATTAACACAACGTGTTGAACAATAAATATTTACATGCACATAGCCTTTGTGTGCTTGGTATAGAGAGAATTGCAGGCTGCAATGAAAGGCCATCGTATATAATTGCAAAACGCATATTTGCCGGTTAGAATGCCGATGGTTCCCGTGGGGTTTTCATCATGGCCGTTGCCCAAACCTCTCAGCCTCAGAATGTCATCCTCGACTCGATCAACGAGGGTGTGTTCACCGTCGATCTTGACTGGCGGATTACGGCCTTCAACGAGGCGGCCGAACGCATCACCGGTATCGATCGGCAAGAGGCCCTCGGCAGACCGTGCTGCGAGGTCTTCCGTGCCAGCATCTGCGAGAACGCGTGCGTCTTGCGGCGAACGCTCTCCACGGGCCAACCGATCGTGAACGCCACCGCCCACATTGTCAGCCATGTCGGCCAGCGGATTCCGATCCGAATCTCGACAGCTTTGCTTAAAGGTGCGGACGGAGCCGTCATCGGTGGTGTCGAAACGTTTCAGGACCTCAGCCAGATCGAGCAGCTCCGGAAGGAGCTGGAGGCGAGGTATACGTTCGAGGACATCGTCGGCCGCAGCCCGGCCATGACGAGCCTCTTTCGGATTCTGCCCCAGATCGCTGAGAGCGAAAGCACTGTTCTGATTGAAGGGGCCAGCGGCACCGGCAAGGAACTGTTCGCCCGGGCCATCCACAATCTGTCGCGCCGCAGGAAGAAGCGCTTCGTGGCCATCAACTGTGCTGCCTTGCCGGATACGCTGCTGGAATCCGAGTTGTTCGGCCATAAGGCGGGCGCCTTCACCGATGCCCGCCGGGACAAGCCCGGGCGATTCGCGATGGCCGACGGCGGTACCATCTTCCTCGACGAGATCGGCGACATTTCTCAGGCCATGCAGGTGCGTCTGCTGCGGGTCCTGCAGGAGCGCTGCATCGAGCCTCTCGGTTCTGTCGAGCCCGTCAAGGTCAACGTGCGGGTCCTGGCGGCCACAAACAAGGATCTCGCCAAGCTGGTGCGTGCGGGCAAGTTTCGCGAGGACCTGTTCTACCGCATCCGTGTGGTCTACCTGAAGCTGCCCAGCCTGCGCCAACGCCGGGAGGATATCCCGCTGCTGATCGATCGTCTCGTGGCCAAGTTCAACCGCCTGCAAGGCAAAGACATCGCCGGGGTGGCGAACGAAGTGCTGGCCAGGCTCATGGAGCATGAGTACCCGGGCAATGTTCGCGAGTTGGAGAACATCATCGAACAGGCATTCGTCCTGTGCCGAGGCGGCATGATCGAACTCCACCATCTTCCCCCGGAACTCCGTCCCGTGGCCGGTCACGCGGCCGGCGAGTACGGCAGCCCGACAACCCTGGAGTCGATGGAGCGACTTCTGATCGCTGAAGCGCTGCGTCGCCACGGCGGCAATCGCAAGCAAGCCGCTCGAGATCTTGGGATTGACACCAGCACCCTCTTCCGCAAGCTCAAATCGCTGAAGATCGAAGCCCCGCCCACCGACGGCCGCAGCCGCCCACGGTAACGTTGCAGTCTGCAATGCTATGCCGGCTCGGGCACCCCTGTCCCGGTCACCGTCCTGGGTTAGCCAGAGCGTTAACCTGTCTGGCAGACAAGTCTTACGCTCATATCATCATGCGAAGGCTCGTGGTGGAACGCCGCTTGCATGCAATTTGATCGTCTAATCGTGTGAGGTGCGCGCATGCGAGTGGTAGTCACGGCACAAGGCTCGGATCTGGATTCGCCCGCTGACCCCCGGTTTGGTCGCGCGAGGTATCTCATTCTGGCGGATACCGAGACGGGCGAGTGCTCGCCGGTGGACAACAACATTAACCTGAATGCCGCCCAGGGTGCGGGCATCCAGACGGGAAAGAAGGTCGTCGAGCTGAAGGCTCAGGCGGTCATCACCGGCCACGTAGGGCCGAAGGCGTTTTTGGTGCTCGATGCCGCCGGCGTTGCGATTTACACGGGCGCATCGGGGACGGTGAGCCAGGCCATCGAGCAGTTCAAAGAGGGGGAGTTGCAGCGGGCGCAGGGGGCGAATGTCGAGGGGCACTGGGCATAGTCGAATCGAGCCAGTTGAACGTCCTTCAGTAGTGACCAATAGGAGCAACTCATGAAGATTGCCGTACCAGTCGCGAACGGCCGTTTGTGCCTTCACTTCGGGCACTGTTCGCAATTCGTGATCCACGAAGTGGACCCCTCAAGCAAGAGGACGCTGCGGAGGGAGTACCTGACGCCGCCGCCCCACGAGCCGGGCGTATTGCCACAATGGCTGCACGAACAAGGCGTGAACGCCGTGATCGCCGGCGGCATGGGCCAGCGGGCACAGCAGTTGTTTGCGCAGAATGGCATCGAGGTCATCGTCGGGGCGCCGGATGCAGATCCGGACGAGATCGTTGCCGCATACTTGGGAGGAACGCTGAGAGCGGGTGAGAATGTCTGCGACCACTGATCTGAGCCGTCGATGTCATCCGTCGTGTCTGGTGTGCGGTAACGGTCGGGCAGATGGCCTTGCGCTCCGCTTCAAGCGGCAGGCAGATGGGAGCGTCTCAGCCGATTTTGATTGCGGCGCAGCCTTCCAGGGTTACCCGGATCGCCTGCACGGTGGCGTTATAGCCGTTCTGCTGGACGCTGCGATGACGCACTGTCTTTTTGCCCGAAACGTCGCCGGACTGACCGCCAAGCTCGCCATCCGGTACAATCGTGCCGTCGTGCTGGGTATGCCCGCTGTCGTTCGCGCGAGAGTCGTGGACGCCAAGTCGCCGCTCTACTACCTCGATTCCGAGGTCATCCAGGGTGGAGCCATCTGTGCGGCAGCCAAGGGTACGTTCTGGGACGCCTCCTGCGGTGATTTCGCGCCCGGGGCGTGCTTCGAGTCCGCGGAGACTCCTGATAGCCGTTCCCCATCGATGACGGTTGAGACACAAAGGAGATCCTCATGAACCTACGCAAGAAGTCAATGAGTCTGCTTATCTGCCTGGCGGCCTTTCCCTTCGCGGCCGGCTGTCATAGCACGGGCGCCCAATCGAACCTCACACCGGGACGGGACGGCGTGTTCATCCACCTGACCAAGGGCCCGGAGGATCCTCATGCTGTCGCGATGGCCCTCAAGATGGCGAACCTGATGGCCGCGGATCGGGATGTACTGGTCTACTGCGATCTCAAGGGCATTAACACCGTTCTGAAGGACGCGCCTGACATCACGTTCACCTCGTTTGATTCGTCCCGGAAGCAGATCAGCGAGCTTCTGGAAAAGCACGTGCCTGTGTACGCGTGCCCGGGCTGCCTCAAGGCTCTCGGAAAGACGCCCGGAGACCTGATGCCGGGTGTGCGAGTTGCGGAAAAGGACGCGTTCTTCTCCTTCACGAAAGGGAGAATTCTGACGCTCGACTACTGAGATACCATCATGCTCTGGCCCATTGCACCGGTTTTTCGGCCATGGCCAGGCTGCATCACGAACTGCCGAACCGATGTTTTCACTGCGTGACGGGCACGCGGATCGAGTTCGATTGAATCCTCAAGAGGAGAAATCTTATGATCGGCAAGAAGATGACGGATGCCCTGAACCTCCAGATGAACCGCGAGTTCTTTAACGCAAGGCTGTATCTATCCATGGCGGCGTATTTCGAATCGCTGAACATGCAGGGTGCTGCCCAGTGGATGGCGGTTCAGGCGCAGGAGGAAACGGGGCACGCGATGCGCCTTTATAACCATCTTCGAGAGCGCGGCGCTCGGGTCCTGCTGACAGCACTGGAAGCGCCTCCGGAGAAATGGGATGGCCCTCTGGCGGCGTTCGAGGCGGCTTACGAGCACGAGTGCAAGGTTTCCAGGCAGTTCGACGAGCACCTGGCCCTCGCCCAGGCGGAGAAGGACAATGCGACCCTCATCTTCCTCCAGTGGTTCATCAACGAGCAGGTGGAGGAGGAGGCGTCAGTCGACGAGATCGTCCAGAAAATCAAGATGATTGGCGACCACAAGGGCAGCCTTTTCATGCTGGACCGCATGTTGGGCGAGCGTAAGGCCGACTGAATGACGGGTCTGTTCGCGGATCGGTGGTCACCGGACTCAGCCAGACGGGAGGAACAGGCGCACGGCAGCGCCGGCGGTCCCTGAGCCGACGGCACCGCGGAATGGCATGGCCTCAAAAAGTTACGCGTCAAGGGGACCAAGGATGTCTATAGTATACGACGAGAATTACCAGCGACTCGTGAAGGAAGCCAAGACACACGGTCTGATGCTGAACCCGGACGAGGCCCGGGTCCGGAAGGTCGTCGGCCTCATGGCCGAGAATTTCGAAGCCGTCGGAGAATGGATCTGCCCCTGCAAGCAGCAGTACAAGCCCCCGGAGAAGGGGAAGGACAAAACCTGTCCCTGCCCGGAGTGGCTTGATGAGATTGCTCGGGATGGCCACTGCTATTGCCGGCTGTTCTATGCTCGAGGGTGAGGATAAATGATAAGTACCGCTGACGAAATGACGCCGCATCATGGCCTGATGTCCGCGGGTACGAATTCGAGATCCGCGATTCTCAAACCGATTCGCGTGGCGTCGACGCCAAATGCCGGAAAACCTTGGCCCCATGCGTCAATGCCTCAAGTGAGCAGAGCAGGCCGTTGACTGCCGCCGCGCGGCGGCATCTGAAACGACGGCCGTCAACCGAACAACGGAGGAACAGAACATGAAAACCTCGTTCGCAACAACGGGTGGCAGGCCGACCGCCTTGATTGTCATCGTGCTGTCAGGCCTCGTGTTTCTGCTGCCCTGGGCCCCCAGTCAGGCCGATGTGCCATCGAGCTACTCGCCTGTCGTCATCAAGGAGGCGTTCGATAAAACGAAGGCCCGGATGGAGGCCGCCAAGCCGGAGATCATGAAGAGGCAGATGACCTTGCTGGAGGAGCGGTACGACATGGCCGATCGGCCGGCCGAGGGCGTCAAGATGTCCCGCGGGAAGGCCGTGCAGGGCGGTGTTCGGGTTAAACTGCCGGAAGGGGTGACGTGGGAGCAGCTTGCCGCCATGAGCGCAGAGGAGATTCGCGGGAAGGGGTTGTTCCCGAAGGGCTTCCTGCCGCTGCCCCATCCGAACCACGCCGAGGGCGGCATGGTCTTTCCGCAACACCACATCGACGAGATCAAGAAGCAGGAAGGCCGTGACCTGACCCGGTTCGATCTCGATTACGATCTGCCGGCTCACTTCCTGCCCGAGTTCCCGCCTGCCATCTACCTGACCACGCGGCCGGACCTCGGCGACGTGTCCCAAGGCAAGGTTGTCACGATCATGAACTACTACGAGTTGTTCAACGGCATCCTCAATCCCAAGCAGATCGAGGGCATGCGGTTGCTCGTGACGCCATTCCCGCAGCAGCAGTTCAACCAGACTGAGGACCGCCGATCGGCGCTGCCGAGCCGCGGTGTGACCTGCTTCGACTGCCACGTCAACGGTCACACGAATTCGACCACACACCTCGTCGGTGACATCCGCCCGCAGGAATTCCGGCACGGCCTGGACACGCCCACTCTTCGAGGTGTGAACGTTCAGCGGCTGTTCGGCTCGCAGCGGGCGCTCAAGAGCATCGAGGACTTCACCGAGTTCGAGCAGCGGGCGGCATACTTCGACGGTGACCCGGTCATCGGCACGAAGAAAGGTATCAACGTCCTGGAGCGCGGCAGCCAGGTCCACTTCATGGCCGAAGTGATGGCCTTGCTTGATTTTCCACCCGCTCCGAAGCTGGACGTATTCGGCAAGCTGGACCCTGCCAAGGCCAGCGAATCTGAAATGCGGGGCCAAGAGGTGTTTTTCGGCAAAAGCCGCTGTGCCGAGTGCCACCCCGCACCGTACTATACGGACAATCTGATGCACAACATGCGCACCGAGCGGTTCTTCAAGCCGCAAATGATCAACGGCCGCATGGCATCGCAGGACGGCCCGATTAAGACCTTTCCCCTGCGCGGCCTGAGCGAATCGCCCCCGTACCTGCACGATCGGCGGCTGCTCACAATTGAGGACACGGTCGAGTTCTTCAATCTGGTCACTTGCGTTAAGCTGTCCGAACAGGAGAAGAAGGACCTCGTGGCGTTTTTGCGATGTCTCTAGTCCGGCCGGGATGAGATCAGGGGAGGGATGGCGGCGGCAGTAAAGCCGTCATACTACCTTCAGAATCTCGGGTTGAAGATGCTCCTTCGCATGTTCGCGATCGCTAGTCCTGCTATCCTTGCAGCCTTAACCGGTTGCGCGAGACCTGTTGGCCTGCCCCTCCGCCTGGTCACCTGGAACGTCCACGGTTGCCAGGCGGGGGTGGACAAGGTGGTCGGGCAACTGCGCCAATTCAATGCGGACGTCATCTGCCTGCAGGAGGTCGAGTCATGGAGGCCGGACGCCCCGCAAGACCATCACGGTGAGCGCATCGCCCAACAGTTGGACATGAGTTTCATCAGTTCGCTGCCGCCGACGGCTGACGATCGCGAGGAGCAGATGGCGATCCTGTTTCACGGGGAGCTGACCGAGAGCGAGGCACTGAGTCGGCATACCGGCCGGTGCCATGCCCTGACCGCCCGGATCTGCTGGGGCAATCGCCGCATCCGCATTGTGTGCGTTCACCTGACCAGCAACGCCACGACCGGCATTGGACCGTTCTTCGCGACGGGTATCACCCGGCTCAAGGAAGTGGGGAGGCTGTGCGAGTATCTGGACCGGTCGAAGGATGAAATGATCGTGACCGGTGACTTCAACGCTGTTCCCGGCATGCCCGAACTCACCGTCATCGCCTCCCGCCTCAGATGGACGCCCTACTTCCAGTTGACGCATCCCAGTGAGCGGCCGATCCTCCAGCTTGATCACGTATTCTGTCGCGGGAGTGTGCACGTGAGCAGCATTGGCGCGAGACGAAGTCTTGGTTCAGATCATTGGCCGGTCCTGGCGGAGATCCAACTGACAGAGCGTCCCGCGAGATGAGAGAGCATGAGGTGGCGCACGGGAGATCGGCCGTCAGGGGATCCGCCTGGTCTGCTCGGGGCCAACCGCGGGGCTGCATTGCCCCCCATGGCGTCACCGCTGTGCAAAGAAGCAAGGGTCTGTACCCTTGACAACGTCGCGCCGCCCGGGTTCAATCAACCGTTGTCAAGCCTCGCTGAACCGCAGGACGGTTGACGCATGCCGCATTTCGATTTGGACCGGGTGCTTCGGATCGTGGTCGCTCTGACCACTATCTGGTTCCCTGCTGTTCACATCTCGCAGCACCTTCAATCGGCCCGGAAGGAGTGCTCGTCCGTTCGCCAGTATGTCGCCTCCGCAGGCACAGAACCGTGCGAGGATGATCAGTCGTCGGGGTGTCCCATCTGCCAGTTCCTCATGGGCGGCGCCGCCCATCTGGTCGCGAGTACCGGCTGTTCAGCCGGCCGCCTGGTCGACGAGGTGTTTTTGCCCGAGGCCGTCGACCCGAGCCATCACCTCTTCAGAATCTGCCAGCCTCGCGCACCGCCGTTCCCGATCGCACCGCTTGTCTGATCATATGTTCCAGTCTTGATTCGGTCAGTATCACCTCAGTGATCTGCTCTGATTCGTGGAATTGGAGAGAGTGCGGAGGCAATCGATGCACCACACAGCCATCATTTGCTGCTTGGCCGGCGCGATCGTTATGACGCTGCGGAACGGGGTGTACGCCCAGGGACCGCCGGCAGGCGAGGGCTCGGTTTCGGCCACTCAGCCCACCACGGCGGAGCTCTTGCAGGAGATCAGGCTTCTGCGGGAGCAGATGCAGCAGCAGCAGTTGAAGCACGAAGCCGAAATGAGACAGCTCCAAGTTCAGATCGACGAGCTGAAACATCAGCAGGCCGCGACGGCCGCAGCCATCGGTCCCTCGGCCGGGCCGCCGGCCACGGCCCCTGTCCAAGGAGCAGAGGAAGAGCTGGAGGCCCTGGTCTCCGCGGCGGCTCCGCCAACTGCGGTCGCGGCCTCCCAGCCGGCCGGGCTCCTGGGCACCCTGCAAAAAACCTTCCAGTCGTTCAATCCTGAGATCAGCGTGAACGGCGACTTCCTCGGTGCCTACTCGTCGCGGGAGGGCGGCGAACTGGACGATGAGTTCCTGTTTCGGCATCTGGAACTCGGGTTCACCGGTGCGGTCGATCCCTACACCAGCGCGACTGTATTCGTGGGAATTGGCCGGGAAGACGACGATTTCCATGTCCATCTGGGAGAGGCTTACCTGACCTTTCTGCAGTTGCCTTACGGCCTGCAGGCCCGGGCCGGCCTGTTCCGTGCGGATTTCGGCAAGACCAATCCCTTTCATCTCCACTCCCTTCCCTGGACCGACTACCCGTTCGTGATCAAACGCTACTTCGGCGACGAGGGTCTCTCCGGGACGGGGTTGGAGTTGAGTTGGCTGCCGCCCATCAAGTCGGATCTGTTCTTCTCCGTCGAATACGAGGTGTTCAACAACGATAACGACGCCCTGTTCGCCGGCGAGGAGTCCGACGACTTCACCCATCTGGTGCGGGCCAAGGTTTTCCGCGACCTGACCGCCAACTCAGACATCGAGTTGGGCGCCAGCATCGCCACGGCCCCCAATGACGGCGGACACGGCGGCAGTCGGTCCACGATCGAGGGTATTGACCTGACGTACCGCTGGAAGCCCAAGGAGGCCGGCCGGTATCGCTCGTTCCTGTGGCAAACCGAGTTTCTCGCAGCCCAGGCCGATCGCGACGGCGGCACCGAGAACACGTGGGGCGCGTACAGCGCTGCGGAGTATCAGTTCGCCCGCCAATGGAAGTTCGGACTGCGCTACGATACCGCCGAGCTCCCATTCGACTCGTCGCTCCACGAGCGGGGTTATTCGGCTTACCTGACCTTCCTGCAGTCCGAATTCGTGTACTGGCGGTTGGCCTACATCTACACCGACCGAAACTTCCGCGAGCACGGCGACAAGGAAGAGCAGCAGTTGATGCTGCAGTTGAACTGGACGCTTGGGGCCCATCCGGCCCACAAGTATTGAAAGGCTTAGACCATGAGAGTCGTACACTGTCTGTTGATGATGGCGGCGGTGAGCGTCGCGTTGCCTGCCGCAGTTCACGCCGAGGGCAAGCTCAAAGTGGTGACGACAACCACGGACCTCAAGTCAATTGTGGAGGCCATCGGCGGCGAGAAGGTGGAGGCGGCCTCGTTGGGCACCGGGCGTGAAGACCCGCATTTCATCGATGCCAAGCCGAGCTACATGCTGCTGGCCCGCAACGCGGATCTATGGGTGCGTGTGGGCATGGAACTGGAGATCGGCTATGAGACCCTCGTTCTGGATGGTTCGCGCAACCCGAAGATCCGGGTCGGCACGCCGGGGCACCTCGATGCTTCGGAAGGTGTTCTTCGTCTTGAGGTCCCCACCATCAGGATCGACCGCTCAATGGGCGACATTCATCCTCAGGGGAACCCCCACTACTGGCTCGATCCGCTCAACGGCCGGATCGTCGCGAAAGGCGTATCCCTGCGCCTGGCGAAACTTGATCCGGCCAATGCCGCGTTCTACGCAGACAACCTGAAGGCGTTTCAGAAGAAGCTCGATGAGGCCATGTTCGGCCCGAGGCTCCTGGCCCAGGCGGAGGGGGCCCGGCTGTGGGCCATGCTGCTCAAGGGCCAATTGGACGGCTTCGTGAAGGAACACGGCGGCGGGGCGGTCACAGGAGGATGGTGGGGCGCGATGCAACCGCTCTCGGGGATGAAGATCATCACCTATCATCGCAGTTGGACCTACTTCGCCAACCGGTTCGGTCTCAACGTCATCGATGAGCTGGAACCCAAGCCGGGCATTGAACCGAGTCCGGGCCATCTATCAGAGGTGATCACGAAGGCTCAACGGGAAGGCGTCAGGTTCCTGCTGATGGAGCCCTTTTACAGCCGCAAGCCGTCTGACTTCGTGGCGGAGAAGACCGGCATCAAGGTGGTTCAGGTCGCGGCTTCGGTAGGCGGCCAGCCGGAGGCAGGAGACTACATTCGGCTGATTGACAACATCGTCAAGCGCTGCGTGGCGGCGGCCGGTGGCCCGTCACCCGCGTCGCGACAGGAGTAACTGCCGTGTCAAACCTGTTCAATATTCTGTTATGGCCGCTCGCGGCTTGCCTGGTCATCGGATTGCTGCACGGCTATGCCGGGCTCCACGTGCTCCGCCGCGGGGTGATTTTTGTGGACTTGGCTTTGGCCCAGATGGCGGCCCTCGGGGCGGTTGTGGGAATGGCCCTGGCTCCTCATCATGCCGAGGTGCCGACAGCCTTGCCCGCTCCTGCTCCATTGAGTGCACCGGCGGACGAACTCGAGCTGGCAATCCAGCAGGCCAACCAGGCCGCCCCGGCCGTGCCGCACGTTGACGAAGAGGAGGTTCATTCGCACGGCTTCATCGAGTTCTGGCCCACGATGTTTGCTCTCGGCGGGGCTGTTCTACTGGCCTTCAGCCGAATCCGGGATGATCGTATTCCCCACGAAGCCATCATCGGGATCATCTATGTCGTCGCCGCAGCGGTGACAGTCTTGATTCTCAGCAAGGCCCCGCACGGGCACGAGCAGATGGAGCAGATGCTCACCGGCAAGCTGCTCTTCGTGGGCCGCGGCGAAGTGGTCACCACAGCCGTGCTCTACGGCCTGCTCGGAGTTCTGCACTGGCTGTTTCGGCGGCCGTTTCTTGCCATTTCCGCTTCCGCCGAGGCCGCCGGGAGAAACGGCTTGCGCGTGCGTTTGTGGGACTGCCTCTTCTACGCCATGTTTGCCGTGATGGTCACGCGATCCGTGGCCATCGGCGGGGTTCTGATTGTCTTCAGCTTCCTCATCATCCCGGGCGCTTGCGCCGCCTTGTTCGCCAACGAACTGAGGAACCAGATAGCCATCGCGTGGATTGTGGCCCTGATCGTCAGTGTGCTCGGTGTGGGCCTTTCCGCGGTGGCCGACCTGCCCACCGGGTCAACGCTGGTCGCGACTTTCGGGGCGGTGCTGGTCTTCTGTCTCCTGGTGGGCAAGGCCCTCAGACAGTCGGCGTTGGCAGCAAGCTTCCCGACGGCCCGACGGCCCGAAGAGTCGAGCTGATGCTGCATGGTCAGATTCGCGGTGATCTGAGCTGGCTTGTGATGGGCATCTACTCAGGGCGCCCCGATTTCATTCTTCGGGCGCGACGAGGAGATGAGTTGTTTCACCACCAGGATGAAGAGGCCGGTGCAGAGCAGATTCAGGGCCAGGCACATCGCCGCAATGGGGACGGTCGGCCCGGAAATTCCGTACGACAGAGAGATGACCAGCACCCCCGCACCGACTTCGCCGCGCGGCCACATGGAGACTGCGACGGCCAGACGTTCCCGCCAACCGGCCTCCCGGCGGTAGCAGAACGCCGGGAACATCTTGCCCAAGTTGCTCAGAACGGTGACGATCGCCACGTGCATGAGGAGAACACCCCAACCGGGAAAGGCGTTCTTCTCGGCCAGAAGGGCCGGATCAGTGCCCTCAAACTTCAGGTACGGTTCTTGGACGCCGGTCCGGTCGGTGGTTGCGGTCCCCGTGACGTCAGCGGGAGAGTCGCCGGCGCCTGGCTCGGGGGAGGCCTGCCCTCCGGAATCAACCATCGGTACGGCAGCGTCATTCGGGGATGACGGGCTTCCGAGAATCGGTGGCATGGATAACCCCACGAGCACCATGAAGCACGCGGCAACGACCGTGGACACCTTCTGCTCCGTCCGGCTTTCCGGGCCTTCCTGATGGCCCTCGCGGGGGTCATCGGCGTGCGGATCTGAGCCCGCGGGTCGAGCCAACATGCATCCGAGCACGAACGCAGGCAGGAGAACCTCCAGATGAATCGGCACTTCACTGCTGACCACCTTGCTGCCGATGTAGATGAACTCGCTGACCACCACGATGGTCGCCGCGTAGCCGAGCACAAACGGCCAGGTCACGGGCAGTCGAACGGCGTGAAGGTATCGCCATGCCAGCCAGAGCATGGCCACGATGAACACGACCACAAGCCACAACTGCCAGCGGTTGCCGACCATCATGATCTTGAGCGGGATCATCAGCAGGATGGTGTCGAGGTCGTCGAAGATGGCGAGGATTCGTGCCTTTCGGAACATCCAGGTGCTCGCCAGTCCGGCAGCCGCCAACATCGAGAACAACACACCCGCCGAGGTGGGCGAGGTGAACCGGGCGGTCAGCAGCGACTCTTTCCAGAGGTCCGGGTGCCCCCAGAGGTCCGGGGGGCCGAGCACGAACACGAAATACGCCGCGCAGAACAACCAGGGGAAAGCGGCCGCCGTGAAAGCGACGGCGTAATCCCACGCGTACTGCCGGGGCCGGCTCTTGTCGATCTCGAATTCGTAACCCACGTGGATCATGATGAACGACAAGGCCACCATGGCCAGCCACCGGATCGGCGTCGCGGCCGCGCCATCAAGGAACTGACCGACAATCAGTCCGGCCACCAGCAACAGCGAGTACAGCAGTACCTTCCTCATGGGTTTCTCCTGGGGATTACTGCATCGGGAGTGGCGGAGGCAGCACGCAGAAACGCCCGAGCCGCGAGCAGGCCGATGGCGACTGCGGTCAGCGGTACGACTGCAAACAGCATCACCTGGCGATACGCCGGAAAGCTGCCGTGGTTCAGGCCGTCCAGGATCAAGTAGACCGCGTAGGTGACATAGTAGCCGAGGAGCAGGAATCCTTCCCCTCGCGACAGTCTACCGCCCGTAAGGAACAGGGGAAGGCACACGAGCGCGGCGCCGATCATCACCGGAAGGTCGAACCACAGGACGGCTTCGCCTACTGGAATGGGATGGACCAGACTGGATAGACCGAGAATCACCAGGATATTGTAGATGTTCGAGCCGACGACGTTGCCGACGGCGATGTCGCGGCTGCCGCGAGCGGTGGCCAGAACCGACGTCGTCAATTCCGGGAGCGAAGTCCCTGCCGCGACGATGGTCAGGCCGATCACCAGCTCGCTCAGACCCAGCACCCTGGCAATCAGAACCGCGCCGTCCACGACCCAGCGGGTGGCCACGGTGAGAAGGCCCAGTCCGCACAGCACACTGAGAACATGCCGGAGGATCGACGCTGGAGCCCGTGATGCTTTGGCTGCCATGCTTGATTGGCCGTCCTGCATCTTTCGGGCTTCAAGATGCTGCCGCCTGCCCGCCCGGATCGACGTCAGCGTGTACAATACCGCGCCTGCGACCATGAGCAGACCGTCCGTGCGACTGATGCATCCGTCCGCGGCCAGAGGAAGCAGCAGTGCTGAAACGCCGATCATGATCGGGACGTCCCGCCGTATAACCTGCGGGCTTGTGGTCAACGGGGCGAACAAAGCCGCCGCACCGAGTATGAGCAGAATGTTGAGGACATTGGACCCCACGATGTTCCCCATGGCCAGCTCCGGTTGCCCGGAAATGGAAGCCTGAACGTTGACGGCCAGCTCCGGCATGCTCGTTCCGTAGGCAACGACGGTCAGCCCGATCACCAGTGGGGAGACCCCCGCCAGGGCGGCCAACCGAGACGCCCCACGAACCAGCAGCTCAGCTCCCACGATCAACAGACCAAATCCGATGCCGAACAGTATCAGCGTCATACGGCGATACTCTGCAACATCGCTCCAGCCTTGCTCTCCTGCCTGCCGGCATGGAAGGCAACTCTTCAGGTCGTCAGTCGAACAACTGTGTCCACCAGGTCTTACGGGGCGCGTGCTCCTGGGGGCTATCATCATCCGGCCGATGACGACCCCGCACGGAATCCTCCTGCTCGATGCGATTCGACCGCGCGATGATCTCGTCCGGTCCGCCGGGATCCAGGCAGACCCCACGGCATTGCGGACAATAGTCGATCTATATACACTGCCCGTCCGTCATCATCAACGTGTCACTGCATTTCGGGCATCGCGTTCCGGTTTGTACCCTTGCGACCGGGTCTGTCACTGGATCAGGTCGGTTCCTTCACCGTGCCGCACCGCGGAGGATCAGACCGCGCAGCGACCCGGAACCGCAGAACCTTCCACGCTGTCTATCGAGGCGGGACCGTGATTCTTCGGAGAGTGTCCGTTTCTCTGAATGAAAGACAGGACCATGTAGGCTTCTGCGATGTCCTCATTGCTGACGAGCCCCAGAAATCCCCGGCTGTCGTGGACCGCCGCCACCCGGCTCTGCGCCTCCTCCATCCGGTTCTGGACAACGTCGAGCGGAGTGTGGACCGAGATCCGGGGAATATCCCGGACCATTACCTCCGTGACTTGCAGGTCGTCGGGTGCCTGGGCCAGAGCCCGGAGAACCTGTTCACGCGAAACCACCCCCACGAGTTCGCGCCCGTCAACGACGGCGAAGTCAGGCTGATAACTCGTGAGCAGATAATCCGTCACCCGGCTGATCCGATCCGTGACCTTCAGGCTGAGCGCGTGCTTGTTGTAGGCATCGCCAACCCGCAAGGTGGACAGCAAGGTGCGGGCCTGCTCCTGGGCGTAGGTTGTGCCGGCTCCCAGAAAGATGAACATCGCGATGATTGCCAGGATCAAGTTGCCTGACAGCAGTCCAAAGATGCCGAGACTGACGGCAATCATCTGGCCCGTCAGAGCCGCCACACGGGTCGCCCGCACCCATTCCATGAAGAACCCGAGCAGCCCTCGAAGAATCCGGCCGCCGTCCAGCGGAAACGCCGGGATCATGTTGAAGAGGATGAGTACGATATTGGCCTCCAGCAGCCAGACCATGGCCGTGGTCAGGGAGGGGCCGCTCTGAGCGGCCAGCAGCATTCTCGGATCCATGTTCGCGGTGGTCACCTTGATGCCTAACATAAGGGCCAGCAACGCGACAATGATCACGTTCACGGCCGGGCCGGCCGCCGCGATCAGCAGTTCGTGCAGCGGCCTGGAGGGGTTTCGGGCCAATAGGGCGACGCCGCCGATCGGCAGCAGCACGATCTCACGAACGGCGATGCCGAAACGCTGGGCAACAAGCGAATGCCCGAATTCGTGCAGGGTGACGCAGGTAAAGAGCAGCAGCATCAGCAAAGCACCGAAAGCCATTCCTGGAATGCCGAAGCCGCTCCACTGCATGGCACCGAGCACGAGAATGATGACAAAGGTGGCGTGGATTTTCACATCGATTCCCGCAAACCGGGCGATAGGCCAGCTCCATCTCATGGGCTCAGATCCTCCGAACACGTCATGCATTCCTTGTGGCCGGGACCCTGTCCCGCCGCTCAACAGGATGATGGTCACCCGCTCGCATAGAGACGAATAGATTAAATGCCGATCTTATATAGGTTCTTGCTATATAACGGCGGCGTCGGGCGGCCTCTCTCGGCCGTCTTACTTGAACAGGTCCTGGCGCGCGGCGGTCGAGATGGCGAGGATGGCCGGGTGCCGGATGCGACGCTCGACCGAGATGGCGTAGAAACGCTCGTGCACCCGGTCGAGGACGCCGATACGCTGGACACCATACTGCTGCTCGATTTCGCGGGCGATGGCGGCAGGGCCGAAAAACAGCCCCCGGCCGGCCTGTCCGAAGGCCTTCATCAGGGCGCTATCTTCGAATTGGCCGGCGACTCGGGGTGTGATCCCTTGCGAGAAAAACCACTGGTTCAGCTCACGGCGAATGGTGCAGGTCTCGGTGGGAAGCAGGAGCGGCGCGTCGGCCAGCGAAGCCGGGAAGCCTTTGCTGAACCGGCGCGACAAAGCGGCAGTACCGAATGCCGCGAGCGCGCACTCGCCCAGAAGATGACTGAACGCCCGGACGTTTACGTTGGGGCCGACCGGGGCGTCCGTCAGCACCATGTCGAGTTCATGGACGGCCAACTCGGCGAGCAATCGCTCGGACTTGCCTTCCAGGCAGATCATCTCCACGTTTTCGGGCAGTTGCATCGCAGGCTCCAACAGCCGGTAAGCGATGAGTTTCGGAACGACGTCGGCGATTCCGACGATCAGGCGAAGGCCGCGTCCGGCGGGCCGGCCCCGGAAGGTCTCGGCCAGTTCACGCCCGAGGGTGAAGATCTCGTCCGCGTAGCGAAGCGCGACATGCCCCATCTCCGTCAGCTCCAGACGGCGGCCACGCCGCGCAAAAAGCGGTTGGCCGAGTGATCGCTCCAAGGCTCGAATCTGGGCCGAGACCGTCGGCTGCGACACGTACAGCTTCTTGCAGGCGGCCAGGATGCTGCCCTCGCGGGCCACCGTCCAGAAGTACAGCAGATGGTGAAAGTTGGGCCATTCCATATGGATGATTGTATATCGCCAAAATCTATAAGCAAGCGCCTCGGTTTCTATTCATCTATGACATATGGCCGGTTAATCATCTGGGTGAACAGCCGGCCGGTCGAGCCGGACGAGCGGTAAGACCTGGCGGGGGCTGGGCGATCGTCAGCGGCCGGCCGGTTGACACCTTTTGAGGAGTGCGACCGATGAGACTGGATGTAAAGTTCAGGGATCCGACGTTGCATCGCCAGCAGACCGAGATGGTCAGAAGGTATGCCCGTTTCGCGCTGGCTCGGTTCGGACACCGCATCAGCCGGACGGAGCTGGTTATCGAGGATGTCAACGGTCCGCGAAACGGGCGGGACAAACGCTGTAAGGTGCAAGTGTTGCTGAGCGGCCTGCCGCCGGTCGTCGTCGAAGTCACGGACATCGACGCGATGGCCGCGGTCAGTCGGGGCGTGGAGCGAGCAGCACGGCATGTGCGTGATAAGTTGAACCGTCAGCGCGATCTCAATCGACTGTGATCCGCCGACAGGCCCGCACGTGCCGGATGGGCGCAAGAAGGACATCGTCGAACCATTGCACAGGAGAAGAAAGCCATGACTCGTGTTACTAATACTCCTTCCTATGAATCACCGCGGCTGGGCTTCTCAGAGAATCCGCCTCTTCCCCAACCGTTGAGGGGAGTCCTTGCCGGTGCATTGGACCAGAGCGCGACGGATATCCACATTGACACGTGGGGAAACGTCGCCACCGTCCGGTATCGGGTCGACGGCGTACCCCGGGAGTTGGAGCCACTCGATCTTGAGCACGCTCGCCGCTTGATTAACCAGGTGAAGGTGACTTCAAACCTGGACATCGAAGCCACGCGTCGACCGCTGGAGGGCCAGTTTCAGTTCCAGCAGGGCCAGCACGTGCGCGACATTCGGGTTACGATTATCCCGGAAGCACCCCGCAATGAGGCGGCGCACCTGCGGTTGCTCACCCGGCCGGAGGATTGGCG
The DNA here is from genome assembly GCA_964586235.1 of uncultured Planctomycetales bacterium. Taxonomy (GTDB): domain Bacteria; phylum Planctomycetota; class Phycisphaerae; order UBA1845; family PWPN01; genus JAUCQB01. The sequence continues at coordinate 18,454 of CAZPIO010000132.1, forward strand.
GCACATGGAGCATCTGGGCATGCGCCCCGAGCAACTGGCGACCGTGCGTGAGGTGATGCGGTGGCCCCATGGTCTCGTGCTGGTCGCCGGGCCGACAGGATCGGGCAAGACAACCACGCTCTATGCCCTGACTGAGCTGGAGGATCTGCGTCACCTGATCGCCGCGTCGATCGAGGATCCGATCGAATTCGACCTGCCCTATGTTCGGCAGTTGGAGGTTGACGAGAAACAGGGCATCCAAAGAGCTGGTCAGAATTGCCCGAGCCCGCATCAGTTGATCTGCGGAGTTATCGCTGGCATGATGATCATTGCCATGAGCCTCCTACTGCGGTGACGGGCTCTGTCGTTGCTGACTCGGCTCCGAATCGGTAACAGGCCCGCAGCGCGAGTCGACATCGGCTCGTTGGAGCCCCGCAGACATGGAATTGAGCCCTGTCGGAAAACCGGCACTCGTCACGGGTGCTACCGGCTACATCGGTGGTCGCCTGGTTCCCCGGCTCGTGGAGCGGGGATACCGGGTCCGGTGTCTTGCTCGCGAGCCCCGGAAACTAAGCGACCGGCCCTGGGCCGAAAGCCCGAACGTTGAGATCCTTCCTGGTGACGTGGGCGACCCCAATGCACTGCACGCGGCCATGGAGGGTTGTGGCGTGGCCTACTATCTCGTGCACTCAATGATGGTGGCCGGTCCCGAATACCGCGAACGTGACCGCTCACTGGCGCGGGGCTTCGCGCAAGCGGCTCAGGCAGCCGGCCTTGAAAGGATCATTTACCTCGGGGGTTTGGGTGAAACCGGTGACCGATTAAGCGAGCATCTCGCGTCACGACGGGAGGTGGAGGCAGCCTTGGCTTCAGGTTCCGTCCCCGTCACCGTGTTTCGTGCGGCCATGATCATTGGCTCGGGTTCGGCGTCGTTCGAGATCCTGCGTTACCTGGTGGAGCGGCTTCCGATTATGGTGACCCCGCGGTGGGTATCCACCGAGGCACAACCCATCGCGGTTCGAAACGTGTTTCACTATCTGGTCGCCTGCCTCGACGAGCCCGCGACCGTCGGGAAAACGCTGGACATTGGCGGCCCGGAGATCATGACCTATCGCCAGATCATGCAGACCATGGCACAGGCCCTTGGCTTGCGCAAGCGCCTGGTCATCCCGGTTCCTGTTCTCACGCCGCGGTTGAGCTCGCTCTGGATCCACCTGGTCACGCCCCTGAGCCACCGCATCGCGCGACCCCTGGCAGAGGGCCTTCGCAACCGGGTTGTCTGCCGTGACGGCGAGGCGCAACGGCTCATGCCGCAAAGGTTGCTGACCGTACGCGAGTCGATCGACGCCGCCCTGGGCAAGCTGGAGGCGCATGACATTGAGACGACGTGGTCCGACGCCGGCCCCATGCCGGGAGACCCGGACTGGTCGGGAGGCAAGGTTTTTGTCGATGGTCGGACGATCGAGGTGGATGCCGGCGCCGATGCGGCCTGGCGGGCGATCTGCCGTATCGGAGGCGGACAGGGCTACTACGCGGCCGATTGGCTCTGGCGTTTGCGAGGCTGGATGGATCGGCTGGTCGGCGGACCGGGCCTGAGACGCGGTCGGCACGACCCCGAGCGAGTGAGCTACGGCGAGGCCCTTGACTTCTGGCGTGTGACAGGAATCGAGTTCAATCGGCGCTTGGAGCTTCGTGCCGAAATGAAGCTTCCGGGCGAGGCGGCGCTGGAGTTCGAAATCCGGCCGCATCCCGAAGACCTTGCCCGCTGCACAGTCATCCAGACGGCACGTTTCAAGCCGCGAGGCCTGATGGGACTGGCGTACTGGTATGCCGTTCTGCCGCTGCACAGCATCGTGTTCAGCGGCATGTTGAAGGGCATTCGCCGTGCGGCGAAAAGCCTCGGGCGGGCCGCGCCGACGGGACAAACGACGCCCGGCGGGCGAGCACCGCAACCGAACGAATCATCCCCGGCACGATGACGTCAGGGCATGGACCCCATGCTGATTCGTTCCTGCAGGTACGAGCACTGATGGGGTTCTGGTCTGCCTGCACATCAGTGACAACGCCGCGCTTCATCGCGCATGCGCCAGAGCAGCTGATTCGCGTCTGCGACCGTCGGGATCGGCAAAAACGCGGCTGGCGCACAACTCGAAGTCTGCCGTCTCACACGTGCTGCGACCAGGACCGCAAGTGGACGGGTGCGCGTGGCTCTCGACGAATCCAGAATGCGTCAGCTCACGCCCGCCTCGCCAGGTCGTCCAACAGCAGCTTCGAGCTGATGCGGGCCGACTCGAAGATGACGGGCAAGCCGCTGCCGGGGTGCGTACCACCGCCTACGAGGTACATTCGGTCGAACTCCTCAAAGCGGTTTCGGGGTCGCAGGTGGAGCATCTGTCCGAGATTATGGGCGAGGTTGAAGGTTGCCCCGCGGTAGATGCCAAGCTGGTGCTCCCAGTCAACAGGCGTGCTGATTCGCTCGAATCGAATCCGCTGCTCGATGTCGTTCAAACCGATCTTGGCGAGTTGCCGCAGCGCGATCTGCCGGTACCGATCTCGCTCCTTCGTCCAGTCGACGTTGGGATGCTGCTGCGTTACCGGAACCAGCACGTACAGTGAGCTGTGCTCCGGCGGGGCCATCGTGTCGTCGGTGCGGCAGGTGTTGGCCACGTAGAACGAGGGGTCATCCGAAAGCACGTGAAGCCGCTCGATCTCGTCCAGGTTCTGCCGATAATTCGGGGCAATGTAGATGTTGTGGTGGGCCAACTGGTCACACCGGCCTTCGATGCCGAGGTAGAGCATGAAAGTGGAGCAGGAGTATCTCTTTCGGGCGATGGTTGCGTCGTTCCACTTGCGCCGAAGTCGGTCGGGCACCAGCGTCGTTATCGCATGGCCAAAATCGGCATTGACAACAACGGCATCGCCTCGAATCTCGCCGTTTGCCGTGCGCACACCGACGGCCCGGCGCCCTTCGAACAGGATCTGCTCGACAGGCTCGTTAAGCCGTATGGTCGCACCCAACTGGGCGGCAATCCTCGCCATGGCGAGGGTCAGCGCGTTGCAGCCGCCGATTGGATGCCAGATGCCGTACTCGTACTCGAGGAAGGAAAGGATCGAGAACAGGCTCGGGCACTGGAACGGCGACATGCCCAGATACTTCGACTGGAAGGTGAACGCCAGTTGGAGCCGCGGGTCGCGGAAGTAGCCGGCCAGTTCAGCGTGAAGCGATTTCCAGGGCTTCAGATAGGGCAGCACCGCGAGGAGGCGCGTCTTCAGCAGGCTGGTCCAACCGAGGAATGGTGACTGGAGGCACGGGGCGAACTTCTCCAGTTTCACTCGGTTATCTGACATGAATTGGCGAAATCGCGGCGCGTCTTCCGGCGAGATCTTGGCAATCTCGGCGACCATCGCCTCGACGTCCGGCCTGCACACCAACTCGCCGCCCTCGCCGAAGATCAGCCGGTATTGCGGGTCGAGTTTGCGCATCGGCACCTCGCGGTGCAGATCGTGCCCGACCGTGGCGAATATCTCTTCCAGAATCTGAGGGTAAAGAAAGAACGTCGGCCCGAGGTCAAAACGATAGCCGTCGCCCTCGACGGCCGACGTCCGGCCGCCGACGTGAGGCTGGCGCTCGAAAACCGTAACCTCATGACCGGCATGACCGAGCAGCATCGCCGCCGCCAGCCCGCCCGGTCCAGCTCCAACGATCAGGACGCGTTGCGACATGATGCTTTCTATAGGCGAAAAACACTCGGGTCGCAAGTTCAGCGTCACAGAAAGAAGCGGTAAAAGCGCTTCAGGGTGGTTAGCGTGAATCGTGGGGGCGGATAACGCAGCTTCGGATCGAAGGCAAGCGAACGGCGCAGCACGGAGCGGCGGTGTGAGAAACAGTCGAAACTCGCCCTGCCATGGTAGGCTCCCATCCCGCTTTCGCCCAGACCGCCGAACGGCAGGTGGTGACCGATGATGTGCGACACCGTGTCGTTGATGCAGACGCCGCCCGACCGCGTCTCCGCAAGCACGCGGTTCTGTATCGCGCGGTCCCTGGTGAAAAGGTACAGGGCCAGCGGCGTCGGTCGGTCGCGAAGAGACGCCAGCGCCTCGTCCAGCGCGGCGAACTCCATTACCGGAAGGATCGGACCGAAGATCTCTTCCTGCATGACTGGGGCGTCCATTGCCACCTCGGTCAGAATCGTCGGCGCGATGTACAGGTCCCCGGCATCGTGTTCCCCGCCGCAGACGATTCGACCACTGCCCAGGTAGCCGATGAGCCGGTCGAAGTGCCTGCGGTTCACGATGCGTCCGTAGCCCGGGCTGTTCCGCGGGTCGTCGCCGTAGAACTCGCGCAGTACCCGGTTCATCGAACCCACGAGTTGATCGCCGACGCGTTGATCCACGAGAACATGGTCCGGCGCAACACAGGTCTGGCCGGCGTTCATGAACTTGCCCCAGACGATGCGACGAGCCGCGGTCTCAAGCGGCGCATCCGCGCAGACAAGGCACGGGCACTTGCCGCCCAGTTCAAGCGTCACGGGCGTGAGATGTCGGGCGGCGGCGGTCATCACGGCCCGGCCCACGGTCGTGCTGCCGGTGAAGAACACCGTGTCCCACTTTTCCCGGAGCAGCGCCTCGGCGACATCGCGCTGACCCTGGACAACGGCGATGTATTCGTCGGGAAACACGGCTCCGATGAGTTGTGCAATCGCGGCTGCGGTCTGGGGTGCGAATTCGGAGGGCTTCAGCACGACGCA
>CAZPIO010000133.1:0-23152 GCA_964586235.1 uncultured Planctomycetales bacterium
GCGTGGCGGTGAAGAACGTCGGCGTCGCCCCCCCCGTGGGGGCGTGGATTGAAACACGCCAAACTGCGCGGACAACAAGCCGATTTTTGTCGCCCCCCCCGTGGGGGCGTGGATTGAAACTTCGACCACGTGCGGCTGATCCTCACCCTGATCGGGTCGCCCCCCCCGTGGGGGCGTGGATTGAAACGCGATGGCGTTACTGATCTGGACCATGCTGGCCAGTCGCCCCCCCCGTGGGGGCGTGGATTGAAACACTCGCGATGAGATCGATCCGGCGATGCCGGTGAGGTCGCCCCCCCCGTGGGGGCGTGGATTGAAACTCGAGCAGCCACGCAGGGGCGTCAAGAGGTGTGAGGGTCGCCCCCCCCGTGGGGGCGTGGATTGAAACTGTCCCCCCGCCCGCCGCTGCCACGCACCGATGTGTCGCCCCCCCCGTGGGGGCGTGGATTGAAACTCCAGTTGCCGGATCCAGGCATCCTTGCACTGGAGTCGCCCCCCCCGTGGGGGCGTGGATTGAAACGATGCAGCCCTGGAATCATTGCGAAACACCGGCAAGTCGCCCCCCCCGTGGGGGCGTGGATTGAAACGCGTAGTAAGTTGACCAATTTCCGGCCACCCAGTGTCGCCCCCCCCGTGGGGGCGTGGATTGAAACGGTGATCTCGGCTCAACCGTCGACATCGACGGCACCGTCGCCCCCCCCGTGGGGGCGTGGATTGAAACGGAGTGTAGCGATGGCAACACGACGATGGCTCGGGGTCGCCCCCCCCGTGGGGGCGTGGATTGAAACGCGAGCAGGGCTGGGGCGGCGAGCGAATCGCCGTCGTCGCCCCCCCCGTGGGGGCGTGGATTGAAACCTCTAATTTTCTGGCCAAGTTCTGGGTGACGACCGGTCGCCCCCCCCGTGGGGGCGTGGATTGAAACCCCGACAGCGGCATCGTCGCCCCCGGCGACGCGCTGTCGCCCCCCCCGTGGGGGCGTGGATTGAAACATGGCCAACCCGCAGGCCATGGCCGAGTTGATGTCGCCCCCCCCGTGGGGGCGTGGATTGAAACATGGCCGACCTGACCGCGCACCAACGAGCCGAGGTCGCCCCCCCCGTGGGGGCGTGGATTGAAACATAAATAATTCCGGTGATCGGCGTGTGGGCGAAGTCGCCCCCCCCGTGGGGGCGTGGATTGAAACATCTTCGCGTCCTGGTTGAACATGACCGCGTCGACCGTCGCCCCCCCGTGGGGGCGTGGATTGAAACTTCGATCGCATGGGGCAGGTCAAGACCGTGTGGCGTCGCCCCCCCCGTGGGGGCGTGGATTGAAACTCGCTCATCGATCTGGCCTCGCTGATCGAGCAGTGTCGCCCCCCCCGTGGGGGCGTGGATTGAAACGAGAGCAGCTCGACCAGGTAATTGAACGCCGTCGGTCGCCCCCCCCGTGGGGGCGTGGATTGAAACCTGTTCGCGAAGCCCGCCCAAGTGGTGCCCGGCTCGTCGCCCCCCCCGTGGGGGCGTGGATTGAAACGCCCAGGCCTCGCTGATGGCCCGCAGGTTGGTCGTCGCCCCCCCCGTGGGGGCGTGGATTGAAACTCAGTTGACCCCGAGGCAACGCTGGTTGCTGACAGTCGCCCCCCCCGTGGGGGCGTGGATTGAAACAGCGGGAAGACGCTGACTTATGCGGGTGGCGTCGTCGCCCCCCCCGTGGGGGCGTGGATTGAAACTGTGCGGCGCAGTCTCTTCGATGGTCCAGACAATGTCGCCCCCCCCGTGGGGGCGTGGATTGAAACATGACGGCAGAAAGAACGGCAACGCCGGCGACACCGTCGCCCCCCCCGTGGGGGCGTGGATTGAAACTCGATGACGAGGTTGACGCGGCGGCTGTCGAGCCGTCGCCCCCCCCGTGGGGGCGTGGATTGAAACAATCCGCAGGACATCGCCATCCTGTCCCGTACCCGTCGCCCCCCCCGTGGGGGCGTGGATTGAAACAGCCGCTTTGGATGTGCGGCTACAGGGTGGCAAAGTCGCCCCCCCCGTGGGGGCGTGGATTGAAACATCGAGAACCACGCCGTTATCGCGGTGATTCAGCGTCGCCCCCCCCGTGGGGGCGTGGATTGAAACTTCACACCCTAGCCCGCCACATAGCGGGCATTCAGTCGCCCCCCCCGTGGGGGCGTGGATTGAAACTCGAAGCAGCCGATCCGTTGACGCAGACCAAACGTCGCCCCCCCCGTGGGGGCGTGGATTGAAACTCCAAGCCAAGCACAAAGGCAGCGAGGCCTTGCGGGTCGCCCCCCCCGTGGGGGCGTGGATTGAAACTGCGCGAACTGGGCAGCCGTACCGACGGAATCTGGTCGCCCCCCCCGTGGGGGCGTGGATTGAAACTGCGATATTGGCTGACCGCCCGGCGAACCGATCGTCGCCCCCCCCGTGGGGGCGTGGATTGAAACGTCGAGAAAAACGGAAACGGCTACGGGCAAGGCAACGTCGCCCCCCCCGTGGGGGCGTGGATTGAAACCAGAAAAAGGGTTGACAAGACCGATATCTGGTGTCGCCCCCCCCGTGGGGGCGTGGATTGAAACTGCGATATTGGCTGACCGCCCGGCGAACCGATCGTCGCCCCCCCCGTGGGGGCGTGGATTGAAACCCCGACATTCGCGCCGCGTGGAATCGGCGAATCGTCGCCCCCCCCGTGGGGGCGTGGATTGAAACCCGTCTGCGTCCCCTTGGCCGCAGTGCCGCCAGCGTCGCCCCCCCCGTGGGGGCGTGGATTGAAACCCCGCCCCTTGCTGATCAGCATTATCGTGCCGTCGTCGCCCCCCCCGTGGGGGCGTGGATTGAAACTACCTGGAGCCGGGCCAGGCGTGGTCGGGGTTCGGCGTCGCCCCCCCCGTGGGGGCGTGGATTGAAACGAGATCTATGTCCCCCGGAGCTACAACACGGTCGAGTCGCCCCCCCCGTGGGGGCGTGGATTGAAACTTCCGCCACCGTGCTCGGTTGGATGAAGATGAGTCGCCCCCCCCGTGGGGGCGTGGATTGAAACCAGTGAGAAATCGGCCTGCGTCGGCCGGGCAATTGTCGCCCCCCCCGTGGGGGCGTGGATTGAAACACACAGCACGTCCGGCAGTAGTGGGGGTAGTTGTCGTCGCCCCCCCCGTGGGGGCGTGGATTGAAACTTGAAGCCCCCGAACATCATGTGCCGAAGGGCTGTCGCCCCCCCCGTGGGGGCGTGGATTGAAACAACGTTGGAATAGAGTAACCGAGGAATGGATGCGGGTCGCCCCCCCCGTGGGGGCGTGGATTGAAACAGTGAAGAACCCCCTCCGGCTCCCCCTTCGTAAGGGGGAGAGCGGGTGGTCTGCCAGGGCGGAATAGGTGTTTAGCGTGCAAGAGAGCGGGTCAGGCACTTTTTGCCAGCTTTTCCGTGCCTCCGAGGGCCACCCGGACTCAGTGAACATCCCCAGACCACACGCCGAACCGCATCTGGGCAAAAAGAGCCAGACCCCGGAACGCTCGGTCGACTTTCGGCGATCAGGAGCGAACTACCGGCGGGATAAACCCGCCGGCTGGTCAACGGGTGTATCCTCACGTCAATTGCGGCGGCGTCGGCGATGCCCCGGCCTCAAGGAGTCCCACGTCGAGGCCCTCAATTTCCTGCAACGTTCGCCCGGCAATACCCTGGAGGTCGCCGTACATTCCGACGGTGGCGTACATGACGCGGTCGAGTTGCTCGCGGCGTTTATCCCACTGCTTGATGATGGCCTTGCGCTCCTTCTCCAGGTCTTCCTGCATTGTGGAAAAGGCCTCGACGATGGCCTGCACGCGCAGGCGAAAGCGCGGGCCGGTCAAGTACTGGTAGACCATTTCCATCTTGGTCTGCTGGCCCTCACCGGCTTGACGTGCGGATGCGACCTCGACGAGCAGTTGCCGAACGGCCATCGCTACCGGAATGGCCGACCGCGGATGCGTTACCCAGACGCCGTCGATCATGTCGAACGAATCAATGCCCTTGGGCATGGCCTGCGTGACGATGATCGCGGCCTCCGCCTGGGCGGCGCGCTGGTCCTCGCGGAGTTTGGGCAGCCAGCCGTCGCTCCAGGCTTTGGTTCGCTTGGATTCCCAGAGGATGGTGCCGCAGCGGGCGCCGGTGGGCATGAGGACGCGTTGAAGGATGTCGCCGCCGTGCTCGCCTTTCGGCACCGGCTCGAACAGGTCGTGCGGAAACCTGGCGGCAAGCAGGGATTCGAGTTGCAGTTCCTGAACCTCGCCCTGAAGCTGCTGTGACCCTTGCTCTGCCTTGCGCTTCAGTTCCTCAATCTGTTTCTGCATGGAGGCGATGGTCTGCTCTTTCTCCATCACCTTGAGCGTCAACTGCTCTTCCGCTTCCCTCTTCGCCTGTTCGCGGGTGGTGGCCAGTGATGCCTGGATGCGTTTCTCGATGGTCAGGTCCATCTCGCGCTTGGCGTCGTCCAGTTCCCGTTGCTTGCGGATCAGCTCGGCCTGAGCCTTCTGGGCCTCGGCGAGCTTCGCGTCACGCTGTTTGAGGATGTCCTGAAGGTCGGCGACTTCCTTGGCCTTCTGTTCCAAGTCGCCGGCCAGGGCGAGCCTGGCCTTCTTCGCCTCCTCGGCAGCGATCCTGGCACGCTCCTGCTTGACCTTCTCGGCGACCTGCTGTTCAACAGCCTCTTTTTCCCGGGCAAGGGCTGCTTCGCGGTCCTTCATCGCCTGCTCGCGTTTGGCGATGTCTCGGTCCTTTTGGGCGATCCGCTGCTCAAACTCTCGCCGTGTCGCTTCGATCAGCGGGGCGGCCAGCGACTCGGTGAGCCTGATTTCCGTCCGGCAGTTTGGACAGGTAATGGTCGGTTCTGCGCTCATGTACTTCCCTCCGGTGCGTCAACGGAGCCGCCCACCCGCTCACCCAGCCTCCGCCGGCCCTTTTCGGTCAACCGGTGCTTCTGGAGACGGCTGTTCGGCTTGTCAGGGATAGTCAGTTCTATAAGGCCGGCTGCCACTGCGGGCTGGCGGTAGTTCTCCCTGAACGTCGGCGGAGCGATCCCGGCCTCCCGGCACATGGCAATGACGCGGTTGGTTCCGCGACGCCACTTCTCGATCAGTCCCGCCCGGTTGAAGACATCCGCGATGGGGGCGGCGTCAAGCTGATGGGGGTTCAAATCGACCCGGGCATTCGAGATGGAGCGGGATAGACTCTCGACGCTCCCGGTGGCCCTTCGAAGGGTCAAATCGCGTGCGGAATACTGGCTGTGGTACGGCGTAGGCATGACCCGGGCACATTCTACAGCGAGACAGGACTTCCTGCCAGATAGACCGTTCAGACAGAGTTGTGAGTAATGAGTGATGAGTGATGGGTGATGAGTGTTGGGTGATGACAAGGTGGGCAGGGGAGGGCCGACCGTTCCTTTACGGTCGCCACGGCGAACCAGGGTCGCGGTTCTGGATGGTCGGGTTCCGGTGGGCTTGTGTTGGGGGATAAAATAGCTTAGCATCGCGCTTGGATGCGAAGACACGGGCGACCGGGAGGTCTTGCCCGGATGCGTTTGGGCTTGGATGAGCGGGACCGGACGGCCGAAGGGCGGGTTCGTTCGTCGGCCGGGACTACCGGATTCATAGTTGTCATACTATTATCATAAGTACCGGTAACCGCTCATGTTAAAGTTTCAGGTGCATCACAATGGCCGGCCTGTCAGCGATATGGATCTCGCCGGCACGTATCTGGTGGGTAGCGATGGCGTACCGCTGCGCGCCGAGCTGGAGTTCCGCGACTCGCAGATCGTCTGCGCCAAGCGTGCGGACGGTCCGGCGGGGCTGGCGGTTCTGTGGCCGATACCCGGCTGCGGGGCGATCCTCAGCGAGACCGGCCGGCTCATGGACCGCGAGCAGCCGTACAACCTCATGCTGGAGCTGGTCCGCGGGCGACTGACGCGCATCAACCAGAAGCGCGAGGACTGGGGCCTGTTCGATTTCGAAGGCATCGAACAGGTGTCGATCCAGATCGACAAGGCCCGCGACAAGTTCATTGACGCACTCTGCGCTGCCACCCCCGTCGAGCAGTCTAAGGTCGCCGAGGAGGCGCTGAAAATCGCCTTTGTCGCCGGCGAGCAGATCAGCCAGTTCCACGCGGACCTGTTTCTGGCCCGCCGCAAGCAGACGCCGGGCTTCAGCAAGCGCGTGTTCGGCTGCACGGTCGATCTGACCAACGCGACCGAGGAATATCGCGAACGGCTGAAGGATGCGTTCGATTTCGCGTACATCCCGGTGCCCTGGCAGATCGTCGAGCCCAAGCAGCAGGTGCGCGACTGGCAACTGATCGACAACTGGGTCGAGTGGCTCACGAAGTCGCGAATGCCGATCCGGATGGGCCCGCTGGTCAACCTCGACTGCAACCACATCCCCGACTGGCTCAGCCAGTACGAAGGCGATTACGAGTCGGTGCGCAGTGCCCTTTTTGAGCATGTTCGGCGCGTTGTCGAGCGCTACAGCAACTACGTGTTCGTCTGGGACGTTGTCAGCGGCATCCACGCCGAGAACGCCTTCAACTTCACCTTCGAGCAGATCATGGATCTGACGCGGGTGACGGTTGCGCTGGCCAAGCAACTGGCGTCTCGCGCCCAGGTGGCCATCGACCTGGTGGCCCCGTGGGGCGAGTACTATGCGCGCAACCAGCGGACGATCCCGCCGATGTTCTACGCGGATATGGTCAGCCAGAGCGGCGTGGGCTTTGACGGCATCGCGGTTCAGTTCGTTTTTGGGGCACCTGCGGATGGAATGTTCGTTCGGGACATGTTCCAGGTCTCCGACAAGCTGGACCGGCTCGGCAATCTGGGCAAGCCGGTGCATATCACGGCCGTCCAGGTGCCCTCGAAGATGACCGTTCAGAAGGGCCGTCTGGGGGGCGGGTGCTGGATGAAGCCGTGGGATGAAGCGGTCCAGGCCAAGTGGCTGAAAGGTTTCTACAGTGTGGCGCTCAGCAAGCCGTTCGTGGAGAGCATCACGTGGCGTGATCTGGCCGACCGGCCGTCGAACCAGCTCATTCCGTACGGCGGCCTGCTGAATGAAGACTTGTCGCCGAAGCCGGCGTACAAGGTGCTCAAGGATCTGCGTGCCGAGCTGGCGGCCACGACGCGGCGTCCGCCAGTTCAGCGACCCGGGTAGGTTGGTGGTCATCGCCTGACGGTTTGTGTGATGCCGGTGTCCGATGTTGAGTCAGTTCGGGCCGGGCGGGGCAATTCCGCATTCGCGGGCGGGCATACGTTCTTCTATACCCTTTTAGTCATTGCATTTACGTTCAGTCTGGCGGGCAGGACCGGTCGTTCGCCCATCCGGGCGGGAAGCGGTGCGGAACACGCGATTGCGGAGCCCTCGTCACCGAGAAGCGCGCTGGCAATCGTCCGGCCGTCAGAGATCGAATCGAGGATCGACCCGAACACCGCCAGTTGGAGCGATTTGATGAGCCTGCCGGGTATTGGCGAGGTGCTGGCCAAGCGAATCGTCGAGTTCCGGAAGGCACGGGCCGGCTCGCAAGGCGGGTCTGGCCCTGTTTTCAGGCGTCCGGAGGACCTTGAGGCGGTCCGGGGGATCGGACCCAAGACGGTTGCCAGACTGGCCAGCCATTTGAGATTTCCAGCGGTCGGGAGCCGGCCGGCGGGTTGACAGTGGCGCTGGGGCGTTTCTACAATGGCCGTCCTGTGGACATGCCTCTCCGCGGGCTGGAAGCCCGTGGCCATAGATCGACCCTCCGTGGGATGAGGTTTATCATGCGACGCTGGATACTGCTGGTACTGCTGGGAGTCACTGCTCTGTCGCTGGTCGGATGCGGCGGGGACGGAATCGCGTATACTCGGGAGGAACGGATTCACCGCATGAAACGGACCCTGGAGTGGGACACGCGACAGTACGCCGACGACGTCGATCTCTTCTGGTTGAACGACCAGAATCTCCGCCTCTCCAAATGGAGCATTCCCTGAGGCGACTTGAGTCTCATCAGCGCCTGCCGAGCTGACCAGCCGCACACCTGGTGCTGCTGATTGCGTACGGACCGGAGGCAGCCGGGTGCACATCGGAACCGCACAAGTGGACATCACGCCGGCCGCGGGATGCGAGCTTTCGGGCTTCGCGGCCCGCACCCAGCCTTCGACGGGCGTCCTCGACCCGCTCTACGCGAAGTGCCTGTATCTGGAAGAGGGCGGCGAGCGGTTGCTGTGGATCCACGTGGACCTGATCGGGCTGATGCGGGAGTTCGTGCTCGAATTCCGCGAGTGGGCGGCCGCGCGGCTGGGACTGCCGGGCTCGCAGGTGATGATCTCGGCGATCCACACGCACTCCGGGCCGGTTACGGTCGAGATTTCCGAGGCGGGGCGGTACGACCCGGATTATGTGCGGTTGCTGCGGGGCAGACTTGAGGAGGTGGCTCAGCAAGCGATGGCGGAGGTCGCGGAATGCCGGCCGGTCTTCGTCGAGGGTCGATGCGACCTGGCCGTCGATCGCCGCAAGAAGGCTTCGTCGCGGACCGATCCGCGAGTGGCGGCTTTCGGCTGGCGCCGGGCAGACGGGAGCTTTGCGGGCGCGCTGACCAACTACGCGATGCACGCGGTGGCCCTGGGACCGGCGAACCGGATGATCAGCGCGGATCATCCTGGCCGCACGGCGGAGGCCCTGTCCGAGCGGCTGCCCGGCCGTCCGATCGTCATGGCCACCAACGGGGCGTGCGGCAATCTGAATTCACCCCACGAGAATGTGAACTCCGAGCAATTGACGGAGTGGGGCCGGCAGGTGGCGGACGCGGTGGCGGATCTGCTGCCCGAGGCCGCTCCCATGCAGGACTGCACGCTGAAGCTCGCATCCCGCGTTGTGCCCGTCGCGCTGGATGTGTTGACCATCGAGCAGATCAACCAGGTCGCCGACCGGTACATCGCCCACGCGGTCAGCGTCGACGAATGGGGCGATCGCTACAGGCGGGCGCTGGAAAAGTGGCGCCGCTCGCGGATCGAGGAGGTGCGGAGCGGCCGGTGCGCCGATGCCGCCGAGATGGAGGTTTTCGGTGTTCGCCTTGGGGCGGTGGCCGTACTGGGAGTCAACGCCGAGGTGTTCAGCGTGTTCACCGACCTCGTTCGCCAGGCCACCGGCCGCAACGTGTACACGGTCGGGTACGCGAACGGCGTGCGCGGCTACCTGCCGACGACCGCGGCCTATGAAGAGGGCGGCTACGAGGTGGAAACGGCTCATTTCTTTTACAACAGCTTTCGCTTCAAGCCCGGCGGGCTGGAAAAGCTGGCTGCCGAGGCCACGGAAGTGGTCCGCTCGCTGTTCGCATGAGCAGGGCCGTGCGCCTGGTATAATAGAAGGGTCTGCTGAGGGCGAGATCGTGGAGCAGGCTGGCTACGAACAGGTTGACGCTTTCATCGAAAGGCTCGTCATGGCAGCCGCGGAAAAGGAGAATCTGCCAGAACGGCAGGAGCTTGAAGCGATCATCCGGCATGGCGGTGGGCTGCTCATCGGCGCCAAGGCGTTGGCCCGATACGTGAAACCCCGATTCTCGGAAGACACCGATTACCTCGTGGACGGCAGGACTTTCCAAAAGGTGCGGGCATGGTTTCGCGATCACAAGGACCGAGTCGCCTATGAAGACGGTGGCGAGGCGATCAACTGCGAGACTCTTGGGATCGATATCGTCGATGCCCGCAACCACCCCGTGCTTCTGGAGATCGCCCGCCGCGAGTCGGTCATTCCGTCCCCCGAGGCCCTCGCCGCAATGAAGTACTGCGCGGCGATCAATCCGGCCCGCTCCCGGAGAGACCAGGACGCCGTGGATTTCAGGTCGCTGGTGAAACTTCCCGGCTTTGACGACGCCAAGTGTCTCGGGTATTTCGTCGACCGGTTCGAGTCACTGCGGGGCGAGGTGGCCGCTGCCATCGACAGGATCAGGAAAGGCGACCCCGGCGTGGCGATCTGAGGGCCATCAGCAGGAGGAGCGCGCCCGCCGAACAGGATCTCCCAACTCCGAAATCTGCAATCTGCTGGTGCACCAAAGCACTCCCTGTGTACCCGCCGGCTCCGTGTGCACTCTTGTCCGAAGCGCGGAGCGGCGTTACGCTTCGCATCGCCAAGCAGACAACAGGCACAGGCGAGGTGATTTCCATGGCCTCTTCCGGCGAAGAAACCGGTAGTACCGCAGCATCCGGCGACGTTCGTGTCGGCTGCGCGTCGAACGGAACCGACGGCAAGCGTCCGCCTCTTGCCGAAAACGCAACACCAGACGAGAGGGAACTATACTGGTACCAGCACGTTTACCAGGGCGACCGTGTCCGGCAGTTGACCCTGCGGGCCGTGGTGATGGGCGGCGTGCTGGGCATGTTCATGTCCATCTCGAACCTGTACACCAGCCTGAAGCTCGGCTGGAGCTTCGGGGTGGCGATCACCTGCTGCGTCCTGTCGTTCGTGATCTGGAACATGATTCGGGCGATCTCGGGTAATCGCCTGAGCGAGATGACCATCCTCGAGAACAACTGCATGCAGTCGACCGCGTCGGCGGCCGGAATGTCGACCGGCGGGACCCTGGCGACGGCCGTCGGTTCTCTCCTGCTCATCAACGGCGTACATTTGCCCTGGACCACGTTGGTCGCGTTCACCTTTCTGACCGCGGCTCTTGGCGTCTTTCTGGCCATCCCGCTCAAGCGGCAGATGATCAACATCGAGCAACTGCCGTTCCCCAGCGGCATCGCGGCGGCGGAGACTCTGCGAAGCCTGCACGGCCGTGGAGCCGAGGCGGTCCGGAAGGCCTATTCGCTGGTCGTCGCTCTGGCATGCGGGGCGGTGACGGGTTTCTTCCGCGGTCCCGAGGGGATGATCGCAGCGCTGGACAAGGTCTACCATTACATGCACATCCCGGAGCTGCTCGCGTTCGGCGGATTCATGAACCCCATCACCTGGCTCAGGAGGGGCGCCATCAAGGCCAATCTCGCGGGCCTGGGCTTCGAGCCGGGGACGCTGATGATCGCCGCCGGTGCGTTTGTCGGGGTGCGTGTATCGTTCTCGATGCTGGCCGGCTCGATCCTTCTCTACTACGTGGCCATGCCGCTGTTGGTGAGCCACGGGGCCCTGGTGGCGGTTGCGGGCTCCTCGGACTACGTGCCCGCCGGCAGCCTGGTGGAGGGTGGGGCGGTCCTCCTGCCCACGCGCTGGGCGTTGTGGGGCGGAACGTCCATCATGGTTTTCTCGAGTCTGACGGCCGTGGGGCTTCAATGGCGCACTCTCGTACGCTCGTTCCGGGTGTTCCGGCGCACGGCCGCCTCGGATGGGCCGCGAACTGGCTCCGCCGAGGGACATTCCACCGCCGATCTCCAGAGAGCGATGGACGCCATCGAAGTACCCAGTTCGTGGCTGATTGGCGGCCTGATTCCGATCAGCATCGCCGTCGTGCTTCTGAACTATGTCGCGTTCCACATGTCCATCGCGCTCGGCGTGATCGCAGTGATCATGTCCTTTATCCTGTCGCTGGTTGCCTGCCGCGCGACCGGCGAGACCGACACCACCCCGACCGGGGCCATGGGCAAGGTAACGCAGCTCCTCTATGCCCTGCTGGCCAAGGGAAACGCAACCGTCAACCTGATGTCGGCCGGCACCACCGCCGCCGCCGCCGGCAGCGCCGCGGACCTGCTCACGGACCTGAAGTCCGGGTACCTCCTGGGAGCCAACGCCCGCAAGCAGTTCCTGGCCCAGTTTTCGGGCATCTTTTTCGGCGTTGCGGTGATCGTCCCGGCCTGGTACCTGATGGTCCCCGACGCGAAGACCCTGCACTCGTTCAATCCGCCCGCGGTGTACATGTGGAAGGCGATGGCCGACGCGCTCACCCAGGGCTTGCACACCATCCCGATCACCGCCCAGTGGTCGATCCTCATCGGGGCGCTCCTCGGCATCCTCCTTCCCGTGCTCTCGACGGTGTTCCGCAAAGCGGCACCCTATCTGCCCTCGGCCATGGGGCTGGGCCTGGCCTGGGTGGTGCCCTTCCAGAACAGTCTCTCATTCGCGATCGGTGCGCTGATCGCCTGGGCATGGGCCCGGATGCACAAGAAGAGCGCGGAGACGTACACGTTCCCCATCGCGGCCGGATTGATCGCCGGGGAGTCGATCGTGCTGGCACTGATCGCGATAGCGGCGACGGCGACGCAACTGCTGGCGAGCTGACGAGGCGCTCAGTTTGCGCAGTCCGGGTCGCCGGCGACGTTCGCCCCGCTCACACACTGCATGAAGACGGTGAAATCGCCGGTATCGACGTCCACGTCGGCGTCGAGGCGGGCTCCGAGGCAGGCGGAATCGGTTTGTTCGACTCCCTGCCCGCCGTAACACCGCTGCAGGATGCCGAAGTCCATCTGATCGACGTCGCAATCCCCGTCGATGTCGCCGGGCGTCGTCCGGACCACGACATTCAGGCTGACGGCGATTGTCCCGGGCGAGTTGCTCGCGTTTTCATCCGACACGGTGATGGCAGCGGTGTGCGATCCGGCCGCCAGACCGGCGGTCTTGTACCGCAGGGTGATGGTGTCGGCCTCGCCCGTGCTGCTCCCGCTCACCGGCGAGAGAAGAACCCACGGCTGGTCGGCGGCGACCAGGTAATTGAGCGTGTCGGCGCCCACGTTGGACACCGTGAAGGTCTGGCTGACCGGGCCGCCGCATCCGGTTGACGAGGGATTCAGCGCTGCCGTGCTCAGCTCGATTTCCGGTTGGTTCGGCGGCACGGTGGCACACACGATCCGCCCCATGAGGTCGAGGTCGCTCACCGGCGAGCTGTTGCGATACATCTGTCCGTTCGGGTACAGGCTGGTGTTCCGGCGCCAGATGTTCAGACTGGCAGGCTGATCCGCACGCACGATCTCCGCGTAATAGGTTTGCCCTGGGACCACCGGAGCGCTTCCTGTCCCGGAAGCCGGCCATGTGACACACTGGGTAAAGTATTCATCCGACTTCATCAATCGGCTGGTGGCAAAGGGACCTACCACCGTACCGGTTGGCCCGCCTTCGCGAATCTGGACCTTGTAGCGGAGGTCCTGAAGAAAGCCCACTGTGGGCTGGAACTTGGCGATGACCACCCGGTTGCCCGTGGCGATGAACGTCTGGCCATAGGTCGACGCGCTCACATCCAGCGAATACTGGTCGCTCGCCCAATTGAAGGGGTTGATATCGTAGTAGCTGCAACTGTTCGTGAAGGGCGCGTGAAGATCGCAGCCGCCACCACTCAGATTCGGCGTTCCCGTCAGAGCCTGGTCGAACGTCACCTCGACGCCATCGGGCACCAGCATGAACGCGCATTCCCAACTGTAGTGGCCGTTGGTCGGCGAACGGTTCTCCACCATCTGCGGGGTCACATCGCTGGGGATCCCGGAGTCGTTCACTCGCAGCGACGGGCTTGACGAGTACAGAGGGATCTCCACGAAACCGAGCTTGTCGTTCGGGTCGTTGTTGGTATAGCCGAAAATCCCGGTCGGGTTGCCGATATCCTCGACCCGCTTGTTGCCCAGCCTGTTGCCGCTGGCGTCAAGGACGTGCACGTACACCGAGTGGTTGCCGGTTCCCGAGCACGAACACCCGCTGCTGCAGCACGCGTTCTGGTATCCACCCACTTCGTACCAATAGGCGAGTTTGTATCTCATCTCGCCCCTGGCCGTCCCCGTCGTCCAGAGACACACGACGGCCACCATCATGCTGCTGATCGATGTTACACGCATCGGTACTGCTCCTGTCCGGTCCTGTGACTCTCACGAATCCTGGTCGCAGGTATTCACACTACCCGGGCCCTGTCGGCCACAGACAGATCGGCAGGCTCATCGGCGGGCATCACACCACGAGCCCACATTCGGCCGACACGCCCGGCACACACCGTCCGTAGGATTCTTGCCGCTCCGCAGTGGTTCCTCCGCACACGCAGCCTAGCATACTCGGGGTTTTTCGTCAATAATAAAGTGTCGCTAGACCTCTGCGCCGGAACCGTCGGGCTCCCTGCCGGGACAACGTGGTTCATCCGAGAGCTTCTGAAGTCAAAGACCGGCGGTGGGAGAACGCCATGGACCGGCCGCCGGCCCATCGCGCGGCGATCAGTCCGCGCAGCCCGGGTCGGCCGGCACCCCGGAACCGCTCATGCAGTTCTGCAGAACGGCCAGGTCAACCTGATCGACATCGAAGTCACCATCCAGGTCGGCGCGCTCACATCCGGCGACAGGCACGACGCCGCTCCCGGCCAGGCAGGCCTGGAACCATCCGAAGTCGGCCTGATCAACGTCCTCATCACCATCGAAATCCCCGTGGATGATCAGCGCCTGCGTTGCCCCGACGGTCACCACGGGCGAAGTGTCGTTCGCGTACACCGTTCGGTTGACGCAGTCAGTGATGTAGTCTCGTTCGTAGAATCGCAGGCCGGAGCCGCCGTGTCCCTGGCCGGTGAGGATGTCCAGGTCGCCGTCGCCTCGCCAGTCCACGGCGTCGGCGCCGGAGATCATCTGCGTCGCGCAGAACGGTTCCACAATGATGGTCCCCTGCGCGGGAGACAGTTGGGGCTCGGCATTGGGGGCGCCCGAGCCAATGTTCCTGTAGAAACGCACGTTGCCCTCGAAGTGGCAGCCGATGAAGTCCTTTTTGCCGTCGCCGTCCCAGTCCACGAAGGAACCGAGGTTGGGACGCGTGTAGGTGATGATCTGGCCGCCCGCCCGAACCCAGCTCGGAGACGCAAGCACGGGGCCGGGGTCGGTGTCGGTCTGGATGTTCCGGTAGTAAAGAAAACCCTCGTCGTCGGTCTTGTTGCACTGGACGTCCAGACAAGGCCAGTCGTAGTACGGACTGCTCACGTTGTCTTTTGGGGCCATCCCCATGAGGAGGTCGTTCTTGCCATCGTTGTTCCAGTCGCAGACCAGGACGCTCCCGCGTCCCAGACCGTCGATGGGCTTGCCGCCTGCGTGGATCGGTGTGCCGGGCTGGAACGTCGGCGGGTCATGACCCTGTCCGTCGTTGGAGAAGAGGAACACGCGGGCCTCCTCATCACCGACCAGCAGGTCCAGACGGCCATCGTTGTCCCAATCGGCAATGTCCAGTCTGGCATAGCCTGACTCGGGGCCATAGACCTGCACTGGCGCTTCGGTGGGCCCGCCGACCATCAGCTTCTGGACCGGCCCGAAAACGGGAAAGAGCCGGCTCGCGATGTTGCGGAAGAACAATGCATAGCCATCCGTCGTGCTGGCGACCACGTCCAGGTCGCCGTCGCCGTCCCAGTTCACCGAGCGTACGCCGTTCTGCTGGCCCGCGTCACAAGGCTGGAACTGCTCGGTGTACAAGCTTCCGGCGTTAGCAAGGGCCAGCTCGAATGTGAGGTTGCCCGCCGGCCCCTTGTTCTTCAGCAACCCGCCGTACGACTTCGGCAGCGTGTCCTTTTCGTTGACCTTCCAGAAGGTCCCGGCCGCGATGTCGAGCAGGCCATCATTACCCCAGAAATCGCCGATCTTGACCCCGCCGTAGTACATCCTCATCTGGGCCAGCGCGACCGGGGCGGCGAATCGGGGATTCTGTCGCGTTCCCGTGTTCCGATACCACAGGACCGCGCTGGAATCGGCCCAGGCAGCGGCCCCGTGGGTGATGGCCACCAGGTCAAGATCGCCGTCAGCGTCAATGTCGCCGCAGTCGACGCCCGGCGTCAGCAACTCGATGTCGACGCCGCCGGCCCGAAGCCGCGTGCCGTCGTCCAGCAAGAAGCCGGAACTGCCACCGGGGCCCAGATTGCGGTGCAGATAGAGGTAGCCGCCCCTGGCAACGATCACATCGATACGGCCGTCGCCGCTGCCATCCCAGTCGCGCACAAAAGTCGGCGTGGGGAACCAGCCCGCGCTTGATCCTCCGCCGAGCGGCTGGCCGCTGACGGTGTACATCCGGTCCACGCGGGCAAAGCTGGTCTGCCCGCCCGGCAGCGTCTGGTTCCTGAAGAACACGATGTGGCCGAGGTCCGGGCCGTCGTTGAAGCTGGGGAACAGGTCCTGGTCGCCGTCGCTGTCCCAGTCACAGAGCTTGACCGCCATCCATGCCCGGTTGCTGCCGGGGTTCCGCGAGGGCATGAGCACCTGGCCGTTCGAGGTGAGTCGGCCTCGCTCCACAAGCCGGTGCTCGCCGGTCTGGGCATACAGGTTCTCATAGCAGTAGATGAACGGCTCGACGCCGCCCTCGAACAGGTCGAGGTCGCCGTCGCCGTCGAAATCGGCCAGGTCACCGAACTTGGACGGGCCGATCTCGCGACGGCCGTATTCCTGGCGGAACCAGTCCCCATCGCCGACCAGGCCCGGATAGCGATCCGGCCGGCCGCGCCCGGACTCAAGGGTGTCAAAGTAGACCGCGTACTGAAGGTGGTTCTGATCCGGCATCACGAAAACCAGATCGACATTGTCCATCCCGTAGTACTTGTCGAGCCGACAGGGCAGCAGGTGCTGCTCATATCCGGTTCGGCCGGCATCGTAGATGAAGGGCCGTCCCGAAGGTTCGTAGGCCATCACCTCGACGGTGTGTTCGTCGAAGGTTCCCGTCCCGCCGGAGCTTGCCAGCCGTTGACGGAAGTTGATTCGCGCCGGCCCCGTCGGGGAATGCGATCGGGCGGCCGTGCCTCGCGGATCGACGCTCAGCAGGATGCGGAACCGGTTGGGGGAACTCCACTCGTAGTCGACAGCCGCCGCGGGCCGAGCTCCGACGACGCCTGACAGGCCTGCGAGAATCGTCGCCACGATGGCCGTGTTCCGAATGCCGTCCTCGCCGATCTCCGAAGCACGTCGCATGCCCGCCCTCCTGTTTCCCGTCCTCAAGCCCCGACTTGCCGGATGTCCCGTTCACACGCGCGGACACCCGATGACTCTGCCATTCGCGCTCGGCGCCGGTGTTCCGTGGTGGGCGGCAGCGCACATTCACCCCTGTCCACTGCTCCGGACGCCGACCGTCTTATGACGGGTTGCTCTCCGCGCGCCCGCGAGCCACGACCGCCATGATAACCCGCCGGATAGCGTTTTCATATGGCAAAGAGGGCAGGGGGCCGAATTCCGCGGCGTGACCCCGCGATCGGGCCCGCGGCTACGCTGCCGGAGGATCTCAACGGGGGTGGGCTCCGCGCTCGCGGACCTTCATGCTACCAAGAGTCAGAGTCCGGCCGCCGCACTCCTGACTACACACTGTCCGGCCGGACCGCCGCTACCCGATTGAATAACCGGCCGCTGGGCGCGGTATCCTGTCGGAGTGTCAAGAATCAAGAGTTGACCCCGATATTCCCCTGGGCGCGGTATCCGGTCGGGATGTCAAGAATCAAGAGTTGACCCCGATATCCGATGTCAAGAATCAAGAGTTGACCCCGATATCCCCCCCGATATCCCCGTCCCTTTTGATCGCCCGTGGCTGTCAGTCCCGGCTGAGCTTCTCGGTGGTCAGTGAGACCTGGCGGCTCGTGGTCACGAGCGGCGCTGTCTGGTATGCAGCGGAACCGAGCGTCACGTTCCACGGTTGGACCTGCAGGTCGTACGTCACGTCGTACAGCCCCGGATCGGCGGTCGTCGCCCGGGCGGGATCGAAATCGATGAAGCCGTTCTTGGCGAAGACCTTCATCGCCCAGACCTGCCCGCGGAAGTCGTCGCGCTCGACTTGGGCCAGCCCTGCAACCAGCGCGCCCCCGTCGTCGGTGAGCCGCACGCCCGGGAACGCGCTGTCGCGAAACTGATCGGCGCCGCCCCGCAGGGTGTACTGGCGCGACCAGAGCACGCCGCCGACGGCATCCAGGCCGGCCACGATGAGGCTGGTCGCGCCGTTGATCTCGGTCGCGCCGAAGTCGGCCACCGAGCCGGCGACCACGTAGCCGGTCGTTGGGAGTTCGGCGATGGCGTTGAGCCCGAAAGACCGCGTGAGCGAGGGCGGCAGATCGGGAAAGCTCTGCCAGGCCACGCTGCCATCCTGCTTGAGTCGGGCGACAAAGCCGCGGCTGTTCCCGTTGACGCTGCCGGCCAGTGTCACGTCGCCGTTGACGGCGGCGATGCCGGCGGACGGCGCGATGTCTAGCAAGCCGTCGCCGGCCGAATACCAGCGGGCGAAGCGCAGCCCGCCGGCGGCGTCAAAGCGTGCGGCGAACATCGGTCCCGCCAGGCCGCCACCCGGTGCCGTGCCGCCGGTGACCACCGCCTCCCCGCCGACCGCCACGAGGACGGTGGGAAAGAAGTTGTCGCCGTCGGGATCGGTGAAGCCAGTCGCCCCCACGACATTTCCCCCGGCATCGAAGTGCATCAACCACCCCGTCGCGCTGCTGACGCAGCTACCGGCGACGAGGAACCCCCCGCTGCCGTCCGGCGCAAGCGTCTGGGCGTCGGCGAAGCACTCGCCGGGAACTGCAAACCCGACGTGGAAGATCGGCTCGCCCGTCTGGTCCACCTTCAGCAGCCCCAGCCGGTAGTCGCCGGCCATGCGCGTCAGCAGCATCAGCCCCGCGTCGGCGGTGTTGGCGACGCGAAGGATCTGCGCGGCAAACGGGTCGCCCTCGGTGCGGTACTGGCGCGCCCAGATCAATACGCCGGCCTCGTCGAGCTTGAAGAGCGTGTCCGCGCGGCTGCCCGCCACTACGTACCGGCCGTCGATCGTCGGGTGGAGTTCGGTCCAGTAGGAATCGTCGAGGGCGGGGAAAAGCCGCCCGCTGTTGGTCGTCGGCGGTTCAACGGTGCGGGACCACGGCGTGAAGGTCGGATTGGCGTAACGGGTCGAATCGGGACCGGCACCCGGGGGGAGGGTCGAGACGTCCGGGTCGGGCAGGCAGGGTCCGCTGGCCAGTTCCAGGTTCAGCGCCTCGAACGGATCCGACGCCCAGTCGAACAGGGTCACCGCCCCGAGTAGCGGCACGGTTGGGATGACCCGCAGACCGATCTGGCTCTCGATCCCGGAGTGGGCGGTCCAGCAGGGTGTGTTGTCGGTGTTGGCATCGAGGGCGGCGAAGATGCCCAGTTCGGCGTAGGGGCCGGCGACGTTGAACAGCGTTGCCGTGATCGAGGTCCCGACGCTGGCCCGGGCGTGGGCCCGCAATGTGACGGTGGGCTCGTGAGGGGTGAAGCCGACGCGGGTGATGTCCGGCAGCCGCAAAGTGGGCTGGCCGAGGTCGTTTGAGGAAATGTCCACGCCGGTGGAGATGTCGCCGTCAACCTCGACGCCCACCGCGAACTTGGCCGAGGCGCCACCCTCGACGCGGCCGGTGATCTCGAGCACCGGCGCGATCACCACCGGACCGACAACAATCTCGGCGATCGCCGCCGGCGGGAAGATGGGAAACTCCTTCTCGAAGTCGGCCTTGGCCGCGCCCTCCATATCCGCGCTGGCGACGAGGTGTGCCGTTACGTCAAAGGTGGCCTTTGCCTCCGGCAGGAAATTGTCGATTGAGCAGTCGGGCGGATCACCGCCAACCAGCGCGTCCAGCGCCTCCAGGATGCAGTCGGTCACCGCCCCGGGCAGATCCTCGATCGCGCCCCAGTCGAAGTCGAGACGCAGGCCGTAATCGATCGTGCCGCCCAGCTTCACCTTGAGCACCGCCCGGTCATTCTCTGTCTCCTCGTCGCCGTCGCCATCGAATAGCACCACTTCCTGTTCGACGGTCTGAGAGGTGATCTGGTCGCTCAGAGCAGAGAGGAGTTCTTCCTGCGGTCCGCTCGCTTTCGCCTCCAGGCGCCGGGCGGGCGCGGCCGACCCCTGGAAGATCGTCGCCAGATCCCCTGTCGAGCGCGGCGCCAGGTTCAGATGCAGCCGACGGAAGGCGAGTTGAATCGGCGCGTGGACGGTGGTCAAGGTCAGCGCGGCGCCGTCGCGATGAACCGACTGCACCACGCGCAGCAGTCCGTGCGGCGTCGACGGCGACTTGCCGGCCACAATGATGTTGCCGCGGGCCACGTTTGCCAGGGACGGCGGCGCAACCGGAAAAACGAGCCGGCCGTCACCGGTCTCGGCCTCAAGTCCGGCCAAGTCGGCGTCGCCGAGCATCTTCGTACTGTCAAACGGTTCGGCCTCGATCACGTCGCCCGGCTGCGGGGTCCCGCCCCCGTCGCCGTCATCGGTGCCATCATCGGTACCCGGGCCTGGGCAACCGATTGCCAGCACCACGAGCAGCACTGCCACGGTCCAAACAGAGCGGGTCACAAGGCACCTCCCACGCCGCCCGGCGGCGGAAGCGCCCGCGCGGCGGACAGCCCCCCGCGGCCGGCGGCGCAGTTGGTCGCGACTGCCAGCCAGCGGACTTCCCTGCGTATATTTGAGTCTTAGTCATCCGATTCCAATTGTCAAAACCATTTCGGAAATCGCTTCCTGATGCCTGCTCACTGGCGTCCGGTTGATGTTTTGGTTGCGCGACACAACACACTCGTTTGCAGGAGCTTACGTGCCACGATGGCCGTCATCGATCTCAGCTCGCTCGTCCAGGCGAACCCTTCTGACGCTCGGTTTTGGCTGATCGAGCGGCCTTCCGAACCAAGAGTCGGCGCAGATTCGAAGCTCCACGAGTTCGCAAGACCAGAGAAGAACCGGCAAAGGGGAATCAGACGCGAGCATCCGCTCGCCTGAAATGTCAAGGGTTCACCGCCCACCTCGCGGTCGGGACACCGGCCAATCAGCCAGCAAATTCGCTCATTTGTCCAGCTTCTTCTCCCGACAGGCCAGCGAGCACCACTGTGGACCGCATCCTTTCCCGTTCCCGAGCTTCACCCAGCGACTGCTCGAACGCCCCATAGTCCCCGGCCTTCTCAAACAGACGCATCCGCCCCACGCCACGGTTCAAAACGTGGAACACCGTCCCTCCGGGAGCTTCACGGGCACTGCGAGGCATCACTGAACCACACCATCACTCGTCCCGCTCGTCAATAAACGAACCCGTTTTCCGGTCGGACCGCAACTGTGCGGTGCTCGGGCCATTCTGCCTACGGTTCCTGGCTGACTGCCGATGCCTGTACGTCCGCTGCCCGTTCAACGACCTGGTCGGCATGGCGTACGTTGTTGGCCGTCAGAACGATCCCGCCGCTTTGCTTGCCTTCCAGACGCACGAACGTCCTGACCGGGTCCGAGACGCAGCAGCCGTGGATGAACGCCTGCTTCGTGTGGATCAGGCGAATCAGTTCATCAACGCCCTTGCCCGCTGCGCGAAAGCCATCCAGCTCCAGGTCTTCGACGTCCTCGCACACGACAGCCGGGCGATGATCGGCCTGCTGCAGTTCAAATCGCACGCCTCGCAACACCAGCCCGCGGGCATGTCGGGCGTACAGTCCGTAAGCTGGAAGCGTCCCGAACATGTAGTACTCAGGGTACTCGTCCGCCAGCTCCGGAATGTCCCGGCGGGCGGCCTCGCTTGCCGTACCGCCGCCGGCGAACACGATCCGCACGTTGTTCAACACGACGTTCTCCGGCGGATGGCCCGGCAAGCCGGTGATCGAAATGCAGGAGCGCCGCGTCTTCGCGGACGGCTCGCTGGTCACGCCGCCAAGGACGAGTGGCGGGGGGCTCTCGGGAACGCGAGCCGTCACGTTGCTGATGATGACGTTCTGCAAGCTGCCGACCGGCGGCGGTTCCACACGCTTGTCCACCTTGTGCTCGGCCTGCTGCCTGGCCCCCAGGTAACCCAACCACTGTGCCAGCCGGATCGAGATCGGACCGGTCACGTTGTCCATCACCAGGTTGGAGAACACAACGTTGTCCAACGAGCCGCCTTCCACCATTTGGATCTTGATCCCGTTGTGGAACGTGTCGCGAATCACGCAGTTCGACATGGCGATGTTCTTGAACCGGCCGTCCGACTCCGGGCCGATGCGGAAGGCCGCACAGTAGCTGCTGATCAGGCAGTTGGTGATCGCGATATCGATCGCCGAGCCCTTGAGTGCAATCGCGTCGTCTTCGCAGTCGAGTCGGCAATCCGAAATCGTGACATTGCGGCAATCCTCCAGGTCGATGCCATCGTTGTTCAGGTTCGCCCGGTTGTTGATCACAAGCCCGGTGATGCGGATGTCCGCACAGTTGATGTACTGCGAGCACCACGAGCCCGAGGCTTGGAAGCACAGGCCGTCAACGGTGATGTCCTGACAGTTGACGAACCGCACAAGCATGGGACGATGCGTGGTGTCGCCAGGCGGGTACAGATGCCCCTGCCCGTTGATGGTTCCGGTTCCTCTCAGACAGATCTTGGATGCCTTCTCGGCGTAGAGCAGGCACTTGTTGAAGAACGGGTAGTACTCAGGCCCTTTCGTCTTGTCGGAGTAGTCCACCAGTCGCCCGCTGCCCAGCAGCACTGCTTGCGGGGCCAGTTCCAGGGTGACGTTTGACTTCAGGAACACCGTTCCGCACAGGTATCGGCCGGCCGGCACGTACACGATCCCGCCCGAAGCATCCGCGCAGGCATCGACGGCCGCCTGGACCGCCGCTGTGTCCAGCGTCTGGCCATCGCCCTTGGCGCCGTAATCCCGCACGTCGAACACGTGCCTGCTATCGCCGCTCACCTGCGTTCCGCGTTCACCCCTCGCGGCCGCGATGCACCACAAGACCATTGTTACCGCTCCGGCCCGTCTAACGATGTCCCTTCCTGTCAGCATCCCGCCGCCTTTCTGTGTCATCGAACGATGTCTTGCCTGGTACTCGAACAGAAAACGGGCACCGATAATGACTGAACGTCATCCCTCCATCCGTGTCATCGGTGCAATCCGTGGTTCTCCTCTCATCTTCAGCCCGGTAGGTCGTGCTCCGCACGACACCCTCTTGTCAGACGGACGACCCGAGTCGTCCTGCGTAGCGTACGTCGCAGAGCAGGACAGACTAACAGACCATTCTTGCTCATTCATTCGTCGGTCCTGGCCTATCCACCGGCTTCCACCTTCGTTCGCTGTCCCGACGCAACCCGTATCCGGCCCTGGTGAACCGCAAAAATCATCCTGACGCCTTATCTCAATGTCAGCGAGGATACTGCGCGATCGACCTGCGAATCACTTCAGTCCCAACTCCGCCAATCGGCTCTCGTCTCCCAGAAAGACACCCATCTGCAACAGCTTTCTCTGAAGTGCTTTCACATCCACATCACGGGGATTGACGCCCGCCCTGGCCGCCATTGCCGCGGCCGTACCCCCTGCCTGGCCCATGTACATGACGCC
>CAZPIO010000134.1:0-22849 GCA_964586235.1 uncultured Planctomycetales bacterium
GCCAGGGGTGGCCGCTGACCCTGCCTGCGATGGTTGAGCGGGCCGGCAAAGGGAAAGGTGGACTGATTGAATCTGGAGAGTGACTTTGGGCGGACCGAAGGCCGCCAGAGTTTTGATGAATCGCAGTTATGAACGCAGTTACTTGAAGGAGTGGAACCATGATCAGGGCAACGGTTTTGTCGACAGCGATTGTCGTGATGTTGGGGATGGCCGGTACGAGCATGGCGGTGTCCACGCCGGTGGCACAGTACGAGTTCGAGGACAATTTCGACGACTCGTCCGGGAACGGGAACAATGCTGCGCTGACCAGCGGGACGGTCACGTTCATGGATGACAGTCTCAACTTCACGCGGGCCGGCCTGTGGCCGACCAACGTTGACCCGCCTCCGGATGTGATCCAAGCCCCCGATAACGTGGGCTCGGCGCAGTCCTACGACATGGGGGTTTATGGCTACGCTCACGATCTGACCGTGTCGTTTCTGGTCAACCCGTACAGCGTCTCAGGCCATGACAATAACCACTGGATCTGCTGGAAGGCGGATGAGATCAACAATCGCGGCTGGGGCCTGGTAATCGATATGGACAGCAGGCGCCCTGTCTTCTTCTACTGGGATGACCGCGAAAGGACAATCCAGGGGGACAACCTGACCGAATACGGCATGTGGCAGCATTGGACCTTCGTGTGGCATACTGCGGCCGGTCCGGGGACCGGTGATTATGAGTGGTACTACAACGGACAGTTGGTGGAGTTCGCCGCCGGCAATAGTGACAACTTGTTCGCCAGTCCGGGGACCCCTCTGAAAATCGGCTCGAAGGGCAACATGTTTGAGGCCGATGAGGACCTCGCCGGCGGCCTCGACAGCCTGAAGATCTGGCACGAGGCCCTTAGTGCGGCGGACGTCTGGCAGGTGTACAAGGACAGCCTGCCGCCCTGCGCGACCGGGGTGGACCCGTCCGTGCTGGCCGATCCGACGGTGACGGCGTCCCTCGGCCAGGTCGGTTCGCCGAACCCGGTGCCCCTCACCGTCAAGAGCATGGGGAGTAACCCGGTGAACTGGAGCGTGGCCGTGGTCGGCGGCATGCCCTCCTGGATCACCAGCATTACGCCGCAGAACGGCCAGTTCACCGAGCCGTGGCCCCATGCGTCGAGTACGACCACGGTTAACGTGAGTATTGATGCCAGCGGCCAGGCCGCGGGCGTGCATACCGCGACGCTGCAGTTCACCAACGACTGCTCGCCGGCCCAGCCTCCGATCGAACGGGTCATCACATTGAATGTCGATCCGTGCAACTTCACGGCCCTGCCCGAGAGCATCAACTCGCTCCCCGGCGCGGGCTGCCCCGGTAGCCAGGTACACGACATCACCGTGACGAACACGACCCCGACGGGCGGCTCCAACGTCACGTACTCGGTTGTCGAGATCGACCGCAACGGGGCCGAGGCGGATGTGCCCTGGCTGAGCACCGACAAGACCGGCGGCCAGGACATCGCACCCGGAGCCACCGACACGGTGAAAGCCACCGTGGACTACACCAGGCTCGAGGTCGGTGTGAACGTCGCCCGGCTGCGGTTCAGGTCCACCTGTGACGTGTACGAGGTCCATGATGTCGAGTTCATCGCCCCGTTCATCCTGAACTACAACGGCGACGTCGACCCGGAGACTGCCAACGCGGGCGGGCCGGGAATGACGTTTACCGAACGTGAAGGAGACGCGGACGAATACCGGAACACGGTACCGCCGTCGCTGGTGGTGGAGCCGAACGCTTTGGCTCTGGACGGCTATGAGCTGAAGATTACCGACAATGAGACTCGGAAGCTGAAACTTCGGACCCGACCGTCGCAGAATATCGGCGGCGAGACCGGCGCGACCATCGTGGGCCGGGTGCGCACAACGTTCAAATTCGGAAACAATATCGAGGGTGAGAACCTGTCGATCTGGCACGACGGCGGGGGCTCGCTCGGGTGCCATTGGAGCGGCGCGGGCGATATAACTGGTCAGGGCCAAGGTATCCCGGGTTACCTGAAGGAAACCGCGCGGGGTGACAACCACACCTTCACCGACCAGGCGCTCGATTGGTACGCCGGGTATCACATCATTCGCGCCTGCATGGGGCAAGTGAACGGCTCGCGGGCGATACGAATATACTTCGATGAGAATCCCACGCCGGTGATTGAGATTCTCACCGCCTCGAATAAAGCATCGGCTACGGATTCAATCGGTTTCGGCACGGGAAGCACGGTCGGCCAGCAGGTCATCTACTTCGACTGGGTCACGGGCACGAACGCGGGCATGTTCGCCCCCGGCGAGGAGGTCGACTGCATCGGCCGGAGCCTGTGCCTGGGGCCGGGCTGCTACGACAGCCCCTGTAACCTCGATCTATTTGCCGATGCCGATGAGGACGGGGACGTCGACCAGGCCGACTTCGCCATGTTCCAGCGGTGTTACACGGGCGACGGCGGCGGGGTGCCGGCCGACCCCGATTACTGTCAGTGTTTCGATCGCCGGAACAACGACAACACCCCCGGCGAGGACAATGACGTCGACGGCTTCGATCTCGGGGCCTTCGAGGATTGCGCCAGCGGCCCGGGAGTGGCCGCTGACCCGGCTTGTGACGGCTGAACAGACAGCTTGAGGATAGAAGGAGAGGAACGGGTGGCTGAATCTCGAGAGTGGCTTCGGACGGGCCGTAAGTCGCGGGGTCCGGGCCGAGACTGGAAGGAGGATCGAAAAGCGATCGGGAAAACAACCTTCGTGGTTAACAATGGCCGCGAGCACGTCGTCCGGCCGTGCTCGGACGGCATTCCAGCCCGCTCAGGAACTTGAGGGGCACGGGAAGAGCCGGAGAAGGAAAGGCAACTGAGAAGGAGGTAGAAAAAGGCGAGATGATCAGGAGACGCAGGGCCTGAGCGAAACTGAAAACTCAGGCAGGATTGTTGTGTGAGTGAGGAGAAGAGTATCGAAGGTTCTGCAAGGTCGTGGCCGGGGCGGCTGTTCCCGTGGCGGGCATGTTCACCCAGGCCAGGCCTGCGGAAAGGAGGACAAAGCAATGTTGAAGCAAAGTGTAATTGTTGGGATCGGAATCTTGGCCTGTGCCGTGCTGTCTGGCACGGCGTCGGCCGCTGTGGTTACCTGGGATATGGGTGTAGCCCTCGATGGCGCTCAGACCTGGGCCATGACGAAAGTCGGAGATGGGTATGGGGACGTCGCCGCCGGCGATTTCCCTCCCACGGGTAACGCGGGGATCAACTCGAGCGAGCTGGGCCCCTACTCGCGGCTTGTTGACTCCGGCAGTTATGGGAACGATGGGTTTGTTATGCAAAACAGCGTCAGCACGCCCATCAGTGCGACCTACACGATCGACCTGATTGTCCGGGGCGAGAGGAAGGTCAACTCAACGGGTAGATCCGCGGGGATCAGAGTCGGAACCGCCACCGGCACGGCGTCCGCCGGAATCGGCATCGAGCCTGGCTCGGCTTGGGGTGATGTGCCAGAAGTTACTGGCGGCAACTCGCTATGGATTACTATCCGGAACGGCGCATACGTTCCGTACGGTTTCCTTTTCACCAGGACCAACGAATATGAGGGTGAGGCATGGCGGGCTATTCGGCTGGTATCGCCTGGTGACAATACCCTTCTTGTCTATGATTTTGTTGATGGTTCCGGCACGGGTACCCTGGCAGGCACGGCCGGCCCGGGGAGTTGGCCGGGGGGCGGCGCGGGGGCTGAGCTGAGCGCGCTTGGCTTCCATCTCAACAGTTTGTCGGGCGGCACGGTGATGAGCAGCGGATTCTCGTTGCTGGGCTTGGCCCTGAATACCGACACTGCTCTTGACGGGAGTGCTCCGTACATGCTCGGCGTTGTCCCCGAGCCGGCCAGCGTGTTGCTGTTGACCATGTTTGGCGGCCTGGCTCTGATCCGGAGACGTCGCTGACGTGTTCGGATTGCGTGTGTTGTGAAGGCTGTTTCCTGAAACAGCCCCAGTAAGTAGAAACACCGGCCAGCGTTCATCAGGTCTGGCCGGTGGCGGGGACGAAGTGGATTGTGGCCGGCACGGCCGCGGGTTGAACGCAGGCATGGGGTGGCAGTGACGCGTTCTGGCCCGATCCGACGGTATTGCTCTTGACGGCGGCGGCCTGGCCGCTGGTGGTCAGACGCCGGTGCGCGCGGGAGCGCTTGTGATTCGAGTTTCCTCCGCAACGGGGGTACAAAGCCGGATGCGTCGTGGTGACGCAACCGGGGGCAGCGGGCGCTGCCGGGACGCGTTCGTCGACGGCAGCGCCCGTATTTAAGAAACCTTGTCGGTTGACGGGGCAGAGTCTTGTCCTGGACGCGGTGGCAAGGAGGAGTCGTGGAGGGTCGTGGACGCGTGCCGATTGTGTTTCTCTGCGCCATTCTGGCATGCGCTGCCGGCTCGCAAGCCGCCACCTTGGGCATCTCCGCCGACGGGCGGTATTTCACCATTGACGGGACCCCGACTTATCTCCTGGGTATCAGCTACTACGGGGCCCAGACCATCAGCACGCCGAGCTTCGTGACCCAGGACCTCGATGACATGGTGGCCCGCGGATTCAACTGGATCCGGGTCTGGTCCACCTGGGACGCCAGCGACACCGGCAGCGGCGACTGCTCGGTGCTGACCCCGGCCGGTGCCGTCCGCGAGCCGTACATGACCCGGCTCAAGACGCTGATCGCCGAGTGCAACAGCCGCGGAATGATCGTGGACGTCAGCATGTGCCGCGGCTCCGGCGGGCCGAACAACCTGGCCGAGCATCTGGCTTATGCCCAAACCCTGGCGACGCACCTGGCCTCCTACACGAACATCTACTTCGACATTGCCAACGAGTGCGACGTGCAGGATTCGCGGTACGTGCCGCCGTCGGAGATTACCCAGATCGTCGCCCGCTGCAAGCAGTACAAGCCTGGCGTGCTCTGCACGGCCTCACAAGGGGCCACCAGCGCCTCCGATCTGTACAACAAGTACATTGCCACCGGGTGTGATTTCATGGCTCCGCACCTGTGCCGCGACCAGGGCTGCGCCGCCCAGACTTACGGAACGGTAACCAACTTCATCAGTTGGATGAACCAGTACAGCCACCGCATGCCGGTGCAGCTCCAGGAACCCTTCCGTCGCGGATACGGCAGCTACAACCCCGTCCTGGACGATTTCCTGACCGACTGTGCCGGCGGCAAGGATGCACAAGCGGCCGGCTGGTGCTTCCACAACGGGTGGAACAACGGCAGCCGGCCCTACCGCTGCTTCGACATGAGAGACAGCGAGGGGCGGCTGTTCGCCCAGATCGACTCCGAGGAATGGCAGGTGGTCAACCAGGTGTACGGGCACATCAGCGGCACGGCGCTGGCGCCGGGGGCACCGGTGATCCGTGAAGTGACCCCGGACCCGGCCGCGGCGACGGTCGGCGTTCAGTATTTCCGGCCGATGGTCCTGACCCAGGGCAATCCGTGGCCCACCTGGTTGATGGTTCAGGGACCCAGCGGCGCCCAGATCAACATGAAAGGCCAGGTATCCTGGACCCCGACCTCCGCCGACATCGGCCAGACCCGCACCTTCGAGGTTCAAGCCACCAACACCAACGGCTCCGACACCGAGACCTGGCAGGTGACCGTGCAGACCGGACCGGTCGCCACTTTCGAGGCCGAGGGGGCGGGCATGGGGCACCAGATCGGCCGGGCGATTACCGGTGGCTGGCGAGCCATCGTGACCGACACAGTCAACCAGTTCAGCACCTATGGACCGTATACGACCAGCCCGCCGACGGGCCCGCTGGTCGCGAGGTTCTGGCTGCGCGTGGATAATAACACGGCCGACAACGCGGATGTTTGCCAGATCGACGTGAACGACTTTGACGGAGCCACGCTCCTGGCCGGCCCGGTCACCATCACCCGTCAGCAGTGGACTCAGGCCAATGTCTACCAGGCCTTCGACCTG
This sequence comes from uncultured Planctomycetales bacterium, assembly GCA_964586235.1. Taxonomy (GTDB): domain Bacteria; phylum Planctomycetota; class Phycisphaerae; order UBA1845; family PWPN01; genus JAUCQB01. The sequence goes on from CAZPIO010000134.1 coordinate 5,950, forward strand.
AGCTTCACGAATCCCGGCAACAACCATCGCCTGGAGTTCCGCACGTACTACCTCGGATCTGCCCAGTTGGACGAGGACAAGATCGACATCTGGTACAGCGACGGCAATTATCCTCCGTCGGTCAGCGCCGGAGCCGATCCGCAGGTCTCCTGGCCGAGCACGGTCAATCTCGATGGCACGGTCGCCGACGACGGCCTGCCCAACCCGCCGGGCGCAACCACGGTCACTTGGAGCAAGGTCAGCGGGCCGGGCACGGTCACCTTCGGCAACGCCAACGTCGTGGATACGACCGCCACGCTCGGCGCTTCGGGTGTGTATGTGCTGCGGCTCAGCGCCACGGACTCGATGTACACCGCCACCGATGACGTCACCATCTACGCCTCCGGCCCCGGCGATTTCGTCATCTCGGCCGAGGAATTCGTCGGCTCCGGCACGCTGGGCGACACGGAGAACGCCTGGCAGCTCGTTCACGGGCGGTGCGACTCGGCCGGCAATCTCCACGTGGTCTGGTACAAGAACGGGGCGATCGCCTATCGAAAGAAACTCATCGGCGGGGGCTGGGGCGCCGAGGAGACGATCCCGGACTCGTCCGGCATCAACCTCGACGGGCCGCGCCTGGCGGTCACGCCCGGCGGCGACGTGCACGTGTTCTGGAACCCGCCCGCGTGGAACCCGTTGTACTATTCCATTCGCACCGGCAGCGGATGGGGATCGCGCCAGACTCTGATCTACAACGCCGACGGGGACCACGCCTCCACGCCCGTGCCGGTCTTCCTTGCCGACGGACGCCTGTTCCTGGTATGGCTGCGCTGGGATCCAGGCACCGGAACCGACGTCTGGTACTACCGGATCAAGACGGGCGGCACGTGGAGCTCCGACCAGCTCGTGAGTCCGCATATGTACGACGGTTACGCCGCGGTCACCGACGGCTCGAACAACGTCTACGCCGCCGGCCGGGTCCTCGGCAATCCCCACCGGGCGGGGTACCAGGTGTGGAACGGCAGTTGGGGAGCGGTGCAAACGCCCGCCACCGATGTCAGTCAATGGGTGGGCGGAACGCACATCGCCTGGCGGTCGGGTTCGCCCCTGGCCCTGACCTTTGCGGGGTATAACGAAAGCGGGGGGGTCTGGTATACCGAAGGCGTCTACAGCGCTCTGGTCGGCCAGTCGTCGGTCCGGTTGACTCAAGCAGCCCAAGTCGGGGTTTCCGTGCGCTGCGAGGATATCGACCCCAAGGTAGTTTACGATTCCCAGGGCAACCATTATTACGTGTGGACCGACGGCGATCATCTCCGATATGCCATCCGCAAGGCCGACGGAACCTGGTACGCGATGGACCAGAACTTCCCCGTCGGCGGCGGCAAACAGTACTTCCCCGATATCACCGCCTTCGGCGACACGGTGCACGTGCTCTGGGAGGACAATCGCGGCGGCATGTATCATGCCACCATTACCCCGCCGGGCGGCGCCAACACGCCTCCAGCGGTTGACGCGGGGCTTGATCAGACGATCACCCTGCCGGCCAGTGCGACGCTCGATGCCACCGTGACGGATGACGGCAAACCCAATCCGCCGGGGCAAGTGACCGCGACCTGGAACAAGCAGAGCGGGCCCGGGACGGTCGTTTTCGGCAACCCCAACACCGCGGACACCACGGCCTCGTTCAGCCAGTACGGCACCTACGTGCTGCGACTCACGGCTTCTGACTCACAATACACCGGCGACGATGACGTGACCATCACGGTCGAGCCCTCGCCGGTACCCGATTTCGACTTCGACAACGACGTGGACCAGGCGGACTTCGGCCACCTGCAACACTGCTACAGCGGCTCATCCCAGGCCTACTCGGCAGGCTGTGAAGATGCTGACCTCGACGACAACGGTGCCGTGGATCAAACCGACACCAGCATTTTTCTGTCCTGCATGAACGGTGCAGGGCAGCCCCCGGGCTGCTGACGGGGTCGGCGACAGCACTCATGGACTGCCGGGTGCTCGACAGAGCCGGGCGCGAGCCGTGCCCAGTCGCGCGTGGCTTCGATGACGGGAGCGATCGGTATGCGGACTCGACTGGTAGTGCTGGCGTTTGTTCTGGCGGCCTGGCCAGGAGCGCTCGTCGCCCGGGCTGCGACCCTCGGGATCAGCGCGGACGGGCGCTACTTCACGCTGGACGGCAGTGAGACCTTCCTCAATGGCATCAGCTACTACGGCGCCCAGACTATATCCACGCCCGCCTTTGTCACCCAGGACCTCGACGACATGGTGGCCTGCGGATTCAACTGGATCCGCGTCTGGGCTTACTGGACGGCGATCAACGGCGAGGACGTATCGGTGTTGACTCACGACGGGTACGTCCGCTCGACCTACATGAACCGGCTCAAGACACTCATCACCGAGTGCAACAACCGTGGAATGATGGTGGATGTCTCGCTGAACCGCGATGGGGCGGGCACCTGGGTGGGGGCGAGGACCCAGGCCGAGCACCTGAACGCCGTGCGGACGCTGGCGACGGAGCTGCTGCCCTATCGCAACGTGTACATTGACGTCGCGAACGAGCGGGACGTACAGGACGGCCGTTTTGTGAGTCTCTCCGAATGCGGGCAGTTGATCGATGCCATCAAGGTGATCGACCCCGCGCGACTGTGCACGGCTTCGAGCAAGCCCGGGTCCCAGGGTGACTTGGCGGAGCACCGCAACGTCGCGCACATGGATTTCATTACCCCGCACCTGTGTCGCGACGCCGGCTGTGCCGCCCAGACGGTGGGAACCGTCAAGGAGTTCATCACCTGGATGAGCGCGCTGGGCTGGCGGATTCCGATCCACCTGCAGGAGCCGTTTCGGCGGGGCTACGGCTCGTACGAGCCGACGCTGGAGGATTTCCTTCGCGACTGTGCCGGCGGCAAGGTGGCGGACGCGGCGGGATGGTGCTTCCACAACGGCGACAACCACGACGCGTATCCGTACCGCAGCTTCGACATGAGCAACGCCTACGGCCGGATGTTCGCCCAGTTCGATTCGGTCGAGCTCCAGGTGTGCAACCAGATGGACGCGCACATCGCCGGCGCGAACCCGTACGTTCGCAGATACCAGGCCGAGTACGACGAGCACCTCGCCAAGCTCATCGGCCGGCGTGACGGCGACGGGCGATCGGCCAACGTCGCCCAGGACACCGCAAACTACCTGAGCTACGGGCCGTACGTGACCTCTCTGCCGGCTGACGACTACCAGGTTACCTGGCGGATGATGGTGGACAACAACACCGCCGACAACGACGCCGTCGTCACGATCGACGTGCATGATTACGATGCCGGTCTGATCAAGGCCTCGCGGATCGTCTCCCGCCAGGAGTTCACGGGCACTTATGCGTACCAGGACTTTGCCCTCTCGTTCAACCACACCGTGCCCGGGCACCGGTTCGAGTTCCGCACCTATTGGCACGGCCGGGCCTATCTCAAGCTCGACTACATTCAGGTGGTCGGGCAACAGACGCCGACCGCGCCGGTCATCTGTGAGGTCAGCCCCGACCCCGACACGGCCATGCTCGGCAGCGAGTACGTCCGGCAGTTGTCACTGTGTGCGGGCTACCCGGTTCCGACCTGGTCGGTACAGGAGGCCCCGGCGGCGGGGGTGCAGGTCAGCAGCATCGGCCAGGTGTCCGGCTGGACCCCCTCGGCCGGCGACGTCGGGCAGACCTTCACTTTCCGGGTTCGCGCGACCAACACGCAAGGTGACGACGACGAGACCTGGCAGGTCACGGTGCAGAGCGGCCCCGTGCCCGTATTCCAGGACGCGCTGCAAGACAGCAGTCTGATCAGCGGCCAGATCGGCGGCTCATTCACGACGTGCGGGTACCGCCTGAACAACCGCACCGATTACATCTACTACAACCTGGACGGCAGAGGCGCCGACGGTACCGGCTCGATGGAGTGCGATGTGACCGGCCTGTTCCCCTACGCCGGCGCACAGAAGAACCACATCATGACCACCTGTGATCGGGACGCCTGCTGCGAGAGCCCGGGCGGCGGTGCGTGCGACCCGGTGGCCAACGGCTGGGCCATCTATTCCTCCAACTACATGTCCTACATTCGGAAGATCTACTACGCCGACCCCACGTACGACAACAAGATGAAATTGACGGGCTCGGCCCTGTGCCAGGGCGAGGAGCAGTTCACCGGCTCAGCGTATTCGTGGGATGGTACCGTCACCTACCGGTTCCGCATGACCTGGACCAACAACCGCGTGCGCTACTACCGCGGTCTGCCGGGCCAGCCCCTCGATCTGCTCAAGGAGTACTACTTCACCCACAACTGGACGCCGGCCAAGCTTCATGTTCAGCTTGGCGGCACATCCATCGCGGTGATCGCCGCTGAGATCGGCGGGGCCCCGGGCACCTGCTACTCGCTCTTCCGCGTTTACGAGGAGGACCTCGGGGGTCAGGCTACGTCCGGCGGCCAGGCGCAGATTCCGCCGATCATCGTCCCGGTGACCCCGGACCCGCACAGCGCCCCCTGCCAGATGGAGTACACAGAGCAGTTGACGCTCCAGCAGGGCATGCTGCCGGTGAGCTGGTCGATCGTCCAGGCCCCGAGCGGCGCGCAGGTGGACCAGGCCGGCCTGGTCTTCGGCTGGACGCCCGCGTGCGCCGATCGCGGGCAATCGTTCAACTTCGTGATCCGGGCCTCGAACACCGGTGGATCCACTACCGAGAGCTGGCAGGTCACCGTGACCTGCCGACAGGATCTTGACCACGACACGGACGTGGATCAAGCCGACTTCGGGATTTTCCAGCGGTGCCTGTCCGGCAGCAACCAGCCTTATGCAAGCGGCTGCGCGCCGGCCGATCTCAACGGCGACGGCGACGTGGACGAGAGCGATTTCAGCTTGTTTTATCCGTGCATCGGCGGTTCGGACAACCCGCCGGGCTGTTAAGGAGTGCGTGCGAACTGGGGCGATTGGCCCTGCTGGCCGATGAAGACAGTACTGGACGTATGGATGACGCGAAGACCCGCGGGAGGAGGTTATGTTGAAAAGAGTGATCCGCGCCATGATGCCGATCGCGGTTCTGCTCGTTTCCGGCAGCGCCGCATCGGCGACGACGCTGGGCATCAGCGGTGACGGCCGATTCTTCACCATCGACGGGGTCGCCACGTATCTGAACGGCGTCAGCTACTACGGCGCTCAGACCATATCCACGCCCGACTTTGTCACCCAGGACCTCGACGACATGGTGGCGGACGGATTCAACTGGATCCGCGTCTGGGCGTTCTGGGAGTACCCGGATCCGAGCGAGAACGTGTCGATCATGACCTCCAACGGGGTGGTCCGCGAACCGTACATGACCCGGCTCAAGACGCTTATCACCGAGTGCAACAGCCGGGGCATGATCGTCGACGTCAGCCTCCGGCACGAGACCGGCAGTACGCGGTACCCCTCGACCTTGTCCCAGCATCTGGCTTGTGTGCAGACCCTGGCACAGCATCTGCTGGCGTACCGGAACGTCTACATCGACGTCTCCAACGAGCGGGATGTGCGCGACAGCCGATACGTCAGCCTGAGCGACTGCGGCCAGCTCATCAACGCGATCAAGGCGATCGATTCCGGCCGTCTGTGCACCGCCTCCGGCGTGCCCACGTCTCAGAGCGACTTGAGCGAGTACCGTACGGTCGCGCACATGGATTTCATCACCCCGCACCTCTGCCGGAATGCCGACTGCCCGGCCCAGACCATCGGCACGGTGAACGAGTACACCGGCTGGATGAAGAACCTCGGCTGGAGGATCCCGATTCACTTGCAGGAACCGTTTCGGCGGGGCTATGGTTCCTGGCAGCCGGCCCTGGAGGATTTCGTGCGCGATTGCAGCGGCGGGAAGGTCGCGGAAGCCGCGGGATGGTGTCTCCATAACGGCGGTGGCCAGAGCGACAGTCGGCCGTGGCGGTGCTTTAACATGACCCCGCCCGAGGGCCGACTGTATTCGCAGTGGGATAGCGTCGAACAGATGGTGGTCGCCGGCTTGGACGAGCAGATCGGCGGCGCGAGCATGAACGTGCGGCGCTACCAGGCCGAATACGGCGAGCACCTGTCCCACCAGACGGGCGCCCGCGATGGATCGACCTGGTCCGCGAACGTGGCCTCCCACTCGGCCGGATATCTCAGCTACGGCCCCTACATCAATACTGTTCCCACCGGGCGGCACCTGGCGACGTGGCGGCTCAGGATCGATAGCATCAGCGGCGCCAACGACGTGGTCACGACGCTTGACGTCGTCCGCGACATGGGTGGGCAGACGCTGGCCGCGCGGCAGGTGCGGCGCCAGGATTTCACCGCGGCCAACACCTGGCATGACTTCTCCCTGTTGTTCGACAGCAGCGCGGGCAACAACCTCGAGTTCCGAACTCACTGGCCCGACGTCGCGAGAATTGATCTGGACTGGATCACGTTGAGAATCGGCTCCAATCCGGTGCTGGCCTTCTCCGACGTCACCACCTCGGCGGGTGCGGGCGGCCCCAGCCATTTCGGCGGCCACGGCGTCATGTGGGCCGACGCGACCGGCGACGCCCGCCCTGATTTCTACGTCACCATGAACTGGAACCAGGACATGGGCGAACTGTTCTACCGGAACGTCAACGGGGCCAGCTTCGCCGAGGAGGCCGCTGCCCGCGGCATTGATGACTTCGATACCGGAAGCCACGGCGGTGTCTGGTGCGATCTCGACAATGACGGCGACTATGACCTGGTCAACGGGGCATATCAGCGGAACGAGATCTACGAGAACAACGCAACCGGCTCGTTCACCAACCGCACGGCGGGCCCCGGCTTCGAGGACGTCAGCAACGGCACACGCGGCACCGTGGCGTTCGACTTTGACCGTGACGGCGACCTGGACGTGTTCTGCAACAACTGGGGCCCGAGCGAGGGCAACGAGTTCTACCGCAACAACGGCGGTTGGAGTTTCACGCGGATCGACAACGGCCTGCGGTCCATCGGCGGAGTGCAGGGCTGCACGGAAGGCGACTTCGACAACGACGGCGACCTGGACCTGCTGGTGGGACAGGGTTACGGCACCATGGGAGGGCTCGACGGCCCGCTGATGGTGATGCGCAACACCGACGGCACCTTCAGCAACGTAACCAGCGCCGTCGGGCTGAGCTCTACCACCCCCCAGCAGCAGGGATCGGTGTTCTGCGATATCAACAACGACGGCTGGCTGGACCTGCACGTGCAGCGGGATACGGGCAATTCGCTGCTGTATCTCAACGACGGGGACGGCACCTTCACGCAGACATCGGTGGCCGGCGGCCCCGGCTTCATGGCCGGCTTTGAGGATCTCGACAACGACGGCGACTGGGACATGGTCTATCCCGGCGACAACAAGGTGTATCTCAACAACGGGGACGGTACCTTCACCGCGTCCTCGACCTTCAGCGTCGGGACGATCAATGATCCGAGGGCGGTCGCTTTCGCCGACATTGACAACGACGGCGACATGGACTTCCTCTACGCCCAGAAACAGGCTTACAACCGGCTGATTCGCAACGACCTGGGCAACGGGGGCAACTGGCTCAAGGTGCGGCTCCTCACCGACGACGGCCAGGCAGGCGCTTTCGGAGCCAGAGTCGGCATCTACGAGCCCGGCAGCGCGGGTGTGCCGTCGGCTCGCATTGCCGTCCGCGAGGCTCGCAGCAACGAGGGCTACCTCGGACAGAATGACCCCGTCCTGCATTTCGGGACCGGACCGCGATCGAGCGTCGACGTGCACGTCCGGTTCCTGGACGGCACCGTGGTGACCCGCAGCGGCGTGGCCGTCAATCAGACGATCATCATCGACGCCGGGGCGGTGGACCCGCCGGTCATCGCCGAGGTGACGCCGGACCCCGATGCGGCGAGCGAAGGTCAACCCTACACGCGCCAGTTAACGCTCTTGCAGGGGACCTCGCCGGTTATCTGGACGGTCTTTCAAGGTCCGTCAGGCGCGCAGGTCAGCAGCAACGGGCTGGTCAGCGGCTGGACGCCGCCCGCCGGAAGCGCGGGAACGACGGTCACCTTCACGATCCGCGCGAACAACTCCGCGGGGCAGGACGATGAGACCTGGCAGGTGACGGTTCAGAGTGCCCTGGCGCCGGTGTTCGAGGATGACCTTCACGATAGCAGCAAGATCACCGGGCAGTATGGCGGGGGCGCCTTCTCGGCCGGCGGATACACCCTCACTCATGACGGCGGTCAATGCACCATTACCGGCGAGCCGCGCAGCATTGACTATGTCTGGTACGACCTGACCGGCCCGTGGGCGGTCGGCTCCATCGAGTTTGACGTGACCGGCCTGTATCCTCAGGCCGGTTGCGAGAAGAACGAGCTGATGCTCGCCTGCGACAGTACCGGTCTGAACCCGGCAGGCGACCCGGACGACTTCTACAGCAGCCCGTATCAGACCATCATCAGAAAACTGCATGATGATGAGTACGGCCACACCGATAAAGTGAAGATCACCGTGGCTGGCGGGAGCGGCACGTCCGAGCAGCGTTCCGACGTCCTGAGCTGGAGCGGCACGACGACGTATCGTTTCCGGATGACCTGGAACGGCTCGCAGGTGCAATGGTATCGGGGGCTGCCGGCCCAGACCCTTTCGGAAATCAGTCCGCCCTCCCCGATGCTCGTCGGGACGTGGTCGCCTCAGAAACTGCACATTCAGCTCGGGGCTACGTTCCGTGCCGGCATCCGGGGCGTCGGCGAAAGCGGCGGGACGCCCGGCACGCTGTATTCGCTGCTGCGTGTCTACAACCAGGATCTCGGCGGCACCGCCACCCCGCCGCGACAAGGGGGCAGCCTGCCGCCGGTCATCGCGGAGGTGAGCCCGGACCCCGACGTTGCGACAGTCGGGACCGAATACGTTCGCCAACTTCAACTCATCCAGGGCAGCCAGCCGATGACCTGGTCGGTTGTGCAGGGACCGGCGACCCTGCAGGTGGACAGCAGCGGCCGGGTGAGCGGCTGGACGCCGACCGCCGGAGATGCCGGATCGACGGTCACGCTTGAGATCCGTGCGGCCAATGATCTGGGCGAGGATGCCGAAACGTGGCAGGTGCGGGTTGTTGCGTTGCCGGAGGGCACCGTTGCGACCTTCCCTTTTGACAGCGGGGCCGAGGGTTGGATTCTGGAGACGTGGAAGGCCGGCCAGTACGATCTCGGCTCAGTCGTCTGGGATTCCTCCGGAGGCAACCCCGCCGGCCAGGTGCGCTCGACCGGCAGCGGGGCTACAAATACCAACGATAGCTGCACGCGCGAGGGCGCGATCATCAGCCGAACGGTGCCGACGACCGACTTCAAGGACATCCTCATCCAGTACGATGTCATGGCCGTGCTGAACACCGCGCCGGCCGAGGGCTGCGTCGGCACCTGCGTGTCGAGCACTCTCGGAGGTTCATGTGAGGACAAGCTTGTTGTGTCCTACAGCACATCGGGGACCGGCGGCCCGTGGGTGGCGATCCAGAGCCTGTCCGAAGGTGTCGATCTGCCCGGCACCTGGGCACGGCAGATGATCGACCTCTCGGCGGTCACGGCCGCGAACGATAACGCGCAATTCGCCCTCAGGTTTGAATGGCAGTTCAATACCTCGGGCGACTCGGGCCGCATCGACAACGTGACCGTCCTGGGTAACCAGACGCTGGGCTATCTGGCCGATCGCGATGGCGATGGTGACGTCGATCAGGACGACTTCGGCCAGTTCCAGAGATGTCTGTCGGGCATAGGCCAACCTTACCCGACCGGGTGCGACTGGGCCGACTTCAACACCGATGGCGACGTGGACCAGGAAGATTTCGCCACATTCGATTCGTGCATGGCCGGACCTCAACAGCCCCCGGCCTGCTCGTCGTAGGTGACTGTTCGACCGGATGCTCTGAAAGGGCGGGGCGATTGCATTGAGCATGCGAACCGGGTTGACGACAATCCTGCTTGGCAGCCTGCTGGCCGGGCCGTCGCCGGCCCAGACCTGCGTCAGGGAAGCCTCCCCGTACGGCGTGAACGCCCACGCCCCCGAGGGGACTTCGGTCGGCGTGCTTCTGGACCAGGTTCGCGCGTGCGGGATTGACTGGATACGCGTGGACTTCGTATGGGCCTGGGTCGAGACGTCTCAGGACACCTTCAACTGGACGCGCTACGACGCAATTGTCTCCGCGGCCACGGCCCGCAATCTGGCGGTGTTCGCGACCATCGGGCATACGCCCGCATGGGCAACCGACGGCAGCGAGGGCAGCGGCGTACCCCGAGGCGCGGCCGACTACTACGACATCTGCTATCGGGCGGCCCTGCGTTACCAGGACGGCATCCGCCACTGGGGTATGTGGAACGAGCCGAACCTTGACGGTTTCTGGGCCGGCACCCGGCAGCAGTATATCGACATGATACTCAAGAACGGCGCGGATGCCGTCCATGCGGCCAATCCCTCGGCCAAGGTCTGCGGGCCGGAACTGGCCCACCTCACCTCCGGCGATCAGGACTGGTATGCCTGGCTCGAGGACTGCATCGTTCAGGCGGGTGCCCGACTCGACGTCGTCACTCACCATGTCTACTGCAGCAGCGGCTACGGCAGTTGCACCGACAAGCTCGAGGATCCTGCCGTCTGGCCCTGGGATCCACCGTCGGTCAAGCAGGTGCTGCAGGATGCGGGATGGTACGGCAAGCCGTTCTGGCTCACCGAGACAGGCTGGCAGAGCGAGGCCGACGGTGAGGCTCAACAGGCGACGAATTACACCGGCCTGCTCAACGATTGGTTCACCGGTCAGTCCGGCCGTGGATGGGTTCACAAGGTCTTCTTTTACGAACTCAATGATGCGCAAGCCTTTCCCGACCTGTCATGGGGCATCCTGAACCGCGATCCCACCTATCCGCCCAAGCAGGCATTCGGCGCCTATCAGAGCTTCATCACCGGCCACCCGGCCCCGTGGCCCGTGCCGGGCATGGCATCCAGTCCCGACCCCGCCGATCTCGCCACAGGGGTGAGCGTCACGCCTCAGCTAGGCTGGACGACGGCGAGTTGCGCCACATCGCACAACGTCCATTTCGGGTCGACCACGCCGCCGGCCTTTGTCATCAACCAGCCGACGACAACGTTTCTGCCCGGCCGGTTGAACTACAATACGACCTACTACTGGCGGATTGACGAGGTCAATCCTTCCGGGACAACGCCTGGTGTCGTGTGGAGATTCACGACCACAGGCCCGCCCGGTGACTTCGACACGGATGGCGATGTTGACCAGGCCGATTTCGGCCACGTCCAGGTCTGCTTTTCCGGTCCCTCTCAGCCCTTGTCCCCCACGTGCGAGAATGCGGACTTGGACGAAGACGGCGACGTGGATCAGGGAGACTTCACCGTGTTTGAATCCTGTATCGGAGGAGCGGGTGTACCACCGGCGTGCAGCTAGATCGGCCGCCGGCCGCGGGAGGCGGACTATGGGAATCCGACAACTGAGCTTCTCGATCCTCGTGTTCACGGTCTGGCTCGCCGTCAGCCCTGCGGTCGCCCAGCCGGCTGACGGGACAGTGCTGTACGCGACGAGCTTCGCCGGCGGCATCGGGGGCGAGTGGGGATCGCTGGCCGGTGGGTTCTCGGCCTACGACTCCGACGCGGATACAATCGCCGACGCCCTTCGGCAGACCGGCGGTGAAGCCTGCACCCTCGTTTTCTTTGCCGATCAGGGCTGTGTCTCCACCGCTCAAGGCGTCCGCTGGAACAACCAGTATCTCAACGACTACGAAGTTGTCATGCACGGTCGGGGCGAGACCGGCGACGCCGACATCGGCATTGCGGTTCGCGGCAACCGCGGGTCCGCGCTGACGTTCCAGTACATCAACGGCAACTTCCAGGTCCTCAAGGCGAACGCCGGCGGGGGATGGTCCTTCGGGGCGGATTTCGGGACCGCGACGAATTACATACCCGGCTTCGACGTAACCCAGGTACACGAGTACAAGGTTCGCGCCCTGGACGGTTCGTTCGAGTTCCGAGTGGACGGCGTGCAGATCGGGACGCAGACGAATCCGGTCGTCGGCGGGCGGACCTTCGACAACGCGTCGACGGGCACGGTGGGCATCGCCGGTTGGGACCCCCTGATCGTTCTCGACTTCAGCGTAACGTTCATCGCCGGCGGTCAGCCCTTGCCGCCGGCGCAGTCGCCCAAAGGACAGATCGTCCTGCGCCAGAATGCATACGACTGCGCCGACTACTACCTGTACGTGCCGTCCGGAGCGATCTCCGCCGTGCCTCTCCCGCTGGTCATCACCAGTCACAGCACGGTGACCACGGCGGATGAGGAGATCGGCTTGCAGCCGGATCCCACGTGGGGCTGCTGCGAGGAATCTCCCTATCCGCACACGCGGTGGTACGAACTGGCGGAGAACGCCGGCAACGTCAACCGCCATAACCAGTGGTTCATCGTCGCGGCCCCCGCCATGGCCAGCGCCAACGGGGGGCTGGTGGAGCCCTGGAGCGGCGAGTCGCAGGCCGCCGCCGATGAACAGAGGCTCCTGGCGATTTACGACCAGATCGTTCACGCCGAGGCGGCGGCGTACGGCTTCGCGGTGGACCCCGACCGCGTTCTGCTCACCGGCTGGTCGGGCGGGGGCATCCCCACGTATTACGCCGGCGTGCGGCACCCGGACGTCTTCCGCATGATCGTCTCGCGGCAGGGCAACTTCGACGCGGACATGTTCGACACCGCGCCTCAGCCGCTCAACACCAGCCTGCTGCTGGCCATTCTGAATGGCGTCAACGACACCGTGGTGCCGCGATCGAAGCACGAGATCGCCCGAGACTGGTTCGTGACCAACGGCTATCCGCGTGTTTTCGCGGCCCCCGCCGACGCCCACATTCGCGATCTGCCGGACGGCGAGTTTCCCGACGTGCCCTCGAACCACTACTGCCATTCGCTCGCCGCTTTCGACACCTTCATGGACTTCATGCCGCCCGTCCAGCCAGAGATCGTGGCGGTGGTTCCGTCGCCTGAGATCGTGGCTCCGGGATCCGAGTATCACAAGCAGCTCGTGCTGATGCAGGGGACACCGCCGGTGACGTGGTCGCTGAGCCAGGACCCGCCGGTCGCGGTGATCAGTAGTGATGGATACGTGTCCGGCTGGACGCCCGGTGTCGCCGACATCAACCGGATCTTCTCGTTTCAGAGTCAGGCGGAAAACTCCGTGGGATCTGACGTGATCGCATGGCAAGTCCGCGTATTGTCGAGATCGGACTTCGACAGGGATGGGGACGTTGATCAGGCGGATTTCGGGCATTTGCAGGGCTGCATGTCAGGCGAAGGCCAGCCCTGCGCTTCCGGGTGCACCGATGCCGATTTGTCCGGCGATGGTGACGTGGACCAACCGGACTTCAGTATGTTCTACGAGTGTCTGGGCGGAGCCGATTACCCGCCAGGCTGTTGACCGGGAGGTTGTGGATGATGCGATGGCGATGTTGGCGCTGGGCTTGTGCGGCTGCGGCCATGCTGGCCGGCGAGGCGGCGTTCGCCGCCGGGCCTTCTCTGACGTGGTCGCAGATGGGAAGTAGCTACCGATCACCCGATCCGGAGGCCAACTGGAGTTTCAATCCTCGCGAGTTCAATGGTTCGCTGTTTGTCCCCATGGGGGATTACGGAGCTTGCGTCGTCAAACGATGGACTGGCAGCAACTGGGCTGACGACTTCTTGGACGACAACTGGGGCACCGGCCGGAACTTCGAGAACCTGACTTTCCTCCAGGTTTTCAACGACAGGATGTACATGACCTGCGAAACGGACAGCGCAAGCCCGTACAATTTCGGAGTGATGGTTCGCGACACCGCTGGCAATTGGTCCGTGTCCCTGCCGTACACGTATACCTCCGACCCACTGATGCAGATGGGTTCATTCGGCATGGCCATCTACAACGGTAAGTTGTACACCGGCGTCAATCCTTACCCGGCCGGCACTCTGACCATCTACGAATATAACGGCACGAGCTGGACGGCAATCAAGACGTACAACACCGGCGAACAATCGCGGGTCTGGTCGATCGGCTCGGACGGGGCCAATCTTTATGCGGGTATCGGTGTTCGAGCACGCAACAACGCGGCCGCCCTCGGAATCGAGCGCTATAACGGCAGCACCTGGACCACCGAGCTGGCCGGTAAGGCCGTTCATTCAATGGCCTGCTACAAAGGCAGTATGTATGCCGGGGGCAACGGGGTCATCTACAGGCGTAGCCCTTCCGGTACGTGGAGCCAGGTGTTCAACACCGGACAGACCCACGTGACCTCCATGACCATTATCAACTACGGTGATGGTAACGAGGTTCTCTACGCCGGGGCGGATACCAAACCGACCTTGTTCTCCACACTCGACGGCACCACCTGGGATATGGTTCACCAGTTCGACACAGCCACGCCTTCAGGCAATTGCAGCGTGGGGCAGTATCAGAATACGCCGGTGGTGGCGATCACCTACTTCGAAGGTAGCACGCCGAAGGTTGTGAGAGTCTGGCGCGGCTCGCCCCAGGACGCCGCCCCGATCATCGCCGAGGTGACGCCGGACCCGGACACCGCGCTTGGCGGCTCACCCTACGCCAGACAGCTGTCGCTGCTGCAGGGCAGCCCGGCACCCTCCTGGTCGGTCATCAGCGGTCCGGATGGCATTCAGGTCAACAGCAGCGGATATGTCTCGGGCTGGACGCCTTCCGTCGGAGATATCGGACAAACCTTTACGATCACCATCCGTGCCACCAACACGCAGGGATCAGACGACGAGACATGGAGCGTCAACGTCGGCGGGTGCGCGCAGGACTGGATCTTCGAGGACTGCCTGACCGACGGCAGCAAGACCAGCGGCGCCTGGGGCAGCGGGACGTTCTCGGCGAACGGTTACACCTTGTCGCATTCCGGCGGCTACTGCTGCGAGACAAGCACGGCGCGGAGCGTGGACAACATCTGGTATGACCTGCCCAAGGGCAGCTACGGCGGGTCCTGGGCGGAGGGAACAATCGAGTTCGATCTGGTCGGGCTGTATCCGGGAATCGGTCTGGACAAGACCGAATTGTTCGCTGCCTGTGACAGCACGGGGTTGAATCCGGCCACCACCTTCGGTGAGTTCTACGACAGCCCTTACTACACGGTCTTCCGCAAGGCCAACGACAACTACGGAAACCAGGACAACATGAAGAGCACGGTCAAGGGCGGCGACGGCACCATCGAGCAATGGTCCAACGTGTTGTCGTGGAGCGGAACGACCGTATACCGGTTCCGCTATGCGTGGGATGGCGCGAAGGCTCAGTGGTATCGCGGCCTGCCAGGCCAGGTGCTGACCGAGATCTGGTCCCCATCACCGTTCACGGTCGTGCCATGGTCGCCGGACACTCTGCACATCCAGCTTGGCTCGACCTTCCGGGCGGGGCCGCGGAATATCTGTTCATGTGGAGGCTATCCCGGCACGGTGTACAAGCTTCTGCGAGTCTACAACGTGTTCAAAGGCGATGTCGCTACACCGGCCGGCTGCCCCGGCTGCGAGTGCACTCCCACGGTCCCGGTTGTTGCCGAGGTTTCGCCCGATCCGGATTCTGTCCTCGCCGGAAGCGAGTACGTCCGGCAACTGAGCCTGGCTCAGTGCACCTCGCTTCCCGTGACGTGGTCGGTTGTCGATGGACCGGGCGGCATGCAGGTGGACAGCACCGGTCGGGTGTACGGTTGGACGCCCACCTCCGGCCAGGTGGGCCATGTGTTCACCCTCACCGTGCGGGCCGGCAATGCTGTCGGAAGTGATGATGAAGCGTGGCAGGTGCAGGTGCTGTCCGCGCCTTCGGACACGATCGCCATGTTCCCGTTCGACAGTGATGCCCAGGGCTGGGCGCTGGAGACCTGGCGGACCAGCACCCTGTACGATCCCGGCTTTATGATCCGGGATCCCTCCGGTGGGAATCCAGGCGGCAACCTGAGGTCCAGCGGCAATGGTGCGACCAACAATGCCGACAGTTGCACGCGCGAAGGCGGCCTGGTCACCAGGCAGATCCCCACGACCGACTACAACAACGTCCAGATCGAGTATGACGTGGTTGCCGCCCTCGACACCGCGCCGGCTTCCGGTTGTGACGGCGGCTGTGTCGCCGCCGTACTGGAAGGCGGTTGCGAGGACAAGCTGGTCGTCTATTACAGCACCACCGGTACGGCCGGGCCGTGGACCAAGGTGCAGGAACTCAACCAGGGCGATGACCTGCCGACCACCTGGACGCACAAGACGATCAGCCTGGCCGGCGTCTCCGCGGCCCACGACAACGCCGATTTCGCCCTGCGGTTCCAATGGCAGTTCAACACGGCCACGGACACCGGCCGGATCGACAACATCACCGTCAAGGGGTCTTTCATCGGGGATAACCTGGCTCCTGATGTGGACGCCGGTCCGGATCAGGCCGTCAGGCTGCCGAACAGCGCGAACCTGGACGGCACGGTGACCGACGACGGGCTACCTGACCCGCCGGGCGCGGTCACCGTGACCTGGGTCATGCAGAGCGGTCCGGGAGCAGTGACCTTCGGTGACGCCCACGCCGTGGACACCACAGCTTCGTTCAGTGCGGCCGGCAGCTATGTGTTGAAGCTCTATGCCAGCGACTCGCAATTGACGGGCCAGGATATCGTGGGCATCACGGTCGGTGCTCCGGCGGCGGCCGATTTCGACGTCGACGGCGACGTGGATCAGGCCGACTTCGGCGTCTTTCAGGCGTGCTTCTCGGGTCCTGACGTGGCCTATGAGTCGGGGTGCGAGAAAGCGGATCTCACGGGTAACGGGGCAGTCGATCAGGCCGACTTCGCACTGTTCAGAAGCTGCCTGGGCGGAGCCGACCAGGCGCCCGGATGTTGAGCGTCGTCATGGTTGAGGGATAGTCTCTTGCGGTGAAGCAG
>CAZPIO010000135.1:0-22616 GCA_964586235.1 uncultured Planctomycetales bacterium
CCGTAACTGCTGCTGACCACGCACCGGTAGTCCGCCGCGTCGTTGCCGTCCACGCTCAGAACCGTCAAAGTGGCCGTCGTGCAGCCGAAGTAATGCCCGCCATTGCTCAGGTCCACCTGGTTCTTCTGCCATTGATAGCTCAGCGTGCCGGTCCCGGCCGCGGCCACCGTGAAGACCGCCGTGCCACCGAGGATCACCGACTGGTTCGACGGCTGCTGCGTAATGGTCGGGGCGCTCGGCGTGCCGAGGGTGATCGCAGCAGCGTTTGAGGTGGCCGTCCCATAGGGGTTGGTCACCACGCAGCGGTAGTTCGCGACGTCGCCGCTGTCGGCCGAGGAGACGATCAGCGTTGGCGCGGTGCAGCCCGAATAGTGCCCGCCGTCGGTAAGGTCTGTGCCGTTCTTCTGCCATTGGTAGCTGAGCGGGCTACTGCCGGCCGCGCCGACGGTGAAACTGGTCGAACCGCCCGGTGGGACAGTCTGGTTTGAAGGGTGCTGCGTGATGCTCGGCGGGTCGTCCTGCGGTACGCAGTGCTCGGGCGCGAACGCGCAGACGCCCGGCCACACCTTCTCCTCATACCGCTGCTGGACCGTTGCCCGCAACTGCGGGTTGGTGGTGACGACGATCATCCGGGTAATGTCCAGCGTGCCCAGGGACACGGTTAAGTGGTCCCCGGCGAGCGAGGTGGTCACGTCGTGAAGCCCGCTCGGTCGGACCTCGAACGCCGTGGGGGCGGGCGACTGCATCCAAGACGGCAGCGTGGCCACTACGCTCGCGCCATAGACGGGGTTGTGATGGAAGCCGGCCGTATCGTTGTAGTAGTCGTCGTTCACCACGAGCAGGATGATGGTATCGATGCCGGAGGCCAATGCCCTGGTCCAAACGTTGGGGGACGGCGCAAGCGCCATGTCCACCGGATGGCTGACAACCAGTTGCGGTGCGATCGTCTTGATTTCGTTGCCGTAAAGGCCGATTTCCTTCCACAGGTCTCTGGCGGCCTGCGTGGACTGGTTGGCCAGGCCCATGGACGGCCAGCCGATATTAAACCACCAATAGCACAGGCCTTTGGTGCCGGCGGCCAGCGCATAGTAAGCCTCGATTCGCTTGGTTTCCCGGTCGGCGAACGGCCAGACCTGATTCAGGTATTCAGGATCGCAAGCGTCCTCGTTCGTGCATTTCCATGAGCACGAGTACAGGATCACATTGGACGGGTTCGGCTCGGCCGCCCTCGCCACTGCCTTCGAGACGGCATAGATATAGGTGGCCTTCTCGTAAACCGGAATCACGTTCTGATCGCGCCAGTACGCATCCTGCAGCCGGCGCTGGTAGTAAGGGTCAACCTGCAGGATATCAACGGCCTGTCCATAGGCGTAGTAGTTCTCAGGCTTGTAGCTTCCGTTCATGTTGATCGAGGTCGGTGTGAGCGGCCGCAGGGCACGGAGCGCCTCGCCCTCCGCAATGGAACGCATGGCGAGGATGCCCATCGGGCTCTTGCCACAGGGCAACTTCAGGCCCGTGCCGCAGAACGTACGCTCCATGTTGGCATCTTCAGCATCAATCTCATCGTTGATGAAAAACATGTCCGGGCCGTTGCCGCGGGTGTCAAACTTGGTCTTGTCCCCCGTGGTGTAACCGTATCCGCGGGCAAGGCAGTCCGCGGCCCCAGCGGACGTGTTCATGTAACCCACGACGTTTCCGACGCTCACCTGGCAATTGTTGATGCCGTGATCCGAGGATTCGGCGATCCAGTCTGCGATCGTGTAGCCGGGGTCCGATTCGATGTCAAACGTGTTGTACGTACCGTGCATGAATTTGTTGACCCACGTCCGCAAGGACGCCGTCGCCGTCTTGCCGTCAGCGTAGAGGCCTTGATACACGTGGTAGGACATGGGATCGAGGGCAGTGGAAAACGACAGGACGGTCGCGGCGTAATTCACACTCGGGTCGCCGACAGTGGTGGCGTATGATGTCACATCGGTGCCGTCGATCGTGACCATGGCGGGGGCGGCTCCGCCGGCGCGCCGCCAGTGCAGATAGACCTTCGTGCGGTCCTGGGAGAAGCCCACACTGGCCAACTGGGGCGCGCTGGCGTCGACGGTGATGTTCGGGCTTACGGTGCCCCCAGTGGTCACGATGGTCAGGTTGACGGGGTTTGTGACTGGAACAAAGCGCAGTCGCACAACAACCTGCGCGACCCCGCCGGCCGGGATCGCGCCAGCCGGATCGACCTTGTACCAGACCGGCTCACCCGCATCGAGTATGTCCTGCGGCGGATTGTCCCAATAGAAGTAGATGCTGCGGGCGTCGTGCACGTTCTCGTTCAGCTTGAGAACCGTCCCCAGGTTATACCCTTGAAGGCTCACGCTGCTGACCGTCACCGGTGACCCACCGGTGTTCTTCAGGTATGCGTGGATGTTGCAGCCCACGGCGGTGCCCACGGGGCATGAGTCCGGGTAGTACTTATCCTTCCAGATGCAATTGAACTCGGGAAACCAGTCGTCCACCTGGGACTGGACGCCGATCACCGTCACCGCGCCGTTCGCGTCACCGGGGCCTGCCCCAACAAAGACGCCGAGAATGAGAGTTGGCAGAAGACAGAAGGGAAGCTCGTTCCTCATGTGATCTCCTCTCGCTCCACGGCTACGACCCGGACTGGCCGCCTGAAGCACATCCGCGAAGCCCTGCCGCTGAAGGAGCGGAGATCGGGCACCGGCCCATCCCATGAATTGCCAGTATCGCTCCGCGCCCTCCCTGTCAACAGCTTAGTCTACAATTCTGTCGACAGCTATGTCAAGCACTGAGTTAAGAATTGTTGGATTATTGATGGCCGGTGCCGGACGCCGCTCATGGGCTGGGCGGTGGGGCGTCGGAGCCCTCAGAGAGCGTCAGAACAAACCGGCACCGGTGGAATAACATGGCGTTTTTGTGCCATTCAAGGCAGTGTCGACAATGCCCAGCCCCCTGCACCCCGGTTGTCAGGGGCGGGCCGCGGGCAGACGGCCCTGCCGCTCACTTGGGTGCCGTCAGCATCGGCCAATCATCCGTCCGGAACGGCGAGGCGGGCAGGTCGGCCTTGTTCCAGAGGTTGACCTCAGGGCAGTTGGCCCAGCCGTAGCGGACGGCCACGGGCTCGGCGACCTGCGGGCTGGAGACGACGACCGTATCACCGGCGATCTCAGCGCCGGCGTTGATGAACTTCCTGTCTGCCCCGGCGATGGTGAAGCCCTTGAGCGGATTACCCTTGGCCACGAGCCCGCCCCCAAGACGATCGAAACTCAGGACGATCCTGTCACCGTCGCGCTTCATCTCCTTGTAGATCGGGCCGGAGTATTCGATCTTCTCGCCGTAGCCGAGAGCCCTGGCGGCCAGAGCCAACCGGGCACCGACCGGTTGCTTGAGCTTGGGATGGATGTCCTTCTCTTCGCCGACGTCGGTGATGACGGCCATAGCGGCATTCGGGACCTTCAGCATCGTCAGCAATTGCGCTTCGCGAAGTTCCGGCCAGGTCCCTGGTGGTGGGTTGTCTGGCTGTCTCTGGTACGGAGCCAGTTGGACGAACAGGAAGGGGAACTCGCCGACCTTCCAGTCGTCGCGCCAGTTCCGGATCATGGCCGGGAAGAGCGTGCGGTACTGGAATGCCCGGCCGGCGTTGGATTCACCCTGGTACCAGATGGCCCCTTTGATCGGATAGGCAAGCAGGGGGTGAATCATCGCGTTGTAGAGGCCTGCCGGACGATGTGGGCTTGTTCGAGGGTGGACGGGGAGATCGGGTTTGGGTGGCGGCCCGACCAGTTCACCTGCCGCATCGGCCGCATCGGCAGATTCCACCCATTTCCGAACGCTGTCGCCGTAGGTCCTCAGGTGAGCTTCGACGGCCGAGGGATACTTCTGGAAATTCGCGGCCCAGTTGTCGAGGATTGACTTGAAGCCCGGATCGCTTTCCAGGACGGGCATGCTGGTCCAGGCCTCGGCCGGCGTACCGCCCCACGAAGTATTGATCAATCCGACCGGCACCTTGATCGCCTTGTGCAGATCGCGACCGAAGAAGTACGCGACGGCCGAGAAGTCCCCGACCGTCTGAGGACTGCAGACGCTCCAACTTCCCTGTATATGGGTTTGCGGTTTGCCGGCTACGACGTGCGGTACGGTGAACAGTCGAATACCAGGATGGTTGGCTTCGGCGATTTCTTTGGCGGCGTTGGTCGACGCCCGCACCGGCCATGCCATGTTCGACTGACCGGAAGCGATCCAGACCTCGCCGACAGCCACGTTCTTGAAGGTGACGGTATTCTCCGCGGAAATGGTCATGGTCAGCGGCTCGCCGGGCTTCATGGCGTCGAGCCTGGCCGACCATTTGCCCTTATCGTCGGCGGTCGCGGGAGCCTCTTGCCGCCCCAGCTTCACGGAGATCTTCTCGCCGGGCTTGGCCGTGCCCCACACGTTGATGGGAACACCTTGCTGCAGAACCATGTGATCGCTGAACAGGGCGTGCGGGCGCACCTCGGCCAGGGCAACGGAGCCGGACATGCCGATCATCAGAACGGCCAAAACGAGTGCGAATGCTTTTCGTGACATGGGTGTCCTCGTCTGAGTACTCAAGAACCTGCTATCTCAAACACGCGATTAAATGCATTGGATAATTGCCGTCGAGTGCCTCACTTGGCGTCCGTGCGGGCCACCCATTCGGTGCCTCGCTGTAGGAGACGGACGAAGCTGGGGTTGCGGCAATCGTTGGCCGTGTGGCCGAGCATGATGCTGAACACGCGCCCCTTGCCGTAATCGAGGGTCCAGGCCAGCGGCTCGGTACGCTTGCTCCACTCGGAGTAGGCCTCCATGAGGACGTTGATGGGCGCGTCGCCGACCAGCTTGGCATAGAGTTCATCATCGGCGTCAAAATCCTTTGTGCCCTCGGTAATAAAATGGTCCGGCTTGGTGATCTTCACCTTGAAGGGCCCGCGCGGCCCGTGGCCCGAGCCGGTAGTCCAGATTCGCCCGATGAGGTTGCGGTACTCCGGCCACTCGCCGAACGCCCGGACGGAGAAGTGGTAGCATACCAGCCCTTTGCCGCTCTTGACGAAGTTGAGCAGGTTCTCCTTTGCCTTGTCGGTGATAGTCGGCCGCTGATGGTTGTAGTAGTTCAGGAGGATGACGTCGTAGCTGTCGAGGGCCGAGGATTCAAGAACCAGCGGCTCCTCGGAGACGACGACCTCGAACTTGCCGGTTTTCTCCAGGTGCTCACGCAGGACGGGCGTGGTTTCCCGCCACTTGTGGGCGTCAACATCACGGCCGGTGATGATCAGGACGCGGCTGAGCTTGGGTTCGGCGGGTTTCTCGGCGGCCTGCCCGGGAGCGAGCAGACTGACCAGCATGCAGCAGGCAAACGCGATCGACTTCATCGGTCTCTCCTTCATCTGTCATGTTCTGAAGCGGCGAACGGCCCTGACCTGTGCCAACGCGGCCCGATTTCGCAGGTGGTGCGGTCAGCGGCTCTGAGTTGGCACATTGTCCATGGCCATGCCCCTGGCTGCAACCCAGGCACTCGACCAGGCCCACTGGAGGTTGAATCCGCCGACACGGCCAGTGACGTCGAGCATCTCGCCTGCCAGAAACAGGCCGGGGCAGACGCGGGATCCCATCGTGGCGGCGTTGATTTCCTTCAGTGGCACGCCACCGGCCGTTACCTCGGCGTGTTCGTATCCTCGACTGTCTCTGACTGGCAGCAACCACGACAGCACGGCCTGAAGAAGTCTGCGACGGTCCTCCCGGGGCAGGTGAGCCAGCGAGGTCGAGCCTGTCATGTTGAGTTGGCCGAGCACCGCATCGCAGATCCGGGCGGGCAGCGCCGCGGCCAGCGCGTTTCGCACGCTCTTCCTGGGATGCGTCCTGGCCTGGCCGATCCACTTCTCGTCCAGGGAACTGAGCGTTTCACCCGGAAAGAAACTCATCGCCAGAGCCGGCCGAAGGCCGTTCAGCCGGGCCCGCAGCCAATGCCCAGAGAGATCCAGCACCGCCGGGCCGCTGATGCCGAAGTGCGTCCAGAGCAGGGCACCTCGAGTGCGCACGGGCTTGCCGCCGGCCGACAGCGTGAGTTCGACTTCGTGGCTGATGCCCGAAAGACTCGTGTGAAAACGTCCCTGCAGGACCAGCGGCACCAGAGCGGGTGTCGTAGGAACGACGCTGTGGCCGAGCGATGTCGCGAGCCGATAGCCGCTGCCGTCGCTGCCGGTCCGTGGATAGGACAAACCACCGGTGGTCAGCAACACGCGGCGAGCGGTGACAGGGCCGGCAGTGCTTTCGATGAAGAAACCATCGTCTCCCCGCTGAATGTTGTCCGTCTTGCGGTTTGTGAGAAGCGTCACCGAGGACTTCCTGATCTGTTCAAGCAGGGCGTTCCTCACGGAATGCGCGCTCCCGGTTTCCGGAAAGAGCTTGCCGTCCTCCTCTTCGCGCAAGGGCACGCCGATGGAGTCAAGGAAATCCACCGTCTGCCTGACCGTGAACGCCGCGAGGATTCTCCGGATGAGGCTGCGGGTTGAGCCGCAGTAATCCTCTGGAGTGACGCTTTGGTTGGTCACGTTGCATCGCCCGCCCCCGGCCAGCAGGAGCTTCGTCGCGGGCTTCGAGGTCCCCTCCAGCAGCACGGTGCGCCAACCGGGCTTGTGCCTGGAGATCAGGTGAGCGGCCATCAATCCGGCGGCTCCGGCGCCCACGATTGCAGCGTCCGCCGGTTGAGTCAAATCGAGTCCCATGGGCGTTAAGCCGGGTCAGAGGTAGCGTTGCATGCTGCGGGCCAGGGCCTGTGGTCTCGGCGTGCCGTCGTGCTCCGGGAACGACAGCACAGCCCGGTTGTTCTTGTAGATCACCCCGATGAAGATCCGTTCCTGCCATTCGTACGCCAGGCGCATGGCGGCCTGCCAGTCAGTCGGGTCGTGATCGGGTGGTACCTGCTGGCAGCGCTTCTTGTACCACGCGAAGGTGTTGACCTTGTTAAACGACACGCAGGGCTGAAGAATATCCACTAGCGCGAAGCCGGGATGATTCATGGCCTGCACGATCATCTCGGTCAGGTGTTCCTGCATTCCGCTGAAGCTGCGAGCGACGAAGTTCGCCCGCATTGCGATGGACGTGGCGATGGGATTGAATGGTTCGCTCTTGACGCCATCCGGGTTTGTTTTGGTGACGAAGCCCACGTCGGAAGTGGGGCTCGCCTGGCCCTTGGTGAGGCCGTACACCTGGTTGGTGTGTACCAGCACGGTGAGATCCACGTTGCGGCGCATGGCGGCGAGAAAGTGGTTGCCCCCTTCGCCGTAGATGCACCCGTCGCCGCTCTCGACGATCACGCGCCGGAGCGGGTTGGCCAGCTTGATGCCTGTCGCCGCCGCCAGTGCCCGGCCGTGAAGGCCGTTAAACACGTTGCAGTTGAGATAGTGGGGCGTCTTGGCCGCCTGGCCGATGCCCGAGACGAAGATCACCTCGTGTGGAGCCACGTTGCAGCGAACCAGGGCCTGCTTGACGGAATTCAGGATGCCGAAGTCGCCGCAACCGGGACACCACGCCGTTTCGTATTGACCGTAGTCCTCGATGGTCACCATGTGGCTTGCTCCGGTTGGCCCAGCTTACGAAGAATATACTCCGGGGTGATCGGGAGGCCGTCATAACGGAGGAGATGACGCGTGATGTGGAAACCGGTCTCGCGGCGGATCAACGCGGCGAACTGTCCGGTGGCGTTGCTCTCGACACACACCACCTCGCGCGCCCGTTCCAGATGATCGAGAAACGTATCCGACACCAACGGCCAGACCTGGGAAAAGTGAAGCGTGCCCACGCTGCGGCCCTGGTTCTGGAGGATCTCGGCGGCCTCCTGGGCCGACCCCTTGGTGGAACCCCAATTGACCAGCAGCAGGTCGGGCGACTCGTCGCCGGTGCGTGTCGGGGGCACGACCTCGCGGCGGATGCCTCGCCCCTTGCGAAGCCGCTTGTTGACCATCTCGACGTGGATGCCGAGGTCCTCCGTTATGTGGCCCTCCTCGTCGTGCGCGTCGCTGTCG
Organism: uncultured Planctomycetales bacterium; assembly: GCA_964586235.1. GTDB lineage: Bacteria > Planctomycetota > Phycisphaerae > UBA1845 > PWPN01 > JAUCQB01. The sequence goes on from CAZPIO010000135.1 coordinate 8,049, forward strand.
GTCACCACCAGATGGGTGGTCTCGCAAGGTATCAGACGAGGTGAGACGCCGGATTCCGTGATGGCGTACCGCCTGTAAGGTTTCGAGTTGTCCGGCTGAGCCACCTGGGGTGCCACAGTGGACAGGCCGGCGACGTCGAAAGGCTCGACCGAACGGATCGAATCGGCCAGGAACTGGTCGGTGAGAAGGAACATGGGGCCCTGGTACTTCTCGGCCAGATCGAAGGCCTTGCGCATCAGGTGAAAACACTCCTCGACGTCGCCCGGCGCGAAAACTGCCCGGGGCCATTCACCATGCCCCGAGTGGAGCACGAACCCGAGATCCCCCTGTTCCGTGCGGGTGGGCAGACCGGTTGCCGGACCCGGCCTCTGGGCCACCACTATCACCACGGGTGTCTCCAGCATAGCGGCCAGGCTGACGCCCTCGACCATCAGGGCAAAACCGCCGCCGGAGGTGGAGACCATGCTCGGTGCCCCGGCGTAAGACGCGCCGACGGCCATGTTGATGGCGGCGATCTCGTCCTCGGCCTGCTCGACGACGATACCCACCTGCCGGGCATGAGTGATCATCGCCTGCATGATCGAACTGCCGGGGGTCATCGGATAATAGGAGCAGAAACGAACGCCCGCTGACGCCGCGCCGGCCGCTATGGCTTCGTTCCCATCCAGCATCATCGGGCGGACCGTGTTCGTGGCCGGTGGCAGGCGGGTCGTCTCGATGCCGTTGTCGCTGACCCATTGGTAGGCTTTCGCCAGGACGGCATGGTTGGCCTCCATTAGCTCTGGATGCTTGGTGCCCAGAACGTCGTTGGCCGTGTGGCCCATGAGGGCGCGATCCAGCCCGAGAACGGCACCAGCCACGCCGATGGTCGCCATGGTCAGCAGCTTGGGTTCAGCCAACTCCTTGTAGGGGACCTCGATGTGGCGACCGGATTTGGAGAGGCCATAGGCCCGGTCGGCGATCACCCTGGCCTTTACGGTAAGCTGCCCTTGATGCAGGTCCACGGTCGCAGGCGTTAACGCCAGAAGCAGGTCGACGCCTTCCCTGGGGGCGATTGGCCGTTGTGGGCCGAAGCGGATCGCAAATGTATTGTGTCCGCCTCGAATGCGGGACTCGTAGCTCTGTGTGACGATGAACGGGTAGCCGCTTCGGCCGAGGGCCTTGGCCAGAATGGTTCCGGCGGTGACCAGTCCTTGTCCGGCCTCACCCCCGATCAATACGTTCAGCCCGCCGTTACCCATCTGTGGTGACCGGTCGGCACTAATGCTCTCACCCATATCAATTCCCTGCGCGAAAAAACCGCTCGTTGCCGGCTCCGCTCACGATGCAGTCCTGGTTTGTTCGCGGACCGGGACAGTCGGGCCGTATTGTACGGGATGGCAAGGGCCGCTCAAAGCGCCGACTTGCCTCTCCCGCACGGTCCCCGCCGTCAAGGTGCCGGCCTCACCGGCGCGGGTCGATCGGGGAGACGGACGCAGACTCTGCGCATGCCGCTCCGCCCGCAGAATAGAGTGTTTGGGCGGTTGCCGCGGAGAGGGTATGATGTCTTGGACTGACTTCAGGGTGCTCTCTGCCCGAATCCTGAAGCGGCAACCGAGGAAGGCGCGATGCAGGGTCAGGAAGAGACCTGGGCGATCAAAGGGGCGGCGAGGGTTCACTGGCCCGTTGTTGTGTCCGCAGTCTTGGGTGTCGTCATCTCGGTCTCCATGTTCATCGCCGCCCGAACGTGGGAGAAACAGCAGATTCAGACTGAGTTTACGCGCGAGGCCCAGGAACGAGTCGCGGCATTTGAACGTGAACTGATCCATTGCCTTGCGGGAATAGAGCAATTCGGCGGCTTCTTCGCCGGCTCCGAGGAGGTTACGAGGACCGAGTTCGGTGTGTACGCGCAGCGCCTCGGGCGGGGATACATCCGTGACTGGACAGTCAAGTGGGTGCCGCGCATCGTGAACTCGGATCGCCTCGGGTTCGAGGCGTCCGTCAGGAGCGAGGGGGTTGCCGGGTTCGTGATTCGTGAGGCGGATGCGGGCGACCTGGTGCCTGCCCGCGAACGCCAGGTGTATTTTCCGATTGAATTCGTCGAGCCGATCGAGGGCCGGCAGGGGATGCTGGGCGTGGATCTTGGTTCGATGGGCGGCGTAGCTGAAACGCTGGCCCGGGCGACGGATTCAGGCGAGATCGTGGTCTCTCGATATCCAGGGCTTGGCGAGGGCCTCGACCGGGACTCGGACACGATGGCGGTGCTGCCGGTTTACCGCCCCGAAACATCGATCGACTCGCTGGAAGACCGCCGCCGCAACCTTGAGGGCTTTGTTGTCGGCACGTTCAGGTTCAGGGCTTTGCTCGAGGAAACAATGGGCCCGATGTCGAAGCAGGGGATCGCCGTAACGATCCAGGATCCGCTCGTCGGCGACGAGCCGCTGGCGGTCTGGGCTACCGACTCGGGGCCGGAATCGCAGACAGCTCTGCAACCGCGGGTCGCTCCCGCCGACAAAAACGCACTGCGCTACGATGCGGGAATTACCGTCGGCGAGCGGCGCTGGCAGGTCGTTTGTGTCGCCTTGCCCGGGTACCGGCAGGAGCCGGGGGCCTGGAGCAACTATCTTCTGCTGATTCTGGGCCTGCTGCTGACGATCGTGATTGCGCTCTATCTGCAAGGCAGCGCCGCCCACGCGCAACGCTTGCTGGTCGTCAACAGGAGGCTGACGGACGAGATCGAGCATTGCCAGCGCGTCGAGTCGGAGCTTGCCCGCCACCAGAGCCACCTGGAAGAGTTGGTCGCCGAACGAACGCGTCAGTTGGAGGAGTCGCGGGCCGCCCTGGCCCAGACGGAGCGGCTGGCATCCATCGGGACTCTGGCGGCCGGCATTGCCCATGAAATGAATACCCCCCTCGGGACCATGATGCTCGCCGCGGAGAACGCCATGGAACTTCGGCAGAAACCGGGAGCCGGCGAGATGGTGGAGAACTGCCTGAAGCGGATCGTCGTCGAGGCCCGCCGCTGTGGAGACGCGATCCGCAGTGTGCTGTTGTTCGCCCGAGATGAGGAAACGCAGAAATGGCCCGTGTCCTTCGAAACCGTTGTGCGACGCAGCCTGGAGCTGACCGATCAGTATACCCGGCAGCATGGCGCAACCGTGAACCTCGATCTTCCCGCCGACCTGCCTTTGATACTGGCCAATCCGATGCAGATGGAGCGGGTCTTCATCAACCTGATCCGGAACGCTATCGAGGCCGGACGCAAAGGTGTCCGCGTGGGCATTCGCGCGGAAGTCGCTGGCGAGACGATGCGCATCGTCGTCGAGGACAACGGGCTGGGGATTCCCGAAGAGCATCTGCCGCGCGTTTTTGACCCGTTTTTCACCACCCGGCGCGAGCAGGGCGGGACGGGGCTCGGTCTCAGCATCGTACACGGCATCATCGCGGAGCACGGCGGTAAAATCTCCGTACAAAGCAGGGTTGGCACTGGTACGCTGTTCATCATCGAGCTGCCGGTGCTGACAGCAGACACTTCCGAGGTATCCGATGGCCAAGTTGCTGATCGTTGAAGACGAAGAAGGCTTTCGCCGCCAACTGGAGATCGGGCTTTCCAGCCTGGGTCACGAGATTCGCTGCGCGTCCAGCGGCCGCGAGGCGGTTGACGTGGGCGTCCATTACCGTCCTGACGTGCTTGTTTGCGACTGGATGCTCAAGGATGATATTCATGGCCTGCACGTGGTCCAGGTTCTGCAGGCGGTGCTGCCCGACTTGAGGGCGATCCTCATCACCGGGTTTGCATCGGCTGACCTCCGCGAGAACGCCGGCTCGGCCGACGCACTGGAGTTCATCGAGAAGCCCTTCACCCTGGTGCGGATCCGCCAGGCGGTCGAGGACGCCGCCAGCCGTCTCGGAGGAGGCCACCGGCGCGCACGCCTGGCAGCGGTTGAAATCGGGGCCCAGGGCGAGATCATCTTTGCCAACGACCGGGCCATGCACCTCTTCGCCGAGACGTGGGCCGGCATCACAGCCGAGCGGTTGTCCGACTTCTTCTCTCCGGGGGTCGAACTGGACCTCGATGGAGCCCTGGACCGCTGGAGCGTGGTTCGACCGTTGGCCGATCGCTCTATTGCGTGGCACATTCGGGCCCAGGAGCCGGGCAGCGATGGAACCCGGCTGCTCATACTCCGTCGCGGCGACGATCCCCAGTACATGGGTGTGCCGATCATCGACATGCTCCTCGGCTCGATCTCGCCGGGTCATCTGAGTTGGCCGTTCGACGGCCGGGTGCTCATCGTCGAGCGCGAACCGGCAACGAGGAAATGGCTGGTGTCCGTGATCGAGAATGCGGGGGCGGGCTGTTACGCTGTGGAGTCCGCATCGCAGGCAATGCGGTTGCTCGCTAACGACGACGGACTGCAGTTCGTGGTCCTCGACTACGACACCCTGAGCGACGATCTCGAGCGGGTGATCCGCGAGTTCCGATCGGCACGGCCGGACGTGGTGATCGTCGGCAACAGCCCGCTGGACCACCGCGAGTCGTTTGCCCGCCTGGATGTCAACCTGTTCCTGCAGAGACCCTGGCGGGTGAACGATCTCGTCGATCTGCTGACCGGCAGGATCGGCAATTGCGTCAAGTGCGGCGCGCCCCTTCCCCTGAGACGGCCGGGACCGGGAGAGCACGGTGAGAGCTGGATCTGCCAGACCTGCGGGGCCGATTACAGTGCCGTGCTCGACGATGACGCCTCAGCCGACTCAATCGCGAACGTCCGCCAACGCAAGCACGGCCCCGAAGACTGATCCGCCGTCCGCCGGAGAAATGTCCCGCTTGCAGGTCAATCCGAGAGACACGCCCGGAGCGGTTGCCGATGGCTTGAGGCCGCCCTTGTTATCCCAATTGATTTCGCCGTTCCTGGTGCCGCCATGGTCCCGGTCAGAGCGTTCACGGCCGTCGGGCACGGCCACCCCGGTGCCGTTTGGGCAGACCTGGGAAGCCGCAAGGGCTGCGTGGACCACCCCAACGTTACCATCCGGGCCCGGGGAGGGTGCAGGGCAGGACGCTTGCCCACCGCCGGTGGGGCCCGGCCTCGGTCGGTCGGGTCGTACCCGGTCCCGCTCCATACGCCGTGGGCGGAGTAGTTGCTGTGGCCGGGCAGCGGTCTCGGTGGCCAGTTGCAGAATTTCTCATCTGGCAAGGACAGACCACTGGCCGGGCGCGAGGAATCCTGTAAACTAATCTGGGGTTATCGACCGCCATGGCTGGGATGGAGTGTCCGATGAACGACGAACCAAACGCGTCCAAACGTGATCTGGCCTATGAGCGGCTTCGCCGGGTCCTCATTCTGCAGCAGGTGCCCGAGGGTATCCGGCTCCGTGAGGCCGAATGGACCAAACGGCTGAACGTCAACCGCTCGGCGCTGCGAGAGGCGTTTGCCAGGCTGGAGGCGGAAGGCTTGATCGAGGTCGGCGAGAAAACCGGTTACTTCGTCCCTATGCTTTCGCTGAAGGATGTCTCGCAGATCATCGTCGTGCGGATTGCCTTGGAGGGCGCCGCGATTGAATCCATCTGCGAGGCCGGTTTGAACACCCCCCAGCACCTTAAGGCGATGCAGGACGCCTGTGTGCTGATGGAAAGACTGATCGACGAAGATTACCATCTGAGCGTCGCAGAGACCGATCGACGGTTTCACGCCGCGCTGATCGAGGCCGCCGGCAACAGACGGCTCTGGATCGCCTACCAGCACGCGCCGCTGCCGATCATCCACCCTGACATCATCGACGGTCAGCAGTGGGCCAACCGCATCTGTCAGACCCGCGATGAGCACAATGCCCTCCTCTCGGCCATTCTGGCCGGGCAGGTGAATGAGGCCAAGGAACTGCTGCGTGCTCACCTGACTTCGTACTGGCAGGGCACGAGAGCTGCCGACAGGGTCGGTTGACGGCCCGGCACGTCGTGGGCCGCGTGTTCACAGGCGGCATCAGCAGACATCTCCTTCTGCAACCGCACGTTGATCCGGCGCGAGCGGCTTGATCGCAATACTGATGGCAGCGGGGCGGCAACCCCTGCCCACTTCCCCCGCCGCATGACGGGCCTTGACGCCGTGGCCCCCGCCGAAGCCGGTTTAGACTGTCGGGGTTGCCATAAGCTGCCTCTGTGATTAGTCTCATGCCGCGTCTGACGCGTGTTGTTGGCGAGCACGCTTTCCCGGGAACTCCGTTCAGGTTGGAATTGCCCTTGGCCCGGACGCCGTGGTGTGATGAGCGGCAGCGGTGGGTAGCGTGGGCCTGGCGTCTCGCCCGGCGAAATTGCGAGGAGACCAATCATGATCGTAATTGAGTCCTATTTCGTGGCCGTCATCATGTGCGTGGTCACCATGCTCTGCTGGGGGTCCTGGGCGAACATGCAGAAGCTCGCCAGCAAGGAATGGCGGTTTCAGCTTTTCTACTGGGACTATGCGATCGGCGTTCTTCTGCTGACGCTGATCCTCGCTTTCACCCTGGGCAGCATGGGCAGCGCCGGGCGAACCTTCTCCGCAGACCTGGCGCAGGCAAGCGCGAAGGCAATGGGGCTCGCCCTGCTGGGCGGCGTGGTGTTCAATGTGGCGAACATCCTTCTGGTGGCCGCCATCGATATCGCCGGCATGTCCGTCGCCTTTCCGATCGGCATCGGCATCGCCCTGGTGGAGGGAGTTGTGGTCAACCACATCCGGGATCCGAAAGGCGATCCCGTTTTCCTGTTTGCCGGTGTGGCAGGAGTCGTCGTCGCCATCATCATTGACGCGATCGCTTACGGGAAGCTGCCGCGGGAGGGCCAGAAGACGCTGGGCAAAGGTATCGCGTTATCAGTTGTCTGCGGCCTCCTGATGGGCCTGTTCTTCTATCTTGTGGCGGCGGCCATGCCCGGCAAGATCGCCGACCTCAACAAGCCCGAAGAGGCCGGAAAGCTGACGCCGTACAGCGCGCTGGTGCTGTTCTCGCTGGGCTTGTTCCTCTCGAATTTCGTGTTCAACACCCTGGTGATGGCCAAACCCTTCGTTGGCACGCCTGTGCCCTTCGGCGACTACTTCAGGAAGGGGAGCCCGCGGCTGCATCTTGTCGGAATCGTCGGCGGCATCATCTGGAGCGTTGGAATGTCGTTCGCAATCATCGCAGGTGACGCGGCCGGCTACGCGATCTCGTATGGTCTCGGGCAGGGAGCCACGATGATCGCCGCCTTCTGGGGCGTCTTCATCTGGAGAGAGTTTAAGTCGGCTCCGCCGGGCACCAACAAGCTGCTGGCTCTGATGTTTGCCTTTTTCATTGTCGGCCTGGCGTTGATCGTTTACGCGAATGCGAAGTGATCCGGGAGGATGTCATGGCTGGTTCGATTGTTGTTGTGGGCAGTTCAAATACCGACATGATTATCCAGATGCCCCGCATCCCACGGCCGGGAGAGACGCTTCTGGGCGGACACTTCAGCATGGCAGCCGGTGGCAAAGGGGCAAACCAGGCAGTCGCCGCAGCCAGGGCCGGCGGGAACGTCACTTTTGTCGCTCGGGTCGGTGATGACATGTTCGGGAGCAAGGCGATCGAGGGTTTCCGAGCGGACGGCATCAACGTCGAGCACGTTGTGCGCGACCCGGAGGCGCCGTCAGGCGTGGCTCTCATCTTCGTCGCTCAGGACGGCGAGAACAGCATCGGCGTGGCTTCGGGAGCCAATGGGCGATTAATGTCGGCGGATGTCGATCGCGCCGGCAAAGCAATCGCTTCCGCCGGGGTCCTGGTTCTCCAGTTGGAGACGCCAATTGAAACCGTTCGGGCGGCGGCGAAGGCTGCCGCGTCGCGCGGCGTTCGAGTCATCCTGAACCCTGCTCCGGCCCAGCCGCTAGACGACGACCTTCTCAAATGCGTATCCATCCTGACCCCTAACGAGTCCGAGGCGGAACTATTGACCGGCGTCGAGGTGCGTGGAGAAGCTGATGCCCGCCGTGCCGCCGACGCTCTGCGCCGGCGGGGTGTCCAGACGGTTCTGATCACGCTCGGCCCGGCCGGGACCTATGTATCCAGCCCGGAAGGCGAGTACCCGGTGCCTGCCTTCAAGGTCGAGGCCGTCGACACCACCGCCGCTGGAGACGTGTTCAACGGGGCGCTGGCCGTCGCGCTATCCGAGGGGCTGCAGCTCAAACGGGCTGTCCGGTTCGCTAACGGGGCGGCGGCATTGTCAGTGACCAAGCTCGGCGCTCAGCCGTCGGCGCCGTTTCGCAAGGAGATAGAGCAGTTTCTCAATACGGCCGGCTGATGGGCTCGCAGAAACCGGGGGCGTGCCCGTATGCCGAGGAATGTGGTGTTCCGCAACGAATTGCAGCCCCTCTGGGGCCCGTGGTGCCGGCGCCGGCAAGCGACGCAACAGCCTGCGTATTTGACGCTGTGACCTGGCCCGCCAGGAATCGAACCTGGAACCTTCTGATCCAGAGTCAGACGTGCTGCCAATTGCACCACGGGCCAATGGAATACCGCACTGCCCGGCCCACCGAGGTTTGACGCTCATCGCTGGGCTTCCCGGGAAGGCCGAAAGCACCATAATTGTCGGAAGACAAAGCGGATGTGTCAAGTTTTCGCTATGGGCGGTTCGGGCCGGACGCCATAAGCCCGCAGCTCGCAGGGACGCCGGATGAGGCCGGGCAATCTGGTGCGCTGGCAGCCCGGCGGTGGGCCGCGCTCGCTGAGAGAAGTACGCATGTTTCTCAAGGGGATCAACGGTTGGGCGTTTCCCAAGAGCACGCCGTGGGCTGATGCGGCTCGGCTGGCCCGACAGGCGGGCTTTGAGGCCCTCGAGCCGACGCTTGATGCGCAAGGGGAGCTGACGCCGGAAACCAGTGAAGCGGAGTGCCGACGGATCGGCGATGCCATCCGCGAGACAGGTCTGGAGGTCGCTTCACTGGCGACCGGACTGTTCTGGGAAAAGCACTACACGGCGGCGGATCCGGCAGTTCGTGAGCAGGCCCGCGAACTGACCCGTGCGGCCCTCCTGCGGGCGAAGTGGCTTGGAGCCCCGGTGCTGCTCGTGGTTCCCGGGCTGGTCTCCCATCCCCGTGATCCCTCAAAGCCACTCGTGCGTTACGAGACGGCAGTGCAGCTCGCGTACGAATCGCTCCACGAACTGTGCCATGATGCGGAGCACTGCGGCGTGGTGATGGCCCTGGAAAACGTCTGGAACCAGTTCCTGATCTCACCCGTGGAGATGCGCGATTTTGTTGATCGGGTCAACTCGCCATGGCTGGGCGTGTATCTGGACGTCGGAAATGTCCTGCGCTACGGCTTCCCGGAGGATTGGATCGACACGCTGGGTGGGCGGCTAGCCCGCGTGCACGTGAAGGACTTCAAGCTGGCGGTCGGAAACAAGGCCGGATTCTGCCCCGTGGGCGAAGGTGACGTGAATTGGCCTGCAGTGATGCATGCCCTCAGGCGACAGCGCTACAACGGCCCGGTCATCCACGAGGGACAGGGTATCCTGGAAGAGATATCGATCCGCCTCAGTCGGATCCTCACAGATGCGGGGTAATGGCGGCGGAATCGTGCCAAGCCAAGCCCATTGACCTTCCTGTCGAAAAGCCGTCGTGCTCGCTCGCGATAGAGACCGGCCTTGCCGGGAGCCGTCGCTCTGTGGAAAGATCAGCAACCGCGTGATGCAAGTTGTTCCTAAGTAAGGAGATACATTGCCAGCGGATAGATTGGAGGCGTGCCCGGGCCAGCCTTTTGCCCAGATTCTTGATCGGATTCTCGTCGTTTCAAGAAGGGGGTTCGACTGGGAGAGCATGCCCCAGAGATAATCACCGAGCCTGTGAGAAAAATGGTTGACGGGCATCGACGGACGGGCTATCATATTCTCCGTTGGGGTTGGAAAGGGAGAGAGTTGTGGGAGAGAGAGTGTCCCAGGTCGGGGCATTCTCTCTTTCTTTTTTTGGTGCATTTCTGGCGCCTGATCCAGGCTACAGTCGCTTCAGCATGGCTCTTTTGTGCCAGGGCATGCGCAGCTGGAGGGGTGCACCGGAACCCGTTGGGCCAAAGAATCGGTCGGTGTATCGAGCTGACGGCCGGCAACCCGTTCAATGAACAGTGCTCGCCGCAGCGGTCTCGACCAGCCTGCTCGCCGTCTGCGCTGCCCGCCGCCAGCCTCCGCGTTCTGTGCGAGAAGCATACACTCCTCCAGGGCTAACGCATGTTCTGCCGAGCCACTACAATGCGGCCCTTGCGTTTTGAGGAGGCGGCTGCCGCACGATGTCCGTCATTATCGAGTTGCTCATTGGTCTGGTTTCAGGCGTCCTGGGCGGCCTCCTGGGCATCGGGGGCAGCGTAATTATGATCCCCGCGATGACCGCGGTTTTCGGCCCGGCGCAGCATCTGTACCAGGGAGCCGCCATGATCATGAATTTCTTCGTGGCGCTGCCGGCCGCCTCTCAGCACTTCCGAGCCAAGGCCGTTCTGATGCCGATCATTCGCGTGACCATCCCCACATCGATTGTCGGTGTATTGCTCGGTGTCTGGCTGAGCAACGGCTGGTGGTTCCGCGGAACGAATGAGGCTTACCTGTCCGGCGTCTTCGGTGTCTTCCTTCTCTACGCAGCGGGTTACAACGTCTATCGTTTCTTCTCGAGCCACCGGTTTGCCGACGTAACGGAGACCGACGCCGAGGCGATCCCCAAGTGGAAGGCCGCGCTGTCCGTCGGCCTGCCTATGGGCCTGATCGGCGGCCTGCTCGGGGTCGGAGGCGGCATCATTGCTGTTCCGCTCCAGCAGTTGATGCTCAAGATTCCCTTGCGGCGGGCCATCGCCAACTCAGCCGTGACCATTGTCCCGTTGAGCATCATCGGGGCGGTATACAAGAATGCCGCAAACGCCCAGGCCGGCGTCGACTTCACGAAATCGCTGCAGATCGCGCTCTGCCTCATCCCGACGGCCATGGTGGGGGCCCTCATTGGCGGGCGACTCACCCACACCGCACCACGGAAGGCCTTACGGCTGGCGGTGATCGTCCTCTTGGCTTACGGGGGAGTCAGAATGCTGCTCGGTGCATCGAAAAACCTTGCCCCGGCACCTGCAAGTCCCGCGCAATCATCGGCCGCACAATAACTTAAAGCCCACCTCCGCGGTCGGTCTCGCTTAACATTTGGGCGCCGCTGGCCGATATTCGCGGATGGAAGGCGGCCGTCAAGCAGGTTGCCCGGGAGGTCACTCAATGAACGGGACCAGTTCAAACTCGAAGTCCGCGAGCGGCCGGCGCAAAGCAGCGGCAGCTCTTTTTCTGACCGCTCTGCTCTTCAGCACCACGGGGCTGAGCTGCGGCGACATTCCCTTCGCATCGGGCACCTTCCGCGACGCGGCAATGGGCGAAATCAGCACGGGTGTCAAGAACATCGTGAACGGCATCGTGGATGGCATCTTCGCGGTCATCGCGGACGCCGGTGATGGGGACGGCAGCGCCGAATGAGGCATGTGTCAACCCGCGATGGCGGGCGGCACGCGAAGGAGATCGGCCGCATCCGACCAGAAACGGCCCTGTGAAGCTCTATTCCGTCCGCGACAACCCACGCGAGAGCTGGTACTGTCTACGGGCGATGCTCATGCGCAGCATTCGATGTGGTCGTCCGGCCGTTCGGAACTCCTTGATCTGCTCCCCAACCGTCACAAAGCCGACACTGCGGTAGCACGCCACGGCCGCGAGGTTATCCGGGAACACCACCAGGCTCACGCTCTCGGCTTTGCGGCGGCCGAACGCATCGTCCAGCGCCAGGTTGACCATGCAGGTCCCCAATCCGCACCCACGATAATCGGGGGCGATGACGCAATGGCCAAGCCAGAGGTGATCGGTCTGGGAGGGCATCAGGTTCAGCTCGAAGTACCCCAACGGGTTGGGTGCCTGATCGCGTCGGAAGAGAAACGCCGACACGTCGGGCGTCAGCCAACTGATGACCTTGCTGGCGGTCAAGGGCGGCGGCGTACTCGGGGCGAGCCAGAACAACTCGTGCGCATCCCTGGCCCACGTGGCGACCTCGGACGCCATTATGGCGTCGAAATCGCACAGGTAGTACTGCCCGTCCCGGACGCGTATCACAGGCGTGTTCATCATGACTCCGACACTATAATATCGGCCCGTTGTTTATTTGCACGACCGTGCTTATGGAAGTGGTGGAATCGATGGCGGAATCGTCTATCGCGGGTGAGACTTATCGCGGTTATGTGGTCCGGCGTGAAACGTGGCGGATCTGCGGCCGAAGTGTCGATCTGACGTGGCCGGCGGATGTCGACCGGCTCCTGGATCTGCCCGAAGTCCAGCAGCGATTCGCCAGGGACGAATACATGCCGTATTGGGCCCAGCCATGGCCGGCCTCGGTCCTGCTGGCCGAGGCGATCCTTCAAGGGGAGGATGGGCAGGGCCGACCGGCCGTGGAACTGGGGTGCGGAATCGGTCTGGTGAGCCTCGCGGCCACCATGATGGGCTGGTCCGTCACCGCCAGCGACTACGATGAGGATGCCGTCGCCTTTGCGGCCTTGAACGCCTCTCGCAACGGTATCAGCTTCGCCGGCGCCAAGCTCATGGATTTCCGCGAGCCGCTCGAACGGCCGGCATACGAACGCGTCTTCGGTGCCGATCTGACCTACGAAAGGCGGAACGCGGCCCCCCTGGCACGCTGGCTGGTGTCGGCGCTCTTGCCCGGCGGGACGGCCTGGCTGAGTGATCCCAACCGGTCGGCCGGAGATGAGTTCCCCGAGCACGCCCGGGTCGCCGGCCTGCGGATCGAAGTTGCCTCGGCCGAGAGCACGGTCCCGGCGGGTCTGTATCATCGAGGGCGAATCTGGCGCGCCTACCGGTCATGATGAAGGATAATAGAGTATAAAGAGGTTCAAATGCTCTTTAATCTGCGAACATGGAAGCGTTTTGTCTGGCTGACGGCTCTGCTGTCGGCCGGCTGCCACGTGCACGATCGGCCTGGCCAATCGAACGTGCGTTTTGACCAGAGCCAGCGACCGGCCTGCGTCCGGGTCGCCGGCATCGTGCTGAAATGGGTCAAAGGTGAGAAGGAAGTGAACTACCGGCGAGCGGAGCCCCTGATACGAGAGGCGGCCGCACACGGCGCGGATCTGGTCGTCACGACGGAGTGTTTTCTGGATGGTTATGCGATCCGCGACAAGGCAATCCCGGATGATGCGTGGCGAGCGCTTGCCGAAGAGATCCCGAACGGGTCCTTTGTTCGTCGATTGTGCGCGCTGGCGGACGAACTGAACATCTACCTGGTGGCCGGCATGGTCGAGCGGGCCGGCGATCGGACGCACAACACCGCGATACTGGTGGCCCCTGACGGCCGGGTGGTCGGCAAATACCACAAGCAGTCCCTCGGGCACGAATTTCCCCGAAACACCCCCGGTGATGCGAGCCCCGTATTCGATACCGCGTTCGGCAAGGTCGGGCTCATCATCTGCGCCGATCGCAGGGAAGCAGACATTGTTCGCCGTATCGCCGAGAAGGGCACGTCCCTGATCATCTGTCCCTCCGGGGGCATGTGGGGGCCGGAGAAGAACGATTTTCATCTCCAGGATCGCTCGCGGGAGAACCGCGTCCCCATCGTCTTCGTCCATCCCTGCGAGTTCCTGGTGACTGGCCCGGACGGTGCGATCCTCGATCGGCGATTTGTCGGGCAGGAAATGGACGTGCCTGCGAAAGGGATCGGCTCCGAGGAAGATCAGCACCTGGTGGCTGTTTTTGACGTGCCATTGACGGGGTGCCGGGCCGGGCATAAATGAAACGGGCCCAGTGCGAGTGGTTTTCCCGCTGGATGCGGCGTGCGGTCGGGGAGGGATGCAGGAGACGAGGCCATGACCCAGGAAAGGAGCAGCCCCGCAGCCGATCGCGGAGCCAGACCCTGGCTCGATGCCTCGGACACGGAACTGCTGGCCCAGTGCGAGATCCACTTTTACCGGGCCAGCGGTCCGGGCGGCCAGAAGCGAAACAAGACCTCTTCCGCGGTGCGGTTGCGGCATGCTCCGACCTCGCTGATCGTCACGGCCGTCGAGAGCCGATCGCAGCACGAGAACAAGGCTCGGGCCGTGAGGCGCCTGCGTCAGGCGATCGCGCTGAGCCAGCGAAACCCGGTACGGCCGGGCGATCGTCGCCCCGAGTTTTTTTCCGCGGCGCTTCAACGGGATCCCGGCCTCCGCGTAAACCCGAAGAATCCCGAATACTGGCACATCGTGCAATACGTGCTCGACATGTTCTTTGCGTGCCGGGGCAGCACGGGCGACACCGCCCAGTCCCTGGGCATCTCCACGGGACACCTGATCCGGTTCCTGAGGAACGACGACAAGCTCTGGGAGTATGCCAACCGGCTTCGGCAGGAGTTCGGCCGCTCGGCACTGCGGTAAAGACGGATGGGCACCAGCGGGGGGGCGGGGGGCGAGGGACGAGGGGCGCGGTTCAGAGCGAAGGGCCGACACGAAGAGCGCGGGAATAACGTATTGGGAATTGGCTTGGCGGCGGGGGTCGATTGAAGTGGGGCTGGATGTTGGGTTCGTTGTGCGTCACGCGAAGGTTCAGAGGACCAGCGGATGCGAGATCCG
>CAZPIO010000136.1:0-22608 GCA_964586235.1 uncultured Planctomycetales bacterium
CCCGGACCCCGAGGCCCCGGACAAGGAGAGCATGGACATCCACGTCCACAGCATGTGCCGGCAGGTTAATGGCTGCGTCAACAACGTCAGCGAGCGGATCATCGGCGAGAAGGGCATCGCCAGCTCGGTCGGCTCCGGCTGGGTCAGTACCGTGGGCAAGCTCGAGTATGAGGGCAACGACCCATACGTCCAGGAGCACATGGATCTGATCAACGCCATACGCACCGGCAAACGGATCAACGAGGCGGAGAACGTCGCCACTTCCACGATGACCGCGGTGATGATTCGCATGTCCGCGTACACCGGCAAGGAGGTCAGTTGGGACGACGTGATGGAATCGGACCTCAAGCTCGGCCCGCCAACCTACGAACTGGTCGAGGCCGAAATCCGCAAACACGTCCCCATACCGGGACAATAGCCGGCCCACCGAGGAATCCGTACACCGGAAAACCGCGCGGCCGGCGGAAGATTCCCTGATGGCGGGCGCATCCGATACACAATCTCCGGAGCAGGGCGAACCGATTCGCCCTGCTTTCTTTGTTTCCGGATCCGGCGCGCCCGAGATCAAAATACAATCCGTCCGCCGACTTCGGCCTCGCGGGCCCGTATGAAGCGTCACGGGGCGCTTGGCCGTTGATTTGGATTGCGCCGATGCCTCGAAACCCCAGGCGCGCTCCGCACCCGAAGCGGCACTGACCCGGCCGCGATCCCGAACAGGGCATTATCTGAAAAGAAACTAAAAAGAGTATATTGACCTTGGCCGGTCATCCGCGTAGAAATCAGACAATGGAGTGAAGGGTACCCCGCGCGTGACTTTGCCCGCCTTTTTTTCTAGGGCCCGTGCCGACCCTCCCGTGATCTTGAAAGGTGTTCATGCAGATGGTGTTGCAGTTTCGGTGCGCGGAAACGCTAGAAGATAAATCTGTAAAAAACCACTACTTGGGCTGCCCCGGCCTTCCGGAGATCCAGGCTTCGCCTGAAGGGCCTGCCCCCTCCGCCGGAGCCGGATCGCAGGAGTTCAAACAGGCGGCTGGAGCTCACCCCAACGTCCCGCACGCGTGTCACGTGCCGTGGCAGTCGCGTCTGTCCGCTTCCGCTGATCCTTATCAGACCCGCATGAGCACGGGTGGCACCCCGAGCCGACCTCTCAGGACGGTTCGCCCCTCGGGAACTGCTGAGTCAGGAAAAGACTGCGCAGGCGCACCAGGAAGCGACAGTTGCTCACGAGGCTCCGGGCCGCGAACGAGCGCATACGCGCTCCATGGCTCACTTTCGCACCTTCCGGCGCTGACCGTCTCTTCGCGCGTGCTGTCCGCGGTCCTGTGCCTTCTCGCCGGCACCGCGGCCATCGCAACGGAGTACGCCGGCCCGTACCAGCCGGACTTCGACCCGGCGCCGTATCCCAGAATCAGTTGGACTGGCGAGTTGTGCGAGTGGGTTCCCGGCGACTTCGACTGGGACGGCGACGTGGACGCCCACGACCTCGCTCCGTTCGAGATGTGTTCGGGCGGTCCGGGCATTCCGCTGCGTGCATGGTATGACGACGGCTCGCCGGCCTCCTGCTGGATGTGCGACTTCGATAAGGATGGGGACGTGGATCATTGCGACTTCGCGGCGATGCAACAGAAGGTCGGCTCGACCTCGCCTCCTATGAACCAGGACCCCCAGTGCCTTGGGCCGGAAGGCGAAATTGGGCGAAAATACTACGTTTCGCCGGCCGGCAACGACGCCGCCGACGGCACGTTTGAGCACCCGTTCGCGACCCCCCAGCGAGCCGCGTCCGTGGTCGAACCGGGCGACACGGTGTACTTCCGCGGGGGGACTTACTACGAGACATCATCAACCAGGCAAGCCGTGCCGGTGATGGAAGTCCTCAGGAGCGGCACGGCCGGGCACCCCATCACCTTCAGGAACTACGAACAAGAGCGGGTGGTCTTCAGCGGCAGCATTCCGTCCATGCCCGGCAGCAGCAAGTTCGATGCGATCACCGCAGGCACGTATCCCAGCGATACGGCCGGCGCCTCCGGCAGCGGCGCCGCGCACCTGATCTTCGAGGGTCTGACCTTCGAGGATACCGCGCGAGCGGGGATTCTGGTCTGCGGACCGGCGGCCAGGTTCGGCTATCAACTGCCTGGTCCGCCTTCGAGCCACATCACGATACGCCGTTGTGTGTCGCGGGGAGGCACCGGCTGGGGCTTCCTGACCAGGGGCAAGTGCGATCACGTTGTCATCGAATTGTGTGAGGCTCATGACCAGTGGCAGACCGGCATCTTTCTCGGACGAGTATCCAAAACATACGACGACGGTCTGCCGGAAGACGACCGCAACGCCCCAAGCCACAGCGAGATCAGGAACTGCCTGGCCTACAACAACCGCCATCCAAACACGCCGAGCGATACCGATGGGCTCGGTGGAAGCCACACCTGGCGATGCGCATTCAAGGACAACGTCGTGTTCACCAACAGCGATGATGGAATCGACATCTATGCGTCGGTCGAGGCCACCATCTCCGGCAATATCGTGTTCGACCACAACCATCCGGAGGGCAACGGCTGCGGCTTGAAGATGAGTGCGGGTGGAGGCGGCCGGCACGTCGTCTCATGTAACATCGCTCTGAACAACAAGGCCTGGGCGTTCGAAACGTCGAACCCCAGCAATCCGCTGACCCCCTACTACGCAAACAGCTTCTACAACAACCTGGCGTATGCCAATGGTCGCACCGCATTCTGCCTGGGCAACAGTCTGGTGACGGGCACCTGGGTTCTTCGTAACAACATCGCCTGGGCGGGCCTCACTCAGGACTATGAGGTTTACGATCCCGCGATCACTAACTCGGACTACAACTGCATACCGGCCTCGAATCTCATGGCACTGCAGCAGACAGGTCTCGATCTCCATTCCATCTCCGATGACCAAGCCTTCCTGAATCCGGGGACAAACATCAACACCACTTTCGACGCAAGCTGGAGCATCGAACAGAGATTGGAGCACATCCGCTCGCAGATTCGGGCGCGGTTCGCGCTGAGGCCGTCTTCAGCGTGCATCGACGCCGGCGCCGTCGTGGGTCTTCCGTTCCTGGGCCAAGCCCCGGACATCGGCCCGTGCGAGTTTGATGCCCCCTGACCGCGATGGCAACGGCAGAAGCTCTCGCCGGGTCGGCGACCTGACCGCGTTCCAGGACGGTCTGCGTGCTCTCGCGGCCCGCAGCAGGCAACTGCTCATCCGCATGGACGTCTCGATCCACCGGGGGCGATGGACAGCACCTGCAGATCGTGGCTCTCGGTCCCGGGAGCCGCTTCTCAGGTAGTCATCCCGCGACCGCACTTCACCAGCATCAACAGACGCCTGGTCAAGACCCCAAGATCTGCATTACAGATATCGGTACACTGTGCTACCCGGGCGGCCTGCCGATTCGTGCCATGCCAGCGGGCGGGGGCTTCGCGAGATGCTCTGACGAGAGACCCGCATGCGCGCAGGTGCTCCGAAATCGTCAATGCGCACCGCTTGCGAGACAATCTCGCTCCTGCCCGACTGATGCAGGCGACACGTTCCGTGGATGTGTTGAACCAAGAGATTGGCATCGGCTGGCCGCTCGCCTAGAGTTCGGTCGGAGAAATGGCGGGCGAGGCACCGACCACGCACTTGGTCTTTTTCTCCTGACACCCATCCTGACTCTCCCGCGATCTCGAAGAGTCTTCATGAGGATGACGCTGTGGCTTTGACGAACGGAAATACAGACCGATGGGCCCGGAACATGGCAACGACGTTGATGAGCCGGTTGCTGAAGGATCTCAGCGTCACCTGAGCGGCCCGTCCTGTCCGCCGGAACCGAATGCGAGAACTCACATCCGCTAGCGGAGGCCAATGCAATGTTCTGCACATGTGTAAGGCGCTACTGGGGTTTGATCGGTTTGCTTCTGCTGACGCCCATCGGGCCGGCATTGGCTCAAGTCACTCGGGAGGTCGTCCCGTCCAGGCAGTTCACCTGGCAGGAACTGTTAAGCCAGGACGCGGCCGTCCGAGCACGTACAAGCGCGGAGCTTCCTCGCGAGGCGCCAGACCACGGACGAGTGCAGACCCGCATCGCGCCCAGGCCGTTGCTGCGACAACCCGGCGATGTACCCGCCGGGCCGGCGCCCTTGTTCGCACCCGAGGCCCTCTGCCCAGGCTTCTCCGCCCCGCCGGTCCACAACTTCGGATTCGGCTTCCTGGGCTTGGAGGATGATAACTCCGCCATCCCCCCCGATACGATGGGCGGGGTCGGTCCACGTCACGTCATGACCATGCTCAACACCGAGGTCCGCATCCACAACCGCAACGGGACGGTGACTTACTCCACCGTGAGCCTCGGCACATTCTGGGCCGGGCTGACCGGGCCGTTCGATCCCAAGATCTTCTATGACAACCTCTCGGGACGCTGGATCGCCGTCTGCATCGGCAACAAGGATTCCGCCAACTCGGACTGGGAGATCGCGATCTCGAGCACAAACGATCCGACCGGCTCGTGGACCTCATATCATCTGGACGGCGATGGAGCAAACACCCGCTGGGTTGATTTCCCCTGCGTGGGATTCAACGACAAGTGGGTCGCGGTCACGTTCAACGCCCTGGCCGTTACCGGAGTAATGCCCCTGCCCGTGACGGGCGCGAAGATGTGGGTGTTCAACAAGCCGCAGTTCCTCGCCGGCGGCAGTGTGGGGTTCACCGAATTTGATGTCGATTTCGACGTCGATAGCGGTTCTACCATGCAACCGGCCGTTTGCATGGAGCCGGGCGTTGCCGATCTGTACATTCTGGATTCCTCGGGCTGGGTCGGCGCCCCCAACAACAACACCAACTGGTTGCGCATGTCGCGGATCACCGGAACGGCCGAGGCGCCTCAGTGGTCCGGCGTATCGGGTTCTACCCTCGGCATGGCTGGCTTCTTCACCGTCCAGAACCGCTTCTCGAATACCCTGCTGCCCGCCGCTCAACGCGATTCTGCCACCGGTCTCGACAGCGGCGATTCACGCATGTGCAACGTGGTGTACCGCAACGGGCGGATCTGGGCTGTCCACGGCGGCGGATACCCGGCGGACACCCCCGACCGCAACGCACTGTTCTGGTACGAGCTTCAACCCTCGCTGCCGAACCCGATCATCCAGTCCGGCATCATCCAGAGCGGCGGCCCCAATGCCCATTACATCTATCCCAGCATCGCGGTCAACTGTGGCAACGACGCGTGCATCGGCTTTTCGTCCAGCAGTCCCGCTATTTATCCTTCCGCCTGCTATGTCACCCGCCTGGCCGGCGACTCGCCGGGAACGACCAGCTCCACGCAGTATTTCAAGGACGGACTGGCTAAGTACGTCAAGATCTTCACCACGAAAAACCGATGGGGCGACTACTCGGCCACGGTCGTGGACCCACTCGACGGCAAAACGTTCTGGACACTTCAGGAATACGCCGAGCTGCCCTCCGGCGGCGTCGACCGCTGGGCCGTGCAGTGGGCCCAGATCACTCGCGACTGCCCCGTGCCGGGCATCACCCAGCACCCGCAGTCGCAGGACATCTGCCTGGGCCAGCCGGTCACTTTCAGCGTCGGCGTCGACTCGGTCAGCGTTGCGGATTACCAGTGGAACAAAAACGGCACGCCGATCACCGGAGCCACATTCTACAATTACACCATCCCGTCCGTCACTCTGGCCGACGCCGCGCAGTACACCTGCACGGTGATCGGCCTGTGCGCCGCGACGAGCAGCAGCCCGGCGACCCTCAATGTCCTGACCGCGCCGGTGGTCACCGGCTTCGTCGCCTGGCCGAACGTGACCTGTCCCGGCACCAATGCCGTCATCATCCCGGCTGTGCCCGACAGCGGGGCCTTTCCCATGACCGTCACGCTGCAGAGACACGACGGCGTCGCGTGGCAGGACCTCCCCGACCGCACCATCCCCTACGGTGACGCGTTCTCCTTCACCCCTCTGCTACACGAAGATACCGGCGATTACCGCCTCAAACACGTCAACGCGTGCGGCAGCGGGTATACCGGCCAGCACCGCCTGCAGGTCGGCGTCAGCTTTGACCAGCAACCCGCGCCACAGACAAAGCTGCCATGCGAGTCGGCTGCGTTCAGCGTCGTGGCCCGCGGTGTCGGCACGCTCTCCTACCAGTGGCGACACGACGGCGTGAGCCTGGTCGATGATGGCCGGATCAGTGGTGCGAACACGCTCGCCCTGTCGATCCTGCAACTGCGTTACGAGGATGAGGGACAGTACGACTGCGCGGTCACCGACAATTGCGAGACCAGGCCCTGTAACGCCGCGCCCCTGGTACTGAGCGTCACGCCGAAGTGGCAACTGCGCACCCCGGCGACCGCCCCGATCATCCGAAGCGACTGCGATATGGCCTATGATGCCCACCGGGGCGTCTGCGTCCTCTACGGTGGATATTACAGCACCTATCTCACTGACACATGGGAATGGGACGGCATCGAGTGGGTCCAGCGGAACCCCGCCCACACGCCGGGCCGGCGCAGTGGGCACGCCATGACCTACGACAGTGATCTCAAACGTGTTGTCCTGTACGGAGGCTTCCAAAGCGAAGTCGGACAGCCGGCGTGGCCCAGTGACCTTTGGGCGTACGACGGCAATGACTGGGTCCAGCTCGCGGGCCCATCCGACATCCCGCCGCGGGTGTCACCCTACCCGACTACCACGCCCGAACTGACCTATGACAGCACGCGGAAGCGCATCATCCTCGTGCGGAATCAGGAGAACACGATCAGCAACAGCGAGACGTACGAGTTCGATCCCGCGACCAGTCAATGGTCGCTGACGGTGCCCAACAACGGCCTTACGGCCGGTTACGGCGGTGCAATCGGCTACGATCCCGGCCGCAACCAGGTGGTGCACTACTACGGGAACAGCGGACTCTTCGGCGTCCCCAGAGAGACGTGGCGCTACAACGGCACCTCCTGGACGCCCGATCCCGCGACCACCCCGCAGATGCCTTTCTGCTTCATGCAGTACGACAGCACGCGCCGGCGGAACGTCATCTTCTACGCCAACTATGGCTCACTGAGCCTGTACACGGTCAGCTACTTTGACCTGGGCATGGACTGGGGGCTGCTGCTACCCAATGACGTTCCCGATAGCCCACCCGCCTTCAGGCTGTTCTGCCAGGCGATGGCCTACGACTCCAAGCGCCGGGCGATGGTGGCCGTATTCGCTGACTACTACGGTGCTCCCAACCATCCATTCATCACCTACGAATACCGGTATCTCGACCAGGTGGTCTTCGACCGGCATCCGCAAACCCAGTCTCTGGTTCCCGGCGCGAACGCCAGCTTTTCGGTGGTCGCCGCCGGCTACGGCACGCTGACATACCAGTGGAAACGCAGCGGGCAGGACCTCGCCGACGGCCCGGCCCCGGGCGGCGGCATGATCTCCGGGACCACAACTCCCAGCCTGACGATCACCGGCGTGCAGCAGTCCGACGGCGGCGTCTACACCTGTGCGGTGTCCAACACATGCGGCAGTGCGCTCAGCAACGGAGCCCTGCTCGGAACGCCGGTCTCGACCGACTTCGACGGTGACGGTGATGTCGACGGCCAGGATCGCGCGCACTTCGAGAACTGTGCGACTGGTCCGGGCATTCCGCAGAACAAGCCCGCCTGCGCGGATGCCAGGCTCGACGCCGACGACGACGTAGATCAATCGGACTTTGCCCTCTTCCAGCGTTGTTACAGCGGCGACAACGTCATGGCCGATCCGGGCTGCGCGAGCTGATCGGTGAACCGTGGGCGGTCTGCGTGACCGCTGTCCCGTTCACCGAGCTGGGACACGTCGGTCTGGGACTCTTACAGTCTCTCCCCCGGTCGGAGAAAGACAATCTCCCAGCCCGACCTGCCCCGGATGAAGAAACGGGCGACACGGCCGGCAAGCTTGTCAGTTTCCTTCTTCGTTGCGTCGATGCCGATCACCTGCGGGTACCACCAGTCGATGTGTTTAGGGACAAAGCCTCGGCCGTCGTAGACCTTCACCGGCGTGGTCCAGCCCCTGGGGTCGGCCAGATCCTGGCAGAAGGTCACGTAGATCCCTTCCTGGGCCCAGTTCTTGTCCATCGCCCGGTTCATCAGGATGACATACTGGCCAAGATGCGTGTTGTAGTGAATGGACGGCCCCCAGAACGCATCGAGCTTCTCCCGATGCCACGTAGAGGCGGCCGGGAAGATGGGCGTTACATGACCGTCGAGCCCCGGCTCGCTCCAGGCCCCCTTGCACGACTTGAACACCTTGCCCACCGGGCTGTCTCGATCGCCAAACGCCATCCGGGCGATGGCGATGCCCTGCTCCGCGACGTCACGGTTGTACGTGCTGATCAGGAAGTAGAAGTACCGCTTCTGCTGATCCAGGATCACCGAGAAGTCGCCGTTGCCGCCGGCGAAATAGCGGTTCGGCGTGTTGCAGTCCAGCGTATCGGGCGGAGCGGTCAGCACCAGGCCCAGATCCTTCCAGTTCAGCCCGTTGTCGGTCGAGACGACCGCTCCGATCCGCGGAGCCGTCAGGCGCTTGTCAGGGCCGCAGACATCCAGCGGCTCGTTGTGATACCACCCATAGAGCAGGCCGTCGTGATCCTTGTATGTGGCCTCGATCCAGCGGCCGCCAACGGTCTGGTCGGTTTCATTGTCAAAATGCGCGCGGACTGAGGGCTTGGCGAGGTGAAACACGTCCGGCCCGCTGCTGCGGTCGGGATGCCCGATCGAAGAGAACACGTACATGGTGTCGCCGTCCCAGTGGACGGGGTTGTTGCAGTCGACCAGCCCCTCGAGTTTCTTCTCGGGCACCGCTGCCCCGGGCAGCGCCAGCGGCTCAGCAGTTCGCAGCACGGCCATCGGTACCCGCGGCCGGACACCCGGAACCACGGGTGAGGTACTCGCACACCCGCCCAGCACGGCGAGCACCAAGCCCCCGAAAACCGCGTGCACTCTCATGAGTCGGCCTCCACGCGTCATTTCAGCATGCCTCCAATTCCAGACGCAGCCGCATTATCCAAATGCCCGCAGACCAATGTCAATCGCGGCCGTTGTCGAATTGTGCTAATCCGGTACACTGTCCCACTTGGTAGCGTCGACAGAACCCGGAGCGCCAGCGACGGGCCGCAATTCTGCCACCCGCCGGACTCCGGCCCCGTGCTTGCGCTTGGGGTTCTGTTGCAGGTGTTCTGGGCCGACGAGATGGATATTCTTGCCGACATACCGGCCATCGGGCCGATCTCGAACGAATCGGGCTTCATCCCGCTCACGATGACGAGCGACGGCCGCTTCCACGTCGGCCAGGACGGGGTAACCTCGATCACCGCCACGGGCGACCGCAAGGTCGAGTTCGTCGCGTTCACCGGGCACTCGCTGGCTCATGTGAAGTCGGCGATGGGTTACCCGGCCTACTACCCCGTAAACCCGGTCCGACTCGACAAGCCGGTCGAAGCGGTGCTGATGGACCTCGACGGGACCAGCGTGCGCAGCGAGGATTTCTGGATCTGGATCATCCAGATGACCACGGCGAGCCTGCTGGACAACCCGCGGTTCGAACTGGAGGCGGCGGACCTGCCGTTCGTCTCCGGCCACAGCGTCTCGGAGCATTTGCAGTACTGCATCCGCAAATACTGCCCCGGCAAAACGGTCGAGGAGGCCCGGCGGTGGTACTTCGAGCACACGCACCGTGAAATGGCCGAGATCCTCGCCGGCCGTGGCAAAAACGATGCCTTCACCCCGACGCCGGGACTCAAGGACTTCCTCCTGCAACTGAAGTCCATGGGCATCAGGATCGCCGTGGTCTCGTCCGGCCTGTACGAGAAGGCCTGGCCGGAGATCGTGTCGGCCTTTCGCACCATGGGCCTCGGCGACCCGAAGGATTTCTATAACGCGATCATCACCGCCGGCTTCCCGCTTCGTCACGGTGAGGTCGGCACGCTCGGAGAGCTTTCGCCCAAACCGCACCCGTGGCTGTACGCCGAGGCCTGCCGCGTGGGCCTGGGCATCCCGTTCGAGCGGCGACATCACGTGGTCGGCATCGAGGACAGCGGCGCAGGCGTGTGCTCGATCCGCCTGGCGGGCTACGCGACCATCGGCCTTGCAGGCGGTAACATCGTGGAAAGCGGGACAAAGGCGCTGTGTGCGAGTTACTGTGAGACGTTTGAGGCAGTAATGGAGGTTATTAAGTAGCTATTAGCTGTTAGCCAAAGCAGAGAGGCCATCTGTCAACGTATCTGGAGCTAAGAGCTAACAGCTAAGAGCTGAGAGCCAACAGCTAGTAGCTGACGGCCTGCCAACGGAGTCACCCGATGACACTTAACACACTCAATCTCGACGGCGAATGGCTGATGACCGACTACGCGCACGGCCAGGGCGAGGCGGCGCGGCCTTTCGATATCGCATACGCGACGGATGGCTGGCTCACGACAGTCGTGCCCGGGGACATCCACCCGACCTTGGTGGAAAACGGGCGGCTCCCGGCCGATATGTTCATGGGCACCAACGTCGAGCAGTGCCGATGGACGGGAGAGCGCGAGTGGTGGTTCCGCCGCGACTTCGATGTGCCCGCCGGCTTCATCCGCGGCCGGTCGGAACTGGTTTTCGACGGGATCGACCTGTTCGGCAGCGTCTGGCTCAACGGCCAGCACGTCGGCGAGACACGCAACAGCCATCGTGCCTATCGCCTCGACGTCACCGACGCGCTCGTGCCGGGTCAACAAAACACACTGATGGTCCGAGTGGGGGCCACACTCAAGATCCTGGAGGGCAATCCGCACCAGAAATACTTTGCCTGCTTCAACACCCCACGCATCTTCGCTCGCAAGGCCCAGTGCCAGTTCAGTTGGGACTGGGCCCCCCACCTGCCCGCCCTGGGCATCTGGCGGAGCGTGCGGCTCGAATCGTTCGACAGTGGTCGGATCATGGAAGTCGCCGTCCGGCCTCGCAATGACGGGCAGGTGACCTTCCATGTGGCCCTCGACGAGCGGACCTATCACCAGGACCTCGACCAGAGCACGATGAAGGTTGAGGCCGCCCAGTCGCCCAGGCCCACCGGTGACCTCGTCGTCGAGATCACCGGCCCGTTCAACGTCTCCAAGGCCGCCAGAACCAAGCCGATCCGGCACAAGATCGCCGTCGGCGGCCAGAAAAACTTCTGCACACTCACCGTGCCGAAGCCGCAACTCTGGTGGCCCAACGGATACGGGCCGCAGCCCCTCTACAAATACCGTATCACATTGATCCGCCACGGCAGGACGCATCACCAGGTCGAAGGCCGGTTCGCCTTCCGCGAGGTGAAGCTCGTGGAGGAGCCGCTCGGGCCCGAGCGCCTGAGCTTCCGCTTCGAGATCAACGGCACACCCGTTTTCTGCAAGGGGGCCAACTGGGTGCCGCCGTCCTGCTTCCCCGGCACCCTCAAGGACGAGAAATACCGCCACCTGATCCGGCTGGCTCGCGACGCCAATTTCAACATGATCCGCGTCTGGGGCGGCGGGATTTATGAATCCGACGCATTCTACGACGCCTGCGACGAGCTGGGCATCATGGTCTGGCAGGATTTCATGTTCGCCTGCAGCGATTACCCTGATGACCACCCGGAGTTCATCGACGAGGTCATTCCGGAGATCGAATACCAGGTCAAGAGGCTTCGTAACCGGCCGTGCGTGGTGTACTGGTGCGGCGGCAACGAGAAGACCGGCTCGGCCGGCTTCAAGGTCAGCTACGGCGAGCGGCTGTTCCACGTGATCCTCCGCGGCGTGTGCACCGACCTCGACCCGACACGACCATACCGCCCCGCCAGCCCGCAGAGCTATACCGACCTGGGCAACGACCAGAACTCGGGCGATTCACACGGCGGATGTTACGAGCAGGCTTACGAGGCGGGCATCACCTGCTGGCGCGAGAAGATGCGCAACTTCCGCACCGTGTTCAACTCCGAGTTCGGCTACCATGGGCCGACGCGGCTGCAGTCGCTGATCAAGTTCGTGCCGGCCGAGCAGATCTGGCCCATCGGCGAGGCCATGGAGTATCACGTCCAGGACAATCCGTACAACACCATCCCCGAGACATTCGCCCAGGTACAGGCCAAGTTTGCCTCGACGCTCGTCGGTGAGATCAGCGACGCGGAGAGCTTCGTGCGATGCGCGTCGGCATTCCACGCCGAGCTGATCCGGGCGGAAATCGAGCATCATCGGCGTCGCAAGTGGGAAAACGCCGGGGCGATGTTCTGGATGTTCGACGACTGCTGGCCGTGCGCAAGCTGGTCGGTGGTCGATTACTACCTGCTGCCCAAACCGGCTTACTACGCGGCCAGGCGGGGCTTTGCCCCCGTCATCGTGGCCATCATCGACGAGCCCGACGCTTACAGCGTGTACGTCGTGAACGACACGCTCAAGCCGCTGGCCGGCGTGCTGACCTTCGGGCAGGGCCGCGTGAAAGGCAAAGCAGTGTGGTCCCGCAAATGCCGTGTGAAGGCAGGCGCCAACGCCTCCGCACTGGTGGCGTCGATCCCCAGGAAGCAGGCCAAGCCCGCCGCCGACTCCTACTTGTTCGCGTCGTTTGCCTCGGGGGCCAGGACGCTGGCCGAAACGTCATTCTTCCACCGGCCATGGCGGGAGGTCAACTGGCCCGTGCCCGAACTGAGCTGGAAGATCAGCCCGAGCGTCAAGGCCGCTCCCGACCATGTCGCCAATGGCGGCAACCACTTCATCACCAGGATTGCCTTCAAGACCGTCCATTACGCCCGCATGGTCCACGTCGACGGCGTGGAGGGCCAGGGCACGCTGCTGAGCGACAATTTCTTCGACATGCCGCCCGGCTCGACCAAAACCATCGAAATCCGCAGCGATCACCGCATCGACCCGGCGGCCGTGCGGATCCGCCATTGGCTGGATCGGTGGGAGGAGTAGCGGTCAGCCTCTTGCGAGCCACGGGGTTTATCCCCGTGGTGTCTTTGTGAGTGGGTATCAGGTTCTTTGTGTATGATAATGACAAGCTATTAGCTCTTAGCTGTTAGCTCTTAGCTCAGACGGCCCAGATTCTTCTCGAACCTGGGCTCACGATTCGCCGTCAACTCGGACCTCTCCCCCTCGTCGAGGGGAAGCCGGAGGGGGTCGCGCCGTGTGCCACTCTGTGAGCAGTGCTTCAGACTTGCGGCGAACCGACAAATCGCCCCGTATCGGGCCTGGCAAGGAGAACGCCCTTCATGGCCGTGCATCCGCAGATGCCCATCCCTGTATAACTCATCGAGGTCGGGACCCGGCTCGTCGGATAACCTTGACCGACGCCGCGCGCCCGGACGGAGCCAACGAATGGGGTCCTTTGAACGAATTGAACCGATCACGCTGGACTGCGCCTGCGACCGGCCTGCGCGCCGATTCACTCCGCTTGAGAAAACGCTCGTCGCACTGCTCGTGATGATGGGGTCGTTCGTCCTGATCGTCGTCATGCGGCCGAGCTTCGGCAGCCACCCTACCGCGAATGTTGACCTCACCAAAGCCAATATGGGTTCGCTGACCAGCCCGCTTGAACTCTTCCACCAGGCAATGGGGCGATACCCGACGGCACTGAGGGAATTGTACGACAAGCCGGCCGGCGAGGCTGAAGCCAGCAAGTGGGCGGGGCCTTACCTCGACAGCCCGTACAAACTGAAGGATGCCTGGGGCCGGGAGTTTCGGTACAAGAGCCCGGGCGTACACAATTCCCAACAGTACGATCTGTGGAGCATGGGCAAGGACGGCGAGGACGCAACCGACGACGATATCACCAACTGGGCCGCAGATGATCCATGATCTGATCGAACGCATCGGCCGGGGGCACCCCATGGAACCTGATCGACGAGCCGAGCCAATAACGCTGAGCTACGCGTCCAACAGGAGCAGGGCGCACCCCGGTCCGCCCCCGTCGATTCTTGGGGCGTCAGTCGCCTTCATTGTGCTGTCACTGGTCATCACCTCATTCATCATTCCGACGTTCGGCCACGGCCCAGGCCCTGCGTGCGTTCACCTTAATAAGGCCCAGATGGGAAACCTGACCAGCCCGCTGGAACTCTTCCGCCAGGCAATGGGACGATACCCGAAGAACCTGAAGGAACTGTATGAAATGCCGGCAAGTGATCCCGATGCTCACAAGTGGGCCGGACCGTACATTGACACCGCCGACAAACTGAAGGACGCCTGGCGGCGGACCCTCCGCTACAGGGCTCCGGGCATGAAGAACCCCAAGGCTTACGACCTGTGGAGCATGGGCAAGGACGGCCTGTCGGGCACGAGTGACGACATCTGCAACTGGTGATGGATGCTCAGCCGCTGGGCACGGCGGAATCAGTGGAGCCGATTCGATGAAACGCGGACGATCCGTTGAGCCTGTGGTGCTGAACAACGCTTCGGCCCACGGTGCACGCCGTTACCGTCCGATTGACGTCATCTTGACCGTGTTGTTCGCCTTGGTTGCTGTGGTCATCTTCGTGGAGCTGGCGAAACCTCGCGTCTTCGCCTCAAAAGAGAAGGACCCATATGACCTCGCCCGCGCAAACATGGACAACCTGACCACGCCGCTTGAACTCTACCGCCAGAAGGTGGGCGCATACCCGACCTCACTCAACGACTTGGACCGCTTGCCCTCCGGAATGACACAAGAGGCATGGGGCGGTCCGTATATCCAGAATGTCGGCAACCTCAAGGATGCCTGGGGCCGGCCCCTGCGCTACAGGGCCCCGGGGCTGAAGAATCCCAAGTGGTACGACCTGTGGAGCATGGGCAAGGACGGCGTGGACGGCACCAAAGACGACGTCAAGAACTGGTGAGACGCCTCAACCTGCAGACCTCCCGAAAACACGGGTTGCAGAAATCGTCGGGCAAAGCCCGACCCACCGTTCCAAAAAGCACGAGTCGCGGTCAGAGACCACTCCTACAGCTAAAAGCTAAGAGCTAACAGCTAATAGCTTCTTTCTGCTGACCGCCAATCGCTGAGAGCCCGCCGCAGGCGAGACTCGCCGTGGCGAGCTGGCCGCTTGCCCCTCACAATCCATGCTCCTGCAGCTTGCGGATCAGCTCGGTCGAGGAGTTCTCCTTCGGTCCGCCGACGGTGGCCAGGCGGATGCCCAGGCGCTGACAGGTGGGATACTCGGGCAGGTTGTGCGGCCCGTACTCAGGCCCCTTGCACATCACGTCCGGCCGGATGAACTCCAGCAGCGCGTCGCAGGTCGGTTCGCCGAAGCTGGTCACGATGCTCACCGGCTTGAACGCCGCGACGATCTCCATCCGGGCTTCCAGCGGCTGCAACGGCCGGTCCTTGCTCTTGTACTGCTTGATCGACTCGTCGGTGTTCACCCCGACCACCAGCACGTCGCCTTCGGCGGCGGCTCCATAGAGATAACGCACGTGCCCGACGTGGATGATGTCGAACGCCCCGTTGGTAAAGCTGATCTTCTTGCCCGCAGAACGAAGCTTGTCCACCTCGCGGCTGAGTTCCTGTCGGTCGGTAATGATGCGGCCCATCGCGTCTCCCGGAAAAAGGGCAGGCTTCATCTGTCCGCGCCCCCCAGGGCCACCCTGCGACAGGCGAAGCCTGAGACCTGGCTCTCAAAAAAGCACCCTGACATCCTTTTTCTTAACGGGCACCGTGAGAAACAACGCCCGCGCCCTTCTTCAGGAGCTCGCGGGCCGCATCCATGACCATCTCGGGCGTCAGGCGGGTCATGCAGCGGTGGTCCAGCGGGCACTTGCGCTTCATGCACGGACCGCACTCCACCGGCACCTGGATCGCCCGCTCATTCGAGCTCTCGGTGGCCGTCCACTGCTGGTGCGTCGGGCCGAAAACCGTGATCGTCGGAACACCGAACGCGTTTCCGAAATGCCGCGGGCCGGTGTCGTTGGTGACCAGCAGGCTGGCCCGACGAATCAAGGCCTTGGTCGGGCCCAGCGGCAGAACCGGTTTGTCCAGCACCGTTGAAGGATGCCGCATGCGCCCTGCCACCTGCCGGGCGGTGTCGATCTCCTTCGGCCCGCACGCAACGAAGATGGCGGCCTGGTACGCGTCGACCAGCCGATCAGCCACCTGGGCGAACCCCTCCGTCGACCAACGCTTGGCCGGCCCGAACGACGAACCCGGGTTAAGCACGACGATCAGTTGATCGGGCGACACCCGGGCGGCGGCCAAGACACGATCAACCTGGGCCTCCTCCTCGGCAGTAGTGTATAGCTCCGGATGATCGAAGCAGTTGCGGCACCCCAGGTATCGGGCAATCGCGTTGTAGTAGCGCACCATGGGCACCGGCACGTACTTGCCGTTATATCGCTCGGGAAGCAGCTTGTCCGTCAGCAGAAGACCCCGCCCGTCGCGGTCGTAGCCAATCCGGCACCGAATGCCCGCCAGACGGGCCAGCAGCGCCGCCCGGAAGGAGTTCGAGAACAGCACCGCCCAGTCATACCGCTGCTCGCGCAGGGCCGCGGCAAAGCCCAGGAAACCCTGCCGCCGCTTGGGGCGACTCTGACCCTTGCCCGAGGCCGGCCAGCGCAGGATCTCATCCGCCCATTGGTGACCGTCGAGAATCTCCGCCAGGTTGCCCCGCAACAGGAAAGCCAGATGCGACCCGCCAAAACGCTCGCGAATTGCACGCAGCGCGGGCGTCGCCAGAACAAGATCGCCAACCCAGTTCGGCAGAACAACCAGAATTCGAGATGGGGCGTGCAGCCCGGAACCCGCCTGCCCCACTTCGGTCCCAGCCAACGCCTGACCGGCTTTCTGGCCGTCGCCGGAATGTACATCATGCGCCATGGACCGGAATTCTACGACATCCCGTCTCGCGACACAATCGGGTATCCGAAAACGCGGCCGTCTCGCTGGGGCGCGTGACAACCGCACGGCCAACCGATACGCTACGCCACTTGAAGCCCCCGGGCCTGCCCCGGCCGGGATGGCTGGCGAACGAGGTTATACCAGAAGGAGACTGAAATGTCGGATAAGAACCGGAGCAAGGCTGGTTCACAGCAATCACAGGGCACCACGAACAGCCGGACATCAGACTGGAGCCGGCGAAGGCTCCTCGGCACGGCCGCCGCGGGGGTCGGCGCCCTGGCCATGAGCGGCATTCGCAAGGCAGCCGCCGACGACGCCGTCGGCGCATACGGCGACAAGCTGACCCCGATGCCCGGTCCGCGGACCCTGGGAGCCAACGACCGCATCCTCATGGGCATCATCGGATCAGGCGGCATGGGCCGCCATCACGTCAAGAGCATGCTCGACCGCAAGGAGAACAACTGCGAGTTCATCGCGGTCTGCGACATCTACGAGCCCAATCGGAGAGTCGCCATCGAAATGACCGGCGGCAAGGCCAAGGGCTTCAACGAGCATGAGAAAATGCTCGAAATGAAGGAAATCGACGGCGTCGTCGTCGCCAGCCCGGACTTCTGGCACTCACGACACCTCATCGACTCGGTCATGGCGGGCAAGGACGTCTACTGCGAGAAACCCATGTCCTATTCCATCCCCGACGGGGCCAACATGGTCAAGCAGGTCCGCCGCACCGACCGCGTCGTCCAGATCGGTATGCAGCGCCGCAGCACACCTTCGGTCATCGAGGCCAAGGCCATCGTCGACAGCGGCTTCCTCGGCGAGGTCAGTCTGGTCCGCGCCGAGTGGTACTGGAACATGGGCGATCTGCCGAAACCCGAGGACATGAAGCTGGACGGCAAGCTCGACTGGCAGCGATTCCAGCTCCCGCTGCCTCCGGAGAAACACTACCCGATGAACCCGGTCAAGTACCGCTTCTGGCGGTATTTCTGGGAGTATTCCGGAGGCAACATGACCGACCAGGGCACCCACCTGATGGACGTGATCCAGTGGCTGTTCAACGGCAGCAAGCCTCCGCTGGCCGCCCAGGAGCACGGGGCCGCCTACCAGATCAAGGGCTACGAGACGCCGGACACCTTCTGCGCGGTCTTCGAGTACCCGAAGTTCATGGCCACCTGGACGCTGACCTACACCAACAACTGGCACGACGCATGGTCGATCATCGCCCACGGCCGCAAGGGCACGTTGGAGATCGACGACCGCGGAGCCCGGTTCTACAAGGAGAAATGGCCTGCCAACTGGGAGAGCATCCCGCCCGAGCCCGAGCACGAGATCTCCAGCCCGCTGCGCGTCGACCTGCACGAGGCCAACTTCTTCGACTGCATGCGGAACCGCAAGAACCCGAACGCACCGGTCGAGATCGGCCACCAGGCCGTCTCCGCCCTGCACCTGGCCAACGCCGCTCACCACGCCAGGAAACGGGCAACGCTCGATCCGGACGGCCTGACCGTCCGTATCCCGTCCTGATGACCAGTGCAGGCACGACCGCCTGACAAACACCGAGGGCCGCTCCGAACTGACCCGGGCGGCCCTCTTCCACTTTGCCCGGCTCACAGTCCGACACCGGAAGCCAGCGCGACCTTACCCCGGCTCGCCAGCCTCTTTGGCCTTCTCGATCAATTCGATGATGGAGGTGATCTTCGCCTTGGGCGGGGCCAGAAACGCCTCGATCTGCTCCGGGCTGTAGCGCTGCTGGAGATAGGACGCAACGTCAAAAGAACCCTGCCAGCAATCGACGATCAGGCGGCACGGCCGGCCTTCCGGGAGAAGACGGCAATAACCGAACCGGATCTCATGTCCGAGCAGCCGGCAATGCCGTTCCAGATCATCCATCCGACGATCATCGATGTCCGACATCTCGCGGTTTCTCTTTCAAAAACAACGGGACTGGAGACTCGGGCCGGGGGCCGGCCCAACAAGCCGCCAGTCCCGCATCCCCAGTCCCCAGTCCCGGTCGACCGCCGATCGACTGATCACCACCGCCCGGACTTGGCCATCTTCGGCTTGGGCAAATCCTTGATCGCCGCCAGCGACTTCTGCATCTCGTCCTCCGGAAGCGGGAAATCCTCGAGCTGCCCCCGGAAGTACTTGTCGTAGCCGACCAGGTCCATCAGCCCGTGGCCGCTCCAGTTCATGAGGATGACCTTCTCCTTGCCCTCTTCCTTGGCCCTTTTGGCCTCGTCGATCGTGCACGCAATGGCGTGGCTGGTTTCGGGGGCTGAGATAAAGCCCTCCGTGCGAGCCCACAGCAGGGCCGCCTCGTAGCATTCAAGCTGATGATAGGCCCGCGGGCTGATCAGCCCTTCGACGATCGCCTGGCTGACCAGAGGTGCGAGACCATGGTACCTGAGCCCTCCCGCGTGAATGGCGGGCGGTACGAACGTGTGACCGAGCGTGTGCATGGGCAGCAGCGGCGTCATGCAGGCGGTGTCACCATGATCGTACGCGTATGGCCCGCGGGTCATGGTCGGACAGCTCGACGGCTCGACCGGGATGATGTCGATGTCCGCACCGGCGATCTTGTCGGCAACAAACGGGAAGGCAATACCCGCGAAGTTGCTGCCCCCGCCGGCGCACGCGATCACCGCATCCACCTTCTTCTCGCCGACCTTGGCAAGCTGTTTCTTCGCCTCCAGGCCGATGATGGTCTGGTGCAGCATGACGTGGTTGAGCACGCTGCCCAGCGAATACCGGCTCTTGCCGGTCGAATCGGTGACCGCCGCCTCGATGGCCTCACTGATCGCAATCCCCAGACTGCCGGGGCAGTTCGGGTCCTTGGCCAGAATATCGCGGCCCGCCTTGGTCTCGTCGCTCGGGCTGGCCACGCACTTGCCGCCCCACGTCTCCATCATCAGCCGGCGGAACGGCTTCTGCTCGAAGCTGACCTTGACCATGTACACCTTGCACTCGAGGCCCAGGAGGCTGCACGCAAACGCCAGAGCGCTGCCCCACTGACCGGCACCGGTCTCCGTCGTCAACCGCTTGATGCCAAACTGCTTGTTGTACCAGGCCTGCGGAACGGCCGTGTTCGGCTTGTGGCTTCCCGCCGGACTGACTCCCTCGTTCTTGTAGTAGATCCTCGCTGGTGTTCCCAGCGCCTTTTCGAGCCGACGCGCCCGATACAGCGGGCTCGGACGCCACAGGTAGAGAATCTCAAGGATTTCCTCGGGGATATTGATCCACCGCTCCTGGCTGACCTCTTGCTCGATCAGGTTCATGGGAAACACGGGGGCCAGCATTTCCGGTGAAATAGGCTTGCCATCCGGCCCCAACGGGGGCTGCATCGGCGTCGGAAGGTCCGCCGCCAGGTTGTACCACTGTCTTGGAATCTCACCTTCGTCCAGCAACACCTTAACCAAGCTCATCTTGTCACCTTTCTCACGGACAGACCCTTCCGGCACCGCAATCATGCCCCAATCCGCGGGGGCACGCCCGGAACTTGCGCGCAAAACACAAAGTGGCCCGATCACCGGGCCCGCCTGACCAATGGGACCAACCCTGCCCCTCCGGTGGCCTCCGTTGCCGGAAAAGGTCACATGCTAGCGAAGAGGGCAACGATATGTCGATATGGCATGTTTATGCCATTCCGGCTCAGCCCGAGACCACCTGCCGAACCTCAACTGACGCTTACCCGTCTCGCGTGGGACACCAATTCCGGACGATAAAAGTATAACCTGCAAAATCGTCCAGGCAGGTGTTGCATTGAAGCCCGGATTCAGGCAAAATGCGGCCCCATCAGAGGTTGCATGGCGCAGCAGCCTCCATTCATGAGGCAAGGACGATCGAATTCCTTTGGCGGGCGCGAGATCGCACGCACGAGCCGCGCACGCCATCAGAGACAGGAGGCAAAATGATGACAAGGAAGTGTTTGGCTGTCTTGGCAATCCTGTTGCTGGGAACGGTTTCCATGGCCCAGACCACGGCCCCCGCCGGGTACGGCGGCAGTTGGACTGAGTGGCCCAAGATGACCGGTGACTGGGGCGGTGTCCGATCATCGCTGGCCGACAAGGGTATCACCCTGGACATCGACTACGTCCAGGTCCTGCAGGGCAATGCCCACGGGGGCCGCGATACGAACAACGCCTTCCGGGCGTCCGGCACCAACGACCTCGAGATGACCCTCGACTTCGGGAAAATGGGATTGTGGAAAGGCGCCAGCCTGCTCTTCCACGCTGAGAGCGTATGGGGCGGCGGCATTGACAAGAAGGTCGGGGGCCTGCTTCCGACAAACCTGAATGCGGCCCTGCCGGGCTCGGCTGAACCGGGCTTCGGACTCGATGAAGGCGGCCGCTACCTGCTCAGCGAGATCATCTTCACTCAGGTCTTGCTCGAGGGCAAACTGATCCTGCTCGGCGGCAAGCTCTGGGGCGCCCGGGCCTTCGATACCAACATGTTCGCCAACGATGAGGAAACCCAGTTCATGAACGCCGGACTGCGCAACAACATGCTCATTCCGCCGTTGATGCCTTACACGAACTGGGGCGCCGGCTTCATCGTCAACCCGACCGACTGGCTCAGCATCCTGACCGCCGTCGCTGACACCGAGGGCCGGGCCAAGACCACCGGCTTCGAGACCACCTTCCACGGGGACACCAACGCCACCGTGATCCACGAGATCTCCGTGAAAGTGAAGCCCTTCGGGCTCGACGGCCACCAGCGCGTGGGATTTGCCGCCAGTTGCATGGATTTCCCGAAAATGTCGTCTCCGCCGATCCCAATGGTCCCGCCCAAGAGGTCGGACAGCAACTGCATGCTCTACTACAACTTCGACCAGTTCGTTTACCAGGAAGCCGGCGACTCGAACCAGGGAATCGGAGTGTTCGGCCGGTTCGGCTGGGCCCGACAGGATGTGAACGCCGCTTCCCACTTCTACAGCTTCGGCGTCAGCGGCAAGGGCGTCATCCCCGAGCGCGACAAGGACCAGATGGGCCTCGGCTACTACTACATGGACCTGAGCAACGATCTGCCCCCGTCGATGTTCGCGGAACAGGGCATCGAGTGTTACTACAACATCCGGGTCACGCCGTGGCTTGAGATCTCCCCGGACCTCCAGATCATCGTCAATCCGGGCGGCAGCGATGCCCAGGACGTGGCCTTGGTCTACGGCCTGAGAATGCGCTTCGAGCTCTAGCCTCGACCGACACCGATATCTGAGCAACCCCCAAGGGCGGCGCGGCCAACCAAGGCAACGCCGCCCTTTGTTTTTCGATCTGCTCGGCCCGAAGTCCGTTCCGCTCGGCCCGGAATCCATTCCGGGCCGCCTTTCTCCGCGGAATCCATTCCGCATCCGCCGTGTCCCACTGGCGGTCTCCATCCCGAGCGCAAGTCGAGGGGCTCGCCCGCCAGTGCCTTCCGCAAGGTGGACCACCGCGTCAGTTGTAGGAGCGGCTTGTAGCCGCGATTCCGACTTCCTTCGTCCCGCCACGGGCTTGGTCGCCGTGGCGGGCCTGCACATCGTGGCGAGCCTGGTCGCCGTGGCGAGCGGATCTTCGACCTTCGGGTGGCGTCATTCGTCATTACTCTCCCAGCGACCTGCTCCGTTCCTGCCCCGTTTTGCCGAACACCCGCCGTGTTATCTTCCTGGAAGGAATCACGGAGATGCCGCGCGCAGACTCAGACATCCACGAGAACGCCGACAATCGACCACAGGTGAAGCCCCCTCTTCCCCCCGACCCCCACCCACCGCCCCCTCAAAGCGCCAGTAGAGTCGAGACGTGGCGCGGTGGTTTAGGTTGAGCCTATCTGTT
>CAZPIO010000137.1:0-22384 GCA_964586235.1 uncultured Planctomycetales bacterium
CAGGTCGACACCTTCGATCGTCGCGGGGATGACAAGTCAAAAGTGGTCGTCAACGTGTCGCGCAAGGCCATGGGACGAGTGGCTCTCGCGGTTCGGCTTCAGAAACGGCTCAATGAGCCCGACATGCTCGCCCCGACGGGTCGTGCGGCCACTGTTCCACTCCCGCTGCCCAGAGTCAGCGGTACGATTGAACGGCTCACCGGGCATCTGATCATTCATGCCCCCGAGAGCCTGCGAGTTGACACCGGCAAGACTGAAGGCCTCCGTGCGGTCTCTTTTGCTGAGGCTGTTCAGAGCACGGGCACACCGCCCGACCGGCGGTTTGACGGAGCCCGGCCGGTGTTGGCGTTCGCCTTCGGCGAGGAACGCGTCAGCCTGGCCCTGACGGTCGAGAGGCGCAAGCCCCAGGTGACCGTGCGCCAGTTGCTGACCGTCTCCGTCGATTCCGGGAGCGTCAAGTACGAGGCCACCTTCTATCACGATATCCTTTACAGCGGCGTCAAGTCCCTGCGAATCGACATCCCGGCCGATCTGGCTCCGGATGTGCGGAATACCACCCCGGGCGTGCGCGAGCGGCTCATCGATCCGGCGCCGAAGGATCTTCGTGAAGGATATGTCGCATGGAGTTTCAGCGGCGAAACGGAGTTCCTCGGCTCCGCGGTCATTCGCCTGGTCTGGGAACGAAAGCTCGACAAGCTCGACGTCGGCAAGAGCGTCGATCTGACCATTCCGTATTTGAGGCCCGCGCAGGTGGACATGGCTTGGGGCCAGATCGTGCTGACCAAGGCGGAAGCCATGGATGTCCACGAGACCGGCGAGCCGGTCGGCATCCGGCCGATCGATCCGCAGCATGATCTCATGGCCGGGGCCAGAGTGCCCAACGCGGCCCGAGCGTTCGAGTTTCACGACGACTGGAGCCTCCGCGTGGCGGTCGCCCGCTACAAGATCGAGGAGGTCAAACGGACCAGCGTCGAACGAGCCCTCGTCCAGATGGTCCTGACCCGCGGCGGCCAGACCTCCGTGCAGGCCCTCTATCGCATGCGGAGTGCCCATCAGCGGCTCGCCCTGAAGCTGCCGGCCAACGTCGAGTTCGACAGCGAGCCGCTGAGGCTCAACGGCCAGCGCGTCCCGCTGGAGCGAGGCGAGAAAGACGAATTCTTCATCCCTCTGGTCGGCATGAACCCCGATCAGACGTTCCTGCTCGAACTCCGTTACACAATAAAGGATGCCGGCATGCGGCTTGATCCTCCGGCATTTCCCGCCGACCCGGCAATTCAGAAGGTCTATCTCTGCGTGTTCATGCCCCCCGAATGGACATGGCTCGGCTCGATCGGGCCCTGGACCGACGAAATGCGCTGGACATGTGATCAGGGGTGGGATCACCAACCGATCCCCATCCAGTCGAGCGAAGGTCTCGCTGCGTGGGTTGGCGAGGGAATTCAGAAGGCAGGGCCTGCTGGAGACAAGTTCGAAAGCGACGGCCGGATGTACCTGTTCTCCGCCTTGCGTCCCGTCGCACCGCCCGACGGTTCCCTGCGGTTGATCACGCTTGACGAAGACTGGCTCAGGGCTTTGGTGCTTCTATTCATCCTCGCGCCCGGAGCTCTCCTGCTGCGAGCACGAGCACCCGCCCGCTGGATGGCCGCGGGAATCTTTGTTGTCGTGCTCATCGGGCTGGGCATCTTCTTCCCCACACTGACTCGACAGATCGTGGACGGCCGCCTGGTCGCCGCCGTCGCGGTCGTGATCATCCTTTGGCTCCTGTATTACCTCATCTGGGTCCGTCCGAACGATCCTGCGGTGATCGCACGGCGACAGGCCATCGAGGAAGCTCGACTGGCCCGGATCAGGGCACGGGGTGCCGCGAGCGTTCCGGCCGCGGCCGGCCCGCCGAGCGAGAGCCCGGCGGCCGGTGAAACGCAGGCGCATCAGCAGGGAGGGTCGACCCATGCGTAAATGGATTTCCCTTCTGCTGCTGACATCGGCAGCCGCGTGGTGGTCTAGCGGCCCGATCCTCTATGCAGTCGAACCCACCGCTCCCGCCAGGCAGACCATGGTTCGCGAGGTCTTCGTGCCGTTCGAAAGCCTCAACCTGATACTCGAGGATCAGCCTCAACGGGTACTCTTGACCCGCCAGGAATACCAGCAACTCAAGAAGGCGGCCCGAGCTGAAGCCCAGGCCCGCCCGCCCCGCGATGCCGACATCCTCTCGGCCGACTATCAGATCGTGATTCAGCCCGACCGGGCATCCATTGTCGGCAGCCTTGTTCTCGATGTTCTCTCTCCGGGTATTCAGGCTGTCGGCCTGGACATTGGCGGCGTCGGCCTGCGGCAAGCGACCCTGGACGAGACCAGCGCGCCCATCGGCCGCGCCGATGACGGACGTCTGGAGTTGTTCGTCAGCGGCGTCGGCCGCCACACCCTGCGGCTCGAGATGGTCGCGCCGCTCGAAACCACCGCTGCAACGCAGATCCTCAACTACCGCCTTCCCACGCCCCCCGCCACGCGGTTGCGGCTAACCGTGCCCGGTGACGTGGAAGTTAAGAGCGGAATGGAGACAGTCAGCCGGCACGTGGATCAGGCGGCCGGGGTCACTTCCTTCGAGTTGCTGCCTCGCCGCGGTGATGTGTCCATTGCCATGACCCTCAACAGTCGGCTCCTGCGCCAGGAACGCGTGGTCGTCGCCCGCAGCGTCGTGGTGGACGAAGTGACCCAGGCGTACGAGCGATTGCACGCGACCATGTCGATGGCCGTCCTACACAAGGCGGTCGATGAGTTCGCGTTCTCGGTGCCAGAGGGCTTCGAGATTACCCACGTGCAGTCTCCTCGCATGGCCCGCTGGAGCGTCGACAAGCAGGCGGCCGGCCGGATTCTGCGCGTCGCGCTTCGCGATCTGACGACCGAAACAGTCGTGCTGAGCCTGTCGGCGATAAAAACCGCGCCGCCCCTCGAAAAGTGGTCCTTCCCAAGGCTGGAGCCCTTGGAGGTTGAAGGGCAGGTCGCCGTCGTCGGCCTGCTGGTCGAGGATCGTCTTCAACCCCAGTCCATTGAGAGCCAGGGCCTGATTCCGATCGACACCTCGGTGCTCACGCAGGCTCTGCCCGCTTCGATCTTTCAGGCCGAACCGGGCTCGCCGCGCGTTCGGCCCGTCGTTGCCGGTTACGCACCACAAAGCCGTTTCAACCTCACCGCCCGGTTCAGCAAGCCCGACCCTGAGGTGTTCGTCACCACCAACCTGCTGCTGACGCTCGCCGACAAAGAACAGGAGGTTCGCGGCGGTTTCTCACTATTGCCCAAGTCGGAAAAGTGCTTCGCCTTCGATTTTGCGGCCCCGGCCGACTGGAACGTGACCGCCGTCACCGATGCCGAGAACAAACCGCTGGCCATTGAACGCTTCGATCAGTCCGGCGGCGGGACCCGGATCCACGTCCGCCTGCCCCAGGGCGTAGCCCCCAGACAGGAGTATCGACTGTACTTCCAGGCCTCGCATCAGCCGGCCAAATGGCTCGAATCCTGGACCACGATCCAGACATCCTTCCCGCCTTTCACTGCCATCAGCGTTACTCGTGAAACCGGGGCCCTGGCGGTCGCCGTTCGCGACGATCTGACGACCCGCGCGACGGCCATCGAGCACGTCGAGTTGCTCGACGAGCACGAGAAGGCCAAGTACGGCCTTGGCGGCGTCCCGACCTTGCTGGCCTTCCGCTTCGACCGCCCGAACTATCGTGTCAGCCTGGAGGTTGAGCGCGTCAAGCCGCGTCTGACTGCTCGGACGTTTTCCTCCTTCGTGATCAAACCCGAGGCCCTTGTCGCTCACTATGAACTGCTCTTCAACGTCGAAGATGCAGCCGCGCGCGAGCTGACTCTCATTCTCCCTGACAGCACCCCCGAGTCATTGATGATTCGCGGGCTTGGTGGTGTCCGGTTGAAGGAATATGTCAGCAAGTCGGCCGACGGCCTGCGAAGATGGTCGGCGTCCCTCTCTGAGCCCGGGCGCGGCAAGGTCGCTCTCGCGGTGGATTTCCAGCAGCCGTTGCCCTCCGAAGCCCCCAAGGACCGGCACCTGCACATCATTCGTGCCGAAGGCATGGTCTATCAGTCGGGCCTGGTCTCCGTCGAAGGCAGCGCCGAACTGAACATCGAAATCAAAACCGACCTGCGGAAGGCCGACATCGGTGAGCTCGTGGATGCCAAATACCAGCCCGGCAAGCGCCTGCTCGGCGTCTATCGGTTCGTCGGTGATCAGCCGGCGGTCACGGTGAGCGTTAGCCGCGACCAGGGCTATATCCTCCCGGCTCTCATCGTGCAGAGGGCGGAACTGACCACCGTCTTGGACCCCGCGGGCCTGGCGCAAACTGCTGCAAGGTTCGTCCTGCGAACGAAGGCCCAGTTCGCACAGGTTGACCTGCCCGCCGGCTCAACGCTCTGGTCGATGGTTGTCGACGGCAGGCCGGCCGCTCCCCAGAGAGAAGGCACGTCATTGCTCATCAGCCTGCCCACCACAACGACGAACGCCCCACGCGATCTGCGGGTGGTATACGAAACGCCGGTGGAATCTGTCAGCCTTAGCGACAGCATTGACCTTCCCGCGCCGAAACTGCGCCTCCGGGAGAAAGCCGACGCGCAGATGGTCGACGTTCCGGTCGCCGACCTGGCTTGGTACCTGTACGCGCCGACCGGCTTCAAGGTCCTGACCACCGGCGGTACCGTTTTCACCGAGCAGGTTCAGCCGCCGCCACTGGCACTGACCGATGTCGCCGAGCGTCTGCTTCGAGCCTGCGGCGGGATCAACTGGTTCTACGACGGGTATGGACTGGCCAGGGCGAGGGGACCCTCCCGCTCGCAAGTCCCCACGGCAGCACAGAGCAAGATGGCCCGAGATCTGCTTCTCGGTGGTGGCGGAGACGACGTCCTCCGGGGCGGCGAGCCCGAAACCTCCATGGAGTTCAGCTTCGGCGACCTGGACGCCCCCAGGGAAGCCGCGGTCCCGCATCAAATGATAATCGGCGCCCCTTCCGCCAAAACGCCGCCGCCACCGCCGCCGCCAGCCAAACCTGGCATGGTCGGCAGACGGCTCGAAGGCGTTCGCAGCCTGGCCATCGATCTCCAGGAAACAGGAAAAGTGATTACGTTCAAAAGCCTCGGCGGCGAACCAAGACTCGAGATCGGCATGGCCAATGTCAGCCGTCTTCAATCGCTGGCTTGGACTCTGGCTGGCATCGTCGGCTTGATCGGGCTGATCAGGATCAATCGTCCGGTCAGATGGAGAATCGCCTTTGTCGTGGTCATTATCGCCCTGACCACCGCGCTGCCGCTGATCACAGGCTCGGCCGTGCTCACCGAACTGCTCAACCCGGCCTGCTACGCCGCTTTTCTGCTGGTGCCGGCGTACATCCTCATTGCCGTTGTGCGATGGCTGCTCAAACGCGTTTGTCCGGCCGTTCCGGCCCGCAGCGCCGCCGTAGTTGCATGCGTCATGTTGGCGTGCGTCCTGTGTTCTCTCTCGACTGCTCGCGCGCAGGACAAAGAAAACCCGGCAATCAGCGCTCTTATCGAGCGGCTGAGCCCCCCGGCGCCGGTCAAGGTGCCCGCCGATGCCATCATCGTGCCGTATGACCCGAAGTCCGACACCGGCATCCGGGATGCCGCCCAGTTGCTCCTGCCCTACGACCAGTTCGTGGCTTTATGGAACCAGGCCCACCCGGATCAGATGATCGAGACGGCCAAACCGCCGGCCGCATACGCGCTGGCCGGGGCCGCGTACTCCGCCACACTTCAGGGCGATGAGAACCTCCTGATCGAGGGCAAGATCGAAATCGAGAGCTACACCGACGAGCCGATCGCCATCCCCCTGGCACTGGAAGGTGGTGTCCTGGCTCGCGCGGACATGGATCACAAACCGGCCCGTCTGAGCGTCGCTCAGGCGGCACCGCCCGCCATGCCGTCCGGGGGAAAGTCGCAGGCGATCCGCAGAATCGCGCCGCGCCCAGGCGGCTCGCTGTTGCTTCTTCACCTGACCCAGCGCGGCAGGCACCAGCTCGAAATCACCATCAGAATGAAACTTGATCGTCCAGGCGGCTGGCGCGTGGCTCAGGGCCGGCTGCCGGTCGCGCCGGCAACGTCATTGAGCATCACTGTCCCCGATCCTCAGACCGAGGTCCGGTTCGGACATATCGCCGATCGGCGGAGCATCCTCACCACCGCTCCTCGCGAGGTCATCGCCACCGCTCTGAGCGCGGACGGGGCGGTCGACATCCGCTGGCGGCCCAAAGTCGGCGAGGGCACCGTCGATCGCAGCCTGACCGCCGATTCAACCGCCCGGTTCGATGTGCAGGAGGACGGTCTGCGGCTCGATTGGACCGCTCGCCTGACGTTCCGTCGCGGCGAACGCGACTTCTTCAACTTCGGATTGCCCGAGGGATATCTCGTTGTCCAGGTGGCCGGCGGCAACGTCCGCGGCTGGGAACAGCGCGAAACCGGCGCTCGCCGCGAGCTTACGGTATCCCTTCTGAAACCCGCCAAGGACGCCGAGGAGATAACCATCCGACTCTGGCGGCGCGGCGAGGTCGGAGGCAGGAGCCTGTCAACATTCGAAGTGCCCATCGTGACCGTAACCGGTGCGGCCCTGCACCAGGGCAATCTCGAGATTCGGCGAAGCCCGCTGCTGAACCTCCAGACGACCGAGACGCAAGGCGCCGCTCGCACCGACCTGCGCGACAAGGCCGCCTCCCAGCCCGCCGATGTCGGCCCGCTCGGGGTCCGGCCCTACCAGGCGTATCGCTTCGCCTCCACGCCGTTCACCGTTCGCCTGGAAGCCGAGCCGGTCCGCGCCCGCGTCACCGGCCGGCTGCAGACCATTCTGCGGATCGCCGAAAGAGAGCGCAACCTCGAAACGAGGGTCATTCTCAACGTCGAGCATCGCCCGTTGTATCGGGTTCAGATGGTTCTGCCGCCCGACCTGAAGGTGGATCGGGTGACGGCCCCCGGCGTTTTCGAATGGGCGATTACCAAGGACGACCGCGGTGCGGTGCTCAGCGTCTACCTGACGCATGGACAGCAAGGTGAGGCGCAAATCCTCGTGACCGGCCAACTGGGAGAGACCGGCCCCGTCGAGCAGGTGGCCTTGCCCCGCCTCACCGTCCTCGATCTTGCCGACCAGGAAGGCGACATCGTCGTCCAGGCCGACCCTGCCTACCGCGTGGAGCCGCGCGACCTGGTCAATTGCGAAACGATGCTGCTCACGCGGACGCATACGTGGCTGGCCGAAAACCAGCGATCCCTCGCCAAGCTGGCACTCCATTATCGCGGCACCGAGTACGGCGGCCTCTTGCGCCTGAGCCTCCAGCAGCCGATCGTCTTCTGCTACACCGTCACGAACGTAAGA
The DNA here is from genome assembly GCA_964586235.1 of uncultured Planctomycetales bacterium. Taxonomy (GTDB): domain Bacteria; phylum Planctomycetota; class Phycisphaerae; order UBA1845; family PWPN01; genus JAUCQB01. The sequence continues at coordinate 7,385 of CAZPIO010000137.1, forward strand.
GTGACCAGTCGGGCGGTCGAGGAGACCGTCCTTCTGGACTTCTCCATTCAGAACGCCGGGATCCGCGAGGTGGCGTTCCTCCTTCCCGCCCACCTCAAGGACGCCCGCATCAGCACACCGCAACTGCGTCAGAAGACCGTTGCGCCGACCTCGGACCAGCCCGACGCCCCCGTTCGCGTGCGTCTTGAGCTGCAGGACAAGGTGATGGGGCAATTGCGCGTGCTCGTCCAGAACGACCGCCAGCTCACCGCCGATACTCATCATGCCCCCATCCCCGTCGTCGAGACGGGCACCACCACCCGGCGATACGTGCTGCTCGAAAGCGCCGGTCGCAGCGAAGTGGTAGTCGAGTCGGCGCCCGGGCTCGATGCCCTCACCCGAGAGCAGCAGGAATGGAAGTGGCTGGCGTCGATCCTCGGCGGCGGCGTGACCCAGGCGTACATCCTTCAGCCCGAGGCGGCCAACCCGGACCTGGCCTTCCGCACCCGCGACCGCGCGATTGTCGAGACGGCCGGCGCTTCCATCGGGCTGGCCGAGACCCTGATGGTCGTAGACGAGAGCGGAACCTACCGCGCCGTCCAGGTGCTGCGGGTCCACAACACGACCGAGCAGTACCTCGAAGTCGTGATGCCCCCCGATGCCATGCTCTGGACGACGCGCGTGGCCGGCGAAGCCGTGAAACCCACCCAGGTGCCCGGCCCCGGCAAACCGCGCAACGTCCGTATCCCGCTGGTCAAGACCGCGGCCGGAGACCTCGACTACGAGGTCGTCCTCAAGTACGGCGGACGCCTGTCATCGCTCCGCGCGTGGCCTTCGGTCAGTTTCCCCATGATATCCACGGTCAACATCGAGGTCGCGCTCAGCCAGGTGCGGCTGTATCTCCCCGAAACGTACAAATGGTTCGACTTCGGCGGCACCGCGCGTCAGGCGGCCGATGAAGCCCAGCTCGCCGCGGATTACATCATTTACCAGAACCGCAAGGCCGAGCAGTTGGCCCAGGCGCTGAGTTCCAGTGACGATTACGCAAGGGTCCGGGCCGCGGAGAACCTCGGGCTGCTCGGACAGCAGGTCGAGCAGTTCCGGGCGTACAATCCCGATGTCGCCAACAAGGTGTCGGTCCAGGCCGAACTGAAATCCAACGCCCTGATCATCTCCAACGCCGGCCAGCAGATCCAGCAGATTACCGAGGAACTCGGTCGTGCGCCCGCCGGCGATAACCGCGCCGGCCTCGACCTGTACTTCCAGGGACAGCGAAACGACCGTTCCTTGAACGTCGTCAACACGCTCTCGGCGAACTTCTTCGATGCCGGAGCCGTGCCGCAGCCCCGCGCCGCCAGCCAGCCGGCAGACGTGTCCTACTTCCGGTCCGAGTGGTTCAACTACAACGGTCTTGTCACCACCGCGCCGCAGGACGTCCCGACCGTTGACACCGCCCAGGGTGCGGATATCAATGGCGACGGCCTCGCCGACGAGTTCACCATTACCAACGGCACCGGCAATGTCGTATTCCATCTCGATCGGGTGCAGGCCCCGGCTCGACTGGCTCAGCCCCAGGCCCCCAACGTTGCACAGGTTACCGTGGTGGACAGATTGCAGAGCGACTATTCGCAGTTGCAGTCGCCGTTCGGCAAAAGGATCCTGCAGAAAGGAGAGGGAGAGGGCGACGAGTCCGCGGTCACTCGGTACAGGTCAGCGCTCCAGGACCGGGCGGCCAAACAGAAGGCACTGTCCGTGCCGAGCTCGAGCCTCGGCTGGGAGGTCGACGGCCGCGTCGGCCGCCCTGAGGGAGGCACCCAAGCCGGGACGAGGCTCGAGGGCCGCGGCGAGAGCGGTAGCGGTAGCGGATACGGTGGCTTTGCCATCACGGGGATCGCCGCAGGCCTCGAAAACGCGCCCACAACCCGACCCGCAAGCTCGACTGAAGCGGAAGGGGCTGCGGTGCTTGCCCCCGCCGGCCTGGCCAGCCTGGACGTCGAAATCCCAATCCGTGGCCAAGCCTGCTTCTTCACCACCCCGCGCGGCAAGGTCGAGATTACCGCCCGCGCCGTTTCGGGACGGTTTATCGTCAACGCTGGGTACATCGTCCTGGTTCTGCTTGTTGTGCTCGTTGGTGTGCTGGCTTACCGTTGCCTGCGTGACGGGCAGATCATCCAACGGCATGCTGTCGCGTCCGCCACGACCGCGATTGTCGTCGGGGCGATCATGCTGCTGATGGGTTGTCTTCCCGTTGCCGGGGCGTTGCTGCTCCTGGCCGGGCTGCTGATTCGTATCCGCCAGTTGCGCCGGCGGTCAGCACAACCAGCCACCCATGTGATCGCCTGAGTGCGCGGACACCATCGGACCTCGCAAGCGGCAAGGCAGGTGGCGACGACGATCCTCGATCCAGCGACGATCTCGAATCGACATCCGGCGTCCAAGGATGGAATGCTCCGGCGGCACCGAAGCATTTGGGTGATTATCAACGGGAATTGAGCCTTTTTCCGACCTTGAAACGATAGGCGGCGGTGGGATTCGAACCCACGAATAACGGATTTGCAATCCGTCCCCTTAGTCCACTTGGGTACGCCGCCAAGCACCTGAATCCAATCTAACATACCCCAAACGGGGCTTCAAGTGGTGCTGGTCAACTCCATAACCGCTCATTTATATCGACCAAGGGCTGCCGGACGCTGACAAGAGTACGCCCAACGCCCCCGGGACCGATATCCTGAAGCGGGCTTCCGTTTGTCTGACCATTTCGCTGCAAGGGAGATGCGTCATCATTTTCGCGAACGGGAGCGGCGTTCGACGAACGAGGCGATAACGAACAGGACGTGGCCGAGGACACCAAGAACCACGATCATGGCTAAGGCCGTCAGTACCGGGGCCCGCACCAGCCAAAGCACAATGCAGCCGACCGACCAGTTCGTCTCGATCATACGGTGGGCGGTCGGCAGGGCGACAGCTATGGACAACGCCAGCAGGGCAATCACGGCCAACAGGGTTGTCCTGCGGGGGCTGATCACTGCTCGATGGACAGCATAAACCAACTCGACTGCGGTGCCGGGCTCTGCCCGGATAATACGTCCAGTCTGTGCGGCACCAACGACCTCCATTTGCCCTGCCTCTTGCCCTGCCCTCCCGCTCAGCCCTGTGGCTCCCCGCAGATGCTCACGTCGGAGACTCCGTCGGCCGGTCTATCGCCTCGTCAGAGATTATTTGCTGAGCGCAACACATTGTCTCACAATAGGTTGTGTGCGCGCTCCAATAACAGCACAGAAAGCCATAGGCAACTTTTTTCACCGCTCGCAGTCATTAGAATGGAGGCATCAGACCAAGGAAAACAGAAATGGGTCTAAGGGGAACAAACTCGACCGACACGGATCGCCTGCTTGAGCGGGTTCGCAGGGGTGATCGCGAGGCCCTGGAGCGGCTGCTGGCCAGCCATCGTCCGGCCGTCCGGCGATTCCTGGAAATGCGTCTGGATTCGCGACTGCGGCAGCGCCTGGACCCCTCCGACGCGGTCCAGGAAACCCAGGCCGAGGCCGCCCGGCGCATCGAGGCCTACTTGCAGCATGAATCCATGCCCTTTGCGATCTGGCTGCGTCGCATTGCCTACGACCGTCTCATCATGTTGCGACGCAGGCATATCGGCGCTGACTGCAGGGCGGCCACACGCGACCTGCCGCTCCCGGACCGCTCTTCGGTTGACCTCGGCCGCCACGTTCTGGCTCATTCCGCCACCCCGAGCGAACAGTTGGTGCGCCGCGAACTGGGCGAGAGAGTGCGTCAGGCAATAGCCGGGCTGGACGAAGACGATCGTGAGCTCATTCTCATGCGTAATTACGAAGGCTTGACCAACCTTGAGGTTGCCCAGGTTCTCGACATTGACGCTCCCACGGCCAGCAAGCGTTACGGTAGGGCGCTGCTTCGCCTCAGGGCTGCACTGATGAGCCGCGGCTTCACGGAGTCCCTGTCATGAGAGAGGCTTCTCCACATCAGGACGAGACCATCGAAGCTCTGCTCGGCCAGGTGGCTGACGAGTTCACCGACCGGCTGCGGCGGGGCGAAAGGCCGGATATTGAAGAGTACGCCCGTGCCAACCCCCGCATCGCTTCGATTGTCCGTGAGGTGTTCCCCTCGCTGATGGTGATGTCGCCGGCCGTCCCCGATTCGCAAACGTCGGACCAGGCTCCACCATCAGAGACGCCGTTTGCCGGCGTCCTGGGCGACTACCGCCTGATTCGCGAGCTTGGCCGCGGAGGCATGGGCATCGTCTACGAGGCCGAGCAGATCTCCCTGGGCCGGCGCGTGGCTCTGAAGGTCCTCTCATTCGCCGCGGTTCTCGATCCGAGGCAGCTCCAACGCTTCAAGAACGAGGCCCAGGCCGCCGCCCAGCTCCATCACACTCATATCGTTCCCGTCTTCTCGGTCGGCTGCGAGAGGGGCGTTCACTATTACGCGATGCAGTACATCGACGGGCACCCGCTCTCCGCGGTCATCAGCGAACTGCGCGATCTCGCCGGCCTGCCGCCGAGGGAGGACCGTCTGCGGACGAATCGAATCTCACCGGTCACCAGCAGCCTCGCCTCGGGCCATTGGGTGCCGAGTCAGCCGCAGGCCTCAGGCTCGTCCGCCGCGCCGCTGTTGCCGGCCGCAACGCCTGGCGGACCATCGCTGGCGACGCTCGCGACGGGCGGCTCGGCGGAAGGGCGGTCATTCTGCGAGGCGATCGCAAACCTGGGCATACAGGCGGCCGAAGCGTTGCAGCACGCGCATGAGCGGGGCGTTATTCACCGCGACATCAAGCCGTCAAACCTTCTTTTGGATGCCGCCGGCCATGTCTGGGTGACCGATTTCGGGCTGGCCATGATGCAGACCGACCCCGGCCTGACCCTGACCGGCGATCTCCTCGGAACGGTCCGCTACATGAGCCCCGAGCAGGCTTTGGCCAAACGGGTGCCCGTGGATCACCGGACCGACATCTACTCGCTCGGGGTCACGCTCTACGAGTTGCTCGCGCTGGAGCCCGCCTTCAACGGCCGCGACCGTCAGGAGCTGCTCCGGCAGATCTCGCTGGAGGAGGCCCGCCCGCTGCGGCGCGTCCGACGCAGCATCCCGCAGGAACTCGAGACCATTGTCGGCAAGGCCATGGCCAAGAACCCGGAAGACCGCTATGCCGCCGCCCAGGACTTGGCCGACGACCTCCGCCGGTACCTCGAGGATCGGCCCATCCTGGCCAAGCCGCCGACTCTGCTGGATCTCGGCGCCAAGTGGGCGCGCCGGCATCAGTCCTGGGTGGCCGCGGCGGCGATCCTGCTGGTGTTGACAATCGTGGGACTCTCGGTGAGCACGATACTCATCGCCCGAGAACGTGCGGAGGCCGTTCGCCAGCGTGATGCGGCCCAGGCAAACCTGCAAGTGGCGAGCGAGGTCGTCGACCGCATGCTGACCCACGTGGCAGCGGTCGAGCTGACGGATGCGCCGCGGACAGAGGGGCTCCGGCGGGCCCTGCTGGAGGATGCGGCAAGGTTCCGCGAAGGCCTGCTGGCCGACAAGAGCCCCGAACCGACCATACGGCGCGACGCCGCCGCCGCCTACGTACTTCTCGCCCAGAGCCACGCCCAGGTCGGCCAGGATGAGGCGGCCGAGGAAGCCTATCGCGAGGCCATCCGGATCCTGACATCGCTGTGCAAGGATGTTCCCAGTGTCGCTGAATACGGCGCGAAGCTCGCCGACGTCGAACTGTCCCTGGGGGCCATGCTGTGGGAGAGACGACGATATCCCGAAGCGGAAGCCCTGACGCGAGATGCTCACGCGGTGATGTCGAAACTCGTTGCCGACTCGCGCGACTCCGGCCCCTTCCAGCGCGATCTGGCCAGGAGTCTCGACTTGCTGGGCCTGGTGTTTCGCGATACCTCACGACTTCAGGATGCGGAAGCGGCGCTGCGCGAATGCCTGAAGCTGCGAACCGGTCTGAGCGAAGCGCTCTCTGACAACATAGACGCACGACAGCACCAGCTTGAACTGGCGCGCAGCAAGCGCAACCTGGCGGATGTACTGATGAAGGCCGGCCGCCGTGATGAGGCCGACCAGGTGGTCCACGAAGCGATGTCTATCCAGCAGAACCTCGTCAACTGGTTCCCCGATGACCCCGTCTACGCAACCGAACTCGCGCATACACGCCGCTGGTGGGATGAGGTGCTTCGCCTCGATCGTCGGCAGGCTACGTCGGCCGCTCTCGCGGATTCGGCACCTCTCGAGTCCGAAACGGGCGCGGGATACAACAAGATGGTGGCAGACACCTATCGGACCGTCGGCGATGCCCTGAAACGAACCGGCGACGCGGAAGCGGCCAACGCGGCTTACCTGCGCGCCGTCGCCATCGTTGAGAAGCTCGCCAGGAATTATCCGGCCAACCCCAGATACCGCGAAGACCTCGCCCGGCTCCATCGAGCGCAGACCGGCGGGCTTGCCATGCGGTGGCATGTGGAGGAGGCGGAAAAGACTCTCCTGCTGGCGATCGACGTGCAGCAGCAGTTGGCCGGCGACTACCCGGACAGGCCCGAGTATGGCAAGCTGCTGGAAGCCGACCGCAAGCGACTGGCAAGCCTCAAAGCGCGCAAACCGGTCGGGCAGATACTCCTGCTGAGCAGGAGTTCGGTCGATGGAGTGGCCCAGGCCATCGAACTGGCCCGTGCAATCGACCCCTCCACAATCCCCGACGACACGCTGCTCCCGTCAGTCGTCGCGGAGCATTTGGCGCTGGGCGGCGCATACGATCGTGCCGAGCTGCTGATGCGCAGGACGATCGAGCTGGAACCGAAGAATGCCGCAAGGTACAAGACACTGGGCTGGGTGTTACTGGGCCTACGTCGTCCGGAGGAAGCAAAGGAAGCGTTCAAGAAAGTGCATGCTCTGACGGGCATCACCACGGGCGAGCAAGCCCTCGGGGCCTGCCCGGATCCATGCACGGCCGGCTATTTCCTCGATATGGTCAGCCAGGACCATTTCGTCGCTCGCTGGCAGGGCATCATGAATCTCGGGTCACGGCTGGATCCCTGGCCGTGGTTCTTCATCGGCTTGCGAATGGAACTGGAAGGCCGCTACGACGAAGCCAAGGCGGCTTACCAGCAGTGCGAGGCGCTGGCACGCCTGCCGAACGTCCATCATACCGCCTATTGGGGAGCCTACCGATTGGGGAAACTGACAGAAAATGAGAGCCTTGCCGTCGATAGACACTGAATCCAGAGTGCTGAAACAGGTCCAGGTCAGGGAGATCCTGGCCAATGCGATCGCCGCGGGTCTGTTCCCACCGGGGTCGCGAATGCCCGACCCTCGTCGGATCGCAGCCGAGGTGAACACCGGCCTGGCCACGGTTCGCAGGGCGATCGTGTTTCTGGTGAAGCAGGGCTGGCTGCAACGCGACGCTTTCGGCCACGCAATCGTGAAGCGCCTCGTGCGCAACCAGGCCGGAAGCATTCTGAAGTCGCGCGCCGGGGCGAGCCGCGGATCGGCTCGTGAGATGGAGCCCGGCTCGGCTGCCACTGGCGGCCTTCCTCCCGAGCACAGGCCGAGGGGCTTGCCCGCCAATGCATGGGCAGAGAAGCTGCCCGCGGCACACGGGTTTTAGGGCGTGAAGTAGATGCTTGACGTGGCCTGACGGCCGCGTAAATCGGGGAACCTGGCCATAGCCGCAGAGGAGTTGAGAACGGGATCGACCCGGACAATGAATCCGCGCGCAGTTGTCCTTGCCCGCGGGCAGTGAAAGGAAAGCAAAACTATGTTTGCTCACAGAGTCAAGAGTCATACATGGCTGGTTGCCATCTGCATCACCGTGGTTGGCGTCTGGGGGCTGACCACGTTGCCGCAAAGGACGGCGAGAGACGCTTCAGTCACCCCGATAGCGGAGTCTCCGCCGGGCACGATTTACTGCTGCGGCTGGCCCTGGCACAATAATCGCCTCTGGCAGATGAGCGCCGGCGATCGGACCATGCGCCCGCTGCCCGAGAGCGTCTGGGGCGAGCCGAGTCGACAGCTCCACGCCGGGCATCGTTGGTTTGTGGATGTACGCCCGATCGAAGGGCAAACCTACCCCGATGGCGGTACCCGCCGCGAATTGTTCGTGTCCTGTGACGACGGGCAGGTCGTGAGGCTGACCGATATGCCCGACATGGAGCCCATGCCTGGCTCTCCACGCTGGCCGGTCCACGCCCACGATTCCGCGATTTCCTGGATCGGCCGTCGTTGGGACCTGCAGGGTCGGATTGTCGAGCAGGGCATCTATACCATCGCGGTTCGCTACGACCCGCACGAGAGGATCGCTCGCTCGTCCGAACCGATCGGGCCACCGGTGCTGTCGTTGCCGCTCGTGACCGTATCTGACGCTGGCTCGTGGTGCCGCGCCGCCGTGCCCGATGTAGACTCGTACGACTGGTCGCCCGACGGCCAGACAATTGCGTTCACGTCCTTTCATGGCCGTCTGTGCGTCGCCGACGTGAAGACAGGAGAGACCAAAACGCTCACATCGCGGTCGGCACTCAATCCGAGTTGGTCGCCCGACGGGCGTGTGATCGTATTCAAGATACGCGAGCCCCTCGCGGGTATCGCGGTCATCTCAGGCAACGGCGGGGAAAGCGAGCGGATCTTCGGAGGCGCGGAATGCGCGCCCTTCGCCGTCGACTCCCCGCAATGGTCGCCCTCGGGGAATTCAGTGGCTTTCGGTTATCTCACCGGCCGCGATCGAAAGCCGGAACACCCGGTCAGTATGGATCTCGTCGTGGTCAACATGGCCGACACGGGAACCACCAACCTCACGGCCAGTATCTCGGAATCCCTGGCCCCGATCGCCTGGCGGTGACACCAACGAGGCCGTCCCGGTCTTACCCGCCTCGGCGGGCTCGGCATCTCGCCAGTCAACGCAGCCTGACCAGGGCTCCCTGGCCGGCCGTCAGCCACAGGCCGTTCTTCATATCCAGCGGCACCGCGTGCCCGTCCTGGGCGGAGATCACCTCGGCATTCTCATATGCCCGAGCTGTCTCGACGCGGACGTTGACCGACCGTTCCAGGCTCAGATTCACCACCATGACGCAGTCGTCGCTGTCGGCTGAGGCGAATTCACCCACCATGATCGGCAGGATAACTTGTGTTGTCCTTCCCCGCGGCGATGCCGTGGCTTGCACCCCGCTGATCAACCGCCCCGGCAGTGGGGGCAGTGATGCGCCCGAGGGCTGCGAGCTGAAAAAGACACCTGTCGATCGCAGACCGCTCATCATCGGCCCCAGCGTCTTGAGGTGATGGTTCACCATCTGCAGGTAACCCCAGGTTTCAGTCTTGTTTCCTGTGTGGTCGATTGGAGCGCACCCGTATCCCGGTTTCGGCCCGCTGCTTCCATAGTAGGTGTACCAGGAGACGCCTTTCCCGCCTGCCGCCAGCGTTGTGTACGCCTGGAACAACAGGTTGGCCGGAGAAGGGATCGTCGTGAAATTGCGGATCTGGTTCGAGGAGACAATGTTCCAGAACGGCAGATCGTGTTTGAGGGCGATCCGGCGAACCTCCAGCAGATCGCTGAAGTAGCTGTCTGCACTGGGCCGGTGGAGCAGGTCGTCCGCGTACTGGACCATGTAGTTGTCGTAACTGATAAACTGGGGTTTGACCTCCGCGACGTACCTCTCGAGATACTCGGTGAAGCTCGCGGCCCCCAGTTGCGATTTATCCGGTGCTCCGATGGTGGCGTAACCGGGGAACAGGTTGATGTAGGCCAGTTTTCCAGGAGCGTATCGCCTCACCGCGTCAACTGCCTTCCCCAGCGCCGGGAAATCACGCGTACCCGGCTCGTCCATGATGAAGTAGCCCATCACCGCCCGACTGCTGCCCGCCCGCTCGACCATCTCTCTGATGTGTCGATCGATCTCCGCATCGCTGAGTGTCCGCCAGGGCTTCTTCCATGGCACCTCGTCGTCAACCGGGGCCAGGATGGCCGCCAGACATGAAGACTCTTCGCGGCGCGACCCCGCCTCCATTCGGGCTCCTGTTACGGGATTACTCCGCTTCTCTACTCGGCCTTTCTCTGTTATCGACCGCATCGGGGGCATTGGGCGTGATGAGAGTGAGGGGTGGGCGAAATGTGGGGATGCAAAATACCCCCCCCCCCAATAATTCATTGCCATAAATGGAAAAAACACTTGACTCCGGAGACGTTATGGGGTACACTGAGAATAACAAGCAAGGCGTGAGGCTTCGAACACGCCGAGACATACCGCTAAGTGGCAGCAAACTCTGCGGGCAAAGACACGCGGCTGAAGGCGTCGGTGTGAGAGCAGGTGCGTCCAGCCGCTGACGCGCGGGCGCTGGAGGGCAGGCACAACCCCAAAGCATGCAGTCGAACTGGGCGCGATGCTGACGACATAGCCCGTCGACTGGGTGACGTCGGCGAGGGCGGGCGAAGACGGGGAACAAGGCGGCGCGGAAGAGCGGCTTGGGGTGAAGTTCTCAAGGAGTAACCACAAGCCAGGCAAATGGATAGCAGCGGTGGCGGCCGTCTTGACTATCCCGCGGCCCAGGCTTGCTGTTCCCTCGCTGAGCTTCGCCGAAATGTATCTGCCACTCCCCGCGGATCTGGAGAGTCAAGCTTCCTCACAAGGAGTCCGGAAATGAAAACCACATTTGTTGTTGTCGTCGTACTTGCATCGCTAGTTGCAGCAGCTCCTGCCGCCTGGGGCCAGGGGGTCGGTGGGGCGAGCCCGACCGAGACGACCTACGTGATTCAGCACACTTACTGGGTTCCCGAAGCGCCCACTAAATGGGGAACACATATTGGGTCATTGCAGGACAGAATCGAAGTCGAGCTTGATCCGGCCGGCCCATTCTGGCTGAAGCACATTCAGAGGGACGGCCCCCCCGCATCTATGTGGTCGGAGCACCACATATTCCTTCAGGAGCATCTGGTGATCTCCGGCGGTCAAAGCTGGTCCGGCTGGATCGAGCAGATTGACGCGCCAGGCTTTGAATGGAGGTCAGACATCATGCCCGATGCTCCGGTCCCTGGCGTGCTGGTAAACGGGTCCAGCCCCGCCGGTCTCAGCATCGAGATTGAAGGAGAGACTCTGCGGTTCTCGTTTGACCCGCTGCCGCCCGGCACGGAGATCGATGTAACCAGCAGACTGCTCTACACGGGAACGAATCTGGTCGATTCGTTCGACGTTCGTCAGTTCGCGACTCCAGAACCTACAACGCTTCTTTCTCTACTTGTGCTAGCCTCTTTGACGCGGAGGAGATGACCCATGCGGTACCTGAGCGAGAGAACGGGTGCCTTCAAGTCTGGCCTTTTCACAAGGAGTATGGAAATGAGGATTACACCAGCAGTCATCGCCTTGCTTGCAGTCCTGATTGGAGGAGATCCATCCGCCTGGGGTCAGGGGGTCGGCGGCAGCAGTCCGACGAACACAGTCCATCCCCTCATACCTGGAGAGATCAGCATTCCCGAAGACCCCGTCCATTGGAAGGGCGATGTTGGGAGTGAGGCTGCTTCGATCGGGATTGAACTGGCCCCAGACGGCTCCGTTTGGAGCAAGACGTTCCAGCGGAGCGGGACTCGACTCTTTCAGTTCGGCCAGGTCGTTGAGATCAAGGAGTACTTGATGGTTCAGGGCGATCTCGCCTGGACCGGCTGGAGCACGAGAATCGACACCAGTGATTTTGGCTGGTGGAGTCCCTCATGGGGCTTCGTCCAAACTGAGTCCGGCGCCTTGGTTCCCGGCCTACAGAGGTCTATCGACGGTCCAGGCATGAGCTTCACGTTCGATCCGCTGACGCCCGGCACTCGCGTCGAATTGAGCCTGCGCCTGACCTGCACCGGAACAGTGCCGTTTGACGGGACGTTGCACCTTTCTCAGTACCCAACTCCCGAACCCGCGCCCGCTCTTCTCTTGATGTCCCTCTTTGTCCTGACGCCACTCCGCAGGAGGTGATCCATGAGACAGCTTCCAATTCATATCATCGCAATCTCCATTCTTGCTGGTATCGCTGAAGCACGGCACCCCTTCCCGAACGCACAAGTCTTACAGACGCGCGAAACGCCGCCGGATGCGCAGGGGCAGTTCAAGCGAGTGGAATTGCTCAGGACGAATGCCAAGCATCCTCTGGTTCGACTGGAACAGCGCATTGCTCGCGACCCAACCGGAGGAGAACGTGTAGTGGGTGGCTCGGTCATGGTTGCGAACCACCTGCTGGTCTCTCTGAAGCCGGACAGAACGGAAGCGGACCTGAAGGCTCTTGTGGGACGCCTGGGAGGCAGGGTAGTTGAAGCCGTTCACAAACCGGGCCTCTTCCTCGTCGAGCTTCCCGGCCAGGGTATCGACGCGGTTCCAGAAGCAATTGAGCGGTTTGGCCGAGAAGCCATCGTGGCTCGTACTGATCCGAACTACATCTTGAGTGCCAACGCGACCATCCCCACCGACCCGCGATTCAGTGAACTCTACGGCATGAACAACACGGGGCAGACCGGGGGGACTCCTGACGCAGACATTGACGCTCCCGAAGCGTGGGACATCCACACCGGCAGTCGTTCCCTGGTTGTGGGCGTGATTGATACCGGCATCGACTACACTCACCCTGATTTGCAGAATAACATATTCCTCAACCAAACAGAGTTGAAGGTCAACGGGGGCGAATACCCCGTCGGCCTGGACGCTGACAGCGACGGGACTGTCACTGTGCCCGAACTGCTGGCCTTCATCGGGGATTACAACGGCGACTCAGTGGTCAACCTGGCCGATGCGTTGGTTGATACGCCAGCAAACCCCTTCATCAACGATGTGAACGAAGATGACAACGTGGGTGCTGACGGGACACCGTACACGGACGACCTCTTTGGGTGGAACTTCATAACCAATACCAACGACCCCACGGATGATGTCTATCACGGGACGCACGTCGCCGGAACCATCGGGGCCAGTGCCAACAACGGGCAAGGCGTAGCCGGTGTTTGCTGGAACGTATCATTGGTTCCCATCAAGTTCCTTGGGCCGGGCCAGGGAACCCTCGAAGGCGCGATCAAAGCGATTGACTACGCGACCGACCTGGGTGTTGACCTGACGAACAATTCGTGGAGTTATGTTTGGCTGGGAGAGCCGGTGATCCAGGTCTTGAAGGATGCAGTGGACCGCGCAGATCAAGAGGGAATCCTGTTCGTCGCTTCAGCGGGAAATGAGTCTAACGATAACGATGTTTTCCTCCACCAGCCGTCCGGCTATGACTCCCCAAATATCATCGCTGTTGCGGCCAGCGATCACGACGACCACTTGGCCCAGTGGGATACCTTTTTCGCGTGCTTGATAGACCTGCCCCCCTCCGGTTCGAACTACGGTGCCACTTCCGTCGATCTGGCGGCACCAGGAAAACGTATCCTGAGCGCATTCCCGACGATCTATGTTGAGGGGATGAAAAGCGGGTGTCCTCTCTGGTACGAGGAACCCCGACCCGATTGCTGTTTCAAACGGAACTACGAGCTTCTCAGCGGCACCTCCATGGCCGCGCCGCACGTGTCCGGAGCCTGCGCGCTATTGAAGTCGCTGGTTCCGAGCGCCTCCCACACGCAGATCAAGAAGGCCGTCCTGGGCTCGGTCGATCTCAAACCGGCCCTTCAGGGCAAAGTCCTCACCGGCGGTCGGCTCAACCTCTTCAAGCTGCTCGACAGCCCTCAGCATCCAGACGCCGACGCCGACGAGGTCGGCGACCTCTGGGACAACTGCCCGAACAACCACAATCCGGGCCAGGAAGACGGCGACGCCGATGGTGTCGGCAACGTGTGCGACAACTGCCCCACAGACTCGAACCCTGGACAAGAGAACTGCGACACCGACGCGGAGGGCGACGCCTGCGATTCCGATGATGACAACGATGGCTTGCCCGACGAGAGCGACAATTGCGATTGCATTGCCAACCAAGACCAGCAGGACTGTGATGGGGACGGCGCGGGAGATCCTTGCGACCCGACGCCCGGATCGCTCTCGGACTCTGACGGAGACTGCGACGTCGATCAGACCGACTTCGCCCACATGCAGGCGTGCCTTGAGTCGATGTGTCTCTGCGGACCTGCCTCCGGAAGCGATCCCTGGGCCTGCTGCGCCACGGAGTGGCCGTGCTATGACATGTGGATTACGCGGTCATGGCTCTACGACTATTGGTTGATGGATTTTCGGCCTGGCATAGTTGTCGCAGACTTCGTTCTGGCAGATCGCTGTGCCAGCGGGCCGGGAATCACGGCCACGGGGTCGTGCGGCGACTGCAACGGCGACGGAATTCACGACGCAGGCCAGGACTTCCCCGACTCGACTCATCTCTACCACGCCGACTACGACCACGATGGCATACCGGTCCAGGGCAACCCCATTTGCCCCAACGGCGTGGTTGAGAATTGCGACGACAACTGCCCATGTGTGGCAAATGCCCAGTGCAACCCATCCGAACCTGATTACGATTGTCAGTTCGACTCCGATGGAGACGGCATCGGTGACGCTTGCGAACCTCCCCTGCCCCCGGATTCCGACGGCGACGGCGTGCCCGACCCGGCCGACAACTGTCCGCTCATCGCCAATACCGACCAGTCCGATTGGGACCAGGACGGCGACGGAAATCTGTGCGACAACTGTCCCGGCGACCCCAACGCCGACCAGGCCGATACCGACAGCGACGGCGCAGGCAACGTGTGTGACAACTGCCCGACCGCGGCCAATACCCCCGATCAGGAGGACAGCGACTGCGACGGCATCGGCGATGCCTGCGAAACCGATGACGACAACGACGGCGTACTTGACACCGCGGACAACTGTCCCGTGATCCCGAATCCCGATCAGCTCGACGAGGACGGCGATGGCATCGGAGACGAGGAGTTCTGCGACGGCTGTCCGGGGCTTTACGACCCCACCAACGCCGATGCCGACGGCGATTATCGGGGCGACCCATGCGACAATTGCCCGGACGTCTTCAACTACATGCAGACGGACACCGACCAGGATGGCG
>CAZPIO010000138.1:0-22311 GCA_964586235.1 uncultured Planctomycetales bacterium
CCTGTTGAACGTTGGTGATCGAAACGCGGTTCATACGTTCGTCGTAGAACGAGTTTCGGCTATTGGCGATCATCTGGTTGTTCATGAAATCGGCGTTGAAGGACTGGTTGACGGCCCCGATTCCGCTGCGGGTCCGCATGGCTCGCTGGTCGAAATTGAAGGTCGCCTGGGCGAGCACGTTGTCGCGGTTGGACAGGTCGGTCCCTTCGCGGGCCAGGAAGGCGGTGTACTCGGTCAGGATGCCGAACTCGGTACTCAAACGAACGATTTCATCGGTGAGCTCCTTGACCTTGGGATCGACGGATGCGGACGCGTGAGCAGGCCCGGATTTCAGCTCGGCCCCCAGTTGGCGGATCGCGTCGATGAGAACGGCGATTCTGCGGCTGGCCCAAAGCCGAGGAACAAAGGCGCTTTTGGTGGTCGACTTGTCCAGCCCGAACGTGAAAGTGAACGTTCGCGCTTTCCCGAGATAGTTGCCGGTGAGCTTGAAGGTCAGGGGGTCTTCACCGTTGTACTGGCCGAGGAGGACGAGTTGGTCGCCCGCGAACATGTCGGGCAGCCTGTTTGGCAGCAGATCGTGGATCCGGTTGAAACCGGGCTTGTCCGAGGATTCGGAGATTTGGATTTTCGGATCGGCCAGCACCGGTCCGGTCAGCCGCTTGAAAACGCCCGCGACCTTGACCTCGACGTCTTCGCTCGGGAGCACGAACGTTGGTGCCGCTCGCGTTTCCGCGGCGATTCGCTCGAGCAACGGCGTATTGACGTCCAGGCCGACGCCGAAGGTGAAGACGCGCCGCTGATAGGGGTTGGCGTGAATCGCAACCTCGCGGATCGCCGTTTCGGAGGTCTGGCCCACCGTGGGCAGGCCATCAGTGAGGAACAGGGCGATCGGCAGAGTACCCTCGCGCGGCTTGAGTCTCAGCGCCTCGGTGAGGGCCGCATGGAGGTTGGTGCCTCCGCCGGCCCGGATGCGGTCGATGTACTCGCGAGCCTTCTGAACGTTCGCGTCCGTGCTCAGCAGCGGCTGGTTCGCGAGCATCTCTACGCTCTCGTTGTAGGTGATGAGACTGAACGCCTCGCCTTCCTGCAGTGCCGAGATGATCTGCCGGGCCGCCTCCTTGACTTGTTCGATCTTCTTTCCGTTCATGCTCCCGGATCGGTCGAGCACCAGCGTGATCTCGCGGCGGATGGCGGGCTGCGTGCTGCTGCCCCTGTTCGGCTGGGCGGGCAGCCCGGCCAGGAGCATGAAGTAACCGCCACCGACCTTGGTGTCTGGGTAGGCCAGCAGTGACGCCGTGACCTCGCTGCGCTCCAGCAGATAAGCGAGCCGGAACGGGCCGGGCTCGGTCTTCGCTCCGTCGGTGATTCGAACGGAGAGTCCGCCGGGGCCCCGGCGGACGGTTTCAATCTTGTGGCTCGGCGAGTACACCGTCGATATCGGTCGGTTGGACGTGATATTGACTGAGACCTTCCAGGGGACGCAGTAGTCGAGCGACTCGCTGCGGGGCAGGATGTAGTCGACACGGTCGCCGT
This sequence comes from uncultured Planctomycetales bacterium, assembly GCA_964586235.1. Taxonomy (GTDB): domain Bacteria; phylum Planctomycetota; class Phycisphaerae; order UBA1845; family PWPN01; genus JAUCQB01. The sequence continues at coordinate 1,534 of CAZPIO010000138.1, forward strand.
CGGTTGTCAGCAGATGCTCGTAAGTCAATCGGATCTTCTGCGTGCCGCGGGCATCGATGGGGAAGACGCTTGAGCGGATCAGGTTGCAGCCGAGGAACTCCAGCAAGGCGGGGTCGCGGGTTCGAGCCACGATGGCCTGGTAGGTTTTGCGAGCCTCGTCGGCCGGAAGGACCTGGAACGTCGGTTCGCTGGCCTTGCCTTCGAAGGTGAAGCTCCGGAGCACGGATCCCTGCGGCACGGGCACGACGAGTTCGGCCTCGACCCGCGAGCCGGTGGGATTACGCAACTGGATGTCCATGGTCGTTGTCGCCACCTGTTCCAGGATGACGACCCCGGCGGTGACCTCAATGACCTGAACCGCACTGGACGGATGGGAAGCCAGCACGCGGCTCTGGGGCACGACGATGTTGGCGGTCCAGGGGGAGACAGACGATGACAAGTGGTGCTGGCCGTAGACCAGGACCGTGCTAGACAGAATCGAGATTGCCGTGATGAACGTCGGACGATGGCGGATTGCGATCATGAGCAGACTCCTTTGACGAGAGACGAAAGATCACTCCGTTGGAATCTACTGCCTGTTTGACGACCGGGGCGTAACGGATGTGTAACATCGCCCCCTGCCGAGCCGCGTGGCGATTGTTGTAAGTCCTGTGCTTTGGGGAGGTTAAATCCAGCGGTGTCGACGGGTTCGGGTCAGCGTCATCAACAAGAGGCTGGCCACTGCAACTGCGGATATACCTGCGCCGCACAGGCCCGCGCGTGGCCGGGCAGGTGGGGGACTGGCGCCGCCGTCGTCGGGGATCGTCTGGCCCGAGTCGCCATTGGGAGTGGAATCGCAGACGTCGCCGAGGCCATCACCGTCTGCATCCGACTGATTCAGATTGGCGGTTTGCGGGCAGTTGTCACACGGATCACCCAGACCGTCGCCGTCGGTGTCGGCCTGGTTCATGTTCGCCACCAGCGGGCAGGTGTCGCAGTCGTCGCCGAAGCCGTCGAAGTCGGCGTCTGCCTGGTCGAGGCCTGGGGCCAGCGGACAGTTGTCGATGCAGTCGGGGATGGTGTCGCCGTCGGTGTCCGTCTCCGGCACGCTACACCCGCACTGGCCGGGATCGGTCTTGCCCGGGTCGTCGGGGCACAGATCAACTGGGGCAGGCGGGAAGCCACCACTCCCGCCCCCACCACCGCCGGAGTCCTGGCAGTCGGGCGCGCCATCACCATCGGTGTCGCCGTCTGAATTGCCGCACCCGCACGCGCCCGGAGCCGTCTTGGTCGGGTCGTTCGGGCAGAGATCGTCGCAATCCGGCGTCCCGTCGTTATCGCTGTCCGCATCAGTCTGGCCACATCCGCAAATGCCTGCCGCGTTCTTGTCGCCGTCGTCGGGGCATTCGTCAGCGCAGTCCGGGGTTCCATCACTGTCGCTGTCGGTGTCAGGCAGACCGCAGCCGCAGTCCCCGGCTTGTGTTTTCAGTGGGTCGTCCGGGCATTGGTCATTGCAGTCGGGCATGGCATCGCCGTCGGTGTCGATCTCGGCTACGCCGCATCCGCACTCGCCGATCTGCGTCTTGAGCGGGTCGTTGGGGCACTCGTCCTGGCAGTCGGGTGTCGTATCGCTGTCGCTGTCGGTGTCCGGTGTTCCACAACCGCAAACGCCGGGCGTGGTCTTATCGGGATCGTCCGGGCAACCATCGGCGCCGCAGAGGTTCGCGGGGTCCTCCGGGCAGGGATCGACGCAGTCGGGTTCGGCATCGCCGTCACTGTCGGTGTCAGGGGTGCCGCAGCCGCATTGCCCGACCTCGATCTTGGCCGCGTCGTTTGGACACGCATCGTCGCAGTCGGCCGTCCCATCGGAATCGCTGTCGGTGTCGGGGATACCGCAGCCGCACAGACCGGCCTGCGTCTTGGCTGGATCATCCGGGCATTCTTCCGTGCAGTCGAGTGTGCCGTCCTGATCGCCGTCCGAGTCGGGCTGTCCGCAGCCACAGACTCCTGCTTCGATCTTGGCGGGGTCATTCGGGCACTGATCAAGACAGTCTGCCGCCCCGTCACCGTCGGAATCGGCGTCGGGCGTTCCACAGCCGCAGGTGCCCGGGTCTGTCTTGTCGGGATCGTCGGGACAGAGATCCTGGCACGTGTTGGTGATGTCGCCCGGACACGGGTCGACGCAGTCGGCAAGCCCATCACCGTCGGTGTCTGTATCGGGATTGCCGCAGCCGCACTGCCCGGGTTCCTGTTTGTTCGGGTCGTCCGGACACGCGTCTGCGTCCATGCAGTCGGGCCTGCCATCGCTGTCGCTGTCGGTGTCGGGTGTTCCGCAGCCGCAGAGGCCTGGGGTGACCTTGCCCGGATCGCCGGGGCAGCCGTCACAAGCATTGCCCTGGCCGTCACCGTCCTGGTTTGCCTGGTCGGCGTTGAGTACGCTCGGGCAGTTGTCGCAGGCATCGCCGATGGTGTCGAAATCGGTGTCCCGTTGGTTTGTGTTCTTCACCGTGAGGCAGTTGTCGCAAGGATCTCCGACGCCGTCACCATCGGTGTCCGTCTGTTCCAGGTTGCTGACAAAGTCGCAGTTGTCGCAGATGTTGCCGAGTCCATCGTTGTCGCTGTCGGTCTGGCTGGTCCCGGCCTTGTTCGGGCAGTTGTCGCAGGCGTTGCCAATGCCGTCGTTGTCGGTGTCGAGCTGGTCCTCGTTAGCTGCTTGCGGGCAGTTGTCGCAGAGATCGCCGAGTCCGTCGCCGTCTGTGTCGGTCTGATCGGCGCCGGGTTTGTTGGGGCAGTTGTCGCAGAGGTCGCCCACGCCGTCACCGTCGCCGTCCTCCTGGCCGGGGTTGGCCGTCCGGGGGCAGTTGTCGCAGGCATCGCCGAATCCATCGCCATCGCTGTCGACCTGTTCGAGATTGGCCTTCAGCCAGCAGTTGTCGTCGGTATCGAGGACCGTGTCATTGTCATCATCGTCGTCGCAGGCGTCACCCGACTCGTCGCCATCGTTGTTGGCCTGGTCGGGATTGGCTGTCTCGATGCAGTTGTCGCAAGCGTTGCCGGCGCCGTCGTTGTCCGTGTCCGCCTGGTCGTGGTTGGCGACCAGGTCACAGTTGTCGCAAGCATCGCCGAGGCCATCGTCGTCGCGGTTGGCCTGGCTTTTGTTCGACCTGGTGCGGCAGTTGTCGCAGGCGTCGCCCACGGTGTCGCCGTCAGTGTCTGTTTGTGAAGCATTGGCTACCAGGGGGCAATTGTCGCCGGCGTCCTTGACCTCGTCGCCGTCGTCGTCGTCATCACAGGGATTGCCCTTGCCGTCGCCGTCGGGGTCGGCTTGGTCGGCGTTGACGTTCAGCGGGCAGTTGTCGTCGCAATCGGCAGTGTTGCCGCTGGTGCAGGGATGATCGCCGGCGGTTCCGCTGCGGTCGCCGTCGTCGAGGATGCCGTCTTCGTCGTCATCAGGATCGCAGGTGTTGCCCAGGCCATCGCTGTCCGTGTCCGCCTGGTTGGCGTTGGCCGAGTCAGGGCAGTTGTCACAGTCATCACCAACGCCATCCGAGTCGCGATCCTCCTGGTTCGGGTTGACCGCCTTTTTGCAGTTGTCATCTGCATCGAGCACGCCGTCATTGTCATCGTCGTCATCACAGAGGTCGCCGCCACAATGAAGCTGGCCGTCGCAGCCCTCGTTGTCCTGATCGTTGTCGGCCTGGTCGGCGTTCCGGGCGGCGGGGCAGTTGTCGCAGGCGTCGCCGACGCCGTCGCCATCGGTGTCGGTCTGGTTCTGGGCGTCGTCCGGCCCGTTGCGCGTGTGCGGACAGTTATCGCACTTGTCGCCGACTCCGTCGTTGTCGAAGTCCGCCTGGTCGCTGTTGGCAGCACGAGGGCAGTTGTCCTGTTCATTCGGGATGCTGTCGCCGTCGCCGTCCGGTGGGCAGGCCCAGCGGGCGATGTACCGGGCGGTCTTGTTATCTGCGGTTGTGAACAGGCCGCCCGCAAACAGTGCCGGATTGATGCCGTCGTTGAAGACGGCCAGGGCCTTGACGCCGTTGTTAGTACCTTGTCCCAGGGTGGACCATGCCGTCCCGTCCCACCTGGCGAGCTGATTGGCAGGCAGGTCGCCCGCGGAGTTGAACGTGCCGCCTGCATAAAGGGCCTCGCCGTTGCCATCGTTGAACGTCGCCATGCAGGTGACACTGCCGCCGATGCCGCTGCCGAGGTCTGACCATGCAGCACCGTCCCAGCGTGCGATTCTGTTGGCCGGTGTCCCGCCGGCCGAGGTGAACGTGCCGCCAGCGTAGAGTTCGCCGGCCAGCACGCCCAGGGCCTGCACGGTCCCATTCGTGCCACTGGCCAGAGCGAACCACGCTGATCCGCTCCAGCGTGCGATCCGATTGACGGTGGTGCCGCTGGCGGAGGTGAAGTTGCCCGCGGCGTAGAGTGAACCGTCGTTAACGGTCAGGGCCAACACGTCGCCGTTCATGCCGCTGCCGCAGGGTGTCCAGGCGGTGCCGTTCCACCGGGCGATACTGGCTGCTGCCGTGTCGCCCGCGTGGTCGAAGCGGCCGCCGACGTACAGTTCGTTGTTGAAGACAGCCATGGCCACGACGGGACCGTTGAGGCCCTGGTCGACGGCCGACCAGGTCGAGCCGTCCCAGCGGGTGATACGGCCGACTGGCTGGCCGTCGGCGGTAGTGAAGAAGCCTGCGGCGTAGATCTGGTTGTTGTAGGCGACCACGGTTGCCACCTGGCCGTTCATGCCGCCGCCCAGGGCTGACCATTGGGCCCCGTCCCATCGGGCGATGCAGTTGGCTGGTACCGCCCCGGCCAACGTGAACTCTCCCCCAACATAGAGAGAGCCGTTGAAGACATGCAGAGCGGTGATCTTGTTATCCATGCCCGGTGGTTGAAGTGTCGGGTCGAATGCCGGTGTGCAGATCTGCGCGGCAAAAGCAGTCGTAGTCGATGCACCCAGAATCACATGGGTGACAGTGGCGAGAAAAGCCCTTCCAGGGTGGGTGAACCGCTTGCCCATTGGCCCATCCTTTGGCGCGAGGCCCGTGCGTGGCGAATCCGTTCGACGTATTCACTTTATCGGCAGGCAGACGCCGCTGGCCGCAATGGCGAGGGTTCCCCAGGTGGGCGGCAGTCCTGGGCAGCGCCCGACGGGGCGGTCCCGGTGTCCTGGATCATGGCTCTGCGGTGGGCGGACGTTCTATGCGGGCTGGTCGAGTCCCGGTCGGACGAACGCTCGAGCGTTTGGGAATAGCTGCTCAGCCGCGCGACGCAGCCGATCGAGATGGACCAGGATGTCGAGGATGGCGTCCTGTGCGTCCGGGAGTTGATCGTGGAGAACCCCCCAGGCGGCGAGGGAGCGGTCCATGCCGATCAGGGCCACCTTGGCGGAGCCGTCTGCGTCGTTGCGGGCAACCTCGGCGAGCAATGGGTCGTCCTCGGCTCCGGGCTCCCGTCCCGATGCTCGCTTCAGTTTGACCAGGATTTGCGGTGAATACCATAGGATAACATCCAAAGAATCTTTTATCTGTACAGCGTCATCTGCAGGATCAACGCCGGGCAGGCCCATTCGGGCGGCACTCATGAGATCCAGGCTCTTGTCCTTCAAGACCTGCTTGTTGGCCTCAAACCATGCGTCGGTTCTCCGCCAGCAGAGCTCGGCCTGGTGGACCAGCTCGGCGTGGGCTTCGCTCACTGAAGGCTCCCTGTCCGGTAGTGCCGCTGCATCGGCCACGAGCTGATCCAGGTCGATCCCGTGCTCGTGAGCCATCTTCGCGATCAATAGCATGGTATCGTGCAGGACCCGCTGCATCCGTTCCCAGAAAGCTGCATTCCGCATGTCCGCGGCCTCCGGATTGTCGGCGAGTTCCTGCTCGGCTGCGCCGACGCGGCACCGGCTGACGAACGGGCAACGCTCACACCACCGGTCGCAGTAGTTGTGTATCCCGGGGATAAAGGCGGATTCCTCACTCATGGCAGATCAGTCGCCGAACGACAAGCCGGATGCAAGGTAGTACGCGGTGCTGATGGCCAGGAGAATGAAAAGGATGTCCAGGAAATCGAACATCGTGCTGAAGAAGATGCTGGCGACGCTTTTCGCGGCTTCGGCGGCGGCATCTCCGAGAGCATCCTGCATCTCGGCCATCGCCTGCTCGGCCTCCTTCTCCTGTTCGGCCTCGATCTTCTTTACCTCCGCGAGCCGCTTGTCCGCCGGAATGGCATCGACCCGCTTGACGGCCGCTCTGTAGTGCTGCTGCCACTGCGCGGGTGTGACGCTGGGCCTGATCTGGAACTCGAACGAGTCCGAATCCGAGTCCTCATCCGCATCCGGGTCCGCCTTCGCGGCCGTGTTGCTGCCTTTCCTCCTGGCCTCGGCCTCGAGAGCCTCGTCGATGTATGTGTGGATGAGGAAATCGCGAACGTAGGCCGGGTCTTGCCACTTGGCCCCTGCTTCCCACTTCTGCATCGCCTCCATTTCTGTCTGGATCTGGGCCGTAGGCATACTGTTAAACCGCGTCTTCTCCTCGACCAGTATGGTCTCACGTTTCTCGTCGTCGGGGCTCAACCCCTGGCGGTCAGCTTTCAACCTGGCGTGGTGCTGGGCCAAGTCGTACCTGTTCTCTGTGTCGCTGCCTCGAGTGGGAGCCTGAATCTCGAGGCCCCCCGTGTTCACAGGTGCGTTGTTCGTCGCGCTGGCCAGGCTGGCCAGCATCGTGAGGATCACGAGAACGAAGACGGCGATTTTGCCGACGACGATGCCGAGAACGGCCATGAAGGAGGCGATAAGACCGGCAAACGTACTCTGGTTGCGGTACCCCAGATACATGCCGCCTCCCGCCAGGCCCCCAACTGCCCAGGCAATGAGACTGAGTTCGAACCTGGTGGTGTAAGCGATGCCCGCCCAGATCGCCGCCCCCAGCATTGCCCCGAGGAAGCTCAGGAAAGTGCCCAGGAGGATCGCGCCGCCCGATTTGACCGCGGACCCTAGCGCTCCGCCGACGGCGCTCAATCCGCCGCCTCCGCTGACAGTTGTGTCCTGCATCCGCCGGCCGGTCTTGGTGTCGAAGCCGCAGGCGACGCAGAGGCGGGCGTCGGCCTGCATAGTTGTGCCGCAGTGGGGGCACAGTTTGTAGCTCGGTCCGACGCCGGCGGCCTGCTGGGCCTCGGCCTCGGACAGCAACGAGTCTGTGCTGCTTTCAGACCAGCCGTAGGTTCCGTCGTCCGGCTGCTCTTCCTGTTCGGGAGGTTCCGGCGGCGGAGGCGGTGCGACAGGCTGAGGGGCGGGCTTTGGGCGGGCCGGTTGGACGGCCTCCGAAGCCTTGCCGACGACGAATACGCCGGCGCACGCCGGACAGCGGGCCTTGCGTCCAAGGGCCGAGGCCGGAACTCGCATTCTCTTGCCGCACGGACAGGTTGTGGTCATGACCTCTGCGGTGGAGGCGGCCGTCTTGGCCGGCTGAGAGCAAGGTTCAGGGCTGGGGTAGGCCGGCCCAGCGGCTTCAGGGGCCTTGCCGACTGAAGGGACTACAAAGGAACGGCTGCATTTGGGACACTTGGCCTTATGCCCGGCGAAGACCGCGCGGAGACCGAGTTTCGCTCCGCATTCGCAGGTGACGGTGATTCGTTCTGCATGCGTGTCAGCCATTGGACTGTCTCCGCACAGATTTGCGAGCTGCTCTGGCCCTGCCTGTTGCCGGCCGTACGATGGGAACGGGGGCAATACCCCAGTCCCCGGTCCTGCCCCGCGGGAAGTCCAGAGATCCTGTGATACGTCGCCGCGGGGAAACCTTCCGCACAGACTTTAGAAGACCATGGTAACACGCCATAGGGTCTATGCCAAGCCCAAAACACCTGTCGCTGTGGAGTATTCGGGATGGCCGCGAATAGAGGCGGTCTTGTCAGAGCGTTCATCTCGACAAGACGGCGGGTAAGATGTGGTGGATCGGCCGTTTAGGCGCCGGTCGGGAAGGAGTATCGCGTGCCTGACAAGCGAGCACATCGGGGACCGCATCCGGAGGATGGCCGGCTGTTCGCCGAGTCGCAGTGGCCTGTCCTTCGCGGGGCCGTCGCCGATCTGTCCTGGCTTTTGACGCGGCGATACGCCGAGAAGTCCGCTCTTAAGCTGGTCGGCGACCATTTCCTCCTCAACGAGCGTCAACGCACGGCAGTGATGCGGTGCGCGTGTTCGGATCAGTCCCTGAACTGGAGACGAGATCACGAGGTTGCGGCCAAGGTGGTTGCAGGGCACGAGTTGCTGATCGACGGTTACAACGTGCTCACGACCATCGAAGCCGCCTTGGCGGGGGGTGTGCTCATTGAAGGGCGGGACGGGTGTCTGCGCGACATGGCCAGTATGCACGGGACTTTCCGCAGGGTGCGGGAAACGGTGCCGGCTCTCAGTGTTCTCGGCGAATTCCTGGCCAATCTGGGCGTAAGCCGGTGCCGATGGCTGCTGGACAGCCCGGTCTCGAACTCCGGAAGACTGCGGCAGGACATGCAGCGGCTCGCCGAGGCTCGTGGCTGGCCGTGGGTCGTGGAGTTGGTGGCCAGCCCCGACGCCATCCTCGCCAAGGCCGCTTCGATTATAGCAACGGCCGACAGCGTGGTGCTCGATCGATGTGAGCAGTGGTTTAACCTCGCCCATCTGGCGGTCGCCGAACGTCTGCCCGGCGCGGTTATTGGCAGCCTTCGACCCGATGCCACGGACCTTGGAAAGCCCGGCTCCAGCTAACGCATTAAGGCGGATGCCCTATTCCTGTTTCCCGTCCGTCTCCTGCCTGCTCATTGCGAGCGAGCGACGTACGCGACCCCTCATCACCGGCGTGTCACCAGGGGCGGACCGGCCTGCTTCCGGAAGATGGATTTGCTACTGTGTCAGGCATCTCTAGAATGCCTGTTCTCTCGGGTCGAGAACGGGGAAACGGGGGATTCGGGACGGGCTTTCCGGGAAGGCCCGGGCGTGCGAGAGGCCGGCGTGACGTCGGCCTTGTTTTTGGGAGCAATCGTGTCTGAGGCGCAACTGCCACTGGAGCCGCTGGCACATCGGGCGGCGGATTACTCGGGACGGCCTATCGGCCCGCTACGGCTGGCCCGGGCCATGTTCGTGAACGTGGTCGGGGGCTGCTGCATCCTGGTGGCTCTGGCGGTGCTGTGGCCGACGGCGTCACCTACGGCCGTGTTTCTACAGGAGGGGCTTGGAGCTACCAAGACACAGAACGCGCTTAACCTGGCGTTGGTTTCGGCGGCCTCGATCGCAGGGCTGGCCGGGGCCTGGCTCTTCAGCCGTACGCAGCGGCGCAAGGCGCTCTGGCTGCCGCTGACGGCGGTGTCAAGGGCGTTCATGCTCGGGGCCGTGGCGGTAGCCCTGCTGTCAGACCAGCCGCAGAACCGCGGTCTGCTCATCGCAGCATTCATCTTCTGCCTGGTGGTGGTGAACGGCGGTACGATGTTCACGTCGCCCGGCTGGTGGTCATGGATGGGCGACCTGATACCCGAGACGATCCTCGGGCGATTCTTCGGGCAACGGTATCGCTGGATACTGCTGGCCCAGTCTCTCTCGGCGGTTGCGGCGGGCTGGTTGCTGGACCTGGCCGGGAACTCGCGGTACATGTTCGCCGGGGTATTCCTGGTTGCGGCCGTGGCCGCAGTCGTCGATCCGTTGTTGTTTGTCCTGGTGCCGGAACCCGTGCGACCGAAGCCGAAGGCCGCGCCTTTCGGGACGGTTCTTCGCGAGTATGCGGGGGTCATTCGAGATCGGGCTTTCCTGCCGTTGCTGATCGCGTCCGGGACGTACGCATTTTTCTTCAACCTGCCCCTGCTGCTGATCGTGCTTTTTCTGCGGGGCGAAGAGGTCGACGGTCGTTGGATCGGCGGCCGGGCTCCGATGTGGGTGCTTTCGCTGGTCACGGTGATCTTCGCCGTGGGCACGGCGCTGGCGGCTAACCAATGGGGCCGGCTGGCGGACCGCATCGGCCACCGGGTGGTCTGGATTCTCGGCTCGCTGGGCTACCTGACGCACACGACTTTCTTCTTCATCAATGATCAGAACTACACCTGGGTCGCGCTGGCCAACCAGATTGTCTTCGGGATCCTGTTTGCGGGCCAGCCGGTGGCGGTGCAGAACCTGGCGCTATCGATGGCTCCGGTCGCCAAGCGCGAGTTCTACATCTCGGTTTTCCAGGCGGTGGTGGCCGTTTCGGCGGGCGCAGGGGCTCTGTTCGGCGGTTGGTTGGCTGACCGCTACACCGTCTTTCCCGCCTTGATCCTGCCCAGCGGTCAGCCGGCGTGCTACATCCATCTGGCTCTGACGATCGCTTTTCTGGGAATGCTTGCGTCACTGCCGGTGATGATCCGGGTGCCGGATGCCAAGGGATCGAGCTTCCTGCCCTGGTTCGGCCGGCTGCTTTCGGGTGACCTGCTCCGCGTCGCGCTGAACATCAGTGTCCTGGGAACGACCTCGAGCGGCTCGCGGAGGGTGAGGGCTCTGCGGCGGATCAGCCAGCGAGACGGGAACGTGATGCTGCCGGAGATCATGGGTGCCCTCGGCGATCCTGACGGCGCCGTGCGGCGGGAGGCTCTGTTCTCGCTGGGACGACTTGGAACGCCGGAGGCGCTCGACCTGCTGCGCTGGTACCTCTACGAGCCGGACGCGGTTCTGCGGGCGCAGTCCGTCGAAGCGATGGGCCACACGCATGCTCCCGATCTGCCGAGCCTGCTCAAGACGCGGCTCCGTGATCCGGACAGCCGGGTGCGGAGGGCGGCAGCGGAAGCGCTTGCCCGGTGCGGGGACCGCAAGGCCGGGGAGGAACTGCGGTTGCTGTTGACCATGGAGACCGAGAGCGAAGTGCTGGTGTCGGCGGCCAAGGCCTTGTCGCGGCTCAAGCGGTTCGAAGCGGTCGAGGAGATGGTCAATCTGGCCCTGGGGTCGAACAACATGACGGTCCGTTCCCAGATGGTGGTCGCGCTCGCGGATCTTCTCGGCGGGACGAGCGATTTCCAGAAGTCGTGGCGTCAGGACCGTTACTGGAGAGGAAGCGGTTTTGCCCGGCTGGCCGGCAGGCTCCGCAAGCAGGCGAGGGTCCTGGCCAAGTGGGCCGGCCCATCGCGGTTGCGGACGCGAACCGACCGCAGGCGTCTGACGCGAACGGTCGACTCGACCATCGAGCTGTTTCTCGAACGAGTCCAGTCGGAGGAGTGGAGCAACGCTCTTGAGACACTGTGGGAGTTGGCAATCCAATTCCTGGCACTGCGGTATCGTTACCACGGCGACGAAGAACACGCGTTGGAGTTCCTGTCCGCGGTTGCGCCGGAGCAGGCGCAGAGGTACTGGCTGATTGAGTACCTCGGACACGCATGCCGGGAGGGCAAGGCTGCCGAAGCCCCTTGGGAGGGGCTGACATTGCTGGGAATACACGTGCTGGTACATGGCTGATCGAATGGAGCTCGGCGCGGGCTTCGTTTGCAGCTCAAAAGAAGGACGAATGACGAAATCCAAATGACGCGAGAAAGCCGAAACCCGAATGACGGGTGCTCGAGCCGGCGAAGCCTGGCCACCCCGGCTGCGGAGGACGGCCGGCACGCGATTTCAGTCGGGGTAGTTGCCTTCTTTTCGCCAGACGTCGAGGATGAGCTCGTATCTCCGCAGGTCCATGCCCGTATAGATGCAGTTGCTGGTTGAGAAGATGTAACGGCCGCCGGGCATACCATGGTGCAGGGCGTACCGGGCGGATTCGATACACTCGGCATCGGTCCCGGTATCGAGAAGGCCGCAGTTGACGTTGCCGATGAGGCAGACGCGGTTGCCGACCAGCCGTTTGATCTCAGCGATGTCAACGCCGCCTTGCGGATCAAGCGAATGCAGGGCGTGGGGCTGTCCGAGCAGCAACCGGTCGAGAATGGGCATGACGTTGCCGTCGGTGTGCTTGATGACGTACCAGCCCTGTTGCCGGTAGCCGCGGATCAGATGGGCGAGGAAAGGGGTTACGAAGACGTCGAACCAGTCCGGGCTGAAGAAGGGGCCGGTGTTGAAGCAGTAGTCGGAGCAGAGAGCGAACCCGTCGAGTCCGCCGTGCTTCCGCATCCGCTCGCCGCGGGCGAGAGCCTCATCTACGTTGCGTCGAGCCTCATCCTGGGCCTTGTTCGGCTCATCCATCAGCCTGCCGCAGAACTCCATCATGTCCTCGCCCGTGGGGACGCTGTAAGTGGCGTCGCCGTGCATCATGAGGAAGTACTCATCGCCGGACTGATCGCGGATCTCATCGATGAGCCGATAGTGGTCTTCCTCGCGCGACAGAGGGCTGTGGATGAAGATAGCGGAGTGCTCGAAGCGGCGGGCGGTGAGGACATAGATCTCCGCCATGTCCCGGAGATGCAGTTTCTGCTCGGCTGGGCTCATCTGGTCCCACTGGGGGTAGTGCCGGTGGAGGGGATGGACGCGTCCGAAGGCTTCCATGGTGAGGAAGAAGACCAGCTCGAAATGCGGGACTCTCTCTTCCGGGCGCCCGCCTTCAAGGGCATTGATGAACCGCTGGCGGTGAATCATCGGACCGATTCTCCAGGTTGGCAGTACGGCTTCGTCGCGCCGGCTCGTGGAGCGGCACTACATGTGGAACAAATGTGTTCCTGCCGCTGCCGGGTCGATGGCGGCCCGGCCGGCAAGCATCGCTTCGGCATCGGCTTTGGTCAGGGCCTGGTCGTCGCGCCCGCGGGTCCGGTTGTCGGCCTGCTCAGGGCCAGCCCAAGCTTGCCGCCCAGCTCAATGACCTTGTCTATAATCTTATCGGTGTCTTTTCCACTCCTGCGAATGAGCTCGTAGGCCTGTAGTACCTCTGTCTTCGCTGCCGCCAGATCATCATCGCGGCTCTTGGCACCGTCGGCGTTTGCCCTTCCGTGGAAAGCCTCGGCAGCATGGTAGTGGATGGGAGCCAAATCCGGCTGGAGCTGAATGGCCTGCCGCAGACGCGATACGGCGTCATCGTAGTTCTTGAGCAGCACGTGGTTCCAGCCGAGTGTGTCGAGCACACTCCCGTCGGTCGGGGCAAGCTTGGCCGCCTGTTCCGAGTACGGCAGGGCGGCTTGAGGGTCCTTCATGTCCGTCATCAACATGTACGCGAGGTTGTTGAGCGCCATCAGGTGCCGCGGCTCCAGTTGCAGCATCTGTTCGTAGATCTTGCGGGCCTCCGCGTAGTTGTGAGCCCGCATGTGCGCATCGAGGGCCACCTGGCTCTTGAGCCACAACACGATGCTCTTGTCTCTTGGCTTATCCGGTTTGATGCTGTCGGCGAGCTGCTGGAATCCCGTTGGAGGAGCATTGCTCCCGTTTTTCGCGCGTTCGATCAACAAAGCCAGCAGTCTGGCCGCGTTTTCATCGGGCACGGCCTCCAGCCGTTTCTTGACTGCCGCCAGGACGTCATCCGGCTTCAGCGGCCCTCGGCGGAGATCTCCCAGGATGGTGCTGGTGGCGAGGCCGAGCTCCAGGTTCTCCGCGTTCAGGGCGTCGAGGTAGCATTCGACAGCCTTGGCGGCGTCCTGCTTGCCGGCATAGGCGCTACCCGTGTAGAGACGGACGATCGGCAGGTTCCTCTGGGACGGAGGCAGCTTGTCCGTGGCAAACCTGATTAGATCGTCGAACCTTTGCGCCTGCATACAGAGGTTGAAGAACAGGCTGACTCTTCCCCCCTCGAGTTCGTCGTTGGGCCCCTTGCTTTTCTCGGCGGCTTCCGCGGCATATCGCACGGCCTCGTCGACCTGTCCGCGGTTGATGGCGACGGAGGCGCGAAACGCGGGCCAGACGGGACTGAGAGGTTCGGCCTGGGCGCGTGATTCCAGCAGGCTGTCCGTGGCGCCCCGGCGGGTAGCCCCCTGGCTGTCGCGGGACTCATAGATGTTGACCAGGTCCTCGACAGACTGCCGCACCATCTGCGGATCGTCCGGATCCTCGGCCACGATCGACTGCAGTTCGGTGACCGCGGCATCGCCCTGGTTATTATTACGGAGGGCGCGGGCCAGCAGCAGCCGCGCCCGATGCCCCTGGAAAACCGGCGAGATCCGCTTGACCTCCTGCAGGTCCTTGATGGCCTCCGACCAGCGGCTGGCGCGGAAGTAGGTCTGGGCGCGCAGGGCGTACCCGGTCGGCTGGTCGGGCAGGTTCTTTATGTAGGTGCCGAAGGAGTCGATCGCCTTGTTGTCGTCTCCGTTCAATTCGTGCGTCCGGCCCTCGAGTGCGTAGTACCGGGGATCCTCCGGGAAGAGGCCCTGGAACTGGGAGAGCTCCTTCATGATCTCGGGGACGCGCTTTCGGTCGCCCATGGCGAGCAGGTTCTCCATCAAGGCCACGCGGCGTTCCTTCTGGGCATCGATCCGCTGGCCGGACTTGGCGATCGCGTCGATCGCCCGTCGTTGCCATTCGACCGCCTTGTCGAGGTTGCCCATTTGCCTGAAGTAGCTGGCGACGCTACCGATGACATCCGGCTCGCTGCAGATGTTGGCGGCCTCAACGAAGGCTTTGTCCACTGTCGCCTGCTGCTCGGGTGGAATCGCGCCGTACGGATCTCTGGTCTTGTTGTACAGCACGATGGCCGAGAGGATCTGCGCTCGTGCCCTGTCCTTTGTGTTGTTCTTATCAATAGACTCGGCCGCCTTCCGCGCCACCTTCTCGGCGCCGTCGAAGTCCTTTCGGCTCATCAGGATCTGAGCGTACTGCTCGGCGACCTCGAGATTTGCGGGCTCGAGCGCCTGGCACTCTTCGCAGATCTTGGCGGCTTCATCCAGTTTTCCCGTGCGGGCATACAGCGAGGCCAGCATCCTCAGATTCAGCAGGTCCTTGGGGTTCTGCTTCCGGAGCGCCTCCCGCTGCACGATGGCCTGTTCAGGGTTGGTTTCCTCCCGCCGGGCGGCCAGCCGGGCCTGCACCCAAGGGTTCTCCGGGGTGAGTTTCTGGCAGGTGTCCAGCAGGCCGTTGAGTAGATCCTGGTCGCCCTGTCCCTCCGCGACCATGGCCAGACCGACCACGGCCATTCCATTGCGCGGGTCGAGCCTCCGTGCTTCCTCGAAGGCTCGCTTGGCATCCTCATACTCCTTCAGGATCACGTGGGACATCCCGAGCCAGACCTGTCCCATGGAGGACTTGGGAAACTTGGTGAGCGCGGTCCGCAGTTCGTCGCGTGCCTCCCGCGCGATCTTGGCCTGCTCAGCCTGGCCGGCAGTTCCAGCCCTTGCCAGATGGAGCCGCCCTCGGTAGAGGTTGCCGTCGGCGGGATCGAGGCCCGTCGTCGAGGCCGGTATGATGCACTTCTCGGCCAGCGGCCAGTTCTGGTTTTTCGTCGCGAACATGAAGATCTGATCCACGATGCCTGCCTGGTCCGGCTTGAGATCCATGGCCAGGATCGTGTTCGCCTGTTCGGTTGCCTCCTTGGTCAGCTTGTCGCTGCGGCGATACACGTCAAAGAGTTGGGCCGCCACCATATAGGCATCTTCGCTCGTGCTCGTCGCTTTGTGCGTGCGAGCCTGCTCCTCGATCAGCTTCCTGAGCTTAGCCGCCTTCTCCTCGTAGTTGAGCTTGACGTCTCCGAGGATGGCAAGACGGTCGATGCCATTGATCACGGCGGTCAAGCGCTCCTGCTCAACGGACGGCTGCGTGCTCGCCCCCGTGTCCGCCAGCTTTTTCGCGGCAGCCGCCCGGGTGTCCGCAACGGTCTTCTCGATATCGGCGGCGATCTTTGCCTTGTCAGCCTCGGCTGCCGCGGCGTGCTTGTCGGTGAGGATCTGGATCAAGTATCCGAGCGCCTGGGTGTTAATCGGATCGGCCGCCAGGGCCTCGCGGAGCATGCCCTCTGCCTGGGCGACCTTGGCTTGATCGCCGGCGGCCTGAGCCAGGAGCACGATCGCATCACGAAGCTTCAACTGTGCGGGTTGGAGGTCCGCACTGAGCTGCCTGTTGATCTCATCCGCGGCGGGCTCGTTTCCCTGGGCGCGGTAGACTCTCGCCAGGGTCGCGAGTGCATCGCGGCTGGCCGGGTCCTGCCGCAGCGCCTCCTTGACGGCGGCAAAGGCGATGTTCAGGTCATTGGCGTGGTCCGGACTGGAGGGGTCAAACGACTGCAGCCGGGCCTGGGCCAGCATGATCCAGCCGGTCGTGTAGGCCGGCAATTCCCTGGTGAGCCGATCGAGCTGTTCGGCCGCCGGCCCGAACGCCCGGGTCTGCATGTAGGTGTTTGCCAGCATTTGACGCAATTCCGGGGGCGGCTGGGGGAAGGCTTTCTCCGCCTGTTCCAGCTTGGAGATCGCACCGTTGACGTTCCCTTCCATCATGAGCAGCCGGCCCTTCATGAACAGGGCCATGGGATGCTGCTCCCCCGCGGCGGTGTCGGCCACCGTCTGATTGTAGAGCTCGACCAGCTCGTCCATGATCGTCTGGCGGGCCTTGTTTCGCTCCTCGGCGGTCAGCGGCTGTTGAGGCAGCGCGACCAGCCTGTTCATGTTCGTCCGGAAACAGTCTTCCCGAAGGTTCATCATTCGCAAGGTGTCGATGTCCGCAAGGTAGTGTCTGCGATCGTAGCCGCGATCCAGACGCGTCCTGAGGAGGGCGACGGCCTTTTCCGGCTGCTTTTCGGCGACGTAAATGCGGGCCAGGCCCTGGTAGGCCTCGAAGGTCTCGGGCGTACTGCGGATCGCCTTTCCATAGCAGTCCTTGGCGCGGGCCCGGAAGCTGTCCAACTCCTTCTGTCGTTCCTGCTCGTTCTCAGCGGCTGGTTGTCTGCTGAGCCAGTAGCGGGCAAGTCCAACCAGCGCATCGGCGCTGTCGGGCGCGGTGTCAACGGCCTTCTGCAGGTCAGCCAGCGCTTTGGCCTGAGCTTCGGTGGCCTGCGTCTTGAGCGTGCTGACTTGCGCCGCCGGGGCTCTCGAGGCCTCGTTTTCAAGCCGCTCGGCCTTGAACAGGAAGAACCTGCCGCGGAGTAGGTAGGCCTTGGCCACCGTTTCGGGGCTCTTTTCCCTGGCCACTCCCGCCGGCTGAGTAGTCGTTTCCGGGCCCGTGGTCGCGGCCGGACCCTCACCGGAGAGGCCAGCCTCGGCGGCCTGTACGAGCCGATCGTAGACTTCGCCGGCCGCCTTCAGCCCGTCGAAGCCCGGTTTGACCCTGTCGATCTCCAGGTAGTAGCGCGCGAGTCTGTCGGAGTAGTCTGGATTGCTCCTGTCGATTTCCATGGCGGCGAGCAGGTTCTTCTCGCCCGCATCACCGTTCGCAGGGTCGGCAGCCCGTTGCTGGACGAGGGCCAGACCCAATGCATGGAGACCGGTTGCGTTCCCAGGATTGATGTCCACCAGCTTCTGGGCTTCCTCTTGCAGTATGTTCCACGGGACGCCGGCATGGTTGGCGAACTCGAGAAAAAGGCTGACGGTGTGTTGCTGAGCCGCCTCGTTCTTCGGGTCGTTGAGCATCACGTCGGCCCAGCACCGCCGGGCGTCCGTCGCCGATCCACCCTTGAGCGCGGTCTCACCCGCGAGGTTCATGTACTCGGCATACAGGTCCATGTCCTTGATGGCCTTGGCGCGTCTGGCCGCCCCCTGGTACTTCTTGACCGCCTCATCGTACTTGCCTTCCTGTGCGAGTACTTCGGCTTCCCTGGCCAACGGTCGGGGGTCCTTCTGGGGCAGATTCATGATGACGACGACCATCGCGACCGTGGTCAGCACCATCGAGGCGATCGTCAGGATCAGGACCATCTGCTTGTTCAGTCGTTTTGCCATTTCGGGTGTCTCTTTCTGTGTCTCTTAGCAGGGCGATAGGGCCCTGTCGGTCGTGGTCAGCCATCAAGCCGCAGGAGGCAGCTCATTTCGACGCCTGGGCCGGCCTCGTGGCCGGTTGTCCGTTCGCCGCCTCCCAATCGGGCCAATGATCCTCCAAGAGAACCGGGATGGCAACCTGGAGAAACCGTTTCGCCGACCCCACCGCCTGTTCCTTGGAGAACCGGCCCGGTTCGAGGTCCATGCTCACCTCGACCTTGGTGAAGTAGGCGTAGCGGTCGGTCAGGCTTCCGATGGCCCAGCGGACGTCGTTGCGGTCCTTGCGGAACTGGCCGTTTGCATGAAACGTGTAAACCACCATCTTCTTGCTCTGGGTCAGTCGGTTGTCCTTCTCGAATTCGAGGGTCTGGAGCGGAACCACGATTTCCTGCCCGCGACTGCTGATGATGGTAATCTGGTCGGGCGTCTCTTCCTTCGGTACGTACCCACTGCCCACATAGCAGGACTGAGGTATATGGGGCACGGCATCCGGCGAACCGGTGTAGTAGGTGACGAAGAAGGAGATGATCCGCCCGGGCTCCTTGCCGTCCGGCGAGTCGGGCTCTTGCAGGATCCATTGGACGTATTGTCTGGTTCCCAACTGATCGAGCAGATCCGGTTGGAGTTCGATGGGCTGGCGAAGTTTGTACGGAGCCAGCCGTTCCTGGCTCATCTGGTTCAGCGGGACCCTCAGAGGCAACGAGTCTTTTACGAATTTGTAGCCCCACATCATCAGATGGAAGCCGGTTGTCAGGAGGATAAGCAGGGCGGCGCATGCAACGAAGCCGCGGTTGTGCAGAGCCGCTCGCACAACCTGGCCGGCCGAGCTCGCTCCGCTTCTGGGCTGTGACAGTTGTTCAGTAGCCATTTGCAGGTTGCCTCGAATGAGCCTCGATCGTGGAGCCCCCCTGGGTTGTTCATGGCAGCCGAGGAACGACTCCAAGTTCCTTATAAACGGAAGGTTACGACTGGTCAACAAGCATCGACCGCTCGCAGCGACTGATGCAGGCCGCCCCTGGCGCAACAGAATCAGCCCTGTAGGCAGTGCTCGAGTCGCATGCGTACACTGCCTGCGGGACGGTTTTCCGCCAATCTGGGCATCGGTCCTTGCCGCATTGTTGCGATAGTATCGGCTGCGAGATGTGCGGTCTTTTCCCTTCACCTCCGTCTAAGGGTCCGACTTTGTGTCCCAAGGCATACTACGAAGCCGATGAGGAAGATGTTCAGTCGCTCATCGGCTCGTCCGATAAAGGGTGTGATGAACCGAACTTCCATCCATGACCGGAAGCCGTGCGTAATTGTAGGCGCAGGCGGCCACGGACGGGTCGTCCTGGATATTCTGATTCGCGCGCGGCAATACAGGGTCATCGGTTTCCTTGACTCCAACCCCGAGGTACACGGCCGGAGAATGGATGGTGTGCCGATTCTGGGTGATCTGTCGGCCATGCGGGATCTCAAGGCGCAGGGTGTCGCGGGAGCGATCGTGGCCATTGGCGACAACGGGGTCCGCCGGAGCTTCGCCGACGAGATCGAGGCCATGGGCGTCGATTTGATCAACGCCATTCATCCCTCGGCCAATCTGGCCCATAACGTGCGGATTGGCCGCAACGTGGTGATAGCGGCGGGGGCTCTAGTCTGCGCCCATTGCCAGATCGGCGACTCGGTCATCCTCAATACCGGCTGCATCGTGGATCACGAATCGATGATCGGCACGGCCGCCCATATCTGTCCTGGGGTCAGGCTGGCGGGCCGTGTGATGGTCGAGTCCGGGGCATTCGTGGGGATCGGGGCGACTGTGCTCCAGGGGCTGCGCATCGGCTGTGAGGCGATCGTAGGCGGGGGGGCGGTGGTCATCCGTGACGTCGAGCCGATGACTACCGTTGTGGGTGTCCCGGCCCGACAGATTCGTGAGGTGCCGGGCTACGAGGACTTCGTCGAGATGATGACTCCCCGGCCGGTGCGAAGTTTCCCCGTTGTACCGGTCGGCAGCCAGCGGTGACCGCAACCGGTAAGCCTTGCCTGCCGGCGTTAATGTCGATCTCGACGATCCTACCGTTTTTCAGGGTTGCATATCCGGATCAGGCGTCCCCGCCGCTCTCTGGCGTGACTGAGGAGATAACGTCGGCCCCATCCTGATTACGGGCTGTGGACTCAGCGACGCTGCTGGCAGATCGTGATAGGCCCCCACCGTGAGGCGCCGGTGCCTTTGTCGGGCTCGACGTCGGCGAAGAGGAGTCGCGTCTGCGCGAGGTCGTCCATTGGCACGGCGCCCGTATCCCAGAAGGGCGGCTGCAAGGGCCTCTGGTCGTGTTCCCTTACGGTGACCCGCCATGTTGTTCTCCTGATCTCTGCCCGCACCCGATAGGCCGTGTTGACCGCCACCGTCGGACTGGAGGCCCGTGGCTTCCAGCCGGGCTCCGGGTTCGTCCATTTCTCGTCGAGTCTGCCAGAGCTCTGACTGTGCACGTGGAAACGATTTGCCCCCGCGTGAAACGAGAAACGATAAGACACCTCGCCGTTCTCGGTCGCCGAGGCGATTAGCTGGCTGTCGACGCCCATGGTGAGCGGGGTCAGTTCAAGTTCGACCACCAGCGGGTGATCGTTTTCCAGAGCCAGCGGCTGGTGCGTGACCAGCCCACAGTACTTTCCCCAGCCGCCGGGGGCGCGGGTTTCGAGACGGCCACCGACGAGCCGAGGCTGCCCGAGGATGATCCACTTTCCGGCGTCGAGCGTCTCAAACCGCTCTTCGAGCAGCGTGTTCCGTTGAGCGCCTTGCGTTGTGGGTCCGCCGGGTTCGGCGACGGTCCTCAGGTGGGTTTCGATGGCCGCGATGTCGCTCAACAAAGCCGTCAAGCCCAAGGGATCACCCGCCGAGTACAGGGGGCTCGAGCGACGAAGGATGGCCTCGGTCCGCTTGCGGTGAGCCGTCCACCGATCTGCCAAGCCGGCGATTTGCTGACGGACCGTCTCGGGCGGTTGTTCCTCCGCCTGCACCAGCACGGCTTGGGCGTCGAT
>CAZPIO010000139.1:0-21717 GCA_964586235.1 uncultured Planctomycetales bacterium
CCAGAAAAGGGTGAGCGAGGGGACTCGAACCCCCGACCCCGAGGACCACAACCTCGTGCTCTAACCAACTGAGCTACGCTCACCATTTATGCCGGTACCGGCAGAGAGTCTCATCCCCCGACCGGCAAGCCCTGCAGTTTACCCCGGTGAGGGGATCCTTTCAATTTGGGGAGTCAGATGCCGGCTGTGTGTAGGGTGCTGAGTGCTCTGACACTGCTCACAGAGCACACGAGGGATGGCCTTGGCGGTCGTTACCGCACGCACCGCTTTATGTCATTGCCCCCGCGGCTTCCAGGAGGCTTTCGTGAAAAAACTGTTCAGGCGTGACCGAGGTCACGTCCCGGATGGGTTTGTTCAGGAAACGGCCGCCGACCTCACGGAACCGCTGGGGGTTGTCGCTGACATAGCATCGCAGACGGCCGGGGGAGGAAGAGGTGCTCATGGCACCCTCGCGGACCAGCAGGTCGCGGGCGGCCAAGGCCGTTGCCCCAGCGGAATCGACTACTGTCGCCCGCGGCATTTGTTGCGTAATTGCTTTGGCGACAAGGGGATAGTGCGTGCAGCCGAGGACGACCACGGCCGGGTCAAGCTCCTTGACGCTCTCAAGGTATTCGGCGACGAGCATGGTCATGATCGGGTCGTCCCAGGCCCGGCCTTCCTCGATCAAGGCTACCAGGCTGGGGCACCGCTGCTGGACGACCGGGACATTTGGGGCCAGGGCCGCGATCGCCTTGCCGTAGGCGTTCGAGGCGACCGTCGCTTCCGTAGCCAGGACGGCGATTCCGCGTCCCTGGCACCGGCGTACGGCCTCGGCCGCTCCCGGCTCGACCACCCCAAGCAGGGGCACCGGCATCCTGCTCTTGAGATCGTGAAGGGCCAGGGCACTGGCCGTGTTGCAGGCTACGATGACGAGTTTAGGGTCGAACCGCAGCAGGAAGCTGCAGTCCTGCTCGGCAAAAGTGAGTACCGTCTCGGACGATTTAGTGCCGTAGGGTACACGGGCGGTATCGCCAAAGTAGACCACTGTTTCGTTGGGCAACTGCTCCTGCAGAGCCCGCACGACGGTCAATCCGCCCAGACCCGAGTCGAATACGCCTATTGGCCGGTCGTTCATAGGCTCCTCCCTGCGCACATACCCCCGGCGTCCGCCGAGATAGCGGGATCGCTTGCCAGTATTGGAAAGGCAGTCCGCGGCCGGTGCAAGGCCCGACCGTACGCCGCCTGGCAAACACAAGGGCAGGTCGGTGACCTGCCTCGATTAACTATCGTGCTTTCGGGCCCTTGGATTCAAGCCAAATCGGCGAAAAAGAGGTGCCGAGGCCGAGGGACACCGGGCGTGCTCTGCATTCATAGCGCGCGGATGAAGTACATCGCGGAGCCCGGCGAGCCGCTGCTCGGAACAGGGGTAACTCGCAAGCCGCGGGCCGGATGCGGATCGGCAAGGCCAGATGCCATTCTGAGCAGGCTGTGTTTCTATCCCGGAACGGTTGCAGCGGTACTGTGGCATGGTCCTGCGGGGCCGCTGCCGATTTGGGCGACGATTTGTAGCCGGTCTGCATAACGGTCGGCTGTGGCTGATCGGAATGGTCTTGCCCGAACCGTGTGCCACTGCGGCGCAAGGTCTGGAGTCAGCAAACCAAGTGGAAATGAGCGCCATCCGGGCCTAAACTCGGGGTGTATGGTCTGAAGAGGTTCGGGTCGCGCGTGCTCCCGAAGGCATTGCAGATGGTCGGGCCGCCATCTGCCCATGAGTAGGGGGGTTCCTGCAACGCGCGAAGGGCGTTACTCTCCTCTGAAGGACGCCCTCTGTTTACGCGGCGAACAGGACAACACGGAGAGGTGCCAGACGCCATGGGAGGGCCGTCAAGGTGGCGCTCATGGTGTCCGCAATGGGTGTGCTCACCCTTGGTTGTTCGGTTGGGCCAGCCGCGTCGAAGAGCACTACTGGCGACATCAAGCATCAGTTCGCGCGACCGGATCTGCCCACGAGAGCCGGAGCCCTGGACGACGTTGTCTTCGCGTTCCCGAGACGGGAGATTCGGTCATGGAGGCCGACTCAGACGCAGGC
Source organism: uncultured Planctomycetales bacterium (assembly GCA_964586235.1). Classification (GTDB taxonomy): domain Bacteria; phylum Planctomycetota; class Phycisphaerae; order UBA1845; family PWPN01; genus JAUCQB01. The sequence goes on from CAZPIO010000139.1 coordinate 2,069, forward strand.
CCGCCAAACTTCCTGGAACGGACGCATGGTAAAGCAAAGCACAGATCCTATTGACGAGCTGCTGGTCATGGAAGCCCAGGACGGTGATCGCCGATCCATAGAGGCGCTTGTGCTTCGTTGGCAGAAACGCTTGTGGACGCACGTGTATCGGCTCACCAGAGACCCGAAGGTGGCCTGGGACGTCACGCAACAGACTTGGCTTGCGATCATCAACAGGCTTCCCAGGCTCGACGACCCCGCGACATTCAAGGCATGGGCGTACCGCATAGCCACCACCAAAGCCGCGGGTCATGTCAAGAGGAGGGTGCGGGCCAGATCTCTTGCGGAGCGGGCGTGCGGGGATGTGCGGATGCAGGACAAGAGCGGGCATCCGCTGCTCGGGTTTCTCGACCGTCTTGGGCCGCGCAAGAAAGCCGCCGTCACCCTGTATTACATGGAGAGCCTCACCATCTCCGAGGTGGGCTTCGTCCTTGGTATCGCGAAGGGGATGGTGAAATCTCACCTGAACAGCGCGCGCAACGACCTGAAGAGGCTCTGCCAACAGACAGCGGACTGAAGGAGGAATTGATGGCCGAAGACAAGGTCAAGAAGATGCTCGACGAGATGGGCCTTTATGACGACTCGCGCGAAGACTCGCTGCGGTCCATGCTCTCGGATTTCTACAGCAGGAAAATGCTCACTACCGCGATTCTCGTCTGGGGGTGCATGCTTTTGTTCGTGGGCCTGGCCGTCGTCAGTGCCGTCCTGTTCTTCAGGACGGACCAGACCGCATCGCAGATCATGTATGCCGCCATCTTTGTCTGCTTGATGTACTGGGCCTCTCTCGTAAAGGTCTTCGCATGGCAGGCGATTCACAGGAACAGCATCAAACGGGAAATCAAGCGGCTGGAGATCCGCCTGGCCGAAGTATGCAGAGTCTTGCAGGGCAATTCTGAACAGCGAACGTGAAACGGGGTGTCCACCTCCCGAAAGCCGGCCGGGCCAATCCGGGAAGGCCGCGGATCGGCCGGAGCACGTCCCGCTCGAGTTGCAGCGCAGGGGCCCGATCAACGTATCCAGAATGTGCCGCTCGATCTGTGCAGGCATGGCAACGCCGCTCCGCGGCTCGTGGCAGGCTCATTTCTTCTCGAGAGATAGCTGGAAGAAGGGGTTCGTCCTGGACGATTCGCCAAGACCCGTTCCCGCCCGACTGCTTATCAATCCTTGTCATTGGCCGGGATCGAGCCGGTTTGACCCCTCATTGGGCGTCGACTCCACGATGGCGGATTGACCAGCGGCCGGCGCGCAGGGCGGGGCGTTTGTCAAAGCGGGTGCCGACCGGTTAAAGTGCGTTTCGGTGAGGAGGAACCGCGACGCATGACTAATGTTGGCCAAGTCCCCGAAATGTCTCCGGCGGCGCCGAAACCGGTCGTGCCGCGCTGGCACCTTCACCGGCGGATGTACGATTGGGTGCTCCATTGGGCGGACACGCCCTACGGTGCGATCGCCCTCTTCTGCCTCGCCTTTGCCGAGTCGAGTTTCTTCCCGGTGCCGCCGGACGTGCTTCTGATCGCCCTGGTGCTCGGATCGCGCGGGCGATGGTTCCGCTTCGCGTTGATCTGCACGCTGGCCAGCGCAATCGGCGGTGTGGCGGGCTACGGGATCGGGCTTGCGTTCATGGACACAATCGGCGCTCGGATCATCGCCTTCTATCATGCCGAGTCCTATTACGAGCAGGTGATGCAGTGGTATCAGCGGTACGACTACTGGATCGTATTCATCGCCGCACTGACGCCGATCCCCTACAAGGTTTTCACGATCGCTTCCGGCGCGTTCCACATGAATCTGCTGGGTTTCGTGCTCGTCTCAATTGTGGGCCGCGGGGCGCGGTTTTTTGCCGTCGCGGCGCTCCTGTATGTCTTCGGTCCGCCGATGAAGCGGTTTATCGATCGCTATTTCAATCTGCTCTGCGTCGTGTTCGTGATCCTGCTGATCGGCGGGTTTGCCGCGATCAAGTACATTGGATGACCGGGACGCCGCTCCGGCCGGTCAGCGTCCTGAGGCCCTCGGGGGTCGAAATCAGGTGTCAGAACTGCGTAATCCATTCCATGATCAGTACTTACCTGCCTTCGTCCCGTCCGGTTCGTTCGCGTGCCGAGGTGTGAGCGCGCCGGCCGTCTTTCCTCGCGCCAACCTGCCGTGAGCCGCCCACGCCGGACGCGGTGAATTTGCGCACGCGGCCGGTACCATATCGTCATGAGCCAGATACCGGGAGGTCAGACGCGGGGGCGGATGTTCCGGTTCCGGTGCCGGCGGTGTGCGTCGGTTCTGGAAGCGCTCGTCAGCCAGTCGGGCCAGCAGGCCCGCTGTCCGTCGTGTGACGCGGAATTCACGATTCCGCGGATCGACCCGCAGACCGGGCTGGCCGCCGGTGATGCCGATCCGGGTGACGACGGCCAGTACCCGGCCCCGGTTCACGCGTACGCGGCCGCCGGTTACGCCGCACCGCGCGTCGTCCGCCTGCCGGATGACAGCCTGGTGATCGAGTGCCCGGCTTGCGCCCAGCGGACGGCGATCACCGCCAACAACTGCCCCAAGTGCGGCCGTCCGTTTACGCTTGAAGGGATGTCGGATACGGCCATTACGGCCGAGAGCAAGAGTCACACGTTGCCGTTGGTCCTCGGTCTTGTGGCGTTGCCTCTGAGCTTGTGTGGCGGAATCGGGGCCATTCCGGGCGTCGTTGCCGTCGGGATCGGGATCCGCTACCTCACGCTGGAGCGGAAAGCGTCGTCGGCCGCCGGGTCCATTGGCGGGATAGTCTTTGGATTGCTGGCATGCGTTGTTTCGGTGGCTTACTGGATGATGGCTTGACCGGCCGGGCTGGCAATCCTTCGTGACAAATATGGCTTTTCTGAACACCATCATCGAATTCGAAGGGCCCGTGGTGGACGTCGAGCCGCGGTATTGGGCGGCGCATCAGGCAGCCATACAGGCCATCGGTTTCCAGGGGCCACCGCAGGCGGAGTTCTGGCGATTGTGGCGGACGGCGGCGACCGACGGGCAGTTCGTCCGTTTCGGCCGGCCGCAGAAGATTGCGGAATATACGCGCGTTCGGGCGGAGAAGATCGAGAGTACCGAACTGATGGCCCTCGATCAGGCCGGCCTGAAGGTCGCCGAGAACCTGCGTCTGCTCAAGCAGATGGGCTCGTCTCATCTGGTCTCGCTCAGCCGAAATCGGGACGGCCTCAACGCTACGCTCGACCGACTGGACCTGTGGATGCACTTCGACAGCAAGCAGTGTCTGCCCGAGGATCGCGACCGGCGCGTGGAGGCCCTTCGCAAGCTGGCCGGCGGCCATCGGGTCACGCTGGCGATCGTGGGCACGGTGCCGATGGCCTACGCGGCGGGCGAGGCCGGCTGCCGCACGGTCGGGCTGAAGAACGGTCCGGCGGTGCCCAAGCTGCTCCGCCAAGTCGGCGTGGATGTGTTCTTCGAGTCGCTTGACGAGCTGACCGACGCGTTGAGCAGCCATCACCCGGACCTCCAAAGAATCGGTGTGTTTTGAGAGAACGCATGAAAAGCCCAGCGTCTTTCTCCGAAGCGGCATGCCTGCGGTGCGGCCATCCTGGCTGCACGGGTGCAGGCTGGAAGCCCGCGCCACAACCGGCAGCAGACATGGCCTACTCTCGCGCCAAAACGCCGGATGGCCATGCTGCACGCCGTGCCCTCAGCCCTGTCAAAGAACAAGGACCTGGCGGCCATGTATGCCCGCAACTGGAACCGGTACGTGAGTCCAGGCGAGGCGGTTTATGCCTACCAGGGTGAAGGCGAAAGACTGCTCGACCGGGCTCGCCGCTCAGACGCGGTTCCGCACGGGATGATTCGCGAAGAGGGGGTTTTCCTGTGATGTCGCAACAAGACGGTTTGGAGGAGGCCTTTTCTTCATCATTCATCAAGGGTGTCTGGTTGACATGAAGCCCCGGTCGCCCAACAATTAGTATGGTTGCCCCCTGCGGATGAGCATTCCCCAGGCGTCTTCGGGACGGAGGCGGCTCCAATGTCGACGGCGCCCAGCGGCCAGGCCAGACAATCGCCAACCGGGGAACAGGAATCCGATCGAGATCATGAGTCGTCCCCGCTCTCGCGTCGCGCGGGGGACGCCGGTCGGCTCCACCTGTCCAGTTGGGTCATTTCGCTTGCCGCGCATGCTTTAATCCTCTCGATGTGCATGTGGATTACCTGGGAAATCCACGTGGCCGCCCGGCGAAAGAAAACAGAGGTGGAGATCGTCCCCGCCGAGCAGCCGGCCAACCTGCTCCCGGTGGCCATGCCGGCGGGTGAGGACGACGGTCACGATGCCCCGCAAGCGGAGCTGGATGGTCTGGTCGACGCGTCGAAGCTCGAAGCCCTGGATTTTCGCGACGTCGAGCAATCCACCTCGCCCGGGTCGACCGCCACGCTCACGGAACCGCTGATCTCGGAGAGCCTGATTGACCAGCCGGTCGACTTCAAGCCGCTGGACTGGCAGCGCGATACGCAGTCGCGGACCGGCGGCTTGCGCAGTTTTCACCTGGGTGGCAAATGGGGGTTGCGTACAGGGCACGGCCGTGCGGCCGGCCGTTACTTCGGGGCCAGCAAGGAATCGGACGAGGCCGTGGCAAGAGCCCTCCTGTGGCTGGCCCGAGTACAGGAGAAGAACGGTCGTTGGGATTCCAGGAAGTGGGGGGCGCAGACGTCCTACGATACGGGCTGCACCGGGCTGGCGGTGCTGGCCTTTCTGGGCGCAGGATTCCATCCGAGCCAGAAGCATTACCAGGCTACCGTTCGCGGCGGTCTTACCTGGCTGGTGCAGCAGATGGGACCCGACGGCCACTTGAGAGACGACGACAATGTCTATGGCCAGGCCATCGCGACGATGGCCCTGTGTGAAGCCTATGGCATGAGCGGGGACTCGCGATACCGGGAGCCCGCTCAGAGAGCCGTCAACTACATCATGTCCCAGATGACTCCGTACGGCGGATTCGGATACGATCGCGAAAAGGACGACACCTCGGTGACGGGGTGGCACATCATGGCGATCAAGTCGGCGCGGCTGGCGGGGTTGGCGGTGCCTTCGTTCGCGGTGGATCGGAGCAAGCAGTTTCTGGGCGCCGTTCTGATGCCTACCGGCGAATCGCAATATCGCATCTCGCGGCGATCCACCACCCGAGCGCTGACGGCGGTGGGCCTGCTGTGCCGGCTATTTCTTGATATCAGCACGGACGACGGCGACGTGGTGAAGATTGCGGCTCTCATCCGGCAGTGGGGGCCGAGCATCGAAGACGAATACTACACCTACCATGCGACCTACAGCATGTTTCAAATGGGCGGTGATTACTGGGACGAATGGAACGCCAGGTTCCGCGATCCGCTGATCGGCATGCAGGTCAAGCAGGGGATGGAAGCGGGGAGTTGGGACCCCGAGGGCACGTCCTGGGGGTCGTCCGCCGGCCGGGTCTACGTGACCGCGATGTACACCCTGGCCCTCGAGGTTTACTATCGTTATCTACCCGTTTACCAATGAGGAGGCATTTGCAGCAGTCATGAACAACGCACTCAGTCGAAAGAGGTGGTGGCGACGCACGGGGCTGCTCGGCATGGCTGTGCTCCTGTTTGCGGTCGTGCCGTTGCTGGCCCAGGTGCTCACCGATACTCCGGACGCAAGGCCCGCGGTTCGGAGCATCTCGCTCTGGACCCTGGTCAAGGCGGGAGGCACCGTCGGCTGGATCATCGTACTCATGTCCTTTGCCGCCCTCGCCATGATCATCGACCATTTCATCTCGCTCCGCCGCCAGAACCTGGTCCCGACCGATCTGGCCGACCAGATCGAGGAGCACCTGGAGGAGAAGGAGTTCGAGAAGGCACGGGAGCTGTGCGAGGAGGACAGCTCGTTCCTGGCCAAGGTCATCGGCAGCGGCCTCGGCCAGATCGGGGGCATGTTCGGTTTCTTCGACATGCAGAACGCCATGACGGAAACGAGTGAACGGGAGATCGCGAGGCTCTATCGCAAGCTCGATATCCTCTCCTTCATCGCGGTCACCGCGCCGATGCTGGGTCTATTGGGCACGGTGACGGGGATGATCCGTTCGTTTCACATGATTGCCTCGACCGAGGGAGCGGCCAGACCGTCGCAACTGGCCACCGGCATCTACGAAGCCCTGGTGACCACCGCCGAGGGGTTGATTGTTGCCATCCCGGCCATGTTCTTCGTCTCCTACTTCCGCACCCGCATCGACCACTTCGTCGCAGAGGCGGAGGCCGTGGTCGAGCGGCTCATGAGCCGATTCCGACACCAGCCGGCCTGACAACAGGAGCCAAGCTCCCGATGCGCCTCAGGAAATCATATCGCCGGGTCGCCTGTGAACTCGGAGTCGCGCCGCTGATCGACGTGGTCTTCCTGCTGATCATTTTCTTCATGGCCGTCTCCCAGATGACTCGGGTCGGCGGCGAGCCGGTCCAGTTGCCGGAGGCCCAGTCGCACGAACTCGACGAGGAAATGCCCACCGGCATGGTCGTCATCACCATCCAGCGGACCGGGCAGATGACCGTCGACGGCCAGTCGCAGACCATGACCACGCTGGGGCAGCTCTTGAACACGGCCACCCGCGGCAAGCCGGCCAACAGCGTGCCCGTTTTGATCCGTGCCGATGAGTACTCCCTCTGGGACCAGGTCGGCCAGGTCATGCGCATCTGCGCGGCCAACCGCCTGACCAAGGTGCGGGTGGCGGTGACCGAGCCGCGCGCCGAGAAGCCTCCAACATAGGCAGGATGCAGAGATGCGACGACCGCGAATCAGGTTTTCCGCGCCCGAGCTCAACATGGCTCCGATGATCGACATCGTCTTTCTGCTGCTGGTGTTCTTTATGTGCACCTCCTCCTTCAACGAGAATGAAGGGCAATTGCCCGCCCAGACGCCCCAGACCTCCCTGCAGGCCCGCCAACTCATCGAGGATTTCGATCCCGTGCGCATCACCCTGGGTGCGACTGGCGGCGTGGTCGAGGTGCAGTGCGACGGGCAGCAATGTGCCGGTTTTGACGTGCTGTTTGCGAAGCTCCAGGCCCGGCGGGCGATCGCTGACGTTCCGGTGATCATCGAAGGCCGGAAGGGTGTTCCATTCGGACCGATGGTGGCGGCGATGGATACCTGTTACCGGGCGAATTTCCGCCGGGTGGCTTTCTCGGCCAGGGGAGTCGACGATGCGGGACGCTGACCGCTGTGACGGATCCGCCATGCGCCGGACTCACCGGGGCAGAGTCTCCTTCGTGCTGCTCGCGCTGTTTGCGGCAGCCGCCTCGGGCCAGACGCCCGATCAACAGAAGCAGATCGAGAATCTGCTGGACAAGGCGGCCGCGGCGATGGCCCCGGCCGAGGCGGAAGCGATCGTTCGTGAGGCCCAGTCGCTCCTCGACTCGGCCGTGAAGCCTGGGAGGGGTGCCCTGGTCGCCGTCTGCCTCCAGGCCGAGATCACCCGGACACGAGGGAAGATGCACCTGGTCGCGTGGCAGCAGAACCGCTCCGACGACGGGCTCCGGCAGCAGGCGGAGCAGGCCTTGCTGGATGCCTTCCAACAGTACAAACAGGCGGTCGAGCTGATCCGCGAGCAACAGGCCGCAAAACAGAGCGGCAAGATTACCAGGCCGCTTGTACCGGGGCGTTCGGACCAACTGGAGGACCACAACCTCCGTCTTCAGTACGCTTTGGCGTGGACCGAATACGAGCTGGGCCTGGTGGCCGCCGATCCGCGTCAGCGTCAACGGCGATTCACAGATTCGATTCGTCGGTTCGTCTCTCATTTCACCGCTACTGCTTACCGGCCCGAACCGGTTCTCGCCCATTGCCTCCTGGGGCAGGCGCTCTGCCTGTTTGAACTCGGCGAATACTCCGAGGTCGTTGACCTGCTCAAACCCGCGCAAGTCACCAACACGCAACTCGACATCTACCAGCAGATGGTCGAGCTGCGGATTCGCTGCTACCAGGAGATGAACGATCACCAGATGGCGAAGCAGATCGCCTGGGACTATTTGCGAAGCCGCCCCGCAGCCCGGCGAGAGGCGGGCGACTGGCGAATTGCCTTGTTCTGCGCCCGCAGCCTCGAAACCCTGATCCGCATGGAATCTGATTCGCAGCTCTCGGCGGGCTATCATGCCTCCCTCGAGACCCTGGCCCACGATCTCGAATCCGCCGGAGAGCCTTGGCGAAGCGGGATGGACGCGATCCTGAAGGGCATGAAAGGCGACTCTCCGTTGGCATGTCTGAGCCGTGCCCGATCGAGGTTTGCGGGCAAAGACTGTACAACAGCCCTCGCCGAGGCGGAGAAGGGGCTTGCGGCAGCGTCCCGTCCCGCCGAGTCGCAAGAGTCAATTCTGGCGGATCTCCGTTTCATTCGTGCCGCTGCCCTCTGGGAGCTGGGACGTTGGCAGGAGGCACATCGGCAGGCGGCTGCCTTTCTCAAACATCACCCCGCAGACGCCCGAACCGACAAGGTCGGCAGATGCGCTCTCCAGGCGGGTATGAACGCCCTCCAGGCCGAGCCTCCGATGGAGGTCTCCGAGTTCATGCAGTTCGTCGAGTCCGCCACGACGAATCTCGTCGCCACGAAGCCCGCTGGTACGGGATCCGCCCCCGCCACCCTGCCGGCGCAGACCCTCGCTGCGGAGGCGGCTTGGTACGGGGGCAGCATCCTGCTTGACCGCGGCCGTTACCCCGAGGCCGAGCGATTGCTCGAGATCGTCCCGGCATCTTCGCCTCTTTATCTTCGCGCCCAGTATGGGCTTGCCCTTGCCGGCTGGAAGCGGATGCAGTCCAAAACCGCTGCGGCGTCGCGTCCCGAGCCGGGCAACGACTCCGCCGCTTCAACGATCGCGGCGCTGGTCAGATTCTTTCAGACGGCTCGCCAGGGAATCCAGGACGAAGACCAAACCGTCGTCAACCGCGCGGTGGACCTGGTGATCCTTGTCGCCAATTACCTGGTCGAACGGGGACGGCCCGACCTGAAGCTCGCCGCCTTGCTCGACGATATCGAATCGCTGCCGCAGGGGAAGGAGTGGGACGTCACTCGCCGACTCGTCTTGCGCGTCGAGATTGCCATCCTCACCGCAGGTCCCGACGCCGGTTCCATGATCGTGCAGTTCATCACTCAGAAACGCCCGACCGCCGCGGACCTGGCGGGAGTGCTCAAAGAGGTCAACCGGGCTGTCGACCGCCGGCGCCGAGGGCTCGCCGCGCGCCGACAGAATGACGAGGCCGCCCAACTCGCCGACACACTGTTGAACGTCCATCGCCGTCTGCTGTCTCAGGTCGCGGGCAGCCAGGCGGCCCAGCTTCGTCAATATGAGCCGGCAGTCCGCGGCCAGCTCGCCCGGCTGCTCGTCGAGTCCGGCCGACACGCTGAAGCGATGACGCACTATGAATGGCTCCAGAAGAACACGCCGGCGGACTTGTCCGTCGAGGAGATGAGAGGCTTCGCCCTCGCGTGCGAGCAGACCGGGAAACGTGATTCGGCGATCGGGATCTGGAGCCGGCTTGCCAAGAGTCTGCCGCCTCACTCCGAACCGTGGTACGAAGCCCGCTACCATCTCATCGAGTGCTATCATCGGGCGGGGCAGTCGGATCACGCTCGAGACCTGCTGGACTACTTTCTTTTGCAGAACCCCGAGATTAAATTGGAGTCGTGGCGACAGAAGTTTGAGGACCTGAAGCAGGTGCTGCCCAAGCGCACGGAGGCGTCGGGCGGGAAAGGGTGATGCGGTCAATGAACGAACTTCGGCCGTTCTATAAGTTGCTGGGTATCCCCGAGGATACGGCTGCGCCGACGCCTTTCCAGTTGTTGGGGCTTCCGGCCGCCCCTTCCCCTCCGCTGACCCGCGAACAGATCGAACAGGCCGTCCTGGAGCGCAAGAAGATGCTTCGGCAGAACATTCCGGGACCACACGCCTTGCCGATCATGTCACTCATCGAGCAGACCATCGACCGCGCGGCGGCGAAGCTTCTCGATCATCTGGGCCCTGCGGACGGGCCACCGCAAGGGCACTCCGCGCCGAAGACAGACGCGGCCGGTCCCGCCGGACCGCCATCGGGTCCTGCGACCACTCCCGGCCAGCCGCCGCGCCCCGCCGAGCATGCGCATCGTTCCCGCGCACGGCCGGCGGCAGCCCTCCCCCAGAGCGCCGAGCCCTGGCAGGATGCCCTGCAGTGGGTCATGAGCGAATCGCGAATCGTATACGCCCAGGCCCGCGCCCAGAACGACCTCCGCAGTGCCGCCGAGGCCCTGAGGACGTTCCTGACCGCCCGGCGGTTCCTGCACATCATCGACAAGGAGTAATCCACCGGGTCGCGTCTTCAAAGCAGGACGAGCGAGATGCCTTCGTTATAGCCGTTGAGGTCCGGGTCTTTGTTCAGTTCCGGGCATTCCTCGAGGATCTGCCGGGCGGCCTCCTCGAATACCGTCCACTTCTCTCCGATCACGAACGCGCGGATCTTGCCCTCCTTCCGCCTCTTCTGGAGGGATCGCCGGACCGCATCTCTGAGGGCGCCGCCGACGCCGGACGATCCGTACCCGTGAATGACCTTCAGCACCACGGTGCCGGACCGTTTGGCGCGATCGAGCTCGGCGTTCAGGCGCGCGCGGGCCTCCTCGACGGTCGGCATCCCTGCTTTCACAGTGAATACATGGACCTTATCTGCCATGACGGCGGACCCGAAGGTATTTGCCCTGCAATACTGAGACTAGGTCTTTCGTGTGGTCCATCATACCGCCATCCGCGCTGCACGAGAAAACCCAGGGCCATTCAATCCGCCCCCGAACCGCTCATCCCACCGGGTGTGTCCAACCGAGGTCACACCTCCCGGAAGCTCGTCCAGTCGATACCCAGTTTGCGCATGCGGGCGCGGAGGGTGTACGGGTTGATGTCCAGCAGTCTGGCAGCCCCGTGCCGGCCCTCGATTTTTCCGCGAGTGCGTGTCAGGGCCAACCGGATGTGCTCGGCCATCGCCGAATCGAGCGTAGGGATGGCGTCGTTGTCAGTGGCCGTAGTTGCCGGCAGCAACCTGGTCGTGTCGGTCGCGCGGGGAGCGATGCGCGTGTTCACGCCCAGGGCGGCGGCCACGTCCAGACGCCGGCCCATCCCCAGGATGGCGGCCCGTTCGATCACCGCCGACAGTTCCCGCACGTTGCCGGGCCAGTCGTAGGACACGAGCAGGTCGTTGTCCTGCGGCGTGGGCACCAGCGGCGGCGTGCCCAGTCGCTTGGCCGCTCGCAGGGCGAAGTGGCTGGCCAGCATGGGGATGTCTTCGATCCGCTCGCGGAGCGGGGGAATCCGGACCACGAAGACGGCGATGCGATACCAAAGGTCCTCGCGGAAGGTGCCGTCGGCCACCATGGCGTGCAGGTCGCGGTTGGTGGCGGCCACCACGCGGACGTCCACGTGAAGCGGCCGTTGCCCGCCGACGCGTTCAAAAGAGCCATCCTGAAGAATCCGAAGCAGCCGGACCTGGGCTGCCAGTGGAAGCTCGCCGACCTCGTCAAGGAAGAGCGTGCCGCCGTCGGCGCGTTCAAACCAGCCCTTTCTCGTGGCCACCGCCCCGGTAAAGCTGCCCCGCTCGTGGCCGAAGAGCTCCGAGTCGATCAGTTCGGGCGGGATGGCCCCGCAATTGACCCGCAGAAAAGGGCCGACCTGGCGACGAGAGCCCTTGTGGATCGCCCGGGCGACCAGTTCCTTGCCCGTGCCGGTCTCGCCGAGGATGAGCACCGGCACATCGGAGTGGGCGACCAGGTTAATGCGTTCCATGACCTCTCTGAGGCCGGTTTCGGAGCCGACCACCGAGTCACTGATGTCCTGACGGCCGAGCCGGGCGAGCAGTGAGCGGTTGTCAGCCTCGACGGCCTCGCGAAGCACGCTCAGTTCGCGGAGCTGGCGGTCATTCTCGAGGGCGACCGCGAACGGCTCCAGCAGTGCGGCCGCCAAGGCCTCATGTTCGCTGCGAAAGCCGGCTCGCCGGTTTGTCGCCAGGACCAGCACCCCGACCGGCTCGTCCTCACGGTTGAGTGAGCCGACCAGCACGTCGCCTTCGATCCCCGCCGACAGGAGGGCCGGGTGACGCTTACGTAACTCGATCGCGGTTTCATGGAGGATCTTGCCCGCTCGGCACCAGTTCAATAGATGGGTGAACTCCTCGGGCGTGCACTCGTTGCGCGTCTGTTCCGGGGCCGCGGCCGGGCCGCAGACACCAGCCGCAACCGTCTCGATAGTTGACCGCTGAGGGTCCAAACGCCTGACCAGCACCAAGTCGACCGGCAGGCGACGCATCAGCACCGGACCGATTCGCGATACCGACTCGCCGATCTCGATGTGCCGGCACGCTTCGCGCCAGACATCGAGCAGGACCGTCATGAAACGCGTCATGGTCGCCATCCCGTCAAATATGACATTCTTCTTTCAAATACGCCGGGTATTCTGTCATATCTAACGGCTAAGTCAATAGGGCTGCTTGAGCTAAAGGCCGAAAAGGCGTTTGGCAGCACTGGCAGGCCGGTTTTGGCGTCTGGCACGCACTTTGCCCAGATTGACAGACAAGGGGAAGCAGGCATCGCCGGGGCTTGCATGAATAGGTGATCGTTCTTTCCGTTGGGAACGAACCATCCCTCGGATCTCTTTCCTGGGGTGGGACACGATGGGTGGCCGCGGACCTACGGTGGCCTTAAACCGGAGTACCGGATCAGCATGGCAGAGCGGGCGATGACGGCCGGAGCGGTCGGCTTGCTGGGGGTGCCCAGACGGTTCTGGGTGCTCGGGGTGTCGGTTGCGGTCGTGCTTGTAGTGCTGGCGCTGCACGCCTCCGAGTCTCCGTGGAGCCCGCTTCCGGAGGTGGTCGGCCATTACAGCGCCGCGACCCTGTTGGCCATCGTGCTGGCGGCATTTCTGTGCGAGTACGTCGATTCCTCGCTGGGCATGGGTTACGGCACGACGCTGACGCCGCTGATGATCCTGGTCGGCTTCGATCCGAAGCAGGTGGTGCCGTGTGTGCTGGTCAGCGAGCTGCTGACGGGTTTCGCCGCCACCCTGATGCACCAGCGGGACGGGAACGTGGATTTCTTCGGCAACAAGCAAGCCCGCTGGACGGCTATCCTGCTTTCGGTATTGAGTACGGTTGGCGCGGTGGCCGCCGTATCGCTGGCCGTTTCGGTGAACAGGCAAGCGCTGGCGACGATCATCGGGGTGATCATTCTGGGTACCGGTGTGGCCACCCTGGCGACGATCAGTCGGCAACTGCGTTACCGCAGGAGTCATATCATCGCGGTTGGCGCCGTCGCGGCATTCAACAAGGGCCTGAGCGGTGGAGGATACGGGCCGCTGGTCACGGCCGGGCAGGTTGTTTCGGGCGTCACCCCCAGACACGCCGTTGCGATCAGCTCGCTGGCAGAGAGTTTCACCTGTTTTGTCGGCCTCGTTGCCTATCTGCTGCTGGGCAAGAGCTTCAACTGGGGTCTGGCCCTGCCACTGAGTGTGGGAGCACTGATGTCGGTGCCGTTGGCGACGCTGACCGTCCGGCGGCTGCCTGAGAAGGTGATGCGAGCCAGCGTGGGCTGTATGACCTGCGTGCTGGCCCTCTACATGTTCTACAACCTGCTGGTCAAGGGCGGTCTCGGCGGCGGGTGATCCGCCCGAATTGCCGATCAGCCTTGCCATTTCGCGGGCCATTTCACGAACCGCCGCTTGTCTCAGTCGTCGCAGGTTCGATCTGCCGGCACGTTGGAGCCGGACAGGCACCGCATGAATGCCTGGAAATCCAACTGGTCGACATCCGCATCGCCGTCGAGCCTGGCGTCCAGGCATTCGGGAGGGGGAACCTGCGCTTCTCCAACGAGGCATTCCTGCAGGTGGCCAAAATCGGCCTGATCCACATCGGCATCGTGGTCAAAGTCGGGCTTGACCGTCTCGATGGTCAGGTTCACGCTCACGAATTGCGGGCTGTTGGGGGCCTGCAAGGACTCCACCTTGATCACACCGTTGTACTGCCCGACCCCCTTGCCTGCGAGGTCGTAGTTGATGTCGATGGGATCCTGTTCTCCGGTTGATGAGCCGCTGATGGGCGAAACGCCCAGCCAATCGCTGCCCTGAGTCACGCTGACGGTGTAGTTCAACGTGTCCGCGCCCGCGTTGCGCACGGTGAATGTGTCGGTGTCCTGCGAGTCGCCGAGGAAGACGGTGTGGGTGAAGCTGGTCGGGTCGAGGGCGATCTGGGGCACGGGGGTGATCGAGACTGACCAGGTCTCGGCCAGATGGTAGGCCCCGCCGTCGTTGTTCCAGATGTCGAATCGCACCTTGCTCGGGGTGACAGTCGTATTGAGGATTGTCTGGAACGGGTCGGCGTGCGAGGGGTTACCGGCGTTGCCGACGTCAATCTGCCAGGTCTTGCCGGGCGTTTTCTGATACTTGGAATACATGTGAGTGTGGCCGCAGATATAGGCCTGTACGTTCTTGTTCTCCAGCAGGTTCCAGAAGTTGTCCCGGTTGGTGACGTGCGCGTCCAGGCTGTCGCCGATGTGGGCGTTCAGCGGATAGGCCGGCTCGTGGCCGAAGACAAAAACCGCCGGCCGGGTATTGCCGTCGAGCCTGGCGGTCAACCAGTTCAGGAGTTGCGGGACGATGTCACCATCCGTGGCGACGTCGCTGCCGCCAGCGGTGCCGCCGTTCCAGTACTCGTTCAGCATGATGAAGTAGGCGTTACCGTGGCTCCACGAGTAAGTTGTCTCGACGGTGCCCGCCGGCCCGTCGTGATTGGTGAACTCCTTCAGCGGTGTGCGCAGCCCGTTGCCGGTGTTGTATTCAGCCCGCAGCCAGTCCATATCCGACGCCGTCTCCTCCTCGTGGTTGCCGATACCGGGGTACCAGATGGCCGAGGTTCCGAAGAGGTCGTCGATCACCGTGCGGAGGGGTGCCGGCGGATCGATGTCGCCGGGCGAAACCTGGAACACGCCCTGGCCGCCGATCCAGGTGTTCATGGCCGTCGCCACTACCCTGTATGTCGCGCTGTAGCTGCGCTGATCGGCGGTGGAGGTGAAGTTGAATCCGGTGGACGACTCGACGGGTATGCTCGCGTCGGTCAGCCCGCCGTCGTTGACCGTCGCCAAAGTGGTGGTTCCGGTGGCGATGCCCTCGACGTTGATCGTCTGTTTGTTGGAGGCGCCCATGGCAAAAGTCAGGACCAGGGAACCGCCGCTGCCTCCGGCGGGTGCGGCTATTGCCGGGTCGGCTGCCGACACCGTGACCTGCACCGCACCGGTCTCGTTGCTGCCGGCGGAGATGCTTACCTCGAGCGGCAGTTGGCTGCCCTCCAGGACCAGCATCGAGAAGGGCATGAAACCGATCGCGCCGGTGCCGACGTTGACGGTCAAGGTCGCATTGGCAAGCCCGGCATCGTTAGTCGTGGCGACCGACGCGCTGCCGGCCTGGCCGATATCGATGGGGACAATCTGCGAGGTGACGCCTCCGGCGGGAAAGGTGACGATCAACGCACCGCCTACGGCCCCGACGGGCTCGGCCGCCGCGGGGTTGTCGCTGGTCAGGGTCACGTTGACGGGCGAGCCGGCGTTGCTGCCTGTGGGGATTGAGACGGTCACGTTCTGATTGGCCTTCCCGACCACGGTGTTGATCTGACCGGGCGAGATGCCGACCGCATCAGCGCCGGCATTTTCGACCAGCTTGAGCTGACTGACATACCATTTGTTGCCATCGGTATTGTGCGGGCCCGGCGCGGCGGTGATGGTCATATCGCCGTCCGAACCAGGGGCAACGTCGGTGAAACGGGCGACGTAGCCCACGGTGGTGTTGTCGCCGGTGTTGAACTCGTCCGTGGGATCGGCAGGGCCGGCGAAGATGGTCCCGGCGGAGCTGGTATTGGTGAAGCCGTCCACGTCGGAAATGGTGAAGACGGCCGTGCGGTTCGTGTAGGAGAATTCGCCTCGGGCACCGGTCATCACGATGGTGTATCGCTTGCCCGGATCGAGGCCGGTGAAGACGCACACGACCTTCGAGGCGGTGCCGCCGCTGCCGTAAAGGATGTAGCCGTCGTTGTTGACGATGGTGCCGAATTCGGCGGCAGCGTCGGTCCCAATGGGGTAATCCGTGATCACCCGGCTGGGGTCGGTGCCGGTATCTGTCGCGGTGACTTGCAGGGTCACCGTGGTGTTCGCTCCGCTGGCATAGTCCTTCAGCAGGCCCGAACCGCCCGAGGTGATCGAGGTCACATTTCCGGCACTGGTCCCGGCGAGGTCGTTGTAGGCGGTGAACTCGGCCATGGCCCCGCCGGGCAGAACCGACAAGAGACCGACGGTCAACGCTGCGATCCGTTCCCTGCTCATCACTTCACCTTTGCAGCGGCAAAAGACGATTTCCCAATGTCAACAGTCCGCGAGGAAGCTGAATATGTCAGATTGATCCCCCTCCGGCTGCGTCGTTTTGAGGCAGCCCGCTGCTCGACGCTGATACAGCGGTGATACCCAGTCTAGGATCTGCTGACCCGACATGCAAGCCTAAAACGCCCTGTCCCACGATATATCTGTCAGCAGTCGCTTCATGCAGGGCCGATCACATGCAGTTGCAGCATTGAAGTGCGATACTTGCGGGCGCATCGCAAACGGCAGCTCTCGCCCGCAGTGTCCCGCAGGCAGGCGCCTTCGTTCGTCATCGTGGGGCGAACATGATTACCTGGCCGGAGTGTCCTACGTGTCGCCGCGACATACCTGGGCCACGGAGCCGCGCTCGATCAGGTCGGTATCCACGAAGACGTTCCTGAATTCCATCGGCTGGCCGACGTCGGCGGCGGCGGCCCCGATGCGGCGCTCCAGCAGACGGACGGCCACGCGCCCGATCTCTTCGTTACGCTGCGAAATAATGGTCATGGGTGGATGGAGTGCGTGGGCGACCTCGCTGTCGTCGAAGGCAATGATCGAAACGTCCTGGGGGATGCGGAGGTTCAATTGGCGGCAGGCTTCATAGACTCCCCAACCGGTATAGGCATCAATGGCCAGGACGGCGACGGGCGGCCGGGCCGCACGCAACAGCGGGAGAATCGCCTGGCACCCGCCCAGCCACTTGTGGCCCTCGCGATAGCCTTGCTGGTGCGTGGCCAGATCGATCCAGGCGATCCAATCGGGATTCGCTGCGATGCCTGCGGCAGCCAGGGCTCTCTGATAGCCGGCGATCCGGGCGGCCACCGATGACACGACGGCGGGGTGAGTCAGCAGGAGCACCTTGCGATGGCCATGGCAGAGCAGGTAGGTTGTCGCCCGGTAGGCGGCGGTCTCATGGTCCGAAGTGACCAGGTCCGCCTTGAGTCCCGCGACCGCCTGGTCGACCAGGACGATTGGAAAACGGCTCGACTGGATCGCAAACAACGTCCGTACGGTCTTGGGTTCGGCGAAAGGCGGGAGCAGAATGGCGCCTCTTACGCCTGACTGCGGAAGGTGTTCGATGTTCTGCGCTTCGAGCAGGGCGTCCCAATGGGCGTCGAGCAGTTGGATGGCCCAGCGGGATTGCTGGCAGGCCTTCTGGATCCCGTGGGCGATGGACATCTGGAAGGCGCCGCTCAGGTCTGCCCCGACAAATGCGAGGAATCGCTGGGTGACCGGTGGCAGTGGGCTTGTGGGGCGGGCAAACGTTCCGACGCCGCTGATGTGACGCACATGGCCTTCGCGTTCAAGTGTCCGGATTGCCCGGCGGACGGTCATGGTGCTGACGGAGAGTTCCTCTGCCAGAGTCTTGAGCGCGGGGAGTTTGGAGCCTTCCGGAATGTGGCCGTCGGCCAGGCGCTGGCGCAGCACATTCAGGACGGACTTGTAGAGGAACCGGGGGGCTTGCCGGCCGGACCTGGTGGTCGCCTTTGGTTCTCGTTCTGCTTTCTCCACATCTAAAGACTAATCACGCCGTGATACAAAAGCAATAGAGAGGTTCGCACAGCAAACCTGGTGCCTAGAGCGGTTTCTCCCTAAATGGTCGGCGTGGAAGTGGTTAGACTGATGCCTGACAAAGAGAGAGCCCGACGGCGGATTACATCGATAAAGCCCGATCATCTTACAAACTATTGCGATAAAAAGACTTATAAACAATCGGGTTCTGCAGAATGAACGCCTCAATGGTTTCTATCATATTGTGATAAAAAAGAATCACGTTATGACACTTTTTCCTTGACCTGGACCTCGTGCATGGTTTATTCTGGTCTCACGGGATTCCGTGACGATCATCCCACACACCAAACCAATACTTAAGGAGGCGGCTCCGATGAACATGAAGACAGCTTCTCTGTTGCTGGTGGTGACTCTGGCGTTCGCGCCGGCGTCCTCGTCGGTCTTCGCAGTCAGTCCAACACCGCTCGAAAACGCCTACTGGCGCTTTGAGGAAGGGGTCTCCGGTGATCTCGTGCTCCGCGGGGATGATATGGTGGCGGACGACACCGGCAACGAGAACCACATGAAGCGGTGGGCGGGCCCCCCGGAGGCTCCGACCGACGTCACGGCACCGAGGTACAGCAGCGACGTGTCTTGGCCTTATGTGCCTGGGACGGGCCTTCCGAACAGCCTCT
Organism: uncultured Planctomycetales bacterium; assembly: GCA_964586235.1. GTDB lineage: Bacteria > Planctomycetota > Phycisphaerae > UBA1845 > PWPN01 > JAUCQB01. The sequence goes on from CAZPIO010000139.1 coordinate 20,667, forward strand.
CGCTGTTGTTTGTTCCGCACGACGGCGGGGGCGACGACATCTACGCGGAAGGCAAAGCCATCTGTAACCCCCTGATTGGCGGTCTCTATAACAGCGAACCCAATCCGGTCACCGCTTTCACGCTCGAAGCCACGTTCAAGGCCACGAGAGTGGGCCACAAGTACATGACCATCGTGTGCAAGGAAAGCATGCTGAGGAATGATTTTCATCCCGAGGACACGTCATCCGTGTATCCCCCTTTGGCTCTGAAGATGATGGCGTCCACGGATGGTTCGAACCCGAACAAACTGTGTATCGAACTTCGAGATCACGAGAACAACGTTCACACGATACCCAGCATTGAGGTCATCGAGGCGGGTAAGTGGTATCACGCGGTTGCAGTCGGCACCATGACGGACCTGAAATACTACCTCAGCAAGGAGGGCGACCGGAATGGGTACGTACTTCAGGGTACGGACTCGACTATCACCAACGGCCCGCTCTACCAGGGCCGCGTTGGGGATTACGCGGAGGCCACGGACAACGACTACGAAAGCGCATGGTCGATCGGCAAGGGGATGTGGGATCGGGCACTGGTGGACTGGTTCGATGGTCTGATTGACGAGGTTCGGATCAGCAACAAGGCTCGGGATCCCAACGAATTTCTCTTCCGCCCCCAGCCCAATATCGGCGGCGTGCTGGCGGCGGGCGCCTCGTCGGTTGTCGTAAAGGATGTGCACCCCTCGGCCACGGCGGTGAAGGTCTACGACGTGACCAACCCAAGCAGCCCGGTCCTGCTGGGCACAGACAGTGCTCCGGGCGGCAGTGCGGAGGTCACCGTCACCGTCTCGCCGGCGCTGGTGAACGGCCAGATGATTGCCGCGACCCAGATGCTTGACGGTGTCGAGGGTCTGGTACCTCCGACAGGCCCGATCGTCGGGGATCCCAACCAGTTCGGCGCCGTCAACGTCGGCTGGGCCGCCGAGGGCATGACCAGCGTGGTGATCGGCGATATCCTGGCGGGGGCTGACTCGATTACCGTCTACGTTGGCGGCGCCGAGGTCAAGACCGT
>CAZPIO010000140.1:0-21615 GCA_964586235.1 uncultured Planctomycetales bacterium
AGGACGGTCTTGTCGCTGGTGCCGACGCCCGCGAAGTTCTGGGGGTAGCCGACCTTGGCCCGTTCCGCCGCGTCGGCGCTGACACCAAGCTGGGCTTCGGTCGCGTAGGTGGGGAACAGGTTGATGTAGGCCAGGTGCGCCGGATCCCGTTCCCGCAGGTAGGCGACCAGCTTTCCCAGGCCGGGAAACGCTCCTGCCCCCGGCTCGTCGGTAATGTAATACGCCTCGAGGGCCGGGTGCTTCTTGACCCGCTCGATCAGTGCGTCGAGCTGGCTTCGTTTGGCCGGGTCTTCCAACACGGCCGAGTTGAGCAGCCCGCTGGTCAGCATGGCCCGCAGGCCGTGTCTGGCCGCGACGTCCAGGCCCTCGACCGGCACCCAGGTCAGGTTGTAGTGCTCCGCCGCGACGGTGGCCAGCGCCTCATCCGTCGCCGGCGGCGGGCACCAGAAGGTGATGATGAACTGCTTCTGTTTCCAGCCCTTGGCCAAGACCGGCTCACCGGCATTGGCCGTAAGTGACATCGCCCCGAGAACTGCAGACATGAGGATCGTTCTTCTGCACACGAAAGCTACTCCTTCCTTCGATGGCCTCGAGAGTCAGTTGCGTCCCCGTCGCACTTCCCTGCCGCTGATACGGGCAAAAAGCATCAGCTACCCCCCCTGACTGCGCGGAGAACAAGTCGCGCGATTACGGACGCTGGCCGCGCGTTTTCTCGCGTGTTTTCAAGCGGTAGGACGCTCCCCGCCCGCTGCCCTCTTGCTCTAACCTCCCGTCGTCTCGCATCTTACGGAGAAGCCGGGAAGCCTGGTCTTCGCTGATCTGACACAATTCGGCAGCCTTTGCCCGCGTGATTTTGCCCTCCGCCTCGACCAGGCTCAGGATCATCTGCTGACGCTGAATCTGATCGAAGCCCCTTGAGCGCACATACGCCGGAGTCTCGCCCAGACGCCGGTAGAGGCCAGAAGCCAGGTGATAGATCCGCCCACGTCTTTCGCCGCGTGCTTCTATCATCCCCCGTTCGTGAAGCCGTTCGAGTACCGCACGCGATTCAGACAGACCTTTCTGGATCAGGTATCTTGCACGTTCCGCGTCAATCCTCCGCTCAACAAAAAGAGCATTGAGGATCATGAGATCGTCCAGACTCAGAGGCGTTCCTTGCTTGTCCTGCTCATAAACAAACGCTGCGAACCGCAGTGAAGGCTGGCCACCTCGCAGTACGACGCGTACACCCGTGGCATCGCTTCGAGAATAGTCCGGGGCAGGACGGCCATAGCGCAACTGCCCCATGAATATCTTGTCCACGCCGCGTCCGGTCTGTTCGACCAAACCGCTGCGTCTGAATGCCTCTGCCAACCGAGGATTCCGCGGCTTGGGCTCATGAACGAGGATATTGTCCACCGTTACCCCTTCCGGAAATCCGCCAGGGTTGGTGATGAGCAGATGATCTGCCTGCCACTGCACGTAAACGGCATCATTACGGCTGTAGTCGCGATGCAGAAGGGCATTGTTGACCGCCTCGCGGAACGCGTCGGGCGAATAATCCGGAATTGGCAGGCGGAACAAGCCCACGGTCAATTCCCGTTCCTCATTCCTCGCGGCAAACCGCGACTCCACTTCACGCAACATCGAGATCAGCGGCCCCCGAAACGCATTGTTGGCTTTCACGTTTCCTTGAGCGTCAATCACCTGGAAAAACACTTGGTGTGTTGGGATCAGGTCGTTCAGGATCCGCTCGCGGCCCAGCAAGAGCAATCCTGCGACGTTAGGAACAAGGCGACCCCGGCATGTCTCGACCAGGCGCAGCGCCTGCGCCAGTTCCCGGTCCGCCAGATCCAGCAGACTCAGATCGCCGCGCAGACGTGTCACTTCCTGTCTCATCTGCTCAAACGCCAGTGGATCCAAGCTATCGAACGTCGCCGCTTCCATTAGCTGAGCAGAGAAGTCCAGGAGGCCCAGGTCCACCCGGCGCGTCCGCTGGTCGCGCGGGTAGAACGGTACGGTTTGAGGCTTGCCGTCTGCTCCAATCGTTCGCCGTAGCGATTTACCGGTGGCTGTTGCGCAAGGTTCAGGATAGGGATCGACCTCGATAGCAATGATCGTGCCTTCCGGATGCTGCAGGAGACTGACGCGCGTGTTGATGCTTGGCACAGTATTGTTGAAAATCGCAGCCTGAAGCTTGGCCGGGTCGGTGTTGCGCCCGTGACGAGGTTTGGCTCCCGTTATCGTCCCATCATCTTCCACACCGATCAGCATAGTCCCGCCGTTGGTGTTGGCCATCGCCACGACTTCTTCATAGATAATGCCGTCGCTGATCTGCTGCCGATCGGACTTGAACTCCCGCCCGACAGCCTCGCCCGCGACAATCAAGTCCTGAAGGCGCGCAAGGTCACTCATATGACGAGCCCTCCTGCGGTTGCCGCACAGTCGACTTATGCTGCTGTGTCAGGACTGCGATGTCAAGAAAGAAGACTTGCTCTTGGTGGGTCAAAAAGAAGGGCAGCCGGAATCCCGCCCAATGTCCGGCCGACGATCGACCAACAACATGTCTCCATCGTCTGCGTCAATTCGCGTGATCTGCGGGAAACCGGAGGTGCCCGCAGATCAACCAAGTAGACGCAGATAGGGAAAGAGAGACGCCGCTGGCGATCTTGCTACTGCCCCTGCGCCGCTGACAGCACGCCAGTTCTACCGGCCGTGCTCAACCGGGCTTCACCGCATTGCGGTTGCCGAGGCGGACGATTCTGGGCTGGCCGAGACCTGACGGCCACGGCAAGGCATACGGAATACCCGGCAGCAGGTCGAAGCAGTTGTCGGCCAGCGGGGCCTCGCCGTCGACGTCGAGACAGACGCCCCAGGCAAACGCCTTGGACAACAACGTCAGCACGCCATTCTTGACCGACAGCTCTATCTTCGGCTCGACGAACTCGAGATCCTTGAACCGCTCGACGAAAAGCCGGTGCTGGCTGACCATCTGGCCGTCTTTTGACAGAACCGCGAACGCCCCGGCCGTGGTCGTGCCCAGCTTCTGCCATTTGGCCCGGTCGACGCTCGCCAGCACGGTCGAAGCGTTGGCCGGCAAGGTCACCGTCTTGCGTTTGTCGTCCTCGAGGCCGCCGGCCAGGTGGAACAGCCCGCTGCGCAGCTCGCCCGACCATTCGCTCGTCGAATCGTTGACGCCGAAGACCAACACCTGGTCTTTGTCCTCGGCCACGACCACCCGCACCGGTTGACACGCGCGGCGTACGGGGTGATAAGCCAGCTTCTTGCGCAGGTAATAGTCGACGATGGTCCAGCCGTGGGTGACGGGCCAGGAATCGTTGTACATCCAGAAAATGGCCGACGAACTGCTGAACATCCGGCGGCGGTAGTTGGCGATGTATTCCTGCAAGCCCTCGGCCTGCATCAGGGCACTGACGAACGCGTAATCCTCCCAGTCCATCTGCTCGGGATTGCGGCCGGTCCACATCTCGACGGTCGCGTAGGCCCGGCCGAGGTCACCCGGCGTCGGAGCGGTGCAGGCAAAGGGGTTGTCATGGTGGTCCCACTCGGGCGACAGCAGATATCGCTGATCCTCGGAAAGGAACTGCCGCAGCGTCGCCGGCGAGGACATGCCGATCACGCCGCCCTCGTTGGGGAAACGGTCCACGTACTGGCGGTACTTCCAGAAATCCGCGCCGTGAGGTTCGAGAATCGATACGCCCCAGGGGTGCTGATCGCCGACCGTCGGGTCGTTGGCCTCCTTGTAGTCCGGCGAGAACGGTGAGCTGATCCAGTAGGCCGTCGCGGGGTTCTCGCGAATCGCGATCCTGGGGATCTCGTGGTGGAACAGCGCGTAGTGCGGGTGGGTACGGGGCTTGCTGTCGTAACCCCAGTTCCAGTCGCCCCACTCGACCTCGTTGTTTCCGCACCAGACGACCAGGCAGGGATGATGGGCCAAGTCGCGCACGGCCCAGGCCACTTCGCGACGGACCTCGGCCGCGAATTCCGGATGATCGCCCGGATACTTGCAGCAGGCGAAGAGGAAATCGTGCCAGACGAGCACGCCGGCCTCGTCGCAGGCTTCGCACAGGGCATGATCGGCGAAGCAGCCGCCGCCCCAGATGCGCAGGGTGTTGAAATTCGCCTCGACCGCCAATCGGACTAGGTCGCGATATCGCTGAGGCGTGACGGTGCTGTAGAGCAGGTCGGCGGGCACCCAGTTTCCGCCCTTGCAGAAGATCGGGCGGTTGTTAATCCGAATGATGAAGTATTGGCCTTCCTCGGGATGAGGCGACTGGTCGATCTCGACGCGGCGGACGCCGGTCTTGCGGGTCATCACCTGCGTCTCACCGCACGCGTCAAGTTCGACGTCGACGGCATACCGGAACTGCTCGCCGTGGCCGATCGGCCACCAGAGCCGCGGCTCGGCCAGGGTCATCGTCAATTCGTGGCTGCTCTCGCCGGGCGCGATGCGCACCTGTGCCGAGACCTCCTGGCCGGTCTCGCGGATGCGGGCTCGCAGTGTGGCCTCGATCTCCGCCGTGCCTCGATTGACGATGAACGCCCGCGCGTGAACCTTCGCCGACCGCAGGTCCGGTGCCGGCATGGCAAACACGGCGGCCTGCTCCAGGCAGGGTCCGGCGTGCCATTCGAGACGGACGTCGCCGAGGATCCCGACATTCATCAGCCGGGCGTTCCAGTCCCAGCCGCCCTGGTACTGGGGCTTGCGATGCCAGGGGCGCTTGGTCAGCAGGTCTATCAGGTGACAGTGGTATTCGCTGCCGGGCTTGTCGGCGGCCGAGTGGATGCCGGTTGAGAGCTTGACGATCAGGAGGTTCTCACCGGCCTGCAGCCTGCCGGTCACGTCGAAGCGGGCCGGGCGGTTGGCGTTGGCGTGGCGGCCGACCTCGTGCCCGTTGAGCCAGACGACGGCCTCGAATTCCAACTTGTCGAAGACGAGCCAGGCGTTCTGCCGCCCCGCCTCTTCGGGGCAGGTGAACGTCCGGCGGTAGATCCAGAACTGCTCTTCCACCCAGCGGGCCTTGAGGGAGTTGAGCCCGACGTTGGGATCGTCGATCAGCCCGCTATGCATCAACACCTTGTGGATGGGGGCCGGCACGGGGGCCTCCATCAGCCGACGACCGCGCAGCTTCACGGCCGTATACTGGTCCGGACTCATCAGCCCCGGGCCTTCAGCCCAGGTCAGGCCCCATGTCCCGCTCAAATCGAGCATGCCACTCATAACTTCTTCCTAACCCTGCGTTTCCGACCGTTCGCAGCCGCGCCTGTCAGGCCGTTTACCCCTTGGAAAACTGCCGGCAGCGGTCTCTCGAGCGTCTGATGAAGAGGGTAGACTCTACCGACTCGCCCGCCTGACGGCAAACCGCACAAGAAGGCAGAAAAAGTCCCAGGCATCTTGGTTCAACGCGGTGTGAGGCCTAACATCTGTCTGTAGAAGACAGGCTTCAGGCGGATAGAGCTTCATCGATTCCGCCCTGACTTGTGGCGGTGGGTGTAACTGACGTGTCGCCCGCGATTCTGCATGCCATGTGCACATCCATCAGGCGCGTGCCTGTGGCGGCCGCTTCATTTCGGCCCGCGGCGGGACCGGCCGGGATGCAGGCTTGCGATGCTGAGGAGCGATCATGATTGTTGGAGTTGTTAAGGAGAGCTTCCCCGACGAACACCGGGTGGCCCTGATACCGTCATCCGTCCCCCCGCTGGTCAAGAGCGGCTTCGAGGTCATTGTCGAGTCGGGCGCCGGGGCGGCCGCCGGTTACCCCGATGCTCAGTACCAGGAAAAGGGAGTCCGGGTGCTGCCGTCCCGAGAGGAGGTCTTTGCAGGCTTAAACATACTTGTCCAGGTTCGGACGCTCGGGGCCAACCCGGAGGCCGGCCGGCCGGATGTCGGCCTGCTTCGCGCCGGGCAGGTGGTCATCGGTCTGGCCGAGCCGCTCACCTCGCCCGAGGCGGTCAAGGCGCTCGCGGAGGCGGGTGTGACTCTGCTGGCCATGGAGCTCATACCGCGCATCACCCGGGCCCAGAGCATGGACGCCCTGTCCAGCCAGGCGAGCATCGCGGGCTATAAGGCAGTCGTGTTGGCCGCCGACGAGCTGGGCAAGATGTTCCCGATGATGATGACCGCCGCGGGCACGATTCAGCCGGCCAAGGTGCTGGTCATCGGGGCGGGCGTGGCCGGACTTCAGGCGATCGCCACGGCCAAGCGGCTCGGGGCGGTGGTCAGCGGGTACGATGTTCGGCCGGCGGCCAAGGAGCAGGTGGAGAGCCTCGGGGCCAGGTTCATCCAGTTGCCGCTGGATACGACGGGGGCGGAAACCAAAGGCGGCTACGCGAAAGAGCAGAGTGAAGAACAACTTCGCAAACAGCGGGAGTTGATGGCCCGGATCGTGGCCGAGAGCGACGTGGTGATCACCACTGCCGCGGTGTTCGGCAAGAAGGCCCCGCTGCTGATCACCGCGGACATGGTCAGGAAGATGCAGCCGGGCTCGGTGATCGTCGACCTGGCGGCCGAGTTCGGCGGCAACTGCGAGCTGACCCAGGACAACCGGACGGTGGTGGATAGCGGCGTGACCATCGTCGGTGCCGCCAACCTGCCGTCGCTGGTGCCGTATCACGCCAGCCAGACGTATGCCAACAACCTGGTCAAGTTCCTGCAACACCTGATGGACAAGGAGAAGCAGTTCCGGATCGACGCCGGCGACGAGATTACACGAGAGACACTGGTCTGCCGGGACGGTCAGATCGTCAATCCGCGCGTGCGCGAGGCCGTGGGCCTGCCCGCTGCGTCCGGTTCCGAAGGGAGTAGTGCCTGATGCTGATCATGCTGTTGACCATCTTTGTGCTGGCGGTATTCGTCGGCTTCGAGATCATCACCAAGGTGCCGCCGACGCTGCACACGCCGCTGATGTCCGGCTCGAACGCCATTTCCGGCATCACCATCGTGGGTGCGGTGCTGGCGATCCATCCCGGCCATCCGATCCTCACCGGAATCATCGGTTTCCTGGCGATCACCCTGGCCATGATCAACGTGATTGGCGGTTACATGGTAACTCACCGCATGTTGCGGATGTTCAAGAGCAAGGGGTAGTTCGGTGTCAGAGTCAACGCTCAACCTCGTTTACCTCGCCGCGTCGGTGCTGTTCATCCTGGGCATCAAGGGCCTGACGCACCCGAAGACGGCCGTCGGCGGCAATTTCATCAGCGGCGTCGCCATGCTCGCGGCCATCGCGGTCACGATCATCTTCGGCCACCCGCACGGGATCGCCATCGTGCTGGCGGGCCTGGTGACCGGGTCGCTGGTCGGGGCCGTGCTGGCCATCAAAGTCCAGATGACCCGGATGCCGCAGATGGTCGCCCTGTTGAACGGTTTTGGCGGAGCCGCCTCGCTCCTGGTGGCTTGGTCGGCTTTGATCGAGGGGGTGGTGGACTTCACGGCGGCCGGCGGATCAGGTGTTGCCCGGGCGGATCTTGCCGGAACAACGGTGGGGAGCATCCAGATGACGGTGGCCACCGCCGCTTCGGGGCTGATCGGCGCCGTCACCTTCTGGGGCTCGCTGGTGGCATTTGCCAAGCTCGAGGAGATCAAGCAGTTCCGCAAGCCGGTGTATCTGCCGGTTCACCAGCTCATCAACACCGCCCTGCTGTTGCTGGCCCTGCTGCTGGGGGCCTGGATCGTCTGGCAACCCTGGCAGGGGGTCTGGGTGTACTTCCTGCTGGTGGTTGTGGCGAGCGTGCTCGGCGTGACGCTGGTGCTCCCGATCGGTGGCGCTGACATGCCGGTGGTCATCGCCCTCCTGAACAGCTATTCCGGGCTGGCGGCGGCGGCCACAGGGTTCGTCATCAACAACAACATGCTGATCATCGCCGGCTCGCTGGTCGGAGCATCCGGGATCATCCTGTCGGAGATCATGTGCCGGGCGATGAACCGGTCACTGACCAACGTGCTGTTCGGCCGGTTCGGTCCGGGCACCGGCGGGCCCAGCGCCGACGACGTGTACGGAGGCAAGGTCAAGAGCACGACGCCCGAGGAGGTCGCCATGCTATTGGAGGGGGCTCGGCGGGTGGTTGTCGTGCCGGGCTATGGGATGGCCGTCGCGCAGGCGCAGTACGCCATCCGCGACCTTTACAACGACCTGGAGAGCCGGGGCACGACGGTCGAGTTCGGCATCCATCCCGTCGCCGGACGCATGCCGGGACACATGAACGTGCTGCTGGCGGAAGTCAGCATCCCGTACGAACGGCTCAAGGAGATGGATGAGATCAACTCGAGTTTCGAGCAGACCGACGTGGTCATCGTGCTGGGAGCCAACGACGTCGTGAACCCCGAGGCCCGCCAGAACCCCAACAGCCCCATCGCCGGCATGCCCATCCTCGATGTGGACAAGGCCCGGACTGTGGTGGTCATCAAACGCAGTCTGAGCCCCGGCTTTGCGGGCATTCCCAACCCGCTGTTCGCGATGGACAATTGCCTGATGCTCTTCGGCGACGGCAAGAAAGAGGTTGTCGCACTGATCGAGGCGCTGAAGCAGCAATAGACAGAAGTCGTGCGATACATGCACGGGTGGCCCAGGTTCTTCTTGAACCTGGGCTCTCGATTGCATCGCAACAAAACACCCCGTCCAAGAACTGTCTTGACGAGCCACGGGGTTTATCCCCGTGGTTCTCTATTTGAGTACATACCACCCATCACCGGCAGGATAAACCTGCCGGCTCGTCAAGAGCTGAAAGCTGATCGCTGACAGCTTCGTTACCACTTCTTCCCGTCCTTACGGGTGCCGCAGAGGTTGACTTCCATGCCCAGGGCGGCCGCCATGGCAGCCTTCACCAGCACCGCGCTGTCTGCGGACTTGGCGTCGCGGGCGTAGGCCACCTGAATGTGGTTGGCCTTGTGCTTGGCCATGAACTCGTCACGGCTGACGCCGTAGGTGACGCCGTGCATGATCGGCCACTGAGAGCAGGTCGCCTCCCAGCGGCGCTCGGTCTCTTTCTTGGGCAGCCTGACCACGCCGCCCCGGCCGATGTCGATCTTGAGCTTGCCGTCCTCGATAAAGACGCGCGACCAGACAATCTCGCCGGGTTTGGAGACGCCCTTGATCGTCCCGCCGCCCAGGCGGAAGTACATCGCCGGCTGCCGCTCGCTGCTGGCCCCTTTCCATCCGCCGATCAGGTGGGCCGGTGGGACCGAGCCGCTGATCAAAAACACCCAGACGTAGTCATCGACCGTGCCCGAGCGGTCCCAGTCGCCCCAGCGAACATCGTGCAGGGTGTTCTCCGGCGGCTGGCCCATCGCCCGGTGGATTCGGTAGGTCATCAGGCAATCTAGCCCGCAGCACTCATCAACCTCGTTGAAGTGCGGCAGGGCCTCGCCGGCGTAGAGCAGTCGCTTGCCGTCACGGCTATACACCGGCGGGCGGTCGACGTTGTTCAACGTACCCTCGACCAGGTCGCTGGCCGGCAGCAGGTCCTTGAGCCCCTGCTGGTACTGGATGCCAATGAGATGGCAGCCGAAGTCGTCGGCGATGCGCATCGCGGCAATGTACATCTTGCACTGGGTCAGAATCTGTTTCTCGGTCAGGTGTTTCTTCTCGTCCGGGCCGGTGACGAAGGTCATGCCCTTACGGGCGTACCACTTGCGAACCTCGCGGGCCTCGCGGTCGCTGACCTGCGTGGTCTCGTAGTAAAGAGCCGACTGGCTCAGTCGCTCCTTGTAGACGCCGGTCGGGTTGAGCATCTCGTCGGGGATGATGGCGTTGTACATACCCATGCAGCCCTCGTCAAAGATGCCCATGATGGCCTTCTCACGCATCATCTGCTCGGCCAGGGCCTCGCCGAGTGCCCGCTCCTTGCCGGGGATTCTCACCCTGGACAGCGGCGTGACGTGCTTCATGGGATGGGTCACCGTGCCGGTCTTGAGCCAGCGCTGCAGGCCAGCCCGGAACTCCTTGGACGAGAAGTCCTCACTCCAAAGCGTGGAGTACTTCTTGCCGGCCTTGGTCAGCGAGCCGTTGAGGTTGAGCATGCCGACGAGGCCGGGCCACTGGCCGGACCAGTTGGCGCAGGTGAGGATCGGCCCCTGGTGCGAGAGCAGGCCGGCAAGCACGTGGTGCGAATACTGCCAGACGGCTTCGGCCACGATCAGCGGGGCCTTCGGGTCGATGCCGGCGAAGACCTTCATGCCCTCGACCTGCGAGGCGATGAATCCGTGCTTCTCGTTGCGTTTGTAAGGATGGGCCCGTACGAGCTGGTAGCCGGAGTCGGCCACGGCCCGGGACAGGGCCTGCTCCATTTCGTGCTGGGCGGGCCAGCAGACCTGGTTGGCCGAGAGGCGAAGATCGCCGCTGGCGACCATCAGGATTTGCTTTTTACCAACTTTTGCCGTTTTCGAGAGCTTGGGAAGCTTGTAGGCTGCCATGGGACGGAAATCCTCATCAAAAGACCGCCCGGCGACATGCCGGGGCTCGTTGAATGCACTATCTACACGCATCGGGCGGAGGGTGCAAGGCGGAGACGCTGGGCGAGCCCCGGGGTTTATCCGGCGAGCCCCGGGGTTTATCCCCGGGGTATTAACCGGCGGGATCAACCCGCCGGCTCGCTGGGCGGGTGGATGGGGTGCCGGGGGCTGGGCGGGTTGGGCCGGGCAGCCGCCAGGCGAAGACACCCAGGTGGTTGGCCACCCAGCGTTCGCGTTTTCCGCTGGGGGTGTTGAGCACGAGGGGGTCGCCGTCCGGTCCCTCGATCACCAGGGCGGTGCTGCCGCCGCCGTCGAGGTTGAGGCCGCTGAAGGCCCCGAGCTTCTGGAGCCATTCGGCGGTCTCGGCCGTGGTTGCACCCTCGCTGTAGTCGGTTTGCCGGCCGTCAATGGTCATGAGGATGAGGTAACGCTGGTCGCGGCTGATCCCGACCGCCGATCGCGGGTTGAAATCCGCGTCGCCTTCGGCGTTGCGGCCGTCGACCAGCAGCGCGTGGTAGCCGCTCAGGCCGTTGTAGGCTGCGCCGACCTGTACTGGTGCGGCGGCGATCCAGGCCTTGCGATCCTTGCCGATCAGCAGGGCATCGAACTGGTTGGGCTGCGAATAGAGGTCGCCCCGCGAGAGCGACAGACCGCGGACGTCCAGCGGCTCGCGGGCCCGGCCGGCCGTGGGCAGGAAAACCGAGCCGTTGATCGCCACCTGGCATTTGAACTCCTGGAGGAACTCGGAGGGGGTGCGGGCGTCGCAATCCAGGGGTCGCCGGCCGTTGGAGGGGGTGACGAGGAAGTTGATGGTCGGCTCGCGGCAGTCGATCCGGACGGCCCGGATCTGCATCGGCCGGGGTCGCGAGGCGGAGGCCCGGCAGACCTCGACGCCGACGAAAACGGGCTCCCAGGGGCCGATCTGCTCCGCGGGCCCGTCGGTGATGGGCTGCGAGGCCAGGTAGACCTTCTGGTCGGGCTGACACAGGGTCGCGGAAACCGCGGCGATCAGACAGACCGCAGGAACGGCAGCAGTGATGCCGATCAGCAGTCGTTTGCGATTGGCCGGTGCCATCCCGTCTTCCCGTCGTGGCCCGCCCGCCCCGAACGGCGGCCGTCAGCCATGCTTATCGGCGGATCGGGCGTTCCAGCCGCAAAGAGGTGCACGGGGGTCGCGGCGAGCGGACGGAAATCGCGAGCCCAGGTTCAGGAAGAACCTGGGCCACCCGTGCGCCGACCTCCGGTCGGCTTGGGCGTGCCGCCCCATATGAAGAAGCTTAAACCGTGCAAGTACTCTCAACAATACTGGCGGGCGAAGCCCGCCCTACCGCCCGGCAGGGGCGACCGGCCGTTCTTTTTCGACGACCACTTCGCGCGAGCCGACCACCTTCCCGTACAGATCGAGCGTGTCGAAAGTAATGGTGATGGTGAAGCGTTCGCGCCCGCCCTTGAGCTCCAGATCGTTGGGCACTCGCCACGAGTACCCACAGGTACCGCCTCAGCCAAAGGGCATGGTGCCCTCGGCAACGCGTTTGCCGGCGGCATTCGTGATGACCACGGTGGGATCCAGCGAGTATTCGCGCGTATAGAGCGTCGTCTTTGTGCCGTCGGAAAGCTCTACCGTCTCGCTCTTGGATCGCGTGGGATCGATCAGGTCCCGGATCATGACGTCCAGAACGGGATCGACGAGCACCGCCTCCAACCTGGCCTCCTCGCCGGGATGCAGCACCTGGTCACGGGACGGACTGGCGAACAGGACCTGGGGCTTGCTGCTGAAATCCAGCACAAAGGGCTTGTCTTTGCGGATTTTGATCGCGTAGCTGCTCGTTCGATCGCGGTCGCGGGCTTTGCCTTCCGAATGGTAGTTCCTCGACAGCCCGACGATCATCTTGCCCATGTGCACGCGGAACGACACGGGCGCGTAGTCTCCGACCGGAACCATCACCTCCATGACCGGCTCCGGCCGACCGAGACCGAGCAAGTCGAGGTCGGGTGGTTTTCCGACGGCCGCCACATGCGTCTCGGATACCAACGAGCCGCTCATCTGCGGCTGGTCGACCTTGCGTCCACCCGCGCCGACACGGAACACGCCCAGGTCACCGCGATAGCGCTCGGCAGTGAAGCTGTCTCCCAAAGGCGTTGTGGAGAACTGGTAGAGACGGCCGTCGATGTGATGAAACGCACCCAACTGGTTGCTGCCATACCATCTCGAAAACAGATCTTTGCCCTTCACCGGCGTCAGGGTCATCTCCGTGTACGGCCGGTCGTAACGCCCGGAGATGTAGTAAGGCTGGCTCAACACGACCTCAAACTGTTGCTCGCCGATCCGCAGTTCGCCCTTCCTCGCCTCCGGCAGGATGAACCGCATGTACCCTCGGTCGTTGCTCCAGGCGGTCAGGCAGGGCATGAGCTTAACCCGCAGCTTTCCAATCGGCGGACCCCAGTCAAAGCTGACGGTGAGATAGTCGAATACTGTGATGCGGGAACTTGTCGAGCTGTACCGGCTGATCGGCGGCGGATCCTTCATCGGCCCAACCACCGGATCGTTGGTCAGGTCCAGATCGTGGTTAGAATCGAAATACAGCCGGTCATAGCCGCCGCCGGTATCCTCTGATTCATCGATCACGAAAGCAAACCGAATACCCGCCCTGTTATCGAAGTATCGGCGGTCAAACTCCGCCTGGCCGTACAGGGCCTTTGTGGATTCCAGGCGGGGGTATTGTCTGACGTCGGCAGCGGGCTGCGTCTCGCAGCGGACCGACTGGCCGCGATAATACATGGTCTCCGGGTTCCGCCCGCCTTCGTCGAAGATCGAGATGGTTTTCAGGGGAACCACGATCCGCTCGTCGGCCGGCCTGTCCGCGGCGAGAACGGCGAGTGGCAATAGAAAGAGACCCGACCAGACCAGAACATGAAGCGATTGACGGCCTGACATGTGACCCCCTTCGGAGTGGAAGTCTCGCGATGACGGTCTTTATACTTTCATACACGCGTGGAGCGTGCCGGGTTCAAAAAACATGCGGGCGGTCGCGTCCGCGGCAGGCACTGTCTATTCTGCCGCCGGCGCGGTTGAGGGCTTCTTCTCGACGATGATCTCTCGAGAACCGACCACCTTACCATACAGTTCAAGCGTATCGTAAGTGACGGTGACGGTGAAGCGTCCTCGCCCGCCCTTGAGTTCCAGGTTTTCGGGCACTCGCCACGAGTACCCACATGTGCCGTCTCAGCCGAATGGCATGACGCCCTCGGCGAGGCGTTTGCCGGCGGCGTCGGTGATGACCACGGTCGGGTCGAGGGATAAGTCCTGCTCCCAGCCCGACTTCGAGCCGTCGGAGTTGGTGTACTCCTTCTTCTGTTTTCGCGTGGTGTCGGTCAGACCGCGGATCATGATATCCAGCGCCGGATCGATGAGCACCCCGTTGACCTTGAGCTCCTCGCCGGGGTGCAGGATCTGGTCACGGGCTGGGCTGGCGAACAGCACTTCGGGTTTGTTGCTGAAATCCAGCACAAAGGGGCGGTCTTTGCGGATCTTGATGCCGTAGACGATGTCCCGTTGGCGCTCTCGGGCGCTGCCGTCCGAGTGGTAGTTGTGAGAGACTTCGATCCGCAGCCTGCCCATCTGGAAATTGAGCAGATCGGCGGTGTAGTCGCCCACCGGCAGCGAGACCTCGGTCGAGTCTTTGGGCCAGCCGCCTTCTTCGAGCGGCCCGGTTGCGAGCCAATGGGTCTGCGAGCCGATCGAGCCACGCATGGTCGCCTTGTCGAGCTTGCGACCGCCTGCACCGATGCGCAACACACCGAGGTCTCCCTTGTACGGCTGGACGATAAGCTTGTCTCCAAGGGGCGTGGTGGAGAACTGGTACAGCCGGCCGTCGAAGACGTGCATGGCCCCCAGTCGATCGCTGCCCCACCAACTGGCGAACTCCCGTTCACCTTCCGTGGGCAGCAGGGCCATCTGTGTCATCGCGCGATCGTACCGCCCTGAGATGAAATAGGTCTGGCTCAGGAATACCCGGAATCGCCGCTTGCCGACCTGCAGTTCGCCTTTGCGGGCGTCGGGCAGGATGAAGCAGAGGTCCGCATGCCCGCTGTCCCACACGTTCAGGCGAGGCATGAGGCTGAGCGAGAGCTTGCCTGTCGGCGGGCCGTAATCCAAGTCGACCGTAACGTGATCAAAGATCGTCTCGCGGAGTTCCCTTCCCTTGTATCGCCTCCATTCGGGCGGATCCTTCATCGGCTTGACCACCGGATGGTTGGTGAGGTCCCGATCCTGATCGTCGTCGAAGTAGAGTCGATCGTAACCTTTCCCGGTTCCGCCGGACTCATCGATTACGAACGCAAACTTGATGCCGGGCTTCCTGTCGAAGTAATTGCGATCGAACTCGGCCTCGCCATACAGCGGCTTGGACGATTTCAGCCGCGGGTACGTCTTGACCTCGCCGGCGGGCTGTGTCTGGCACGACATCAGGTGGCCGCGGACCAGAGAGAGATTCGGCTGGTCCTGGCTCTCCTTGAAGGCGGAGACCTTCTCCAGCGGGACGATGATCGGTTCGTCGGCCGGCTTTGTTTCCGATGCCGCCACGATGGCCGTGAGCAAAGCGCCGATCCAGGCCGGGAGCAGAGCTGCCGGGCGGCTTGTCATACGTGAACCCCTTCGGAGAAGCCTGCGCGAGATCATTGTCGCACGGATCTCATGCACCCGCAAGCCCTGGCGATCGGGCCAAGATTGGATCGCAGACCCGCCCGAAACGGCGGGCGCCCGCATTATTCGCTCCACAAGCGGGCGGGAAAATTAAGCTTCGAGTTGGCACCTCCTGCCTCAGCGCGGAGGGTAAACGGCGGTCGAGGCGGGGCGGCGATGCTCCAGGTCTGCTGGTCTACTCTCGCGGGCAGGGTTGCCGAGCCTTTGGCCAGCGTGACCGACGCACCCGGCGTCGCTTCGCCGTGGAGGGCGGTCTCCTGGCGCGAGGTGAAGGCCGCCGCGTTGGTCACACAGATGAACGGGCGGTGATCGCGCAGGGCACGCTGATAGGCGGCCATGGCATCGATCTGCAATGCGGTGGGCTCCAGTTGGGCTGGGCCTCTCATCATCTCTTCAACGCTGTGGTGAAGCTGTTCGTCGCTGAGTTTCTCGAAGCTGCTCCCATAGAAAGAGCCTTGCGGGCCATGACACCGCGAACATGCTCTATCGAATGTGGCCAGGGGACCCTCAACGAGATCGGCAACGGCGGCATTCGCGGCCGACGGGCTTGCCAGCTCTGTAGAAGAACGCTGGACGTCCGGGCCGCGATCACGGCCGCATGCATGGATGAGGCCAGTGACGAACACGACAACCAGCAGCCGCAACGACGAACGCACGAGCGATGGGTTCATGGTTTGCCCCTGTACTGAAGGCGATAGACTCGATTGCCGTGGTCATCGCTGATGAGCAGCGATCCGTCGGGGGCCTGGGCGACGTCGACGGGGCGTCCGAGGACATTGCCCTTGGCGTCAAGGAACTTCACGTAACCCTGCTCGCCCCACGGGTGGCCGTTCTCGAAATGAACGCGAGTCACGCAATAGCCGGCCTTCTCGCTGCGGTTCCATGAGCCGTGATACGCGACGAAGGCATCGCCCTGGGCCTCGGCGAACTGCGTGCCGGTGTAGAACTCCATCGCGTTGGGGGCCCAGTGGGCGCCGGCCGACCACTCGGGAGGGATGGTTTTGGCCGCGAGCTGGGCGATATCCGGGCGGTTCATGTACTCGTATCGGGGAACGCGCGTGCCGACGATAAAGGGGTGGCCATAGAAGCCGTCCTGCCGGTAGTAGTTCATTTCGCAGGGCGGGTTCAGGTCGGTGATCGGCTGGCCGGCATCCTTGTCCTTTTTCTCGATCTGGCCGCCGAACCAGTCGCTGCCGTGGTCCATGCCCCAGATCTCGTCCGTGCCCGGACGAACGACCAGTTTTTCCGTGTTGCGGATGCCCGAACAGAAGAGCTTTTCATCGCTGCCATCGAGCGCGTAAGACCATATTTTCTGGCGAGGAGTCGAGTTCTCATCAGTGATGTTTCCGCTGTCACCGATGCCGGTGTAGAGGCGGCCCTTGTGGATGAGCACGGGTCGCCACCAGTGGCCTCCCTTGGGCAGTCGGCCCCGGGGGATCACCGTAACGGTTTCGTCGGCCTTGCCGTCTCCGCTGGTATCGCGGGCCCGGAAGATCGCGCCGGACTCGGTGAACCAGAGCCAGCCGTCGTGCCAGAAGAGCCCGTGGACGCTGGGATGGCCGCTGACGAAGGTGTTGACGGTCTCATAGTAGCCGTCGCCGTCGCGGTCGATACACCTCCTGACCTCGCCGGCATCGGGGAGGCTGACGTAGAGCGTTCCGTCGGGGCCAAAGCGCATGAAGCGGGGCGCCTTGAGGTCCGCTTGCGCAACGGTGAGCGTGCAGCTTGGGCGGACCCAGATGCCCTGGGGGACGGCGCGGTCCGGCTCGGCGGCCTGCGCGAGGGACACGGCGATGAGGACCGCCGGCCACAGCAGGTGATACATGGTTGGCTCTCCGATGCAGAATTATGTGCTTTCTGGAGCAAAACGGGCAGCGTCAGGCAGTGTGGCCGGCTGCTGCGTGACCGTTGATCCACAAGAGACTTATAGGCCCGTCGCAGGCGGATTGGCAAGGTGTCGGGCGAGGCCTGTAGTCCGGCATGGCGACGAGCCGGCCAGCCTTCACATTGATTGAGTTACTGGTTGCGGTGGCGGTTCTCACGCTGCTGCTCGCGATCATGGCTCCCTCGCTTTCCGCGGCTCGAGAGGCCGGGCGATCGAGCGTATGTCTGTCCAACCTTCGCGAGGCGTTCACTGCCTGCCGCGTTTATGCCGATGCCAATCGCGGATTCGGCCCGGCGATCGGGGAGCCCTACAGCGCTCTGCCAAACTGGGGCCTGGTGGTTCAGCGGTCGGGGATGACGGCCGGGTCGTCCACCCGTTTCAGAACGGAGTCGGTGCTGGTGTGTCCGGCCGTTCAGCGGATCTATGGCCAGGACATGACCCGCACGTATGCCATGAACGCCACCGGCCACGCCGGACTGCCGGGCGACCCGGACAATTACGATGACTTGCACATCCAAGGACATATTCGCTTCGATCGCGTCCGATCGCCGGCCCGCGCCGCCTTGTTGATGGATTCCGCGCGGACGACGATGACTGGCAGCGGTCCGCCGTCGGCCCGTACCGCCAGCGCGATCGATTTCCGCCAGGCCGACCACGTTCAGAAACGCCTCGACCGGTTCCACGCCGGCCGTACCGGATTCAACGTCGCCGCTATGGATGCCTCCGTCACCCTGCATCGCCGCGTCGCACCTCGGTGGCAGCAGCCGCTGCCATAGGCGGCTATACACGGGGTCTGCCCGGCCTGTGCCCGGAATCAAACTCCGTTGAGTTGCGATCAGAATAGCATAAGTCATTATCAAAAAGAGAGATGTGAATTATCGAGGCCGCCGGTGCAATAGGTTGGCCGATAGGCAAGAGAGAAAGGAACGAGAGGAGGAAGGATGGTCAGAGGGCGAATGTCTACAGGCCAACTCTGAGCAAAGTCTCGCTGCCCGTCTCGTTTAGGGAATATCACACCGTGGTGTTCCGAAGAACACATTGTAAGATAACCAGGAAGGAGGAACACCGGCGCGCCCCTCGGTGCCCTGATCCACATGGCAGGGAATAGCAGTCCAGAGCGCCCGATTGCAGTGTAGACGGAAAACCCGCGAACAAACGGCGAACCTGGGGCTTATTATCACGATTTTGAGATAAAAAAAACATGACTGCACGAATTATGTCCTTGGTCGGATGTGCCATGACGTGATACGATGGCCCTGGACTCAAATGGATCAGGGGGGGCGTGTCGCGGAGGATTATGGCAAGGTCGGGTGGGTTTCGGATCTGTGAGAGTTTCACTCTGGGGGGCCAACAGGTTGCCGATTGGCGAGGGTCAGGGCAGCCTGAGAAGGGGCCTTGGCTGCTCGCCAGACCGGGAGCCGTCGGGCGCGGGAGCGGAGGGAAGTCACTCATCGGTCACGTCCGCACGGCAGTGACGCAGAAAGCACCGCGGCTCACCGCGTGCTCGAATTCTTAGTCACAGAGGACAGGGCAATCGTGGACAGGAGGCATCAGTGATGAGGCGGGTGCTTGGATCAGCGGTGGTGTTCATTCTGTTGGTTGCCGGGCTGGGGAGCCAGGCGTTAGCGGTCGGCCATTATGAACTGGCATGGTTCCGGATGTGGGATCGGTCGGAGAACGCCGGTTGCGAGGGCCACCACGTTCTCCAGGTCTGGGTGTTCGACGAGCAGGGCAACCGGATAGGGAATGTGGCCATCCGTGATCAGAACGGCAACTGCATCTGGGATTCGGTCCTCCAGACGTATGTGTGTCACGCCACCTCGCCTCCGCCGGAGTCGAAGCGGGCTGAGATTCCGATCTGGCTCGATCTTGCCCCGTTTGGTGTGAAGTGTGTGGACAGCAACGGTTCCACCTCGGACGTGACGCCGCTGGTTTCGACGCAGTTCCTGCCTTGCCTGGGACACTATAGCTTCGAGGCGGGTTTCATTTTCAAGGCCGACGGAAACACCCCCGGGCAGGCTGACCACACGCTGATCGGCGATCTGCCGCAGGTGGGCGACAATGACGGCGACTATGGAGCGGCCTATACGGCCAGCATGGTCTACGCCGGCCAGGATGAAACGAAGTACGCCAGCGCCGATGCGTGGCAATTGCTGAGCGAGACCGGCGGCGGGACGAGGCACTCTCAGACTTTCGTGGCGACCAACGTGAACCGGATGCTCGGCGTGTTCGCATTTCCGGTCCAACCCGCCAACGGGTCGACCGTCTGGCGGGCCAGCGTTCAGGTGGGGGGACCGGACGGCCCCACCATCTGCGAGGCCACGACGCCCTTCGATGTCTACTATGGCACTCCCGTGGCGTTTCCGGTAGACGCCTGCCCTGTGACTCCGGGCGAGGTCTACGCCTTCACCATGGAACCGCTTCAGCCGAGCGACAGCAACGTTTACACCTATCCGAACAACAACTTCCCCAACGGGCAGTACTACCACAACGGGCAGTTGCAGAACGCGAGCCGGGACGTGTATGGTCACGCCTGGGGCTGGGATCGCGGCCCTGACCCGAAGGGATACATCGCCGGCCGGATCAAGGACACGAACGGGGACCCGTTGCGGAACGGGTTGGTGACTCTCAAGGATGCCTCCGGAACCGTCACGATCGCGACGACAACCAGCGGCCGTACCGGCAGCTATGTGTTCAAGACGGTGGACCCGGGCACATACACGGTTACGGTGGACCTGGCGGGCTTCGATCCCGGCAGCACCGGCGGCCTTGCGGTCACGGCGGCGCACTACACGATTGCCGATTTCACGCTGACCCCGCAGTTGCAGGAGCTGACCAACCCCAGTTTCGAGCTGGGCAGCCTGTATGCATGGGTGCCGTACGGCGGGATTCAGCCATCGGTTTTCCCGAGCGGCGTGGCGGGCCTGAGTGCCGTGAGCGGAAACTACTATGCGGCGATTGCCGGCACGACGACGACCGGCGGCATCTATCAGCGGGCGCGGGTCCTGCCGGGCGAGGGCTTCGAGGCCGTCTACAACGTCAACCGGATGAGCGGCTCGGCCGTCTGCCGGATCGGCGTGGACCTGACGGGAGGAACGGACGCGGCCGCTGGAACCGTGCAATGGTCGGCGTGGTCGACCAGCGCCGGCGTGTGGAGCACGGACGGCGATCCGAGCAAGATCATTGCGTTCACATCCACGGGACAGTATGCGACGGTCTTCGTCGAATGCACCGCGACGGGCGCGGGCGCTGTGGTTGCTCTGGACAACGTGCGCCTGTACCGGACGACAGGGCCGAACTATTCGCAGGCAACCTCGTTCGATGCGGGATGGAACCTCGTATCGGCTCCGTTGCTCAGCGGCGGCGCCGGCGATCCGGTGGCGACCGTGTTCGACGACGTGATCGCGGCCGGCAATTCGCTCGAGGGTCAACTGCACCGCTTCAACGCGTCGACCCAGACGTACGAGAGCTACAGCGCGGCGTTCACCAACGCGACGCAAGGTCGCGGCTACTGGATGAATCTGTTAGCGGGGGCGAGCGAGTTCATCTCGGGACCGGTGCCGCTCGACCCCATGAGCCAGGCTCTGGGGCTGGGCTGGAACCTCATCGGCCAGCCGCATCGCTACGGCACGCCGCTGTCCGGGTTGGTGTTGGTCGACGGGAACACGCCTGCCTGGCATGACGACGTTGTCGACAAGTGCAAATATCGCAGCGACGGCCCCTGGCCGTGGACAAACGATGCGGAGACGGTCATCGAGTGGGGCGTTTACATCAACAAGAGAGGCTACACGGATGGCTATCCGCGCATCAAGTTCCGCGAAGATGCGGAGGTGATTTTCTCTTACGATGAGAACAACGGCTGGTGGAACCTGCCTGGGCTTCGCACCGTCGGTGGTGTGAATCTCGGCGGCGCGTATCGGGTCCTGATGGCCCCGAACAGTTGGCACGTCGTGCGGGCATACCATAACGGCGCCACCCTGAGGTGGTCGATTATGATTGACGGGCTGACCGACGCCGCTCACTATGCGGAGGGTACCTACGCTGCAGGCAGCGCCCAATCGGGTTACGTGCAGTTCGGCGTGGTGAGCAGCCCGAGGAAGGCCGACTTCTACACCAGTCACGTCTACTGGGGACAGAACAGCGAAATAGACAACTGGCCCGCCAGCAAGAAATACGATGCCAGCGTCAACCATACGGGGCCGGAGGTCGCCTATGGTTCGTTCCTGGGTTGGGGCAAGGAGATCAGCGGCACGACCCGGTCGTACAGTCCAGTCGGGACGGTCCAAAAGACGATGGCCGAGGCGGCGCAAGCCGGCTGGGTCGAGCAGGCCGCGGTCGGATATGACGGCGGCTACACGGTCGTTTCGCCCGCCGGCGGCGATGACACTTCGCTGCGAGCCTGGCAGGGTTACTGGCTGAAGGTCCATCAGGCCGGCCTGACGGTGAAGATCCCCGGGCCGGCCGAGGCGATCAGCCTCGCGGACGATACCGTTTCGAAGGTCCGGCTCAGCTTGAACGCACCGGGCTGCATCACCGGCAGCTTCATCGCGGCGATGTCGCCCACGGCCACCGATGGGT
>CAZPIO010000141.1:0-21265 GCA_964586235.1 uncultured Planctomycetales bacterium
CCTCGATCTGTACGGCAAGCTGAATAAGGGGGACGAGGACCTCTTCTACTCGCCCTACAGCATCTCGACCGCTCTGGCCATGACCTACGCCGGAGCACGCGGCCAGACGGCCGAGGAGATGGCCAAGGTGCTGCATTTCGGCCTGTCGCCGGACCGGCTGCACCCGGCCTGCGGGGGCCTCGTCGAAAGCCTCAACGAAGCGGGTAAGAAGGGCGGTTTCCAGTTGAGCGTCGCGAACCGACTCTGGGGTCAGAAGGGCGAGGGGTTTCTCAAGGAGTTCCTCGGCCTGACCGAACGATACTACCACGCCGGCCTCAGCGAAGTGGATTTCGCGGGCGACACCGAAGGTGCCCGCAAGACGATCAACGACTGGGTTGAAAAGCAGACGGCCGATAAGATCAAGGAGCTGATCAAGAAAAACGTGCTCGACAGCAGTACGGTCCTGGTGCTGACCAACGCGATCTACATGAAGGCCGACTGGCTCTCCAAGTTCAAGAAATACGAGACACACGATGAGCCGTTCTTTGCTCCGGGCAATAAGGAAGTGAAAGCGCCGACCATGCATCAGACGGGCACATTCGGATACACCGAGGCAGACAACCTGCAGGTGCTCGAAATGGCGTACGCGGGCGATCGCCTGTCGATGGTCATCCTTCTGCCCCGAGAAAAGAACGGCCTGGCGGGGCTGGAAAACCGGCTGACCTTGGAGAATCTGGACAGATCGCTGGCCCCGCTCAAGACGCGGAAGGTGAAGGTGTCCCTGCCGAAGTTCAAGTCCACCCGCGAGTTCAGCCTGAACGACGTTCTCCGGTCGCTGGGCATGACCAGGGCGTTCAATCCGGGCGAGGCTGATTTCTCTGGCATGACCGGCAAGCAAAACCTGTTCATCTCGGCCGTGGTTCATAAGGCTTTCGTCGGTGTGGATGAGGAGGGCACTGAGGCCGCGGCTGCCACGGGGGTTGCGATGGCGGGGGCCGCCGCCATCATCCCGGAGGAAATCCCCGAATTCCGCGCCGATCATCCCTTTGTTTTCCTCATCCGCGACCGGCAGACGGGGGCGATCCTTTTCATGGGACGGATCACGGAACCGAAGACGGAGTGATGAATAGCGAAGAGAGCGATCCGCTCTCAGCTTTCAGCCCACAGGGCAGGCTGTGGACCTGCCGCCTTTGCTCTTTGATTTTCCGTTCTTGCCGCTGGCTCTCCCAAGCCGTTAGGTGTATACATGCGACGGCAACCTTCCTTTCTGGAGGATCCGCACATGACTCAATCACTTGAGATACCCTTGGACTGGCTTTCGCTGATCATGGTCGTTTGTGTCCTGACTGCTGAAATGGCTTCGGCGGCGGAGACTGCCGGCCCAGCCGCGGCGATCAAGGGGCCGACGGCTGATGTCAAAAACGCGGCCGAAGCCAACAACCGGTTCGCCCTCGACCTCTACGGCAAACTCAAGAAGGATGATGAGAACCTGTTCTACTCGCCTTACAGCATCTCGACCGCGCTGGCGATGACTTATGCCGGGGCTCGCGGGGACACGGCCGAGGAGATGGCAAAAACCCTGCACTTCGATCTGCCCGCCGACCGCCTGCACCCGGCTTATGCACAGATGATTCGCGATCTGAACGAGGCCGGGAAGAAGGGCGACTTCCAGTTGAGCGTGGCCAACCGGTTGTGGGGCCAACAGGGCGAGCTGTTTCTGAAGGAGTTCCTCGACCTGACGGAGCGGAACTACGGTGCGGGGCTAAGCCAGGTGGACTTCGTCGGCGATACCGAGGGGGCTCGCAAGATCATCAACGACTGGGTCGAAAAGCAGACGGCCGAGAAGATCAAAGAGTTGATCAAACAAGGTCTTCTCAACCCAGCCACCCGGCTGGTCCTCACCAATGCCATCTACATGAAAGCCGAGTGGCTGACCAAGTTCAAGAAGCAGGACACCCGCCCGGCTCCGTTCTTCGCGGCCGGCGGCAAGGAGATCCAGGTGCCCACCATGCACCGGACGACCGTGTTCGGCTACGCTGAAGCCGAGGGCCTGCAGGTGCTTGAGATGGTCTACAAGGGGGATCGACTGTCGATGGTCATTCTGCTGCCTCGCCAGAAGGACGGACTGGCCGGCGTCGAGAACGGGCTCGCCGAAAACCTGAGCAAGTGGCTGGCGCAAACCAAGACGCAGAGCGTGAAGGTCGCGCTGCCCAAGTTCAAAGCAACGAAAGAATTCAGCCTTGGGCAGACTCTGCAATCGCTGGGTATGGTCAAGGCGTTTGGCGGAGGCCAGGCCGACTTCTCGGGCATGAACGGCAAGCGAGACCTGTTTATCTCGGCGGTGGTCCACAAGGCGTTCGTCGCGGTTGACGAGGAGGGCACCGAGGCCGCCGCCGCCACCGCAGTGGTCATGGAACTCAGTGCGATCCTCAGGCCCGAGCAGATTCCCGAGTTCCGCGCCGATCACCCCTTCGTGTTCCTGATCCGCGACCGGCAGACGGGAGCGATCCTGTTTATGGGAAGGGTGACGGAGCCGAAGACGGAGTGAGAGGGTTCGGGGTTCCCGCCTTCGCAGGGCTACGGCGTGGCGAGCAGGGTTCAGGGTTCAGATCTCCAGGACGGCGGGCAGGTCCGCCTCGTCGATGCGTTTGAACCGTATCTCATCTATTGCTGACTCCTGCGTGCCACGGCGACGCCCCGCAGGGCGAAACCGCGAAGCCCGCGCGATGACATCGCGGCTGCAAGTTGAGCAAAGCGATACCCACCGTGGCGGGCCGCTCCTGCAGCCGACGAATCGCGGTCAGAGACCGCTCCTACTGAACCTTGCCACGGCGAGTCACCTGCGGAGACCTGCTGGCTCGTCAAGGTCGCGGCTGCATGCCGCTCCCACAACCAGGATCGCGGTCGGAGACCGCTCCTACTGAACCCTCACGGGCCGACGAGGGCGTCGGCCCCACTGAAGCCGGAACTCCCGCGCCTTGCCCCTCGTCCCCCGTTCCTCGTCCCTCTTTATACTACCTGCTGTGTCGGCCGGAAGAGGACCTCGTTGATGTTGAAGTACCATGGCCGGCTGACGATGAAGGCGATCAGTTCGGCCACATCCTGGGGCTTGACCATGTGTGTGATCTTCTGCCACTTGGCCGGGTGGACCTCGAAAGCGTCGAACAACTCGGTGTCCACGACGCCGGGCTGGAGGGCGCAGACGCGGATCTTCGTGCCGACCAGTTCTTCGCGCAGGCCTTCGTTGATGGCGGTGACGCCCCATTTCGTCGCGGCGTAGACCCATGCGGTGGCCCGGGTCTTGCGGCCGAGCACCGACGAGACGTTGATGATCAGCCCGCTGTCCTGTTTTTTCAGGATGGGGACGACCTCCTTGATGACTCGCACCGCCCCCAGGACGTTGACATTGACCATCTGCTCGATCTCTTCGTGAGAGAGCTTCTCGATCGGGGCGACGCGCATCAGGCCGGCGTTATTGTAGACCACGTCGATGCGGCCGTGGGCTTCCATGGTACGCGCGATCATCGCCTGGATGTCGGTCAGGCGAGTCACGTCGGTGACGCAAACGAGGGCTTTGCCGCCGGCTTGCCGCACCTGCTCGGCGACCTGCTCGAGGCGGTCCCCTCGCCGGGCGGCGAGTACGACCCTGGCCCCGTCGCGAGCCAGTCGGACGGCCGTTGCCGCCCCCATCCCGCTGCTGGCCCCGGTGATCAGCACGACCTTTCCGTCATCAGACATGGATCACTCCTCCTTCGTCGTATCCGCGGATTGTTGACCGCGTTCATTGAACCCTGGCTGCCCCGGCGTGTCTACCCCGCCGAGAGGACTTTATGCCGGAGGCACTCTCTCGTACGGGCAATCTTCGCGACGAATACCACCGGCATGGCTTCGACGGGCTCAGCCCAGGCAAGCCGGTGGCTCGCTGAGATCGCGGCTGCAAGTTGAGCGGAGCGAAACCCGCCGTGGCGGGCCGCTCCTACAAACAAGATCGCGGCTACAAGCCGCTCCTACCGGACCCCCAGGGGCCGACGAGGGCGCGCGCCACGGCGACATGATGTAGTTGCCGCAGCCCCTCAGCAGATCAACCGGCAGGCACGAACCGTTTGCTCCCCCAAGCAGAAGCCGTGTCGTCGCCGGGTCGGCCCCACTGGAGGCGGGAACCCATTGCGCCCTTGATGGGGCGAATCGAGCGCGGTAGACTCCCCTGGGCGCTTACCCGTAGCGTTAAGCGTAATGGTCGCAATACGAATTGTGAAACGTCTATGAACAAGAAACTCTTAACAACTGCAATCGTTACCCTTACTACAATGACCTCAATCCAGCACTCCGCCGCCGGCGCCAACTTTGGCGATGACATCGCTTTCCTCAGAAAACACACCGACCTGATCGTCCTGAGCGACAAGGCAGGACAGGCCAAGGTAGCCCTGGCGCCGGCCTGGCAGGGACGGGTGATGACCAGCACGATGGGCGGCGACGCCGGCCCGAGTTTCGGCTGGATCAACCGGGAGCTGATCGCGTCCGGCAAGATCGGGCCACACATGAACGCCTTCGGCGGCGAAGAGCGCTTCTGGATGGGGCCTGAGGGAGGGCAGTTCTCGATCTTCTTTGCGAAGGGCAAGAGGTTCGTGTTCGACGACTGGCAGACGCCGGCGATCCTCGACACGGAGCCCTTCAGGGTCCTCGGCAAGGCGGAGGACAAGGCGGTGTTCGGGGCGGAGTTTCCGCTGACCAACTATTCGGGCACGCTTTTCAATGTGGGCGTCGAGCGGGAGGTGAAGCTGCTCCCACCGGAGGCGGCCTGGGAGAAGCTCGGGGTCAAGCCCGCCAAGGACGTGAGCGTTGTGGCTTTCGCCTCGGACAACACGATCACCAACAAAGGCAAGGAAGCGTGGAAAAAGGAAACGGGGCTGCTCTCGGTCTGGATCCTCAGCATGTTCAACCCATCGCCGTCCACCACGATCGTCGTGCCCATCAAGGCGGGACCGGAGTCGGAACTGGGCAA
The DNA here is from genome assembly GCA_964586235.1 of uncultured Planctomycetales bacterium. Taxonomy (GTDB): domain Bacteria; phylum Planctomycetota; class Phycisphaerae; order UBA1845; family PWPN01; genus JAUCQB01. The sequence continues at coordinate 4,982 of CAZPIO010000141.1, forward strand.
GAAGGTGACCTCAGACTACTTCGGCGAGGTGCCGCCGGACCGGCTGGTGGTGCGGGATGACGTAGTTTTTCTCCGCGCGGACGGTCAATACCGGAGCAAGATCGGCATCAGTCCGCGGCGCAGCAAGGCGATTCTCGGCAGCTATGACGCGGACAGCAAGGTTCTCACCATCGCGCAGTTCAACCAGCCGCCGGGCGTGACCGATTACGTGAACTCGCTCTGGAAGCTGCAGGCCGATCCTTACAGCGGCGACGCGGCGAACAGCTACAACGACGGACCGCCCAGCCCGGGGGCCAAGCCGATGGGGCCGTTCTACGAGCTGGAGTCATCGTCTCCGGCCGCGGCGCTTGCGCCTGGCAAGAGCCTGATTCACACGCATCGCACGATCCACCTCACCGGACCGGAGACCGCGCTCGACGGGATCGCAAAAGCGACACTGGGCGTGTCGCTCGAGGAAATCAAGAACGTGTTCAAGAGATGAACCGGCCCGACGGGCCGTGATGTGAATTCCAGCCGCCCGCGGACCCGTGGCGGCTGATCCGTGTCCAAAGAGACCCGAATACCATGAGCACCCAGCCAGCCCTCAACGCGATGAGCGAGAAACAGAGTATGTTCGTCATCGACGGCAAGAACGTTCTGCTGACGTTTTGCCTGGTCAGTTCGCTGTTTCTCCTCTGGGGATTCTGCAACGGCATGATTGACGTGATGGACAAGCACTTCCAGGAGGAGCTTGGCCTGAGCCTGTCGCAATCGGCCTGGGTGCAGTTCGCGCACTGGATGGGCTACTTTCTCATGTCCATTCCGGCGGGTTGGCTGGCAACGCGTCTGGGGTACAAGGGTGGCATCATCGCCGGGCTTCTGCTGGTGGCCGTGGGCGGCTTCTGGTTCCTGCCAGCGACGAAAATCGCGGCCCTGGCCACGCCAGACGTGGCGGCGGTCTCGCAGAACACGGCCTTCGCAGCCTTTCTTCTCGGTGTGTGTGTTGTGGCCTCCGGTCTGACGTTCCTGGAAACGGTGGCCAACCCCTACACGACGGTGCTGGGCCCGCCGCGCTATGCCGCCACGCGCATCAACCTGGCCCAGTCGTGCAATGGGGTCGGCTGGGTGTTGGGGCCGATCGCCGGCGGGTTGTTCTTCTACGGCACGGATGAACTCGGACGGAGCACAGGCTCCGAGACGCTGTGGATCCCTTACGTCGGCGTGGCGGTGGTGGTTCTGTTGCTGGCCGTCGTTTTCTTCTTCGCTCCGGTGCCGGACATCAAGGCCAAGGATGACTACGGCATAGAAGGCAGGAACGAGACCGGCGGCAAGGCACCGGCCATACGGCAGGTGAACCGGGGGTTGTCGTTCGTGCTGCTGCTGGGCAACATGTGCGCGCTGTTTGGCGTCTTTGGCATGATCCTGTGGCTGGCCCTCGGCTCGCTGGGGCTCGGTCCGCGTCTCGTGGGGTTGGTTTCGGCGCTGCCCCATCCGTCCAGTCTGATCATCACCGCCGACACCGCGCTGCTGTTGGCGCTTGTCGCGGCCGGCTGCGTGGCCATCGTGGTTGCGGCGATCTGGCTTGTCGGCGTCACCAAGCGGCTGTCGCATCACAGCATCTGGTCGCACGAGCACTTCTCGGGCGCCGTGCTGGCCCAGTTTTTCTACGTGGCCGCTCAAGCGGGGATCTTCAGCTTCCTGATCAACTACGTGACTTCGGAGCCGCCCTCTCTGCCGGCTTCCTGGCTGAAACAGGACAGCAAGTGGGTGGGACTCAGGTCGGCGTTCGTCGGCTCTGACTTCAAGGACATGCGGTCGCTGGCCACAAAGCTGAGTGATCCGGCAGAGGACGACCTGCTGTCCAGCTTCCTGGCCAAGAAGTTGTCCGATTCGACCCGGAAAACCCTGACCGAGTACAAGGAAGGCAGCGCCAGCGAGACCGCAGCCCGGGTCGCCGTGATGCAGGACCTAAACAGCCTGATCCAGAAGGAGAGCCTCCACAGCGAGGAACGGTTCAAGGGCATCACGCTGCAGGAAAGCGCTCAGAAGCTGCTGGCCCAGGATGCCAAGGGCCGAAACGATCGGCGACTCAACCGGTTGTTGCTGGCGGATGCGTACCCGGAGGAACTCGCCTATGAGGACGGAGTCGTGGGTTTCACCAACCAGTTCGCGGCCAATCTGGCGTCATTTGGATTCATTTGCTTCCTCGTGGGCCGGGTGGTGGGGGCGGCGCTGCTGCGGCGGGTTTCCGCGCACAAGATCGTCGGCCTCTACGCGGTGTTGAACACGGTGGCCTGTCTGGTGGTCTTCTTCAAGCTCGGCTGGCTCTCGGTGGTGTGCGTTTTCCTGAGCTACTTCTTCATGTCCATCATGTTCCCGACCATTTTTGCCCTGGGCATCTTTGGCCTGGGCAACAAGGCTAAAGGGGCGTCGGCCTACATCGTCATGGCGATTGTGGGCGGGGCCCTGCTGCCCAAGTTGATGGGGGCCGTTGCCGACCACTACGACATGTCCCGGGGCTTCATCGTACCGTTGCTGTGTTTCGTGCTGATCGCGGTCTACGGCTACGCGTGGCCCAAGCTGAGCCGCGCGGAATCGTTGCACGGCGTGGGCGCGTCCGGCGGGCACTAGCAGGGTGCGGAGGGATTCCCGTCCACCGAGGGGCCGATTCCGGCCGTCAGAATGACCAGGGTCATGCTTGCAGCCACGATTTCGTCGATGGCGATCCGTCAGAGAGCAGCTCCATGGCCGACGATGCCCGGGGCGGCAGCAGGTGCCGAGGGAGGCGAGGGCAGCCGGGTCCACCGGAGCCGGGTGAAACGAGGTAAAACGGCGGGCGCGGTCAGGCTTCGATCGGGAAACCGCCATGCTGGATTGTCCGGTCTGTTGCGGACGGCCGTTCCCGGCCCGCCCGGTTGTTCGAGGTCCGGTTCTGGCGGGCTTTGCGGGCGGGGCGAGGCGGCTGTGACCGGCAAACACGAAAGAGGCCGTAAGAGGAACCGGTTTTTGCCCCTCAAGTGCGAGGCTCAGGCGCTTTAACAAAACCCCGAACGCGAGCACGGGGCCTTGGCTTGTTTGAGGGGAAAAACGCGGCCGGTCGCCGGCGTGGCGGGTTTTGTTGGAGAGGTTCGATCTCAGGAAAGCAGGCGGAGAATTCACTGGCAATTTGGCCACGGCCGTGGATAATATGGACACGCATCGTAGGGTGTTCGAACGTCAGGGCCGTTTGGCCATATCGAAACGCCGGCGAGTCAGGATGCGCGGTTGACCTTTGGGCGGTTACCGGCGCCGGGTCAAAATCCGGAACACGTCGGAGTCTGGCGAGCCGGGCGACTGGCATGAGGATTGTCAGGGCCTGGAGGGGGCCATGACCAGCCAACTCTGGAAAAAGGCTGAGCGCGATCTCCGTATTTCGGTGCATGGTTGGCCGCCGGATCCAATTGTCTGGGAGCACTCCGCGCGTGTGGCCCGCACCGCCGAGATGATCGCCCGGCTGCCGGAAGTCGCTGCGCAGGCCCCGCATACGGAAGCTGTCGTGGTTGCAGCCCTCTACCACGGCATGGGATGGGTTTTACAGGTTCAAGCTGGTCAAATAAGTCCCGATGAGCTGCTGCTCCGGCCCACCAGCGATTTCTGTCGCGATATTGCCGCGGACTGGATGGACGCCCACCTGCCCACGATTGTTCCGGGCGGTGTCCTCGAGCGAGCCGTCGCAGCGGTCCGAAAGGCGGGGGACCGGCGGACGGACATGATCGAAGCCCAGATTCTGGCGGAGGCCGACAACCTCGACCAGATCGGCCCCCCGTTCATCGAGCGGATGATCCGCAAGTGCCGTCATGACGGCCGAACCATGGAACAGCTCCTGGCCTCGTGGGAACGACAGGAGGAGTACCAGTACTGGCAGGCTCGGATCAAGGAGTCTGTCCGGTTTGCCTCACTGCGGGAGTTGGCCGAGCGCAGGCATCAGGCGTTACGGCGCTTCATGGCCGACCTGGCCGTTGCCGTCCGCCTCGAAGATGTTGCTGTGTTCGGTGTCCCCGGTCAAGCGGGCTCCCGCCTCCTCTCCTGACCCGCCTCTTCTTCGTCCGAGTCGTAGGTTCAATCCTGGAAGAGGGTTCCGTGCGCGTCGGCACACCGTCAGGCGTCTGAGAGCGTCTATGAAGACTGTGGCCTGTTACCGCAGGGTGGCATGCCCAAGTTCGCCGAGGCGAACGCCGGCATGTTTCCTGCGGGAACGGACATGGCGGTGTCCCGGCCAGCCGGGGCTTGGCCATGCCATCCGGGGTTCGAAGAGCTTTTCGCACAGCTTCTAAGCCTCGCTGGAGTCGCGACGGCCCGGAGCATTCGCCGAGCGGACAGGGCGGCGGTGGGCGACAACTCCGGGCGAAGGCCCATAACGACTTGTCTAATAAACCGTTTGGGCCGATGATGAATAGCGGCAGGCGCGGGACAGGGCTTGAAGGCTCGGGGCGACCCGCGTCTTGGCGGATCACTGTTTGCGCGAAACCCGGCTGGGGACTGCACTTGCGGTCGCCGGCGTGGTCAGTTGAGCTGTTCGGAAGGGACAACATCCGTGGATTACTTTCGGATTGGCGGCGGCAAGAGACTTCGTGGCACGGTCGAGGTGAACGGGGCCAAGAACGCGGCCCTGCCCATCATGGCGGCCTCGATTCTGTGCGAGGGTGAGGTGGTTCTGCGGAACGTGCCGGACCTGATCGACATTCGCTCGATGGAGAAACTGCTCAATAAGCTCGGCGTGTCGACGGTTCGCGAGCCCGGTGCCACCCTGCGGCTGAAGGTGCAGGACGAGATGAACTGCCACGCGGACTACGAACTGGTTCGCCAGATGCGGGCCAGCGTCTGCGTGATGGGTCCGCTCCTGGGTAAGCGGGGTCGCTCACAGGTGAGCCTGCCCGGCGGTTGCGCGATCGGTGATCGCCCCATTAACCTGCACGTACAGGGCTTGCAGGCCCTTGGTGCGGAGGCGGATCTGGTCAACGGTGACGTCCTGCTGAAAGCCAAGCGGCTGAGTGGATCGGAACTCTTTCTGGGAGGGCCCTTTGGGTCGACGGTGACAGGCACTGCAAACGTGGTGATGGCGGCCTGTCTGGCCGAGGGCCGCACGGTCATCGAGTCGGCCGCCTGTGAGCCCGAGGTGACCGATCTGGCCAACTTCCTGAATGCCTGCGGGGCGAGAATCACGGGTCACGGCTCGCCCCGGATCACCATTGACGGAGTCGAGAAACTCACAGGATGTGAATACACAGTGATCCCCGACCGGATCGAGGCCGGCACTTTCATCATCGCCGGGGCCATCACCAACGGCGAGGTTCGAATCCGTAACTGTCGGCTGGAGCACCTGTTGGCAGTTGTTGACCGCCTGCGTCTGATCGGGGTGAATGTCGAGAGAGAGGGCGATGAAGTGGTGGTCAGCAGCACCCGCCGGCTGGATCCTGTGGATGTCACGACTCAGCCCTACCCTGGCTTCCCGACCGATCTCCAGGCCCAGATCATGGCCCTGCTGTGCCTGGCGGACGGCAACAGCGTTGTTACCGAGAAGATCTACCCCGACCGGTTCATGCATGTGGGCGAGTTGAGCCGTCTGGGGGCCAAGCTGCGCAAAGAGGGGCCGACCGTCATCATCGAGGGGGTCAAGCGGCTGGTCGGGGCTCCGGTGATGGCCTCTGACCTCCGGGCTTCGGCCGCCCTGGTCCTGGCGGGTCTGGTCGCCAAGGGGGAGACCCGGGTCAACCGCGTCTACCACATTGACCGGGGGTATGAGAAGGTCGAACGGAAGTTCCAGGCCCTCGGTGCCGACATCGAGCGGCGATCGGGGGAGGACGAATAGCGGCCAATCTTTGGGGCCGAACGGCCGGTATGTCAGCGGGGTGTATCCTGTTTCCGGGGGGGGGCGGTTGCCGGTCCTCGTTGTGGCGGTTGCGGTGTCACGAGACATGGCGGCGCCCCGGCAAGCCGGGGCTTGGCCATGCCACCCCTCTTGGTCATACTACTCCTCTCGGCCATGGTATCCCCCTTGGCCATGGTACCCCTCTCGGCCATGCCGCCCTTTTCGGCGTGCTCCCACACCCCAGGGCGTCAGACATGCCGCCCGTTCCGGCGTGTCCGGATGCCTCAAGGTCTCAGATCCGAGGGTTGACAGATATGGCCGTGAGGCTACATTGATGACTATCCGGCGGGTTCCCGTTTGGCGTGTCGAGCGGAGCTTGTCGGGTCGCCCCGCGATGGCCAAACCGGGCCCCAGGGGGGGCTGGACCTACCGACATGGAACCTTGTTCGCACCGCGGGCGAGGTTTGCCGAGAAACCCTTGCGAAGGAGTGACATCCCGTGTTGATTGCAGACTGCGACCCAGGCTATCGGTCGATTTGCAGGACGGCCTTTGTCGTTCTCGCCGGGCTGGCGCTGCTGGCCGGCGCCGGATGCTGCGGCCAGCCGGCGAAGAGCTGCTGCCAGACGGTCAAGAACGGATGGGGCGACCCCTGTCGGACCCAACTGCTCTTCTACGCTCCGCCGGGCGCGATGGTTGAGATCCGGGCGGCCGGCCCGGGCTCGTCGCGGATGATCCAGTCGCCCGGTGCCTTCGGGGATCGGCTCGAACGCTCTCCGGAAGAGGCGTGCATGTACAACCTGGCGCCGGGCCGTTACGAATTGAAGTACACCACCGCCGAGGGCGTGCCGGGCGCGAGCATCTACGGCGAACTGGTCGTCCGTCATGCCAACTCCCGCGCGGCCGCGACCTTCCAGCGGCTGGCGTTTGTTCCGATCTCGCTGCCCTCAGAGTACTACACGAAGGTCGAGGCGAGGGGCGACGAGTTGTTCCCGTATCGCGGCGAGGGTTATCGCACGGCGATCGACGAACAGGACCTCGTGCGGGTGAAAGCCGGTGACGTGGTGGAGAAGGTTTTTGTCGTCGCCGACACGGAGGATGCCGACAAGCGTCTTCGCAAGACCGAGGTGAACATCGCCGCGGCCGAGCGCGAGATCGAATACGCGGAGGCCCGCTTCCGGGAGGCCTACTATGATTTCCGCACTGATGTGACCGATTCGTGGGCCAATTTCTGGGGTACCGACCGCAAGTTCATCCGCTGGGAGAAGAAGCGTCAGCGGGCACAGCAGGATCTCGACAAGCTGATTGCGCTGCGGCAGCGGACGAAGTCGCTGATCAATGCCGACCACGTGTTGATCCGCGAAGGGATGCTCGTGCTGGCCACCCAGGAACTGGTCAGGCCTTACGAGGACGTGGTCGAGTCGGCCGAGGACATCGGCGAGGTGCTGCTGGTGATGCGCATCGGCGGCCGTCACATGCAGTGGGGCGAGCCGGCGGGTGAGCTGGCCGCATACAGGCCTTGACGCGGACGGACGGTTGGGCCGGTTGTGCTGAGGAGGCCGGGGTCCGGCCGGTTCTGAAGGAGCAAGACGATGTTTGACAATCGGTGCTGGGTTGCAGGGGCGGTGTTGGCCGTCGGGCTGTTACTGACCGCCGGAGTCGGATGCCAGGAAAAGCAGGTTCATGTCGCCGCCTCTCCGGAGGATATGGCCGCCGCCCTGCCCGACTACGGCGCCGTGCTGCCCGAGGGCGTCAATCTGCCGGACGGTTTTTATCCCCTATGGGGTCAGTACGATCCCAAGGACCCGGAGGACAGCTACGAGGGCTGGCCTCGCTACATCATGTGCGCCGCCGACGGTATGGTGATGGCCTACGTCCCGAGCCAGACGCTGATGATGGGCGGCGGGCCGGGCCTTCAGGATGTGCCCGCCCGGACGGTGCGGGTCAACCATTTCTACATGGACATCGCCGAGGTGAGCAACGCGCAGTTCACGCGCTATTCCGCGAAAGGTCCGTACAGCAGCTTTTACATTCCCGGCCGCAACGACCATCAGCCGGTCCGCAACGTGAACTGGTTCGAGGCCCAGGGCTACGCCCAGTGGACGCACAAGATGCTGCCGACCGAGGCCCAATGGGAGGCGGCAGCTCGCGGGGGCGATCGGCGCTTCTATCCGTGGGGCAATGACACGCAAAGCGAAGTGACACGGTTCCTGTGCAATTACAGCACCGGGCGGGAGTACTACGACGGCTACCAGGGGCCGGCGCCGGTGATGAGCTATGCCCCCGGCGTGAGCCCGTTCGGCATCTTCAATATGTCGGGCAACGTGTGGGAGTGGTGCTCGGACTGGTTCGATCCCGGCCGTTATGCGTATCCGAGTTCCGAGGACCCGCCCTCGGCCATGGAGCGGGGCGCCCTGCCCTTCGGCGACCGCAACTACCCGAACCCGGCGCACAAGGACGTTCGGGACGCCCGCATCGGACCGGCGGTCGGCATGGAGCGGGCGATCCGCGGCGGTTCGTTCGCCGACCCCATCGAGGATTGCCGCGTTGACCGTCGCATGGCCCTGCCGCCGGATGCCCGCCGCAACAACCTCGGCTTCCGCTGCGTTCTGCATCTGGCGCCGCAGCCGAGCGAGGAGACGGCGGTCGCGTCGCGATAGCGCATCCTGGCGAGTCGGCGGCGTTATGCCGCCGGTACTCCGCTGAATCGAATTGTCAGGGTGATGGCCCCGAAGTCGTCGCATCCGCGAGATCGGAGGCTTCGAAAACCGTTTTTCCCTCCGAGTGGGCCTTCATCGCTGCTTCGTGGACCTGATATAGATACAACGTTCCGTCGCCAGGCCCTGACTGCCATGATCCAGTTGTTTGCAGCGCCGCTTCGCGCAACGCCTCGGGAGTAAAGGCGATGGTCTTCGTGGCCTGTTCCAGGCGACGGAGCCCTCCGGTCGCGCCGTGATAGGCGTAGTGGGGCGATACCGGCCAGAGCCAATAGAAGGTATTGACCTTCTGCCAATCCGGCTCAACGTCCTTGGCTTTGTCTTCCGGCAGAGATCGGGTGATTACCGTGTCGTACGTCCGTGTACACACGGGCAGGAGCAGCAGGTAATTGGTCGTTTTCACGCGGCCGGTGCGGATGTCCACGTCCTCATGGTAGCTCAGGAAGTCGCAGAAACATCCTGTCCCGCCGCTCAGAGTGATGCCTGTGACCAGGATCGCCACAACTCGCACGGTTGGCTCCGTCGCACGGGTAGAATGCCGTGTTGCGTCCGCCCTGCGCGAATGAGCCGCGCTTGGTCAGCCTGACGCATGGCGCTCGCCCATTATGGCTTCCGCCCCAGCTTAGCCGCGTCGGTTTCCGTTGCCAGCCAGGTGTGGAGTTCCTTCTCGATCTGACCGGCGAGTTGGCTGTGGTCGGCAATGATGTTGCGGCGTTCGGCGGGGTCTTCTTCGACGTCGAACAGTTCCGGGCGGCCGTTGTTGGTGATGACCAGCTTGAGGTCGCCGCGCATGGCTGCGAGCTGATTGCTGCCCTCGGATCGCCATTCCCAGAACAGCGTCCGCTCGGGCGATTTGGCCTGGCCTTTCCAGACCGGCAGCAGATCGGCGCCGTCGACCTTCCAGGCCGGATCGGGCTTGCCGCCAGCCGCCGCCAGCAGGGTGGGCAGCACGTCCATCATGTGGACGATGTCCCGCGACGCGTGTCCGGCCGGGACTTGTCCGGGCCACCGGACCACGCCCGGAACGCGGATCCCGCCCTCCCACAGCGTGCGCTTCTGGCCGCGGAACGGCCGGTTGCTGTCGTGGAAGGCGGAGGCACCCTGATTGCCACCCTCGAAGGTCGCGCCCTGGTCGCTGGTGAAAACGACGATGGTGTTGTCGGCCAGCTTGAGGTCGTCGAGAGCGGCAAGTACGCGGCCGATCTGCCGATCCATGCAGGTGGCCATTGCGGCGTAGGCCGCACTGTACGGTTTGGCGGGATCCTTCTCGGGGAATTTGCCCTTGTAGAGGGCGACGTCCTCGGCCGGGGCCTCGACGTAAAAGTGCGTTTCGTTGTACGGCAGATACAGGAAGAACGGCCGGTCCCTGTTCTGCTTGAGGAACTCGATTGCCCGGTCGGTGAACATCGTCGAGGCGTGCCCGCTGACCGGCTTCATCTCGCGGCCAAACCAGAGCTGCTTGGGGAAGTGTTCCCAGGCGTGCCGGGCGTCGGTGAAGCCGAAGAACTCATCGAAGCCTTGGTCCATGGGGTGGACGTAATCCTTGCGGCCCGGCCGTGGCTGGCCGTGGTGCCATTTGCCGAACAGGGCGGTGACGTAGCCGCGGGCCTTGAGGGCCTCGGCGATGGTGACCTCCTCGGCCGGCAGGTCATGGCTGTTGAGGCAGACGCCGTTGTGAATGGTGTACTTGCCGGTCATGAGCACGCCGCGGCTCGGATCGCACACGGTTGCCCCGGCGTACCAGCGGTTGAACACCGTGCCCTGGCTGGCGAGTTTGTCGAGATTGGGCGTAGCCCAGTCCTTGCGGCCGTTGAAGCCGACGTCGCCCCAGCCGAAGTCGTCGGCGAAGAGGAAGACGATGTTGGGTAAGGCGGGGAGCTTGTCGGCGGCAAAAACGGCGGAGTTGAGTCGGATGAACATCGCGACGATCACAATCGCTACGAGTCGGCGGCTGGTCATGGTGAGCGAGCCTCGTTTCAAGCCTGAACCACAGGATTGGCCGATGGAGATGGTACCAGGGAATGTGGTCTGGGTATACCGCGGGCGCATTGATGGCTGAGAAAACGTCGATAGAATGAGCCGCCTGTGAGATGGAGGAGCATTCACCGAACGAGATGTCGAAGTGTCTGCGACCAGTGTTGCCAGTGCTCGCGTCTTGCTTGGGCGTGATGGCGGCTGACCCGCCTTTATCCCCCTTTGGCAAGGGGGGAAGGGCACCGAGCACGCTGAATACTCACTCGCCCGCCAGTGCATCTTCGTTGCCGACCAGCGTCCCGGCTGCTCCGCTTTCTGAGTCCGTAATCGAGAGGATCGAACTGCCGGTACAGGGGAAAGACGGCCTGGCGTTTTACTGGCTGTACAAGCCGGCCGGCTCTGGGCCTGGACAAGCGCCGCCGCTCGCGATCGTCTTGCACGGCACCGATGACACGGCCCGGCAGATGGTCGATTTCTGGTCGGCGAGGTCGATGCGCATCCCATCACTGATCGCGGCGCCGCAAGGCGTTGGCCCGGGCTGGCGGGACAGCGACACGGCGATTGTGCGGGCGATGCTGGAGCACCTGCGGGCGAGCGTGACCTACGATCCACAGCGCGTGCTGCTGGCGGGTTTTTCGGCGGGCGGGGCGATGGTGTTTCAACTGCTCTACGTCGAGCAGGTTCCCGTCACGGCAGCCGCGGCGCTGGCCAGCTATGTCCCGTCGTGGGTTACCGGTGAACAGGTGAACTCCCGCCGGGAGGTGCCGGTGTTTTATGCCGTGGGGATGGCCGACGTGAACCACGAGCGGATGCGCGAAGGGCTCCAGCGTTTGCGATCGGCGGGCGGGCGGGTTGACCTCTATCGCCCGAGTCTCGGGCACGTACTCGATGTGGATGTCGCCCAGGCGGCGTTCGACTGGTTCTTCGAGCGGTGCGGCGAGAGCGTCACGGCGGCTCTCGATCGGGTGACCGCAGGCAAAACCGTCGCTGACCTGCCGATCGTTGAGTGGATCTGCGATCAGCGGCGGTGGTACGAGGAATCACACGTGCAGCGGGCGGCGCGACTGATTGAGGAGATTGAATCGTCTGGCCGGGAAGATCTTCGCAGGGCCCGCGGCTTTGCCGCTGAAAGCCGGCCGGCGGACGCGGTTGAAGTCCTCCAGCGGATCGAGGGGACATACGTTGCCGGGCGACTGGTTCGCGAGGCCCAATCGCTGCGCGCCCAGCTCGAAATGGACCCGAAGGTGCGGCAGGAAGTGGCGGACAGGCAGGTCCGCTGGCGAGCCGCCCAGGCTCTGGAAATGTATACAGCGGCTCAAAAACTGGTCGCGCAGCACAAGTTCGACGAAGCCGCCGAGCAGTGCCGCCGCGTGCTCGATCTCTACGGTGAGACGGCCAGCGCCGAGAGGGCGAGAACGCTCTTGAGAATCCTGGAAAAGAGGAAGACGCAGTGAGTTCATCGGACCTCCGGATTCAGTCGTTCGTGGAGTTCACTTTTGGTGAAAACGCCTATGTGGTCAGCACTCGCTCCGAGGATGGGCACACCGTCGGCTGGGTGATCGACCCGAGTTTTCCGCCGGCCGTGGAGGAGTTGCTCGGGTACGTGGCTGCCGAGAAGATCGCAGTGGAGAAGATCCTGCTGACTCACGGCCATGGCGACCACATTGCCGGTGTGGATGTCGTTCATCGGGCCCACCCGTGCGCCCAGGTCGGCATCGCCCCGGCGGACCAACCGATGCTCGGCGACGCCAGGAAGAACCTGTCGGCCATGTTCGGGATGGAACTGGCAATCGAAGCTCCGGTCGATCTGGCCCTCACCTCGGAGACAACTCTGACCCTGGGGCCGCTGTCCTGGCGGGTCCTGGACACTTCAGGGCATTCGCCTGGGGGGATTTCGCTCTATTGTGCCAAGGCGGGTGTGGTGTTCACCGGTGATGCGCTGTTTCCCGGCAGTATCGGGAGGACGGATTTCCCGGGATCCAACGGTCGCCAGTTGGTCGCCAACATCCGCCGCGATCTGTTGACCTTGCCGGATGAAACCGCCGTCTATGCCGGGCATGGTCCGGCCACCACCATCGGGATTGAACGCAAGTCGAACCCGTTCCTGGCCGAATGACATGGTAGAGCCCTACACCGCCGGAGGTGCGCGGTTCGCGCGCGGTTCTCCCGGCGGGAAGGGCTTCAGGATTGCGGCCCGCAAAAACCGGGTCGCCTCCGGCGCTTGGAGCGTGGCGCAGCGGCCCTTCGCTGGTTCTCGTCGGGACGACGCCGCATCTCAGCGGTCACGTCCCGCCGAAAACGCGTAGAAAACCGCGACGCCGCGGGCATATAATTGAGTGAAGGCACCGTGACGAGTCGTCACCAGGATTGGGTGGTGATGCGAGCCAGAGGCTTCTTGAGGTTGCCACAAAGGGGGTGCCGCACTCGATTCCCGGGGGCAAGCGCCGGGCAGTCGACCCCATGCGGACGGATATGCGGGACTGCCGGGGAAAGAGGCTCTCGGAGGATCGGTCATGCCAGGCCATGAAGGCAAGATCGAGACACGATGCCCTGTCTGCCAGGCGAGATATCGCGTGCCCGCCGCGAGCGCCGGCCATCGGGCCCGCTGTGTGAAATGCCGGACCACATTCCGGGTGCCCCAGATCCAATCGGCTCAACCGCCGGTCGACCGCCCCCGTGCTCCGAGCGAAGAGGACATTCTGCGATGGCTCAACGAGGGCTCGGACGAGGAAATCGTGGCTCCGCGTCCACGGATCATCAGCGATAAAGAACCGGTCGAAACCGGTCCGGAGAGCGAGGAGAAGCCACCCGAGCCCCGTGTCGCTGCTTTGAACCCTCCCTCGGACTCGGTTCTGGATCCGCACGCCGCCGCGCCACGGCACGGACTGCGCAGAACCGGCTGAAGCCTGACAGGCGACCGCGGTCTTGTACAACTCTGTCCCGACAGTACAATCCCACATCTTGAAATGCCGCAAAGCAGGGAAGCATGATGAAACCTTATGCGTTGAAGTTTGAGCCGATCTACAAGCCGAAACTCTGGGGTGGAACTCGCATCTTCGATCATTTCCAGCGTACGCCGGTCGGTCCGGAGCCCATCGGTGAATCCTGGGAGCTGGCCGATCTGGAGGAGGACGCATCCCGCGTGGTCAACGGCCCGGCCAAGGGCAGGATGCTGACACAACTGACGGCGGAGTGGGGCCCCGACCTGATCGGCGATGCCGATCTGTTCGAGGGGCGCTTTCCGCTGCTGATCAAGTACCTGGACGCGCGCGAGAATCTGAGCGTTCAGGTTCATCCAACCGAGCAGGTCGCCCGCGAACTGGGCGGCAACGTCCGGGTCAAACATGAGGCCTGGTATGTTCTCGACTGCGACCGCGGGGGCGTGATCTATCATGGACTGGAGGCCGGAGTCTCAAAGGCGGCGTTTCTCGAGGCCATGAAGACCGGACGGGCCGATGGCATTCTCCGCAAGGTGCGCGTCCAGCCTGGGGACTGCTATTTCCTGCCGACCGGCACCGTGCATGCCCTCGGGGCAGGCGTGCTGGTCGCGGAAGTGCAGACGCCGTCGGACATTACCTACCGGACGTACGATTGGGGCCGCGTTGATCCCAAGACCGGCCAGCCGCGAGAGCTACACCTTGAACAGGCCGTCAAGTGCATCGATTTCGACAGGCCGGCGCCGTTGCCGATGCAGGAACGACTGCATCTGGGCACCATCGCGACCACAGCCACCCGGCTGGCGACGTGTCCGTCCTTTGTCATTGACAAGGTGCGGGTGAGTGGAGGCGCCGAGCAGTCGGTGGCGGCCGGCGGTCTGATTGTACTTATCTCTCTGGAAGGCCTGGGCCGCATCGACAGCGGGGACGGAAGCGAGCCTTTCGAGTTCCGGCCGGGCGACGTGGTGCTTCTGCCGGCCGCGTTGAGCGAAGCCCGTGGCAGGGCCGTGACGCCGGTCCAGTGGCTGGAGGTTACCGTCCCGGCCATAAGAAGGCAGAGTCAGAAGCCGGCCTGATGGCCTGTTTCTCGGCGTGCCATTCTGACAGCCGGCCATCCGGCCGGTCCGAATATGGCAGACCTTCACCGCTGATTCGCCGGTCCGGGCGGTCAATTTCGTGTTCGTAACCTGTTGTTAATTAAGTGCTTGTGTCAGGCGAAAAGTGTTTGTCCGGCCGGAAGCCGTCCCTGGCATCGACTTTGCTCCTGGCCAGACGTTGGCGTATGCGCCGAGTGCCTGCGCGGCCGGGACCGACCGGTACTGGCTCGGCGGAGAAGTGAACAACACGGATCGGTACGATTGTCGAAAGGAGCTGGCGATGGCCAAGCTGAAAGTGCGTCCGTTGGGCGACAAGGTTCTTGTCAAGCGGGTGGAGGCCGAGTCAAAGACGGCCGGCGGGATTGTGCTGCCGGACACGGCCAAGGAGAAGCCGAAGCGGGGGATCGTCCAGGCGGTCGGCGACGGGAAACTGCTGGAAAACGGCGACCGCAGCAAGATGCAGGTGAACAAGGGTGACGAGGTGCTGTTCAGCAGTTACGCCGGCACCGAGATCAAGATTGACGGCGAGGAATTTCTGATTGTTGAGGAAGGCGAGATCCTGGCGGTCCTGGGCTGAGCCGGGCCGGCGGTGAGCAAATTGAAAAGAGTCTTACTGAGGCGTAAAGCACTCTAAGGAGTGAACGAGATATGGCAGCGAAGAAGATTGCATACGACATGGAAGCCCGCGAGGCTATCCGCCGGGGCGTGAAGCAACTGGCCAAGGCGGTGAAGGTCACCCTGGGGCCCTGCGGCCGGAACGTGGTGCTGGAGAAGTCTTTCGGTTCGCCGACGGTGACCAAGGACGGCGTGACCGTGGCCAAGGAAGTCGAGCTGGAAGACGCCTATGAGAACATGGGCGCCCAGATGGTTAAGGAAGTGGCCAGCAAGACGTCGCAGGTGGCCGGTGACGGCACGACCACGGCGACCATCTACGCCGAGGCGATCTACGACGAGGGCCTGAAGAACGTCGCCGCCGGTGCCGACTCGATGGAGCTGAAACGCGGCATCGAACAGGCGGTTGAAGCGGTGGCCGAGGAATTCGGCAAGATGGCCACCGACGTCAAGAATAGCGGGCAGGTCGCCCAGGTCGGCACTTGCGCGGCCAACCAGAATGCCGAGATCGGCGAGCAGATCGCCAAGGCGATGGAGAAGGTCGGCAAAGACGGCGTGATCACCGTCGAGGAGGGCAAGACCCTCGAGACGACCGTGGAGCTGGTGGAGGGCATGCAGTTTGACAAGGGGTACCTGTCGCCGCACTTCGTGAACAACTTCGAGACCATGGAGGTCGTTTTCGAGAAGCCTTACATTCTGATTCACGAGAAGAAGATCTCGGCGATCAAGGATCTGATTCCGCTGCTCGAGAAGGTGGCCCGCGCCGGCCGGCCGCTGCTGATCATCGCCGAGGAGGTTGAGGGCGAGGCCCTGGCGACGCTGGTGGTCAACAAGCTTCGCGGCACGCTGCAGTGCGCTGCGGTGAAGGCCCCCGGGTTCGGCGACCGCCGCAAGGCCATGCTCGAGGACATTGCCATCCTGACCGGCGGCCGGGCGATCTTCGAGGACTTGGGCATCAATCTCGAATCCATCGACCTCAAGGATCTCGGCCAGGCCAAGAAAGTCACCATCGACAAGGACAACACCACAATCATCGAGGGCGCCGGGTCGAGCGCCGCGATCACCGGACGGATCCAGCAGCTCAAGAATGAGATCGAGGCCACGACCAGCGACTATGACCGCG
>CAZPIO010000142.1:0-21067 GCA_964586235.1 uncultured Planctomycetales bacterium
TGGCACGATCGTCTCTGGCGATGCCAACCAGGTTAAGACGCTGATTGGTAAGTCGATAACGTGTCCGTGAGTGGCTCATAGCGATCGTAACGGGAGGCCAGAGGGCGTTGATGCTCGCTGGCCTTCCTTTATGCGCAGTATGTGATCGTGTATGAAGCGGACCGCCGAAGGGCCTTTCTTATTTGTCCGGATGCTCGCGAACGTTCTGCTCTGCAAGAGGGGGAGAGAGCAGCAATTACGCGGCCTGATCGGCAAGTCCGCGAACGCAGAGGGCCAATTGCGAAAGCGGCTCGGTTAGTTCGTAGCGCAGAGTATCCCCCACCACGACGAAATCCCCCTGAACCATGGCCTCGCGCAGGTTGGTGAACTGGGTCTTGAGGGCCTCCAGCACATCCGTGAGGGCGGTATCGCCGACGCGGATTGAGTCGAGATTGATATTCAGAACCTGGGCGCTCATCACCAGCGCCTGATGTATCTGTTTCCAGGCCTCCATAAACCGCTGCAGTTCCCGCATCGCGGCTTCCTGTTGGCCGGCGGAGAGGAAATCAGCCGCTTTCTCGCGGGCATGCGTGGAATCGTCCAACACCGCGACGGCCTGTTCGAGCGCCCCGCAAACGAGGGCCTTGACCGGTTGAGTCTGCAGATCCAGGCGGTCATAAGAGCTGGCCGGCGTCTGAAGGACCGAGGCCAGTCCCTGCTGGCCCACCGCCTGCCCATCGCAGCGCAGGCTCACAACGAATCGCGTCTCCGATCCGCCAGTGCTCAGCGATACCTCGTTCGCCAGCTCGCCAACCGTCTGGTTCGCAGGCCCAGTCATTATGTACGGCTGATCGTCAACCAGAATCTGCACGCTCAGTCCTTTCGTCCACAGATCCAGGGATGCGCCAGACGGTCGTTCGTCAGGACAGGCAGCCCGTCAATAAGCCCATCGGCATCCAGGTGTGCCGTCCTGGAGTGCAGAATCACTCTCGCCGGATGACACGGGTGGAAGTGACGCCCACCGTCGCGGTTCCTGGGCCGACGCCTGACTCACAGGATCTGCACAGGTCCATCTGCCACCACTACTCAACCGTTACGCTCTTGGCGAGATTCCTGGGCTTGTCAACGTTGCAGCCTCGCAGAACCGCAGCGTGGTAGGCCAGAAGCTGCAGCGGAATCACTGTCAACAGAGGCTGGAGCGGTTCGGGGACATCGGGAACGTAGAAGCAGTGGTCCGCGAGGTGGCCAACATCCGTGTCGCCTTCCGTGGCAACGGCAAGGATTCGTCCGCCTCGGGTGCGAACCTCCTCGATATTGCCCAGGACCTTGTCGTACTGGTTGCCCCGAGTGGCAATGAACACGACCGGCATCCCTTCGTTGATCAGGGCGATGGGGCCGTGCTTCATCTCCGCGGCCGGCATGCCTTCAGCGTGTATATAGCTTATTTCTTTAAGCTTTAGGGCCCCCTCGAGAGCAATCGGATAGTTGTAGCCTCGGCCCAGGAAGAGCCAGTTCTCCCGCTTCACGTGGCGCCTGGCGGCCTCGCGAATGACATCGGACTGCTTGAGGATCTGCTCTACACGGCCGGGAATCAGCGCAAGTTCATTGATCAGGGCTTGAGCATCGTGTTGTGAGAGAAACCTGCGCCGGCCGAGCTGGATGGCCATCATGGTGAGCACGGCCAGTTGCGAAGTGAAGGCTTTCGTGCTGGCCACGCCGATCTCGGGCCCGCAGTGCAGGTACACGCCGGCGTCGGCCTCCCGCGCGATTGTGCTGCCGACGACATTGACCACGCCCAGGGCCAGCGCCCCCTTTTCCTTGGCTTCCCGCAAAGCCGCCAGGGTGTCGGCAGTCTCTCCTGACTGGCTGATGGCAATGACGACCGTCCCGTCGTTGATCAACGGGTTGCGGTAGCGGAACTCGCTGGCATATTCGGTTTCCGCCGGCGTCTTGGCGATATCCTCGAACAGATATTCGCCGACCAGACCTGCGTGCCACGCGGTACCCTGGGCCGTGAAAATGATCCTCTTGGCCCTGGCCAGATCACGGGCGTGTTGGGCGATGCCTCCCAGGTGGATTGCCCCTTCACGGGCGTGCAGACGTCCGCGAAGGGTGGTTTTCAGCGACTGGGGCTGCTCGAAAATCTCTTTGGCCATGAAATGCTCATGTCCGCCAAGCTCGATCTGTTCGAGCGAGAACTCAACCTCGTGGACCTCCTTTGTGACCGGCACCGCGTCGAGGGTTGTCGTGCGGAATCCCTCTCGGGCAACAACCGCCATCTCGCCGTCCGCGAGGTAGATAACCTGCGCGGTGTGCTCGATGATTGCGGCCGCATCCGAGGCGATGATGTACTCGCCGTTGCCGATCCCGATGATCAGCGGGCTGCCCTTGCGGGCGACCACGATCCGATTGGGCTCGTCCGCGCAGGCCACGGCAATGCCGTAGGTGCCCTGAACGTCGTGAAGGGCATCGCGAACGGCTTGCTCGAGATTGCCGTTGTAGAAGTGGCCGATTAACTGGGCGAGCGTCTCCGTGTCGGTGTCGCTGACGCAGTGAATGCCGTGCTGTTCGAGGAAGGTTTTGAGCGAGCGGTAGTTTTCGATGATGCCGTTATGAACCAGCGCGATCCGGCCATTTAGGGCGGTATGCGGATGAGCGTTGCGCTCGCTGGGGGCGCCGTGCGTGGCCCACCGTGTATGGGCGATTCCCACGGTTGCGTGATTCTCGGAACGGGCTGCCAGTTTGGCTTCGAGTTCGCTGATGCGCCCGGTTGCACGGGTGATGACCAGGCCGGAGCCCTCCAGGGTCGCGATGCCGGCTGAATCGTAGCCCCGGTACTCCAGCCGTTTGAGCCCTTCGACCAGGACGGGCTGTGCCTGCTTTTGTCCGATATACCCGACGATTCCGCACATGGGCGTCGCCTCCTCCCGGCAACGCATGCGGATGAGCCGGGGGTGAACAACTGCATTATCGACCAGCACGTGGCGCGAATCAATTTCGGGGGGCTGGCCGGCAGATGGCCTCGCAGCCCGGCTCCCGTCACAAGTACCGGTTCCAGGGCATTTTAGTACCTTGCGTCGAAGGATCGTCGCCGCTTGAGCCCGGGTCCACGGCTCCGGTGCCCTCCGGTCGCGGCTTGCTGGGAGGCGATCGCCGCGCGATGCCCCTCCTCAAAGGCTTCCACACGGACTAAGATGGTACGTCTGAGGTACGATATTGGCGCGCCACCTCTGTTAAAGTGTGCGCAACTGTGATCCTGCCGCCAGGAAGGGATAACGGGTCGGCGCTATGACAGCCTCCTCGCCTTACTTTCCGATTCTGATACTGCTCCTCTTGGTGATCGGCCTCGTCCTGGCGATCATGGTCTTGAGTCATTCAATCGGGATAAAGCGCCATGGGCCCCGGAAGGACGCCCCATATGAGGCGGGTATGCCGGTCGTGACCGATGCGAGACGGCGGTTTCGCGCCCGTTTCTACGTCATCGCTCTGCTGTTTCTGCTGTTCGATGTGGAAGTGGTGCTGCTCTGGCCGTGGGCGGTGGTATTCCATCGGGCCGCGACCTCCGGTGAGCCGGTCGGCGGGACGGGCATCGCTGTCGGCTCGGGCTTCCTGCTGGTGTCGATGCTCATCTTCCTCGTGCTTCTCGTGGTGGGCCTGGTTTACGAACGCGGCCGTGGTGCCCTGCGACTTGGATAGACCGGAGTGACCGCATGAGTTCCACTCCTGACAAAGATGGCGACCCGACCGAATGCCCCGGGTCAGAGCGGATTCTAACCTCGCGCCTCGATTCGATTGTCACTCTTGTCCGGCGTCACGGGATCAACTGGTGCCGCAAGTATTCGCTGTGGCCGCTCCCGTTCGGCACGGCGTGCTGCGGCATCGAGGTCATGGCCGTTGGCGCAAGCCGCTATGACATCGCCCGCTTCGGCGCGGAGGTCATGCGATTCAGCCCCCGGCAGTCGGACCTGCTCATCTGTGCCGGGCGCGTGGCGATCAAGATGATGCCCGTCCTGCAGCGAATCTACGCTCAGATGTGCGAGCCCAAGTGGGTCATGAGCATGGGAGCCTGTGCCAGCACGGGAGGCGAGTTCGACACCTACGCGGTGGTGCAAGGTGTCGATCAGTTCATGCCGGTGGATGTATACGTTCCCGGCTGCCCGCCGCGCCCCGAGACGCTGCTCGAAGGCGTGATCGCCATCCAGCGAATCGTGGAACGGGATGGCATTCGTTCGAGTGCCGAGCGGGGCAGGGGATACCGTCTGGTGGTATCCTCACCTGGGGGTGGCGGGATGGACGTCTCCGCATGCAGTCTGGCGAAAGCGAGGGCATAGCTCATGTCGACCGAGCAGGTCCTGACCGCGCTTCGCGAACGGTTTCCGGATGTCGATTTTGACCCCCGCCCGCTCCTGGATCGCGAGGATGGCGGATCGGCTCAGACCTGGGTGCGGGTTCCACCCTCGCGGCTGGTTGAGGTGGCGACCTTTCTTCGGGACGACGCTCGCACTCGCTTCAACCAGCTATCGGACCTGACGTGCGTGGATTATCTTCATTTCCCCGGAGCCCGGGAGCGGTACGGAGTCACGTATTCCCTGCTTTCGCTGGCCCTGGAGCACCGGCTCTGGCTGAAGTGTTTCGTGGGTGATCCCGACCCCGAGGTGCCAAGCGTCACGAAGGTCTGGCAGGGCGCCGACTGGCTCGAACGCGAAGTCTTCGACATGTTCGGCGTGCGATTCGCCGGACATCCCGATCTGCGTCGCTTGCTGACATGGGAGGGCTTCCCGGCGTTTCCCCTCCGCAAGGATTACCCCCTTCGGGGACGAGGCGAGCGGGAGAACTACGAGGTCTTCCCGCGAGACGTCACTTGATTTAAGCTCTAACATTTGTGCGGATTGGCTTGGCCTTGCCGGCAGCGTTTGCCGGGGTTTTGGGCGTACGGCCGTTGTCAGGAGGCCCGGGTTTCGCGAGACACCCGAATCCGATGATGCAGGATTGCGGCCATCTGTTGACCGAGCAGCGCAACCAGCGGTCAATGTCCATCGACCGCATGTCGATTGAGGAAGCGTTTGACCTCATCAACGAGAACCTGATGGTCGACCTCGATTCCTGGGCATGCAACAAGCTCGTGGACTGTTCGACGCGCATCATCATGAAGGTGGCCGGCGTCGATCGCCCAACCGCCTCTGGTCTGCTCCGGGAGGCCCACGGCGGCGTCAAGACCGCGATTGTGATGTACCTCCGGCACGCGGACCGCGAGGCGGCCGAACAATTGTTGAACGAACACGGCGGAAACGTGCGCGCGGTCATGGAGGCGACCGCCGCAGAGTGACACCCGTTGGGACCACACCATGGCGCTGCCCGGCAGCAGGGATCGGCCCATCCGACTGACCTACGTGATCACCGACCTCGAATTGGGCGGCGTTCCGCTTCATCTCCACCGGCTGGCGACGCGGCTGCCTCGCGATCGTTTCGATCCGTGTGTGATCTCACTGGCCCGGATGGGCCCGGTGGGCGAAATGCTGCTCTCGGACGGCATCGAGGTCAGCGCATGCGGTGCTCGAAGGGCCAGCGATCTGCGGACGCTAGGTCGACTGTGGAGGCTGTTGCGGCTGCGGCCGCCCCGTATTCTGCATTCGTTCCTGTTTCATGCGAACACTGCCTGCCGCGTGATCGGGCCTCTGGCCGGAGTCCCGCTCGGCCGGATCATCTGCGAGATTCAGACCGCGGAGATCGAGCGTCGCTGGCACCTGGTGGTCGACAACCTGACCTGCCGCCTATGCCGTTTCGAGATCGGCAATTCACCCTCGGTGGTCGCCCACCTGTGCCGGTATGCTCACCTCCCCGCCTCTCGCGTGCGTTGCGAGTGGGGTGCGGTGGACGTGGCGGCCATCGAGTCGGCCGAACCGGCCAGTCGCGGGGCTTTCGGTCTTCCGAAGGATGAGCCTGTGGTCATCTGGACCGGTCGCCTGGATCCGGTAAAGGGATTCGAGGAGATGCTCGCTGCGTTCGCGGATGTATGCAGGTCCCGGCCGGCGTGGCTCGTGCTCGTCGGAGACGGGCCGTACGGGCCTACGGTCGAGGGGCTGATTCGCACGCATGGCCTTCAAGCAAGGGTGAAAATGCTCGGACGCCGAACAGACGTGCCGTGCCTGCTGAAGATGGCCGATGCCTTCCTTTTCTGCTCCAGGACGGAGGGTCTGCCGAACGCGTTGCTGGAGGCGATGGCCGCCGGACTACCCGTCGTCACAACCGACGCGCCGGGATGCCGGGATGTGGTCGTCGACGGCAGGACCGGCCTCGTGGCCCCGGCGGGCGAGGCCGGGGCCCTCAGCGGCAAGCTCTCCCGTCTGCTTTTGGATCGGGGGGAAATGAGACGCCTGGGCCAGCAGGGACAAGGGTTTGTCTGTGATTACCTGAACGCCGCCGGCCTGGCGGTGAGGTGGGGACGCCTGTATGATGGCATTGCCTGAGACGGCCGTGATACAGTCGCTCCAAATGGGCAAGGCCTGTTTCTCTGACCAGACCCTTGCCGACGGCTTCCAGGACGTTATAGTTATAGAAGGAGCGGCCAGCCATTCTGCTTTGTCCGTTCCTGAGCGTATCCCTGTGACAGAAATACGAAACGCGGCACCTTTGTTCTCAACGGGAGGTTGTGATGTCACAGATCACAGACACGAGGATCGGCGGCGACAAGCCTGTTTCCGTAATCGTTGTTGACGATCACGGGATCGTTCGTGATGGCGTCAGCGGCCTGCTGTCTCGCGAAAAGGACATTCGCGTCGTGGGCGTGGCCGTGAACGCCGATGAGGCCATCAGCAAGGTCGTTGAGACCAAGCCCGACGTGGTGCTCATGGATATCGATATGCCCGGGGTGAGCTGCTTCGATGCCGTGCAGATCATCCATTCGCGGTCGCCGAACACCAAGGTGATTCTCCTGACCGCTCACGAGCACGACGAATACCTGGAGCAGGCCCTGCGGGTGAAGGCCAACGGCTATGTCGTCAAGAGCGAAGGGATGGTTGCCCTGGCCGATGCCATACGAGACGTTGCCAAGGGCAAGGCTCATTTCTCACCGGAGGTCATGGATCGGCTGGTCATCATGGGCGGTAAGATCGAACTGGATAATCCGCCAAAGACCCGCCGCAGCATGCTGAGCCCGCGGGAACGGGAATTGTTGCGCATTCTCGCCAAAGGGCTGAGCCTCAAGGAAGCCGCATCCATCCTGGGGATCAGCTACAAGACGGCGGACAAGCAGAAGGCCTCGCTGATGGCCAAGCTGGATATCCACAATCGAGTGGAGTTGTCCCGCTTCGCGATCAGGGAAGGCATGATCGAACCGTAGCTTTTTCGAATCGTCCGGTCTCGGTTCTTCGGCGGGCGGCTCCGGGGCCTACTTGCCATCTTCCCGCTCCGTTGTCCCATCTTCGTCGAAATCGTCTCTCGCGCCGTCCAGCACGTCCCGCACCATCCTGGCAATGGCCGCCATCGAAAAAGGCTTGTACAGCACCTGACAGTCCGGGGCTGACAGATCGGCCTCGTCGATGTCGGAACCCGTGGTCAGAATGCCCTTGATTCTGGGTGCGATACGCTGCAGGGTCGCCAGGCAGCGATCGCCGGTCGTATGGGGCAGGCCGTAGCTGACGATGGCCAGATCGAAGCTTTCCGGATTGCGATCGCACATCTCGATGGCTCGATCGGGGTCGGGGGCCAGGGTCACACGATAGCCCCGGCTCTCCAGGACCGTCCGAATGAGGCTTGCGATCATCTCCTCGTGCTCGACGACCAGTATTCGTTCTCTGCCAAGGGCGGGAGGTATTTCGGAACTGGCTTCGTCTGACGTGACGATGTCCACTGCGGGGAAGAAGAGACTGAACGACGACCCCTGACCGGGCTGACTCGTGGCGTGAACCTCCCCGTCGTGCATCATGACGATCCGGTAGACGATGCTGAGCCCGAGGCCCGTCCCCCGGTCCAGGGGCTTGGTCGTGAAGAAAGGATCGAACACCTGGCGCAGTGTCTCGGCATCCATTCCGCAGCCCGTGTCCGTCACCGTGATGCACACGTAAGTCTCGGGCGCCGGGGCCCGGCGCGGCGGTGTGGGCAGGTTGTCCCGCCCCGTGTGGCGCGTCTGAATGGTGAGAAGCCCGCCCGTCGGCATGGCGTCGCGGGCGTTCACGCACAGGTTCACCAATACCTGCTGCAACTGGGCCGGATCGACCGCGGCCGTGCAGGGCGTGCCGTCGAGGTCGAGCTGAAAGTCGATGGTGGAGGGCATCATCCGTCGCAGGAGGCGATAGACGTCCTGCACCAGGGTATTGGCGTCGACGTAGCGGACCTGAGGCTTGGCGGGCCGGCTGAATGACTGGAGCGACCTGGTCATCTCGGCCGCGCTCGCGGCGGCAGTCTCGATGTCCCGGATCACCGCGAGGTGCTCGGCGTCGAGTTTCAGCGAACTCGCCAGGTACTGGGCGTTGCCACTGATGATCGTAAGCAGGTTGTTGAAGTCGTGGGCGATTCCTCCCGCGAGAACCCCGATGCTCTCGAGCTTCTGAGCGTGAAAAAGCTGTGCCTGCATCTTCTCGCGTTCTTCCTCTGCCTGCTTCTGGGCCGTGATGTCCATCAGCACGCTGTCATGACGGACTACGTTGCCGCCTTCATGAGCGATGGGAACGACGCGCTGGTAGACCCACACGTCCCGGCGGCTCTGCCCGTGGGTGATTCGGTACTCCAGGTCGAACGGCTTCAGCGTCTTGATCCCCTCGGCATGTACCCAGCGGACCTGCTCGACGTCGTCGGGATGGATGATCTCCCACGCCAGGTTCGGGTCGGCTGTGAAGGCCCCTCGATCGTACCCCAGTACCTCGTGCACGGGGCCCAGGATGAGCAGGACTCGATCCCCTTCGGCTGTTATCGAGAAGAACACGATCGACAACGAGTCCATGACCTGGACGAACCTGGCCTCGCTCTCGAGCAGGGCCTCCTCCGCCATCCGTCGCTCGCGGCGAACGTGGCGTTCGCGCAGCTCGCGCTCGATGGCCGGCACCAGCCGGGCCAGGTTGTTCTTCATCACGTAATCGTGGCAGCCGGTTTTCATGGCGCTGACCGCGTGCTCCTCCCCGATCGCCCCGGAGACGATGATGAACGGGATGTCCAGTTGTCTCTCCTTCACCAGGGAGAGGGCGACGTCGGAGCTGAAGCGCGGCAGGGCGTGGTCACAGAGGATGACGTCCCAGGGCTGCTCGTCCAGCGCCTTGCGCATCGCTGCGGCGTCGTCCACCGTCTGATGAATGACGTCGTACTCGCTGCGCCGCAGGTGCATGAGAAGCAGATCGATGTCATCCGCTGAGTCTTCGACGATGAGCGCTCGCAACGGAATGCCCATGGAAAAGCACCTCTGGCCACGGGAACCTGCCGGGCCTAGCGGGGCGTCGCCGCATCAGCGGCCGGCAGCGTGAAAGAGAAGGTTGCACCCTCCCCGGCGCGCCCTTCGGCCCAGATCTGGCCGCCGTGACGATGGATAATGCGCTGAACGGTTGCCAGGCCGATACCCGTGCCGGGGAACTCCGTGACGGTGTGAAGGCGCTGAAACGCGCCGAACAGCCTGTCCGCATGGGCCATATCAAAGCCGGCGCCGTTGTCGAGCACCAGGTAAACCTGGCATCCGTCGCGCCACTCAGCCCGAAATTCTATCCTGGCGGCAGTCTTGTTTCCAGTGAATTTCCAGGCGTTCCCGAGGAGGTTTTCGATGGCGATCTGGAGCAGGCGGTCGTCGCCCCGCGCAACCAGACCCTCGGCAATGATGAATTCCACCTTTCTCTCCGGCTGGCTTGCCCGCAACTCCCGCGCGACCGTCCGGGCGATGGCCGTCAGATCCACGGGATGCAGATGCATCTCCGTCCGTGTCATTGCGGACAACTGCAGCAAGCCGTCGATCAGGCGGGTCATCCGCTGGCTCGCGGCGCACGCTCGCTCGAGATACGACCGGGCCTGATCCGAAAGCTGTCCCCCGCAGTCGTCACAGACGGCCCGGCTGAAACCGTCGATCGCTCGCAGCGGCGCCCGCAGATCGTGAGAGACCGAATAACAGAATGCTTCGAGTTCCCTGTTGACGGCGGTGAGTTCGGCGGTGCGGTCCTGGACGCGCCGTTCGAGCTGCTCGTTCAGCTCGCGGATCTGCTCCTCGGTCCTTCTGATGAGGCACAGGTGGCCGACGCTCGAAGCGAAGAGCCCGAGAAGCTCAGAGTCATCATCGGTAATCGGGCGGCGCTGAAGGAGATTGTCGGTGATCAGAAAGCCGATGTTCTTCTGGCCGTTCCAGATCGAGGTCCAGGCCTGTTCCCCTTTGCCGACGATCCGGCCCTCGTCGTCTCGCAGGTCCCGGCCGGACTTGCGAATGACGCGAACCGGCTTGCCGGCCGCGAGCATTTCCCGCTGCTGATCGCTGAGCGGCATGTGGCGGCTTCGCTCATCGCGGACGCGGCCCTGCTCGTCGATTCCGAAAGAGCCGTCGACGTGCAGGCCGTCGGGACAGGTAAACCATATGCCCAGCCGGTCAAAGCCCAGGCGTTCGCGGCCGAGTTCCACGGCCCTTCGGCAGAGGGACTCGAACGAGGGCGTCTCCATGAGTTCGTTGTTGACCTCGAGCAGGGCGGTCAGTCGTTCCTTGAAGTGCCTTTCGGCATCCTGCTTTTCCTTCAGGGCCTTCTCGGCGAGGGCCAGCCGGTTCTGTTGTGTCAGCCGCTCGATGGCGGCCTGAACGACCGAGGGTAGACGATCGGGGAAGGCGGCATTCTTGGTGAGGTACTCGAGGGCACCCTGCTTCATCATTTCGACGGCCACCCGCTCGTTCCCGTAACCGGTGATGATGATAAAAGGGACCGTCCGGCCCCGCGCGGCGAGAGCCTGCAGCACCTGGTGGCCGGTCATGTCCGGGAGCATGAGGTCGAGCAGCATCAGGTCGGGACGGTGGCCATCGAGCCACTCGACCGCCTCCCGCCCGGTGTTGACGACCGCGACGTGAAGCCCGTTCTGCTCGAGGCGCTGTCGGGCGAACTCGCACAGGCCTCGGTCGTCTTCAATCAGCAGAACCAGGGGGTTGGCGTTCTCCACGCACATGGTTTCATCCGCGGCTCACGGGAGCAGGCGGTCAGGATGGCCGCGTCATCCTGTACCCGCTTTCTTGCGGTCGTCCCCAGCCTCGCCGCGGACCCGCGAGGACACCGCCGGCCGCTTCAGACAGGATCCGGGCTGCACCGTGATCATTATGACGGTCCCGCACGGGTCCGGCAATGGTCGCCCGGAACCGTTCGGTCACTTCATGCGCCCGATGATGAGCGCGAAAGTCGCAACCACGAGAGTGGCAACCCCGGCCACGCCGATCGCTGTCTTCGTCCTGAGACTGAGGCCTGCAAAAGGCCTGTCGATCATCATCAGCGGTGCCAGCAGAATCGATACCAGAGTCTCGGCGAGTTCCTCGGGCGGCTTCTGAGCGGAGGGCTGGGCGGCTGCTTCGGCGGCCGGGTTGACGGCGTCCCGCGATTCCTCGGCCGGCTTGCGGTCCGTATCGGCGTCGCTTTCCGCCTCGCCGGAATCAGCCGAGGACTCTCCGCCGGCCGGCTGCTCATCGAGGCTCGATGTCTCCGCCGCGTCGGACGCGGATATGTCCATTTCGGAGATATCGCCCTCGCGGTTCTGGTCATCGTCGGGTGCGCTGTCTTGAGGGGCAGCCTCACCCGCTGTCGCTTCCTGGGGCGTCGGTGTCTCGGATGGTTCTGCTTCCGGCACGGGCGGCGGGGCGCAGAGGATGCTTTCGGGAACGCTGATGTTGTCGTCCGCGGTCTGGGCCAGCAGGGCTTCGAGTTCGGCGAGGTCCTTGTCGATGTTGTCCAGGGCCGCTTCGGTATCTGCCGCCAGGGAATCGGGCTTCCCACCGTCTACCGGGGCGTCCGCAGCCGGTGCAGGGGCCTCCGGAGGTGGTGCGGCTGTTGCGCTGGGGGCGTCGGATGCGTCGCTTATCTGCTGGGGGTCTGAGCTTGTGTGTTCGGCGTCCTCTGGTGAATCGGTCTTCGGCTCGGTTGCTGTGGCCTCCTTGCCGATCGCCTCCAAGGCAGCGTCGATCTCCTCGGGGCTCATCTTAGCCACCGAGACGCCGCTTGCATCGAAGCTCTGGTCGGTCTTTGCCATCTTGCTTCGCGGGTCGGTCGTTGAAAGCCAGTCCTCGAACCGAGGGCCGCGCATCCGTTCTCATCGGTTTTCAGACCGCCGGTCTTCATTGTCAGGCGTACGATGCCGCCGGATAATGCTGATATGCCCGTTCCGAGATTCTTTGCTCCCCAGCTCTCGCGTGCTCTCGTCCGTCTGTCCGACGAGGAGGCCCGCCATGCCCGCCAGTCGCGGCGACTGCGCGTGGGAGACCCGGTGACGCTGTTTGACGGTTGCGGCCGCGAGGCGCAAGGTACGATAACTCTCGTCGAACGGTCGGTCGTCGAGGTCCGCGCGTCCGACGTCGCGGTACATCCCCGCCCAAAACCAACGCTCACGTTGGCCGTGGCCGTGCCCAAGGGCTCGCGCCAGGATGTGCTGATCGAGAAGTGCACCGAGCTTGGCGTGGCGGAACTGCGGCCGATCCTGACTGCCAGGAGCGTGTGTTCCGCCTCCGACCACCGGCTCGACAAGTGGCGGCGTATCACCGTCGAGGCCGCCAAGCAGTCCGGTCAATGCTGGTTGCCGGTGATCAGCCCGCCGCGACGGGTCGACGAAATGCTCCCGGAGATTCCGAGCTTTGCCGAGGCTCTTGTGGCTGCACCGGGAGCGGCAAGCCTCCTGGCCTGCGTGGGCGACCTCGGAAATGCGGATCGCGTGGTGACATTCATCGGTCCTGAAGGGGGCTGGACGGATGTCGAGTTGAGTAATCTTCAGGCGGGCGGCTGCAAGCCCGTCTCGCTCGGCCCGAACATCCTGCGAATCGAAACCGCCGCCATTGCCGTGGCGGCTGTCGTCCACGCATTGGCCGCCGGGCCTGCCCGATAGTCTCTGGCCAGCCCGACTGTCGCATCCTATGATTCAATGGCCGCGTACAATGGGGTGGATCAGGTGAGGGGTGTCCGTCTGCGTCAGCGGGCGGTACAGGGGCCAAGTTGCGATACATGACTGCCCGGTCCCCTCAGCAAGGGCGGATCGCCGTCCGCGCGGATAATGAAACCCGATCAGAGGCGGGTCTGAGGCAAATGCCGAGCAAACCGACCACGTTGAGGGAGCTTCGCGACAGCGGCTGGCAATCCAGGACCGTCAAGCGCGAGATCCACGATAATTTCCTGCGAGCCCTGTGCGGCGGCGACGAGCTGTTCCCCGGCATCGTGGGGTACGAGGATACGGTCATCCCGGAGATCAATATCGGCCTCCTCGCCCAGCATGACATGCTGTTCCTTGGCGAAAAAGGTCAGGCCAAGAGCCGGCTGATGCGCCTCCTGGTGCGGTTCCTCGACCCGGAAGTCCCGTACCTCGCTATCCCCGACTGCCCGGTTCACGAGGATCCCTTGAAGCCCATTACCACCGCTGGCAAGCGGTTCGTCTCCGAACGCTCGGAGGACAAGGTTCCGATCGCCTGGTGGCCGCGAGAGCAGCGCTACGCCGAGCGGCTCTCCCCGGGCACGAAGTTCGCCGACATCATCGGCGAGATCGACCCGGCCCGGCTGGCCGCCGGAACCAGCCTGTCCGCCGAGGAGGCCCTCCATTTTGGCCTCATTCCGCGGATGCACCGCGGGATCTTCGCCATGAACGAGCTGCCCGAGCTCGACGAACTGGTCCAGGTCGGCCTGTTCAACATCCTCGAGGAGCGGGACGTGCAGATCCGCGGGTTCCCGATCAGGTTCGACATCGACGTGCTCATCCTGTTCTCGGCTAATCCGGCCACCTACAACCGCAGCGGAAAGGTCATTCCCCAGCTCAAGGATCGCATCGGCACGGTCATTCACACGCACTATCCGCGCCAGCGCGACGTCGGCATCCAGATCATGGAGCAGGAGGCCGGCGTGTACCTGGACGGCGAGTTCCCGGTGCAGGTACCGGTGTTCATGAAGGAAATCATCGAGCAGATGAGCATTTGCGCCCGCCGCTCGAAGTATGTAGACCAGCAGTCGGGCGTCAGCGCCCGGTTCAGCATCGCGAACTACCGCACCATGATTGCCAGCGCCCGCCAGCGAGCGGTGCGGCTCGGAGAGTGCCCGGCCGTTCCGCGGATTTCCGATCTGGCCCACCTCCACGCCTCGTCGATGGGCAAGCTCGAGCTCGACATGATGGGCTCGGCGCAGATGTCCGAACGGCAGGTGCTGGATGCGATCCTGGCCGAGGCGATCAGTACCGTGTTCGATGAGTATGTCGATCGGCTCGGGCTGGACGAGATCGCCGGCGTGTTCGCCAAGGGCGTCAAGATCGAGGTGGGCGACATGCTGCCTTCGGCGCAGTACGCCGACCGGGTGCAGCGGATCCCCAGGATCTGGGAGAAGGCCTTCGAGGTGAATCCGGCCGAGAACGACGCCGTGCGGGCTTCGTGCATCGAGTTTGTGCTTGCCGGCCTCTACGCCAAGGACCGGATTTCCCGCAGCCAGCATCATGGCAGGATCACCTATGAGCTCTGACGACGCACGGGTTCCGGCCTCTCGGCAGCCTCTCGGCGGGGTGATCCACACCTACCAGAAGTTTGACCCGAAGAGCTTCCCCAGCCCCACCACGCCGGCGCCGGACCTCGTGTCGCCGGCGTTTCAGCACATGCTCGCGTACGGCAGCATGCGCGAACTGACCGAGGAGGAACTGGCTCGCGCGGTTCACATCGATCCGAGTCAGATCGCCTCGCTCGGCCCGAGCCTCGAATCGCTCATCGCCATGCTGCTCGAGCGAAAACGCAAGATTCTTTCTACGTATGAGACCGACACCGTTCAGGCAGAGGCCCGCCGCCGTTGGCGGAAGGAATATTGCCGGGTCCGCGTGCCCAGGCCGCTCACCGGTGCATTTCATGCGGCCGCGCGAGGCGAGCAGCTCTACGACCTGGAGCAGCTCTGGTATCGCACCGAGCGGAAGCTGCCCGAGCTTGCCGCCCGCCTGCTGGCTCTGATGGATCTCCTGGGACAGAAGTACCAGGTGGACGAACTGGCCGCCAAATACGAGTTCACCGGCCGGACGGCGATGGACATTCCCAAGGCCCTGGAAGTCAAGGAGGAGCTGGAGACCATTGACCGATTGCTCGAGCAGCTCAAGAAAGCCGCTGAAACCGGGCAGATCGGCGTCATCGACATGGAGGCTCTGTCAGAGTTCGCGGAGCCCGGCGATATGGAGCAGCTCAACGCGCTGCAACAGTATATCCAGGACTACCTGCGCGAGTTGGCCGAGCGACAGGGGCTCGAGAAGACAAAGGGCGGCTACCGCCTGACGCCCAAGGCCTTCCGCTTATTTCAGTCCCGGCTGCTGCAGGAGATCTTCAGCGATCTGCAGGCCGCCCGTTCCGGCAGGCATACCGGTCCGATTATCGGCGAAGGGGCTATTGAAACGCAGAAGACCAAGACCTACGAGTTCGGCGACTCGCTCACGCACATGGATATCCCGGCCTCGATGATCAACGCCATGATTCGCGACGGTCCCGGGGTCCCGGTGCGGATGAAGCCTGAGGATATTGATATTCACCGGACACGAAACAACCCCAAGTGCGCCACCGCAGTGCTGATCGACATGAGCGGTTCGATGCGATACAGCGGCCAGTACATCAACGCCAAACGCATGGGCCTGGCGCTGCACGGCTTGATCCGCACCGAGTTTCCGGGCGATTTTCTGCAGTTCATCGAGGTTTACACCTTCGCCAAGCCACGGCATATCTCCGAACTGCCCGGCCTCATGCCCAAGCCCGTCACCCTGGGCAGCCCGACCGTGGCCTTGAAAGCCGACATGAGCCGCCCCGACCTGAACGAGTTCGACATCCCGCCGCACTTCACCAACATCCAGCACGGCCTGCAACTCGCCCGGCAGTACCTGAGCGTGCAGGACACGCCGAACCGCCAGATCATCCTGCTCACCGACGGCCTGCCCACCGCGCACTACGAGGGTCACTTTCTTTACCTGCTTTATCCCCCGCACCCGCTGACCGAGCAGGCCACCCTGCGCGAGGCCCGGCTCTGCGCCCGGCAAGGCATCACCATCAACATCTTCCTGCTGCCCAACTGGGCCCAGTCGAGCGAGGACGTGCAGTTTGCCCATCGCGTCGCCGAGTCCACACGCGGCCGGGTCTTTTTCACCGGTGGCCGCGACCTCGACCGCTATGTCGTCTGGGACTACGTCCGCCGCCGTCGGTTCCTGATCGGTTAGGTCGAAAAACGAGTACCCAGAGGTGCAGGCGCCGCTTCTCAGCACCCCGGCGGCTCATCGGGTCCGCCGACGCAGAACTGGAACAGGGTAAAGTCCGCGCCGTCCACGTCGCCGTCGAGGTCGAAATCAGCGCCTTCGCATTCCACCGAGTGCGGCACGCCGGAGCCCGAGAAACACGCCTGCAAGCGCCCGAAGTCCGGTTGATCGACGTCATCGTCGCGGTCAAAGTCGCCGGCAACCAGCGTGCCACATGCGGTGGTCGCGTCGGCGTAGTTCCCTGCGAGATCGTGGGCAAAGGCCGCATAGCACAGCAACATGCCCTTGGGCTCGGCGGCATCTGTTATGCTTTCCGTGGTGCCGGGACAGTTTGGCTCATGCACCACCAGCGTGCCGTCGCCCGGCTTTGACGGCGGCGAACCGGCCTTCACCCGGATCATGGTCGCGGCGAAATCAGCGTCGGACGGGTTGGTCCAGCTCACGATCATCGCCGTCGGTGTTCGGGAGAGGGTCAGGTTCGTGACCGGACCCGGCGGCTGGGTATCCGGCGCCGGCAGCGGGGCGGCCTTGTACCGCCTCACGTAGACGTTGTCGTGTTGCCACTGCCAGACAATGAGGAACTCACCGTTGAGGGTGTTGGCCACGGGGATGGGGTCCCAGTTGCCGAACCCCTGCACGTGGCCGTTGATCCTGAACGGCTCGCCGATAACCGTTCCTGCCTGAGAGATACGACGGCCGAAGTTCGCATCCGTGTCGTTATGCCCCCAGGTGGCGAGATATTCCTTTGTGGTGGAGTTCCAGGCGATGCCGGACATGCCGCCCTGATGGTAGCCCCCTCCGACAGGGATTCGCGATCCGATCAAGGTGCCCGAAGCGCTTATGAACTGCACCCACGGACTGGAAGGCTCGCCGTCGCAAATGACCAGGTACCGGTTCAAGTCGCTGTCATAGGCGACACCGCCGGGAAACTCCGTAGCGGCGGTATTGCCTATGGTGATGTTCGACCCGATCAGGGCTCCGTCCGAGGCCCTGACCCGTTGTGCGTAGGCATCCCAGGTGATCTGGGTATTCACGACCCACGGGACGAAGAATTCGTCGTCGGTGGAGTTGTAGCAGATTCGAGGAGTGCCGGAGTACACATGCGTGCCGTCGCTTATCGCGAATGTGCCGGTGATGGGCACGGCCGTGCTGTCCAGGATCATCCCGAGGATCCGGCCGCCGTCTTCTATGGTGAGCAGGTAACGGTCGCTCCTCGGTGAATAGGCAATGTTGCGCCGCTCGGGAGCCGGCGTATAAATCCGTGGACTCCCGCCGATGAGTTCACCGGTCTGGGCATTCACCCGCTGCAGATGCGTCTCCGTGCCGGCCGTTGTGTACCCTCCGAAGACGATGAGATACTCGTTGCGGGTGCTGTTATAGCACATGTGAGGGCCGCCTGATCCAGTCATGTCATGCGGCACCATCGTCTCGCTGCCGATTTTGTTTCCGTCGCCATCGAGGCGATAGTATGAGACAACATCCTTGTCATATACTCCGGCGTTGAAATAACCGACGAGGTATTCGTTCCGGTCCGGGTTGTAGCACATCTGGTGTCCCCGCTGGGCGCCGATCTCGCCCGCTATCAGATAGGGATCGTTCATCAACTGGCCGGCGGTATAGAACCAGTTGCCAGCCGCGCTCCAGGGGCCCCAGCCGCGAGTGTTGTGCAGCCGGGCGTAGACGTAGTACGTGGCCTGCGTATTCAGAACGCCGGGCGCGGCCAAAACCTCGTTGGGGTCGGAGTTGATCCAGACAACGCCGGAGTCCCAGCCATCGGTGGACGTGGCAAGATTGCACGAGCCGATGTGGACTTCGTAAGCATCACAGGGATCACCCTGGAACCTGATGTCCGGCCTGTTGGAACCGACGATCGTCCCCGTGCCAGGCGAGTTGATGGTCGGCGCGCCCGGCGGCGTCGGACCGAAGGTCACATTCACCTGCTGGGTCAGCGTATCCCCGAACCATTCCACGTGCTCGCGAAGCATGCGCCAATCGGTCGTGTAGACGCCCTCGCTGGGTGCGACCATCGTGAAGCTGAAGGTCTTATCCTGCCCCGGCGCGATCGAATCGCCGCTTTCCAGTTCGATCCTCCCCGGTGCGAATGGGTCCGAGTCGCTGACCGCCCCGAGGAGGTGGTCCTCGTCGTTCGTCCAGGTCGTCGTGCCGGTGTTTTTCATCGTGACCGACACACTGTATGTGAACCCCGGGATCATGGTGGCAGGAATGGTGTCGGCGAGATGCTGTGCATCGTTTCCGGCCTGAACCGATGCCGGCATTAAGACCGCTACGGAGAGGACGATCACCGCGCCCAGCGTTGCTCCCGCATCCGGCCTCATATCCGTTCCTTCCGCAACGCGCCGCTTGGCTGGCCAGCCTTCCCCGGCGGATCATTTGAGTGGTTCGTTCTAGCTACCATAATACTCTATCGGCTTGGTCACACGAATGCAAACGTTCTGTAACGGCGCGCTATTCAGTCTTTTGGCAGAACAACCGCGCAGGACCCTAAGCATTCAACCCGTAAATGCTTATAGTGGTTGGCACAGGCCATACAGACCGTCTCAAGGATGGAGTCATACGTCCGTTTGAATATTGTCACATCATGATCTCGAGG
Organism: uncultured Planctomycetales bacterium; assembly: GCA_964586235.1. Lineage (GTDB taxonomy): Bacteria > Planctomycetota > Phycisphaerae > UBA1845 > PWPN01 > JAUCQB01. Next base: position 18,974 of record CAZPIO010000142.1, read on the forward strand.
GCAGCATCGGATGGGCTCGTGATAGGCGTCAATCGCCGGGGCTTCTCGATCCGCGACTATCTGCTCCGGAGTGATGGCTGTGCTGTTTACGGTAGGACAAACTGTCGGAAACCTGATATCGTCACGGGCACAAGGGATCGGACGGCGGTCTGGCGCCGGCCCGATGAGTCCAGAGGGCCCACGTTGCGGCCGTGACTTGGACGACACTCAAAGCAAGCACTGTAGATGCGCCGGGGTCGAACCTCAGTCTTAACGGCACGAGCGAATCAGGGCCATCCAGCAACTGGGCTGCACAAGCCATGCCCGAAAAGACAGCCGCCAGATACAACAGCCAGCGCGATCTCCATCGCACTGGCGTATGGAGAACCCAGGCGCAAGCCCCGCACAAGATGCCAGCAACGCCCGCCCCTTCCCACCAGTCGATCCGTGTCAAGTATGTGATTATCAGGCCTGATGAGTCCCGGCAGGCACACTGCCTGTCCCAGACTATGAACCACTTCTGTTGGACAGCCAGAAGGAGCCAGAGGACACCTGAGACAGCAAAACAGATGCACAAGAGCTTGCTGTGAGCACCCGAGCCCGTGAGTGGTTGGCTATTCGTACAGCCGACGTCACCCATGGTCCTTCCTCCAGTGCAGAGCCGAACGCGCGGCGCATCCCGTCCTTCGTCAGAACCTCCCATCCCGGCTCTGGAACTTGGTGGGCTTGTTCAACGTACGCCCGCCGATGCTCACCCAGTGAGCCACCCAGTCGATCATCCTTTCCAACGGCACCTGGGGCGGACCCATCAACTCGTGATATCGAGCGGCGTTGCTCAGGAGCGCGGTAGGGGCCTCGGTGCCGGTCAAGCCGGGCTCCTTGCCCAGCCGACGGCCGAATTCGCCGGCCAGCCACCGGACGGAGACCGTCTCACGCCCGGTGACGTTCAAAATGAACGGCGGCGATGCACAATGCCGCAGACTCCGCAGAATGCCCGCGTTCGCGTCACCCTGCCAGATGACATTCACATGCCCCATGCTCAGATCGATCGGCTGGCCGTTGAACACCTTGCTCGCCACGTCCATCAGCACCCCATATCGCAGATCGATGGCATAGTTCAGCCGGACAAGCGACACCGGCGTACCGTACTGATCGCTGAAGTACTGGAACATCCGCTCGCGGCCGAGGCATGACTGGGCGTATTCGCCCACCGGGCCCACCAGGGTTGACTCATCCGGGCCGGGGCCGTCGCTCGGGCTGAAGGCATAGACGTTGCCTGTGGACAGCGCGACGATCCGGCAGCGGTGAAACCTCACCGCAACCCGAGCCGGCAGGTAGGTGTTCATAGCCCAGGTCAGAGGCTCGTTGCCGGTTGAGCCGAATTTGCGGGCCGCCAGGTAGATGACGTTGGGCACGTCCGGCAGGGCGGCCAAGGCCTTCTCATCGAGCAGATCGGCCGTGATGGTCTCGATTCCGCCGGCCTCCAGCCGATCGCGAACGGCGGCGTCGGTGAACCGGGCGACGCCGATGATCCGAGATTTCCGCCCGGCTTGATCCCACGCCCGCCGGGCCAGCCGGGCCATGGTCGGTCCCATCTTGCCGGCCACACCGAGCACCATCAGGTCGCCCTCAACCCGCGCCAGGTCCTCGACCAGCGCCGGCGACGGCCGGGTCATTACCTCCTCCAACTCGTGTTCGGTTTCGATCCGTTCGGGCAGTTCCATGTGCGGTGCTCTCCGGCGAGGGATTTGTCGTGAGTGTACGCGAAGGCAAGGTCGCAGCCAACAGGACAAGGGTCTGTGACAGAAGCGAGGCCATTCTCTCGGCTGACACGGTTGGCGTGAACGCAAGTTGAAAGCAGACCGCTTCAGCGGTCTTTCCCGAAGGGCAAATAGGCCAGCCGTTTTACGGCTGGTTCATCGTCGGGCAATTCCTCCTTTCCTGGTTGTGCGTTGTTTAGCCCGTTTCAACGGGCTTTTCCTTATCGGTTAAGCCCGTTGAAACGGGCTCAAACCATAAAAAGGAGGAATAGTTGCGGGCGACCGCCCACCGGCCGTATAACGGCCGGCCTATCAGCCCGCCTTTGGCGGGGAAACCCCCTGAAGGGGGTTGATT
>CAZPIO010000143.1:0-21008 GCA_964586235.1 uncultured Planctomycetales bacterium
GCTGCTGTCTATGCTCCCGGTACAAGACGTTCCGTTGCCGCGGTATTGAAGAAAATAGCTCCCGTATGCCACCGTGGTGTCGGGAAGTGTGACTTTTCGTCGTCCGACAGAGAGACCGACACCTGACACCCCCAGTACGCCCGCCTCGTATTTTGCGTCCACATTCTTCTTGTCTCTGGAGATGACACAGGCAGGTGGCTGATTTGCCAGTTTGTCAGTAAAGAGCATATCCGTGTTAGAAATCTCCCTGTCCCAGATAGTGTACACAATGTCGTCCACATCCAGACTGGAAACAGTACCGCCCGTCGCCACTTGCGGCGCACCTGAAATCGTGGTGTCTCGAACGTCCCACTGGAACGTCGGGTTAATCGGATCGTAAGGGTTGTAGGAGAACCAGGTGCACGGAAAGCCCGACGACAAGCCGTGTACAACGACCTGGTGCTGGCCGGCAATGGACTCGTACCGGTAGGTTATACCGGTCGCGATGCTGGCCCCGTGTCCGCCCAGGATCACCCACTTGCTGGCATTCGTCTTATCCCAGATGAAGCCAACCTGGTTTGCGGATGAAACCCCGGCAGATGTCGTGTTAGTTCCTTTGCACAGACCTACGACATACATCCCATCCGGAGAGACAGACCGGCCCTCCGTGGTATAGCCGGCAAACGTCGAGCCAGCACCCCAACCAACACCGCTGTAGGGGGGAATCTCAAGCAGAGTCGGGACACCCAACGCGCTCGCCGCTAGGGACCCCACTGCCACTACCACTACCCAGTTAGTTACTGATCGTGAAGGCACCATGAATTCAACCTCCCTCCGGGCCTCTTCACCCGGCTTGCGCTCGCCCGCTCCGTTTGGCTGACTCGTCCTGCACCTGACCCCGCGCGGGGTCACGGCACCATCATTATAGAACCCCACACTGCCTCAGCGGCCCGTTGGGCCGTTCGGGTGTGGTTAACGCGTCGTAAGCCCCGCTCTCCGCGTAGACCCCCCTCGCTCGCCGCACGCCGGCGCGACGATGCAGTTCGATTCTCTCCCTCGAGCACGCCGGGTTCACCCTGCGGGGCAGCAGTCCTTCGCCGCCGCCCCGCAGGGCTTTCCCAAACTCAATGCTCAAACTTCACAACACGCCGCAACGCCTCAGCGCCGACGCCGAAGCAACGGCAGACCGAGCAGCACCAACGCGATGGTTGCCGGCTCGGGAATAACAGCCACCCAAGCTGTCGTGACGCCGCCGTAGGTACCGTCACCGGTAATCGCGAGGCCATCACCAGACATGCCTCTGACGCTCAGGTTCGTCCAGCCCGTTGCCAAGTCTGGGATGATCGCAGACAAATCCTGAGTGCCGTTGACTGCATCCCAGATCCAGATCCGCCGGGTCGCGTTAACCAGGTCTCGCGCGTAACCAGCAGCAATCGTTCCGTCGCTATTTAGCGCCTGTACTTCAGCATAGTTGTCTGTTCCAAGCAGCGGGACCGCCACGGGGCTGTTCGGGCTGCTGATGGTCCAAATGGTTCCCTGGCGCGTGATGGTCGCCGAGGCCGTACTCCAGCCACCCGCGACCGAGCCGTTACGGGAAATGGCGTTGGCAGCACCCTCATTGTTGGTGGTCTGTGGACCAATCAGCGGTCTCAAGCCAACCAGCGTACCTCCGCCGATTGCGGCGCGAGCACCGCCCGTGCCGGAACCGCCGTACTGGGCGCGACCGGCGTAGGAACCAACATCCGAAATGCCATAAATGTAAGCATTCGGATTGTACCCGCTTGGCAAACCTAGCGAGGACCAACTGACCGAGCTGGCCTTGTATCGATATGCGTTTATGCTCGGAGAAGTACCCGAGCTTCCGCCAATCCAGAAGTTATTGGCGGCAGCCGACGTGCAATTGGCCGTTCCGCTCCCAATTGAATACCAGTTCCCAGCCCCGGTTGTGTCTCCGACCCAGGCGGAGACATTCCCGCCTGAATTCCCGCCCACAATGACTTTGTCTGCGCCATTGAACACGGGTTGCCATGTCGCATGAGTTATGGAACTCCCCCCGATGGCCACGCCAGCTGTTAGGTAGGCTGCCCCGATGGGTTTAGCACCATTGGTCGGAGTCCATATATACGCGCCCGAGTTGTTGAACGAGACGACGCTGCCGTCAGTGCTGATGCCGGTGCTCGTGCCAGCACCCAAGTTATAAAATGCGCCCAGCGCACTCGACACTGCCGTCACCGAGACGGCCAGAGCAGCCATACAGATCGTTCTTCTCATAGCCTTTCCTCCTCTCCGGGTCTTAACACAGGTGCCCGGGACCCTTTCTCGAAGTGTTATTCGTTTCCCGCCTCCGCTGGTTCGAGCATCAGCTCATCCCATCCGAAGGTAACGTAATCAATCAGCGCCGGGCTCCTCACCCGGCACTCAACAACATCATCATCCCACTATGTTCCGCGGAGCAGCCCTTCCGTTGCCCTCCTGAGAAACGACCGCCCTCCGTCCACACGGAGCCTCCTGCCAGATGTGAGACTGCCTGAGGCCCTGAGTTGGACCTGCGATCCGACTCTGCTGGCGGCTATCTCTCCGCCTCGCATCCTTCGCTGCTGTATGTTATCACGCGCGAACAACCGTTGTCAACCATTTTTTATCGAATTCGTCGACCCGGTTCCCATAATCCCTGGCCGGTCGCAGGCCATTCTTCGGAATGTCCAGGTACGCGGCGGCTGCCGCGGAGCACGGCCCTGAGTCTCTGATAAGTATCGTATACAAAGGAGCTTGCGAACAGTAGAAGCCATGGGCTCGTCCCGACCTCCGCCAACCGGAGATTTGCCGCAGTTCTGGCGTAATCTCCCGGGGCTCCAACTTCTCCGGGGCTGAAACCGCGTACCGGGCAAATCAAGCAGATCGGTTAGCGCGCCTGGTCTCCTTTCCACGAGCGGCCGATCGTGCCTGTGACCGATGTCTGCGCTGCGCTCCCCCCGCCTTTCAGCCGGACTGTCGTACTGGGGTTTAGCCTGCGATGCGAAGCGGGAATGAGCGTGTAACCAGACGCGCCGAAGTATGGCAAACCCCTCTCTATGTACTACCCCGCTGGGGGCAACCGTTCGCCCGTGGATCGCGACCAGACTCACCCGGCCGCCCGCGACAACGGCATCCAGCACACGAAACAGGGGCCGGGCACGACCGATACTATGCAGCCGGCGAGCCAACCCGGGCAGGCTATCCTGTGCCGGCCATCAGACCTTTGCAGGACCCTGCTCGCTGCTTGCCATCCTCGTGTTGACAGAAGCCTGTTGTCTCTGTTGACCGACAGCATCATAGTATGTATGGTAGATCTCACGGTTACGCGGCTTGCCCCGGAGATACACCCTCGAATAAGCTTCCCCGTCTCATGAACCAGCAGCAGGAGACATCGAGGCTGCCCGGACCACCGCTCAGCGTGTCGCGCGGCGCGGGGTGCGCGGTCGGTCTGCTGGTGGTCGTGCTCGCGGCTCACGGGCTGTCGCTGTGGGACGGGCTGTTTTTCGATGATCACTGGCACCGGGCGGCGTTTCGGACCTACGGCTGGACGCCCGGCGACCTGACGGAGATGGCCACCATCGACCTGTCGGGCAAGCTCAACCATCTCTGGTGGCAGACCAACACGCCCATCTGGCGATATCCGCGGCCGGTGGCGATGCTGCTGGCCAAGTCCGAATATGTGCTGAGCGGCGGCAATCCGATGATCATGCACGCCTGCGCACTGGGCTGGCACTGGCTGATATCACTTCTGGTCTACTGGTTCGGCCTGAAGGCCGGCCTGGGCCGCGGGTCGGCGTTCTGCGCCGGCGTGATGTTCATCATTCTGCCGCATTCGTTCTTCAGCCTCGGCTGGATGGCGGCCGGCAACGCGGTGTTCGGGGCCTTTTTCTTCGCGGCCGCCGCGGCCGCCTACATGTCGGCGTCGCTCGGGCGGCCCTCCCGATGGGTCGTGGGGCGATGTCTGCGCGAGGGCCTGCCTGTCGTGCTCTGGATCCTGTCACTGCTCAGCCGCGAGACCGCCGTTGTCTTTCCGGGGGTCATCTTTCTGATCGACCTGAGCTACGGCGGCTGGCGGCATTTCCTCAGACGGGTTCCCTACCATGTGACTTTCTGGCTGCTGACGATGACTTTCGTTGCCTGGCGGGTCACCAGCTTCGACGTCGGCAACGTCCCTGCGATCTACTTCGCGAAGATCACCGGCGTGGATTCGATTCCGTGGATCGCCAGCAAGCTGCTGCAACTACTGACCTCGCAGATCTTCTACACGCCAATGCTCATGGGTCTTGCGACGTACCAGGGCCTGCCGCGCGAGCACTGGGCGGTTCACGCGATCATGGGGGCACTCGTCGGCCTGGTCGTGATCTGGTACATCGCGGTCTCGAAGGGACGCAGCGGCCGGTGGCTGTGGCCGTTGTGGTGCATCGCGGCGTTCGTTCCGGTCATCCCGGTCTTCGCCATGCCGCACTTCAGCTACCTGGCATCCATCCCCTACGGTGTTGTAGCGGCCATCCTGCTCTCGGGTGTTGCCGCACGCTGGCGAAAGACGGTTACCTTCCTGGTCATCGCGGCCACCATGTGGTCGCTGGGCGTGTACCGGGCCGTGTGGTCGGCCATCATCCGGTCCGAGCAGATCGTTTATGCCGACATCCAGGAGTCGACCCCCGCCCCGCCGCCGCCCGGAAGCAGGCTGTTCTTCATTAACCTGCCGATCGCCGCCATCTATGCACCGATGGCGATGCGGGAAGCCTGGAACACGCCGCAGTTGGAAGGCTACACCCTCACCTTCGCTCCCGATCCGCTGATGATGGACAGGCCGAGCATCGTCGAGCGGGTAAACGATCACGAACTGGTAATCGCGACGGTGGCGCCGGGGTGGTTCTCCGGTTTGCCCGGTAAGATGCTTGTGGACGGCATGCGGGCGGGTTCGCCGCTCACCACCGGGACGGTTGTCGAGGGCGAGGTATTCACCGTCACCGTCCTGGACGGCGACAGCCGGGGTGTCCGCAAGCTGCGTTTCACCTTCCGGGAACCACTCGACAGCCCTGGTTATTATTTCTACGTGAGCTCGCCGCAGCGGCCCGGCCGGCACCTGCGGTTTGCGGACTCGCGAAGAGAGGATCCTGAGGCCGAAAGGCTGTTCAGGGAGGCGCGATCGGCGGATCTGACCGTACGGGAGGCCGCGCGGTGGCGAATCCGCGACATGGCCGGCCCGCTGGCCGTAGCCATGGCATCACCCATCCAGGATGACCTGGCGCTGCAATCGGAGTCATCGCTTGCTCGCCTCGAGCAGTGGTGGATTGCCCACGACGTCGGGCGTCGCGCGAGAGAGATGGCCGATTGGCGGTCGCGGCACGCGTTTACGCTCTGGCAGCGCGGGCTGTACTTCAGAATCCTGGCCGTCGTGGAAAAGTGCGTCGAGTCCGATGTCTATCTGACCGGCAGGAGATGATCATTCGCGAATCGGCGTTTTTGCGCCTGTAACAGCATATGCCCGCTACCGAATTCCACATTCCCAATGCACTCGACCGTCTGTTCTTCGTTTTCGACCGGGCGGCCGCCCGATTGTCGCTGCCCGGGGCGTTTATTCACATGCACCTGGAGATGGCCGGGCAGGTCGACGTCGAACGACTGAAGCGGGCGCTCGCCTGCCTGCACCGCATTTATCCGGTCACGACCGGGAAGCTGGAGTGGTCGAACCACCTCAGTTCTCCCCGCTGGCGCCTGTACGCACGCAAAGCCGACGCCGGGCAGCCGGTGTTCGTTCATCACCTGTCGCCGCCCACCGAGGCAGAGTTGGACCGGCAGATCGACAGGCTGCTGGCTCAGCGCATCGACCCCGTCAAGCTGGCCCCGCTTCAGTTTCACGTGATGAGGGGCCTGCCGGCCGGTGATCTGATGGTCATCCGCTGGCCGCATGCGCTGATGGATGCCCGGGGCGGGTTCCTGATTATGGAGGCGATCGATCGTCTGTGCCGCGAGGCTCCCGATCCTGGCGGGCTGATGACCGCCGGCGATGAGCGGCTCGACGGGCTGACCGAGCTCATTCAGCGGGCGGCCGAAGCGCATCGTCCGGCACCCGGCCCGGAGGGTCAATCAGCCGGCCCGGACCAGGAGCTGCAATTGCCGGTCTGCCCGGATTTCCGCGAACTCGGGCCTTTGCGGGGCATCGTCCGCAAGCTGGACGAGAGTGACTGTCAACGGGCCCATGAGATCGTGAAACGCACCTGTGCCCCGGCAAGGTTCGGCGCGTACCTGCGAGCCTGTGCCGTTCGCGCCCTGCATCGCCTGATCGGCAGGCGCACCGCGGAAGGATCCGGATACTCGGTACCGTACGTCTTCGAAGGGCGCCAGCCGCCCTGCCGCAGCCCGGTGTGCCGGAACATCTTCACGGCCGAGCGGCTGTTCGTTCCGGTCGGGATGGCTCTCGATCGTCCGGCCGTCGCCCGTATGCTTCACGAGGGTACTTCGCGTCTGGTCGCCACTGGGCCCGACGCCCAGCGTCTGAAGCGATCGCTGATGATCACGAGCCTGCCTGCGGCGCTCCTCGGCCACCTCGTGCGTCACGCCCTGATCTATCCGCCCGAGCCATGGCAACGGGACGAGTTCGGCCGGCCGCCGTCGCTGCCTCTGGGCTTTATGCAGGCATTCGGCATGGAGAAACGATCGTTCTGCGGGGCGGAGCTTCGATACGTTCACGCGTTCCGGCCGCCGCTCCCGAGGCAGGGCATCGGCATTCAGGTCATGGGCGAGCAGGGACGGCTGGCGGTGTGCGGGCTCTGTTACGAGGTCCGCTGGGAGATGATGAACCGCTTCCTGGATGATTTCATCGAGGCGATTCTGAGCCCGGAGTGAGGTGAAGCGCCGTCGCGGTCCCCGCCGATGCGGACTACGCTGCCGGCCGCTACAATGCACGCCCGTTGGGAGATTACAGCTTCTGGGATACACGCTTTTGGCCCGATACCAGGAACCGAATCCGCTGGATCTCTACTTCTTCGCCGCGGACCAGGCGATGCGGCGCATCGGCCTGCCGGGTACGAGTATCCACCTCTGTCTCGAGCTCCGCGGACAAGTTGACGTCGAAGGCTTGCGCTGTTCACTGCTGAAGCTGTACCGAGTCTACCCCGCGGCGGGTTCTCGGCTCGAACAGTCGCCGATCACCGGCCGCCCGCGCTGGCGGCTGGATGGGCCGCCGCCTGATCTGCAGCGGATCGTGACCCTCCGGCAGTTCGCCGACGCCGGTGAAGCCGAAATCCACGCCCACATCGAAGATCTGCTGAATGAGCCCGTGGATATCCGACATCTTCCGCCGCTTCAGTTCGTCGTTTTGAGGGGCCTGCCGGCCGGCGACCGCCTGATCGCCCGCTGGACGCACGCGCTCATGGACGGACGCGGCGGAGTCACCCTGCTGGAGGAAATCGACCGGCTGTATCGCGAATGCCCCGACCAGAGCACGTGCGCCGGCGCGGGTGACGAGTCAAGGGACGATTTTTCCGAGCTGATCCGGGAGGCTCCGTTGATTCTCACCCCTTCGGACATGCTCGACGGTTCCGGAGGCTTGCGCCCGGCCAAGTGGAGGACGGCCCGGCTCAGTGAAGGCATCGCACCCGACCAACTCGGCCGGGCGCGATTCATGCTCCGCCGACTGACGCCCGAGCAGACGCGCCTGGCCAAGGAAGTCTCGCTTCGCGTGTGCGGCATTGCGAGATTCGGCGATTTCATGCGGGCTTGCGCCATCCGGGCGCTCGACCGCGTCATGCCCAGGCCGCTGCCGCCCGAGGCCGGGTACTGCACGCTGAACCTGATCGATCACCGTAAGCGTCGACAGGCCGCCCCGGTGTGCCGCAACCTGACCAACGCTTTGCCGATGTACGTCCCCGCGAGCATCGCCCAGGACCGTAAGGCGGTCGCCGACCTGGCTCGCGACCAGATGGCGGCCCTGCTGCAATCGCGAGCAATGCTCCGCCGACTCGCGGCGGCGCATCGCATTGCGTTCCTGCCTACCAGCATGCTGGTCCGCCTGCTGCACTACGGGCTGTCGGCCAAAAGCTTTAACCGCCTGCCCTCGGGGATGGGAAACGCTCCTTCTCTGCCGCTGGGGCTGATCGGATCGTTCAGCAGGAAGATGCCCACTTTCTGCGGGGCTGAGCTGACGAACATTTTCGGCCTGAGGCCGGTGCCGTTTCAGACAGGCATCTCCGTCGATGTCAACGAGGCACAGGAACGCATCAACGTGGCAGGGATGTATTACGAGGCAGCGATCAGCAGGGAGAAAATGGCGAGGTTCCTCGACGATTTCGTCAGCGGGCTGCTTTCCGTTGACTGAGGATGCAGGCAGCGCGGGGACAAGACAACTCTGGCCGGGTGGCACGCACAAGTTCACCGAGAGCGGGCGCCGGCATGTTCGCGGGACTGGCCGCCCCGGGTGCGAGGAGTCTCCGGCACAGATTGTCACGACCGGGCACGGGCAGACAGGCTGTCCGTGGCATCCGTTCGGGGCAACGTCCTAATCGATGCAGCCGGGATCGGCCGGAACATCGGGGCCGCTCAGGCAGTTCTTGAACAGGAAGCCATCGTACACGTCCACGTCGAGGTCGTGGTCCAGGCGGCAATCGGCGCAACTCGGGTTGTCCTGCGGCACGCTCGTGCCGCTCAGGCACCTCTGCAAAAGGCCGAAATCGGCCTGGTCCACGTCGCCGTCCAGGTCAAAGTCCGCCCTCGGCGTCGGGCAGCCCGCGCGCGAGACCCTCGTACCAGCGGGTGTATCCGGACACTGGTCACACACGTCGCCCACGCCGTCGGTATCCGCGTCCGCTTGATCGCTGTTGGCGTCATATGGACAGTTGTCCGTACCGTCACCGATGCCGTCACCGTCGATGTCGGGGACGCGTTCATACGCCCCCATGTCGACGAACGGCGCGCCGCCCGACGGGTTGCCCGCATCGGTAGCACCCGGATCGTCGATGAAGCGGACTGCACCGTTGAGGTCGAGCGGTGTCGGTTCGCCGGTGTTGCCGTCGCGATCGAGGTCGGCGACGTCACCCGGCACCGCGAGATTGTCGCCGCTGTCCGCACAGGGCGAGCCGGCCCGCAACTGCAGGTCACCGTAATCATCATCAACACCGCCCCAGAGACCGTCGGCGCCGGGACTGGGATTTCGCACGAACAGCGGATCGAGCGAGATGTTGTTGGCCCCCGCCCCCGTCCAGCCGTCCTGGATCGCGCAGTAATTGAGCGTGGCCGTGCCGGCCGCGCCGCTGACTACGTAGACCTGTTGCTGCTCAGGCGTGCCGCTCGCGGCCGTATTGGCCCAGAGGATGCAGTTCGAGAGCCCGACGGACGCGCGAAGCTTGTAGATCGCGCCGCCGGCCTCCGCGTCGTTGCCGGCAAATGTGCAGTTGACCGCGTCGAACTCGCCGTCGTCGGCATGGATGGCCCCGCCCTGCTGATCACCGGAGTTGCCGCTGAACAGGCAGTTGACCAGCGTGCCGGGACCATAACCGTGGTAGATGGCGCCACCACTGGCCGCACGATTGCCGGTGAACACGCAGTTGACCAGCTTGTATGGGCGACTGACGTAAAGGGCGCCGCCCTTGCCCTCCGGACCGGTCCCACCACCGCTGAAATTGCCGGCAAAGACGCAGTTGACCGCCGTCAGAGGGGCATTGACCGTGACCGCGGCTCCCTGGCCGTACAGCGACTGGTTGTTGATGAAGGTGCAATCGCGCAGGACGACCCCGTTGGTGTTCTCATAGAGAAAGATGCCGCCGCCCCCGTGATAGGTCACGTTTCTGATGAACGTACATCGCTCGAAGGTGTAGATGCCGTAGCTGCTGGAGAAGCCTCCGCCCGAGTATCCCACATTATCACTGAAGACGCAGTCGCTGAAGGTCGCCTGCCAGGCGTTGATGTTCACCGCCGAACTGCCTCTGTACGGGATCATGCCCGCACGCGTGAGCGTGAAGCCGGACACGCTGCCGACGGCGAACGGTTGCGTCTGCTGCGAGCTTCCGATCAGGCTCAATGCGTTATCGCTGCGCGACGGATCGTCAAAACCGCCGGTGTCGTTTTCGAGCATGTCGCCGCTGAGAATGGTCGGGTGGGCACCGGGGTCTCGCTGGTCACGCGCCGTCTCCTGCCCCGCAAAGCCACCGTACAGGGACACGCCGGGCACGAGCGTGTAACCCGGTCCTGGACAGGTGTCGCACCCATACCACGAAGCGTTCGGCGGATGATAGGTGCCCTCGGCCACCCAGATCTCGGTGATCGCCCCGCCGGCGCTCGCGGCGTGCGTCAGCGCTGCCTCAATCGTTCGATAAGCGTTGAACCAGTTGCTGCCATCGTCGGCGCCGTAGGCATCCCGATCGACGCACAACACGCTCGCGCCGGGGCTGCAAACGTTCTCCTGGCCAGGGTTGGGCATGGCCGGGCAGACGTCGTTGCAGTCCAGCACGCCGTCGCCGTCGGTGTCCGCGTCCGCGATCTTGCCCGGGTGAAGCGGGCAGGCATCCTGATCGTTGGGGGCGCCGTCACCGTCGATGTCATCGTCACAGAGATCGCCCCGTGAATCTCGATCGAGGTCCCGCTGGTTGGGGTTGGCGATTCCCGGGCAGTTGTCGCACGCGTCGCCCAATTCGTCCCCGTCACCATCGGCCTGGTCAGCGTTCGCCGTTGTGGGGCAATTGTCGCAGACGTCGGGTATGCTGTCTCCGTCACCGTCGGGTTCCTGACCGGTGGTCGGCAAGGTCGGGCATTTGTCGCACACGTCGCCGAAGGCATCTCCATCCTGGTTCGCCTGATCGGTGTTGGGCACGGCCGGGCAGTTGTCAATACAATCGAGCACGCCATCGCCGTCGGTGTCGTCATCCGGCACACCGCACCCGCAGACGCCGGCCTCGACCTTGGCCGAATCTGCAGGGCACTCATCGCAGACGTCGCCCCGTGCGTCGCCATCGCCGTTCGCCTGGTCGGCATTGGCCAGGTCCGGGCAGTTGTCGCAAACGTCACCCACGCCGTCACCGTCGATATCCGCCTGATCCCCGTTAGGCGTCTCCGGGCAGTTATCGCATGCGTCCACGTGCGAATCCGCGTCGTCATCGGGCTGGCACTCGTCGGGTACATGGTTGCCGTCGCAGTCCGGACTGATGGAATGGGCAATGTCGCAGTAATCGGGAATGCCGTTGGCGTTGCAGTCCCTGGACACGAACTCGACGCCCTCGATCCCCAGGTAGCCGGTTGAGCCGACCGTCGCCTTTTCGCAAGTGTCGGGATTGATAGAGATCAGCGCGCCCGTCCGTCTATTAACGGCGTACAGCAGGCCGTCGTTCGGGTTGGCGGTCAGCGAAGAAACCTGGTCGTACCCGGAGCCCAGGTAACAGCGCTGGAAAACCTCCCCGCCGACGGGGTCGAGTTCCTGAACGTAGCCGTTACTCTCGATTGAAAACATCACACGGCGGTTGACGTCGAAAGCAATGGCCATCGTGTTGCTCGACAGATCCATGACAAACGTCCAGACCCCCGTCGTCCGATCGATGCTGAGCAGATAAGTGCTGCCGCGGTCCAGGCCGTAGAGGGTCTGTGAATGCGGATCAAAGGCCACATCGTCGATGTCGCGGTCCAAGGTCGCGACCTGCCGGGTCTCGCCGGTGGAGACGCGCATCTCAAGCAGCGCACGCGGGTAGCCGGTCGTAACCGCCCAAAGCGTGTCCGCAGTCGGATCATAAGCAACATCTTTAATCAGGCTGTTGCCGATCGTCCCCACCGTCCAGCCGATCGGCGCGTCCAGGTCGGCTCGCATCAGTTGCGCGCCGCCTCCGTAGAGAGTGCGCGTGGCCGGATCAATGGCCATGGTCCCCCAAACGCCTGGGCTGTCAGGCCCCGCGGGCGTGGCCACCCCGGTAGCTGTGTCGATTCTGAGGAGCCGGCCGGAAGTCGAACCATAGAGGGTATTGGTCGCGGTATCGAACACCAGACTCATCACATTCGAATAGCCGAGCGGGCCGATGGTGGTGAAGACTTTGGTCACCGGATCGAACCAGACCAGTGTGCCCGCGGTGACATTCGAGAGGTATATCCTGCGGGCAGCCGGGTCATAGGCCAGGCCGAAGTAGGTGGAACTCGGGACGCTGGCGATATAGGTGTTGCTGCCGGTGGCCGGGTTGATCAGGCGAATGTAGTTGTACCACGGGTCCAACACGTACAGCGACTTCGTGGCCGGGTCCCAGGCCATTCCGCTGACCGAAGAATTGACCTTGCGAATGCCGGCGGCTGTGCCGGTGGTCGTGTCGATGGTGTAAATGTAACGGGAATTCCCACTCATGCCGTACAGTGTGCCGCTCTCCGGATCATAGGCCAGCCCGCCCATACCTGCGGAGCCGGTCGCAGCAATCGACGTGACGGCGCGGGTCTGTGGGTCGACCTTGATGAGCTCAGGGCCGTTGTTTTCGAAACCGTACAGCATGCCGTCGGCCGGATTAAACCCGGCGCCGCCCAGATTCGATATCGACGCCCCGCCGAGCACTGTCTTGGCACCGTTGATGGGACTCATCGAGATCAGGTCGTCCGGGGCGTTGTCAAAAGTGAGAAGCCGGTTGCCGGCCTCATCGAACGCCAGGCTGTAGATGTAGTGCTCCGTGATCGCACCGCCGAAGCCGGATGCCGCCCCGGTCGAGGTGTTGATCCGCACGAGCGTCTTCGTGGTGTTGCTCATGCCGAAGAGCACCTGCTGCAACGGGTCAAAGGCAAGCCCGCTGACCGCCCCATCATTCAGCGGCCCAATCGAAGTCCCGGCGCCGGTCTGGGTGTCAATGCGGATCAGGAGGTCGTCATCCGTTGCAGAAGAGTCGCCATACGCGGCGCCGTAGAGGGTATTGGTATTCCGATCAAAGCCAAGCCCGGTGATGCTCTGGAAGCCGATCGGCCCGATCAACGTCAGTCTGCCGGTGCTGATGTCCCCGGAGAGAAGATGACCGGTGTAGTAGTCCGCGCAGTACAACCGCCCGGTGTTGGGGTCGAAATCGACGCCGGCGAGCCAGGAGTAGCCCTTCAAACCAAGGCCCGAAATCGGCGCCGCCGCCCCGGTCAGGGGGTTCACATCGAGCAGGAAAGTCGGATTGACCGCGAGTAACTGCCCGCTGGGGTTGCACATTATGTCCAGGCAGTCGGCGACACCGTCGTGGTCCGTATCGGTGTCGGGCTGCCCGCAGCCGCACTGGCCCGGCTCTGTCTTGCTGGGGTCGGCAGGACAGGACTCGCACTCGTCGATCGCTCCGTCATTGTCGCCGTCCGGCTCGTTCTGATCGGGCACGCCGTTCTGGTTGCAGTCGCCCGAGGCCTCGTGTGCTCCCATGTCGATTATCGGCTTGGTGCCGGTGCCCGTGTTACGGACGCCTCCGTGCTCGACGAATCGCGGCTCTCCGGCCACGTCCGCGGTTACGCCGGTCAACAGGCCGGCCCCGGAGTTCGTCCCCGCGTCGATGCACGGTGAGCCGGGGCTGAGCCGCAAGTCGCCATAGTCGTCATCGGCCGTGCCCCAGAGGCCGTCCTCGCCATGCAACGGGTTCCGGATGAACAGTGGATCGGCATTGACATTGCGTGCCGCGCTGACCGCCCGGCGCAGAATGCTGTAAGAGATATTGTACGTGGAATCGCTGGTCGAAATTGGATTGACCAACGGACTCAACGCCCCTGCGACCGGATTCCCTGCAAGGATCAGATTCGCACCGGTGAACGTCGTCCCCCACAGAGAGATCACACCCGCCGAGTCGTTGACGCCGTTGCCGGCGAAGGTGCAATTCGCCATCCTGGCGATCAGCTTCTCGAAGAAACAACAGGACACACCGGACGCCGTATTACCGGCAAATACGCAATTCACGAAATTGATGGCCCAGTTGCCGTCGACCGTGCTGTACCGGGCGTAGACGGCGCCGCTGCTTCCGCTCGGAGCACTGTTTCCCAGAAAGCGGCAGCCCGAGAATCTCGCCGTCGAGCCGGAACTCAGGTACATGTAAAGCCCGCCGCCGCTCTGCGGGCTCGAGGGCCCTTCCGCCTTGTTCCGCAGGAAGGTGCAGTTGTTGAACGTGGGGTTGCCCAGCTCCATCCTGATGCCGCCGCCGTAAGCCGCCCGGTTCTCCTCAAAGGTGCATCCGGTCATCGTGCCGGACCAGGACAGGATCTGGCATCCGCCGCCGGCGTATTTCGCCCGGTTCCGAACCAGACGCGTGTTGGTCACCGTGACACTGTTCGAACAGTATATGCCGCCGCCGAACTGCGCGCGGTTCGCGGTGATCGCGCAATTGTCGATCACCCCGTTGCCGAACATGTAGATGCCGCCGCCGCTACCAGCCGTGTTGTTCGCCGTAAACGTGCAGTTCCTGACGGTCGCACCGCTGATGGATGAGCACCACAAGCCGCCGCCGGAGGTCGTTCCGTTGGCTCCGGTGACGGTGAACCCATCCAGTAGCCCGTTGGACCCCGAGTTGATCTCCAGGACATGCATCGAGTTGTCATCGATGTGCAGATCCAGGTCGTCCACGTCGCCGTCGGCATCCAGATCGAAACCCGCGCAAGCGGGCTCGCAGGGGGTCCCGCTCCCGCTGTAGCATGACAGACCATCGGCCAGATTTGGAATGTCGTTACCCGCCAGGTCGCCGCTCAAGACGGTCGGGTTCAGCGCGGGGTCGCGCTGGTCTCGCGAGGCCTCATGGCCGACGAATCCTCCGTAGACCGCCACACCACTGGGAATTTGAAATACGGCGTTGCGATCGCCGGTATGAGTACCCGTGGCGGAATCGAAATCCGGCCGATAACTGCCCGCTGCCACCCAGATCTCGTCGTCGGCTACCGCCGCTCCGATGGCCGCGGCCAGTTCGCGGTACGCCTGCGCCCATGTGGTGCCATCGGCAGGCCCGGTGGCGTTCCGATCCACATAGACGGTGCGTGACGCCATCGCGCCGGACGGACCCAAGGACTGGACAGCAACGAACAACACGGCGTTCAGCTGCAGGATGTGCCTCTTCATTGGCACCCTCCCTCCAAGACGACCGGGGCCGCTGTTAAGACAAGTAGCTGAGGAATGACCGAGTCAGGCTCAGTCCTTCAAGACGCATTTTAACACCTGCGTATCTACCCGCAAGGGGAAAGGCGGGAGTTCTTAACCCTGTGACTCGCAAGAAATTACCCTGCCAGCCTGACCCTGGGAAAGACTCCCTGCGGTCGGGAGCCCGCTCCGGCCAGAGCCAAGCCGCCGCGGCAGTCTTTATCTCCGGGAGCCGAACGTGCATGGAGAGACTTGCCGCCCTCCCGGGGGATCGCCTGCCCCGCCTGACCGGCCGGCCGGGTTGCAGGACCGGCCATCACCGCAATGCGGTAGATACACGCATCCGCCGTCCAGTCGAGTTTCTGCCGAGCCGGCCGGGAGGCCGCTGGCGCAGTGCCCGTGAGATGCCCTCGGCCGAGCGGCGAGCAGTGGACGACGATCTCCTTCGTCCGGCGGTCCTCGCGAGCATGGAAGTTGCTGATCATCAGGTCCTCAGGGTCGTCCGGGCCACGATCGTCGATCGTGCAGAGCGATTCACGGATCAACAGGAGCGAGTCCGGATCGACGTCGCCGATCACCAGCGGATATCGAGGAAGATTGCCGCGCGGATTCTTCGGCGAGATGTTGCCGATCCAGTAGATGCGGCCGTTGCTGTGCCTGAGCAGTTGGCTGCACGAACTGGGGGAGAAGAACGGGGTGCGGTCGGAATACGTCCACGGTCGCGGTTCGGACCACGTGACCCCGTGATCGGATGACACGGCGTACCAGCGATACCCTGGCAGGTCCGGCTTGCGATCGTTGCTCCCGCGAAGCACCATCAGAATACGACCGTCGGGCATCTCGGCGATCGTCGGCTCCAGCATTCCGCGTGTGGACCTCGCGGCGTCGCCGCGAACGAGGGACGAAAGCCGCCAGTCAAGCGTCCCCGCCGCGTTCCATCGCCCGATCAGCACGGCCGAGTCGTGATAGGTGTAACCGCCGCCGGGGTTGTAGTACTGGCCGTCAGGGCCGAGCGGGCAGATCTGCACGGGCTGAAGGATCTCGCCGGTACGGATGCGAATCGGCACGCACGTCGCGTCGCCGATCATAACCCCGTTTTTGCCCACCCACACGCCGGGAAGCGGATGCTCGGCAGTGTGCTCGCCCCCTGACTGCACGATCTCGGTCTCGTGGAAGGTGGTCCTCCCGCCATCCCGGCTCAGGGCATAGCGCAGCGTCCAGTTTTTCATCCCTTCCAGGGGGTTGTCCGTCGGCAGGACTGCCTGGTTGATCAAGGTGAGCAGAACATCCCGGTCAGGGTCGGCAAACATCACGCTGACGTACCGCCGCAGCGTGCCCTTCTCGAGCTTCCGCGAGGTCTGCATCGCCTGCGGCTCAGACCACGTCCGCCCGTTGTCGGCGGAGAATCGGAGGTACGCGATGTCGGCCGTATCGCTGCGGGTCTGCTCGGACGAGTAGGAGATCATGTCCAGGCCGGTCGCACGCGCATAATCCGCAAACCCAACCACGCGAACGCCCGAACGGGGGCATTGCAGGAAGACTTCCTTGCCGACGAATACCAGTCGAGCCGGTGCACTGCCGCCGTGAGCCGTGCCCGCCATGATGGCGAGCACACCCGTCAGCAACAGGCAAAAGGTCGCAGTCAGTCTGCAGCTTGTCCTGAGCATCGTCCGTGGCACCACCCCGCGGCCATCCCCAATCCGGCGCCACCGGCAACTCGCCTGAGGTTGTCCGGGAATTCGGTGGGTGCCCCATGGCTTCAGCCGTGGGGGCCATCAACTCGGCCACGAGTTCGCTCCCCCATCGCTCAAGCGATGGGCCACCCGAACGTGCATTCCGCTCGGTGAATTCCCGGACGGTCTCAATTCGCATGCCAGTGCCGGACGAACCACCCGCAGCGCCTGAACTTCTGTACGTTCTTACGCCCTTGCTTCCTCGCGGGCCTTTCTGGCGTTCTCAATGATCTGCTGCTGAACGTGTGTCGGCACATTCTCGTAGTGCGACAGCTCCATACTGTAGCTGCCCTGCCCGCCGGTGATGCTCGACAGCCGCGAGTGGTAATCTGACATCTCGGCCAGCGGCACGCGGGCGGAAATCACGCTCAGGCCGCCGGGCAGCATCTCCTGGCCCTCCGGCCGTCCGCCACGCGACGCCAGGTCACCCTGGATGTCGCCCACCTTGTCGTTGGGCACGGTCACCTCGACCCGCACGATCGGCTCGAGCAGAACCGGCTTGCAGGCCATGAACGCCTTCTTGAACGCCTCGCGCCCGGCGATCTGGAAGGCGATGTCCTTGCTGTCCACCGGGTGGGTTTTGCCGTCGGTCAGATGCACCTTAACGTCCACCACCGGGTAGCCGGCGATCACGCCCTCCCTCATCTGCGCCTGGATGCCCTTGTCCACGCTTGGCCGGAACGACAGGTCGATCGCCCCGCCGAAGATGTCGTCGATGAACTCGTACCCGCCCCCGCGCTCGTTCGGCTCCATGGCGATGATCACTCGGCCGAACTGCCCGGCGCCGCCGGTCTGCTTCTTGTGCGTGTACTCGACATCCTTGACGCTGGCGGTGATCGTCTCCCGATAAGGAATCTTCGGCGGCTTGGTGTTGACTTCGAGCTTGAAGTACTGGGCCATCCGCGACAGGATCGACCGCAGGTGCAGGTCGCCCACGCCACGAATCACCAGCTCGTGAGTGACGGAGTCGCGATCGGCGATGAAACACGGGTCCTCGTCACAGAACCGGGCGATCGCCCCGCTGACCTTGTCGGCGTCGCCGCGGCTCTTGGGCTCGATGGCCAGGGCGAACATCGGGTGCGGGAACTTGGGCATCTCGATTGCCCCACCACCGCTCTCGGTCCGAACGACGTCACCGATGTGCGTTTCAATCTTGGCCATGGCGATGATGTCGCCGGCCACCCCCTCCTCGATTTCCGGATGCTCGGCCCCCTGCAGCTTGTGAAGCTGGCCGGGCCGCTGCGATTTGCGGTCCTCACCTGCATAGATCTGTGAATCGGACTTCAGGCTGCCCGCGTGGATCCGGCAGACGCTGTACTTGATGTTGCTCTTGGGGTCGGCGAAAACCTTGAAGACCTGCCCGACGAACTTCTCGTTCCTGTCGGGCTTGATCGGAGTCTCCGTCTCATCGGCCTTCAGGACTCGCTGTCGGCCCTCGACCGGCGACGGCGCGTACTCGGCGATGACCTCGAGCAGTTCGTTGACGCCGACCTCGCCGCGAGCATTGGTGAAGAGAATCGGCACGAATGTGCCACCGGTGACCGCCTTGGCCACTACGCCGCCCAGCTTGGCCACGTCCACCTCGCCGGTCTCGAGATACTGCTCCATGAGGGCCTCGTCGGCTTCGACAATCCGCTCGACCAGGGCGGTGTGGGCCTGGCCGACGTCGAGAATGTCCGACGCCCCCTCGCTGTTCTTGAAGCAGTCGATGACCCCCGAGCCCTTTCCCGTCGGAAGGTTCATCGGCTGGCACTCGTTGCCGAACAGTTCCTGGATTGCCGCGACCACGGCGGCGCAATCAGGGTTGGCGTCGATCTTGTTGACCACGATCATGCGGCCGATCCCGTGCTCCTTGGCCCGCTCCATCATCCGCCGGGTGTTCACCTCGATGCCGGCCGTCGCCGAGATCACGCAGATGGCCGTCTCCACCCCCGCCAGGGCCGCAATGGCCGGCCCGATGAAGTCCGGGGCCCCCGGGGCGTCAACGACGTTGATCTGTCTGCCCTTCACGGTCACGTGCAGGAGAGCCGAGTCGATCGAGCACCCCCGCGTCTTCTCCTCGTCCATGAAGTCCAGATGGCTGCTCTGGGTGTTGACATCTCCCAGACGGTTCGTCGTACCGGTCACATGCAGGATCGCATCGCCCAGGGACGTCTTGCCCGACGACTGGTGTCCAACGAGAGCCACGTTCCGGATGTCGGCAGTGCTGTAGTTCGGCATGAAAGTCTCCGCTCGCTATGATCAAACCGGCCCCAAGCGGCCGGAAAACAACCCGTCCCACGGGAATTGTCCGTAGCCCAGCCATTGTATTGACTTCCGTACCCGCCACAAGGGCAGCCGGAAACCATCACCACTGGGGCATTTGAAGAAGGGTGGCATGGCCAAGTCCCGGCTTGCCGGGACGCCGCCATGTCGCCGGGTGCCACTGCTCTGTGAGCAGTGCCCCCTCGGTCGCTGCCGGTCCAGCATCAAACGCGGCAAAGGGAAATCACTCGACTTCACCGAGAATGGCTTCCACGTCACGAGCTCCGTGCAGTACACGCACGATTTCGAGTGGTCTGGTGTCGGGCTTATAGATCACCAGATACGACCAGACTGCATAGAAGAGCACCGGCAGAAGCGCGAGATCCTCGCGTTTGTGCCCGAGGCCGGGCGTCTCAGCGAGTCTCTGAAACGCCTCATACAAATGGTCGCACACGTGCTGAGCACGTTGTACACCGCTCTATTCAAGGATGTAGGCCAGGATTTCGTCGATGTCCTGCCAAGCCGGACCGGAAAGAATGAATCGGCTGCTCATTTCCGCCGTTGTACACGATTCACGGCCGGAACGGTAGCAGCCTTCTCTAGACGGGCTTTCCACCTCGCAAAGAACGCGTCTCCATCGACTGCCTCGCCGGCGTCGAGCGCATCGAGGCCCTCCTTGATCTTCGCTTCGAGTCGCGAACCTGCTTCCGCAAGCAGGTCTGCCGGCAGCTTGGCCCGCTCTTCAGGTGAGAGGCCTTCCGCAAGCCACTTTTCCAGTAATCGACGATGCTCGGCTCGCTCCAGGAGTCGCAGCCCCTCGCGAAAGACCTCGCTCGCCGAGTGATACCGCCCCGACGCAACGAGGCCTTGGACGAACTCCTCCAGTTCGGGCGTGATGGACACGTTGACACTCGCTCGGATCGCCATATCCCAACTATAGCATCGACCCGTGCCTGTGTCAACTTTTGTTACAGGCGGGATCACCCGGCACCCGTCCGCTCAAGATGGTGTATAGACGACTCCAGCAAGAGCCGCTGATGATTGAAAGACACGTCGTGTGGAAGCCTGGCGAACTGCGCGACAGGCCGCGGCATGACCCCCCGTCCGGCACCGGCTGTCCACACCTGCTCGATCAGAGCGTCCAGCCTTTGCGGTAGTCACGGCGAAGATAGTCGTTGGCTCGGGGCAGGTTGGTGACCTCCACGTTGGCGGCGTCCCATTCGATGCGCTCGCGGACGCGAATGGCCAGGCTGCCCAGAAGAACCATCTCGCTCAGCGGGCCGGCGTAGTCGAAGTTCGACAGGGTCTTGCCCTCGCCCTTGCACGCCTTCACCCATTCTGCATGGTGCTCGCCGGTCACACGTGGCAGCGTTGGCGCCGGCGGCTCGTAGTCCTCGAACCCACTTCCCCCCTTACCAAGGGGGGACACAGGGGGGTCACCACGCAGCAGCTTGTACGTCCAGCCGTACTCGTCGGGAGAAAACAACGTGCCCTTGTCACCGATTAGCAGTGCCCCATTCGGCGGCACCAGTGGTTCATCGGCCCGGGTGCCACTGGCGGTCTGCATCCCGAGCGTAAGTCGAGGGGCTTGCCCGCCAGTGCCAGACTGCATTGCCCTGCTCACAAGATCCGCGATTGCCACCTTCGTTTTCGTCGGCATCCGGGTGCCGCCGTCGTACCAGGTGACCTTCACCGGCGGCAGATTGCCGCGAGCCGCGAACTCGTACCGCACGATGCTCCACGTCGGAAAGGTGTCATCGTTAATGTCGGCGGAGAACTCAGGTGTGATACTGGTCGGAGCGCCCAGCTTCAGCGCCATAAACGGCAGATTCAGCCCGTGGCAGCCCATGTCCCCCATCGTGCCCGTGCCGAAGTCGTACCACGCCCGCCATCTAACCGGATGATACGCCCGGTTGTACGGGCGTTCGGGGGCGGTACCCAGCCACAGGTCCCAGTCCAGCGTCGGTGGGATGGGGTCTAGCTTCGCTGGACCCAGATTCCCA
>CAZPIO010000144.1:0-20858 GCA_964586235.1 uncultured Planctomycetales bacterium
ATCCATCGACCAGGGAGCCACCAGCAAGTCGGGGCTGTGGTTGTTCTTCGTGGGGTCCGGGTCGCCGTAGAACGTGCTTGCGGCCAGGCCGACCTGCATTACGCGAATCCTTCTTGCCTTCACGCCGCGCGAATCGGGAGCGGCCACCACCTGAAGCTCCACGATCTGGAACCCGACGCTGTAATAAGACCAGTCGTTATCCTATCCGTCCGGGCCCGGTTCGTCCAGGCTCCTGACGTCATACACGCCGAAGAGACGCGCGCCGGCCGGCGAGTTGACCCCGGCGACGGGCGAGTTGGAGAAGCACAGAGACTTCAGGTAACTCGCGTCCTGCCAATTCTGGTAGCCCCCGATCATGTCCCAGTGCGGCGTCATCACGGCCTTCGGGAAGGTGTTGTACTCCGGCGCACCAAAGACCCCCATGTCCGAGGTCATCACATCGGGCCAGTTCTCATCAAGCACGCGAACCTCGCTCTCCAAGGCACCGCCGCGAAGCACAAGGATCCAATCGGGGTCGAAGCCGTTGCCGGGGCACGGGTCGATCGGATCGTTGCTGCAGACGCCGTCAGTGCACGTATCCGCGGTGCAGATGTTGCCGTCGTCGCAGTTGGGAACGGTCACGGTCACCGATTGGCAGGTGGTGCTGACGCAGCCATCGGCGGTATTGCGGGTACGGGCGTAGTATGTGGTGGTCGCGGTCGGTGAGACGATCACCGAGTTCACCCCGGTCCCGCCGGCCACCGGCGTCCCGCCGCACGCGCCGGCATACCAATCGATGGTCAGGCCGGTGCCGGGATCGTTGACCGACAACGTCGAGGAGACGCCGCTGCAGATCGCAGCCGGCGATGCGGCAATCCCCGTCGGGGCGGCCGGTGGCGTAGGACAGTCAGTATCCGTTGTTCCGACCGCCATATCGCCGATCAGATGGCTGTCGCCCCCAGCGGCCTCACTGGTCTTGGCCCCCCCCTGCTGCACGAACTGGACCTGGGTGATATAGCCCAGGCCGTACGGGACGTACGGTGAGAACACGGTCCCGCCGTCCAGTTTGAAGGTCACGGTCTGGGGCCCGGTCGTGCCCGTGTAGCTAATGTCAAAGTCGTGCCAGGCTCCATCGCCCGCCCAATCGCCGATGTACGCACTGCTGTAGTCGTGGGGGGTGTGGTTCGGATCGTAGATCAGGGCATAGGCCTGCCGCTCGGCGATCCGCCAGTAGAGAACCATCGGGGCACTCGTCTGGACGCGGACCTCGTCGTACATCGTGGTATCCACCCCATTGGCCTGGTGGGCCTTGAAATGGAACGTCTGGTTATTCTTCGTGTCCATGCCCGTGACCGGCTGATAGAGGGTATAGACCGCGTTCACCCCCATGCCCCAGGCGCGGACGCTGTACTCGGGCGGCCCGAAAGTCGGGTAATACAAGATCTTATACGACGTCAGAGTGTTGGTGCCGGAAATGGTAGACCAACCCAAAGTCGATATGGGCGTGCCGGAAGTCTGGCCGGCAAAGTTGTCCTGCCACAGCACGGTCGGCGGCACCGTCGCCTCTGCGATCGAGCCAAGCATCGCGGCCAGGGCAGAAACCAACACTGTCAAAGCGGTCGCTCGACTTCTCATCCCACGGCTCCTTCTTTTCTTGCTGTGTGTACTCTTGCGGTCCCTCATCCGGTTCCGCTACTCAAAACCCGTCGCCAGGCAAGATTCCCGACCTACGCCCGGACATTCGATACCCGCAGGTCCAACGGTCCCGCGCTCATCGCCGCCGCTCTTGATCGAGAGCAGATCAGCGCCTGACATCTTTGCCCCGGGCGTCAGCCATGCCCTGAGTCATGCCCGGTTATCTGACCCGTTCGGTGCCCGCACAGCGATCTCAGGGGCCGGCGGGGACACAAGTTGCGCTGCCCGGGATGCCCGGTCCCGAGGCACAGAGCTCGAACACCGTCAGGTCGTGACTATCGATGTCACCGTCACCCGCGGGCGCGTCCGCACCCCGGTCAAGGCACGCACAAGCCGACGGAGGCGTCGCGTCCAGTGCGAAACACGCCTGGAACGCGGCAAAATCCGACTGGTCCACGTCGCCGTCACAGTCGGCGTCCATCGGCTGGGGTGAGCACACCTCGCACACGATCTCAGCGCAAGACGTCCCCGCACCGTGCCAGGTGCTGCCCCATCCGGTGCACTCGCTTTCGTAGGTAGTATCGCACCCTTGCCCGCAGGGCTTGCAGCAGGCCCCTTCCCCTGGGCAGGCGTACTGCCCGCACATCGTGCCGTTGCCCTGCCACAGTCCGCCGGAAGCGTAGCAGGCCGTCTGGCTCACGTTATCCGCACAGGTACCCTCGGAGGTGTTGCAGCATGCGCCGATCTGGTCAACCACCGTTCCCGGCGGACTGGCCGCGTCCCAAGTCTGATTGAGGATTCCCGGCAAGGAACCGTCCTCATTCGTCACGGTAAGATAGTAGCCCAGGTCACCCACCACCGTGTAGCTCGGGGGCGCGGTCTTCTGGAGGCACATCATATTCTGCACGCCGCCGCAATCGCCTTGCAGGTTGGTGAAGTAGACCCTGTTGCTCGCCTCGTCGTATTGGGCGCCCATGGTCTTCTTCGTGGTCTCGAAGATGAAGCCCCCGGGAGGCGGCGGATCACCATCAACGTAGCAGGTGTCATTCGGCTTGATAATGTTGCCCGAGAGCACCTCCAACAGCTTCAGTTCACTGTCAAAGGGCGAGAGCTCGCGTGCCATCGTGTCAAACACGTGAGTGAAGGAGCACCCGCAGTCGTTCAGCGGCACCTGGGCAAGTTGATTGTAGACCTTTCGGACGGCCAAGCCTTGACCACCCCAATAATGGGAATGCCCCATGACCGCCTGGACCTCAGACTGGACGGCCAGGTTCCCGGCATCGTCTCCGGTGACCGGGATCACGTACTTGTTTCTTCCCGCCCGGTGGCCGAAAGTGTTGACCCTGACCACGTCGCCGTGATAAGGAACGCACTCGCCCTGCCACCGGTACGCGCCGCTGTACAGGCTCCAGCAGGGCGCCGTGGTCGCGTTCAGCCACAGGGAACTGATGTACATGTATCCGGCATCATCGAAGTCGATGGCCAGCCGAAAGTGGTAGTTGAAGAAACGACCATTGTTGGCCACCGCGCTGTGGGGAGTGGCCAACTCGTAGACCTGCACCAGTTTGACCACGCTCGGGTCCGACTGGGGTATGGGCTCTCCCACCATATCCGCATTCGGGGCGTTCTGTGCCGTGTAGTAGACCTCCGGCCAGTCCGGCAGCTCAAACTCGTAGACCCGGGCTCTCGGATAGGCCGGATCGTCCGTCTCGGGGTCGGGATCAAGAGCCTCGGGTACATACTGCGTTTCGATGCCGAACTCGCCAACAACCGCTGCGACACAAAGCGTGTTTTTGGCACGGTTGTAGCGGATGGTCCCCACTCGGCACCCGTCCGTGTTGTGACGATTCCATTCCCCCTCATTGGGCCCCCAGGCACAAGGGGCCAGGAGCGAATCGGGGTGCGTGTTTTCCCAACTGCACTCGGAATAATCCGGAGGATAGGAAGTGGGAGCGTACGCCCCCGCCGCCAGACCGACCTGCATCACGCGGATTCTCTTTCCGTCAGAATTCAGCTCGACTATCTGAAAACTGGAGGAATGGTACGTCCAGTTCCAGTCGACGCCGTTGTCCAGGGCTCTGACATCGTAGACACCGAACAGCCGGGCCCCGGCGGGCGCGTACTGCCCCGGCACCGGTGAGTTGGAGAAGCACAGGAACTTGCTGTAACTCTGGTCCTGGCCGCCATTGCTATCCTTATTCGGAGTCTTTATTGCTCTCGGCCAGGTGTCGTCAGCGATCGTACCGAAGGGGCCCGCATCCATGTTATAGACGTCGGGCACAGGCAGGTCGAGCTTGGTTTCATTAAGCCTGCGGACCTCGCTTTCCCAGGAACCCCAGGGTGCCGGGGCTGTGGTGCCGCCACGAAGAACGAAGATTTCTTCGGTGTTGAAGTTGTTGTTGAGTTCCCCCGCGGCGGGTCTGACCTCAAGCAGGCCCACGACAACAATCACACCCACCAGCGTCGAAGCACTTGCGACACTTCTCATCCCGGACCTCCTTTTTCTGTCAGGTGTACTTTTCCAGTCCCTCGCAGAATTCTGCCACTCAATCCACTCACCAGGCGGTGTACGTGAAGCATCGCCCGGATCGTCGCCGCTGGGCCATCCGACATCACCGAGTCGCCCGCAGATGCCTTCGAACACCCAGCCCGTCCGCATGCCGCGACGGCCGGCATCGGCCAGCAGACCACCCTGTCCGAAAAGCCATGATACCAGACCCGCTCTGAGACTGCAAGCAAAAAAAGAACACCGTATCTATATCGCCATATTGCGCCGTTACATCGTAAGCAAGAATCAGCACATTCCTAAGTCATTGACATATAAGATGTTATATATTTCAATACTGAGGGAAGCTGCCAGCATATCTACCGATTGCATGCACAGCGCCTAATTCATGCGGATCATGGGTGGGATAGATCGCCCGCAGGGCTCGATTCCAGCTCGCGGCTTGCCCGCGTCTTTCCTCCGCCCGGCACCTGCCACACCCCGGACCCGCCCCATCCATTCTTCTTCGCACACCGCAGCCGGCTTCGGACAGCAGCGCCGCACGCGCTGCCTCACAAAGCGGCAATTCTGCGGCCCCCGTCAACGAAAGGCCCACGGCGAAACACACTGCCGTGGGCCTCGTTTGCTGCTGTATCTCCTTCTGCTCCGTCAGGAGTGTGAGCGTTCCGACTCCATATTCACGCACGCCTTCGCCTGAGCACCAACACGCCGCCCAGGCCGAGCAACACCAGTGTCGCCGGCTCGGGTATCGGGCTGGCCGCATCGGAAGTTGCCATCGCCGGGTCAAATACCTGCGAATTGCTGTTGCGCGGATAGACTGGGGTCACCTGGAGAACCCCACCATACTGGGTACCATCAGATTGGTTGCCAACAATAAACGCTTCGCCGGTCAGCGGGTCGCGCTGGGCCCGAACTCCACGGCAACGCCAATTGGAACTGGCGCTATCGTCACCGGGAGTTCCGATTCTGCCGACCTCGCCGAATGGCCCCAGACCCAGATGATACGGGCCAACCCAATCCCAGGCATAGGGCTGGTATACGCCACCAGCACTCTCCATAGCAGTGTTCAACTCGGGGACCATCACGCCGTCCCCGGCGCGATCCACCTCGCGCCAGACGATGGCCGACTGCTGATAGAACTGGCTGTCCGCGGTCGCGGCATAATAAGCCGGGCCATCCAATACCACCGTGTTGACGCCGAAATTCGGGTCCGCCGGATTGGTGGGCGTTTTCGAGATCTTAGGGCGGCCTGAACCCGAGGTCCCGTAATTGTAGCCCGTGACGTACATCGTCCCGTCGGGGGCCACGTCGATACAGGTTCGATTCTTCTTGTTGTCCAACAACGTGTACGTATGAACTAGCGTTGCCGTGCCTCCGGTAACGCTCCCGGTGTACTGCCAGTCCGGAAGGGCAATTTCCCAGGCCTTGGACAATTGGATGGTCGGGTTATTGTTGGAAGGATTCGCAGATACGATCAGCGTCTTGTTGACCGGGTTGTAGCGAATGGTCCCTAGCGCCAGCCCATACGAGAGATTGGGTGCCAGGTAACCACCCACGGCGGTGTACAGATAGGTCCGCCGCAGTTCGTTACCCGCTGAGTCCCACTCGCTGATACAGATGTCATCCGCCCTGGTATCGCCGCTTCGGTCGAAAGCGCTGGCAGTAAACAGGCGGGCGCCCGCCGGCGTGTACTGTCCGGGAACCGATGATCCCGAGAAAGTGAGCGTCTCGCCGCTGAATCCGGTGCCAACGGTGCCCATGTTCGCCCCAGTGGCCTGGTTATACGTAACCACATTGGCGCCCTGGAGCGCATAGCAGTAATCGGAATTGAATCCGTTGCTGAAGCCCGCCACGGCCGGTGCGCACAAGGCGAAGCTAAGCAACACAACCACAATTGCTTTTCTCATATGGTCTCCTCCTTTTTTGATACACGTACGTGTTGTGACCGTATCTCAGCTATCTGAACTCGATCCGGCACCGCGTCCGCCGTTTGCCGCGCGGTGGCCAAACCGTGGACCCACCAAAAGCGGCCGAGGCCGTCCTCGGCCCGACACCCGCCCGCGTCCTTGCGATCACGGGAGGTGCTCCTGCGTGCTGAGACCCTCCTCGTCATCCCGGCGTGTTCCTGGAATCGAGAGCTCTGCTCGTTGCAGCGGCGTTAGCTTGCCTTTCAGCCCGAAATGGCTGCTGATCTGGGCCGCCCTCCTGCGGAACTCCCGCTCCTGAAACAGCGACCTGTCGGCGCGACACGCAGCACCCTGTCTCTGACACCCATGCTAGCACGCTCCGATGCCCGCGCCAAGAGAAAAATCGAACAGCGCCATCGGTGCAACAAAAAGTTTCTATATTTCTTAAGTCCTTCTAATACAAAGAGTTGCAGTGTTGTATCCTGCCGGTATTGGGCCCGAATGGCACGAAATAGTTACAATGTCATAGTCCGGATTCATGAACATTGGCATGTTCGTGTCTTTTTCTGCGACCACGTAGTGAGGCAGGTTTTCGCGTTGGGGCCCCTCACTCCAGCGGATGCGAGGCGGTTTGTTCCAGCCTCCTCGTGGGACGTGGAGGGCAGATAGCCGAAGGGCAAAGCACCTCACCCTCGCGTGCGCACGCGCCAGGCACCGCGGGATCGGACCAAGTTGTCAATGGTTTTCGAGGCGGCGAACAGATCTGCGTTCGATAAGATCGACGTCGATCAGAACGGTCTGCGGTTCGGCGGCGTCGCCCTTCTCCAGGCGGCGTTCCAGCAGCTCGACCGCGGCCTGTCCAACCTGCCGCCGGCGCTGGGCAATGACCGTTACCGGCGGATCGAATGCCTCCATGAACTCGGTGTCGTCGAAACAGACCACCGAGACATCATCCGGGACCCGCAGGCCAAGGTCGCGGCAGGCGGTCAGCAGGCCCCGACCCGCGTAGGCATTCATGACGAAGAAGGCGGCGGGCCGATCGAGCCTGCGGAGGAAGGGCAGGATCCCCTCATACCACCCGATCCAGGGAGGACCCGCGCTCGCGTCGCGTTTGTGGCCTTCGACGTCACAGTCACAGGTAATCTTCCATTCGGGCTGCGGCTCGATGCCCTGCTCGACCAGCGCCCGCTCGTAGCCTCGCCCTCGGGCGTCGGCCGAACTGAAACAGTAAGGAGGACTCGTGTACATGAACACCCGCCGGTGGCCGTGGTCGAGCAGGTACCGCGTCGCCAGATAGCCGCCCATCTCGTGATCGGATTCGACGACGTCCACTCGCAGCCCCCGGACGCGCCGGTCGACCAGGACAAATGGAAACTTGCTGAACTTGAGGTAGAACAAGGCCTCGATGTTCGCGTCGTCCGACAGCGGCAGCACGACGGCGCCCTTCGTATTACTGGTGGGCAGGCGATTCAGGGTCTCCGCCTCATTGCGCGGGTCGGTCCTGGCGTTGTGGATCTGCACGAACCAGCCGCGTTGACGGCACGCCTCCTCGATGCCCGCGGCGATCCAGCTCGTCAGGGCGTCCTCGAGGGCCACGGTGGCAAACGCGATGGTGACCTGGGTCGGGGTGGTCTGGGCAACAGTGGCAGCCGGAACAAATGCGCCCACCGTGGGAATACAGGTTACCTGGCCCTCGCTCTCGAGCGCCCGCAGGGCTTTGCTGACGGTGACAACACTGACGTTGTACTGGCTGGCGAGCTTGCGCACGGGCGGCAGCTTGGCGCCGGGCGACAGACTGCCGCTGGCCAGTTGACGGCGCAGGGTGTCAGCGATGGCTCGGTACAGCGGGCGCTTGGCGACGGGCATTTCGCGCTCTGCGCGTTTACGATTCGGCGTTGTTTCCATACCCTGCATCATACTAACGTCGTCATCTCAAGGCAAGACTCACTTTCCGCCCCACCTGGGTCGGTTTTCATATAAACCATCTTTCTAAAACGACTTATAGAAGATTAGCAGTGTTTTCTGGGAGACTGTAGAAGGTGACATTGTCATATTGCGTCGTATAACGCCGTCGGTCCATCGGTTGCGGTGAAATGGTCGTGATCTGCGGGTCGGTCAGGCGGAGCTGCGAGAAGTCGGTCGACCGAATGCGGCGGCTGGCGGATGACGAAGAGTTGAATCGATGCAACTCGCAGGCTCGCGTGGCGAAGCGATCAGGACCGGCTGGAGACGCGGGAGGCAATCCCGCTCGGTTGTCCCAGTAGCGCGGCGCATCTGCAACCCCGCCAGGCAACCGCGATGACCTCCGCCCAACACTCGGGTATATCGGACGGTCGGCGGCCTGACAATCTCGCCGGTTCGTTGCCGCTCCCAAATCGTCCGACTAGCATAGGCGTACGGGTTGTTCGCGGGGCGCAGACGTTTGAACGTTTGAGGTAATCATGAGCAGGATGGATCGTCGCGAGTTTCTGGGGCAGACGGCCGCGGTCGTGGGTTCGCTCATCGCCGGTGGTGTCCGCGCGGATCAGGTTTTGACCACCCGGCCGGCAGCTCCGGCGAGCCGTCCCGCCCGGCTGCGGCCCGGCGACGTGATCACCCTCGGCCGCACCGGGATCAAGACCTCGCGCCTGGCCATCGGTACCGGAACCGAGGCCGGCGGCGAGCAGCGGCGTCTGGGCATCGACGGGCTGGTGCGGCTGTTCCGATACGGCTTCGACCACGGCATCCGCTGGTGGGAGACGGCCGACATGTACAAGACGCACCCGCACATTGCCGCGGCCCTCAAGGAGATCAAGCGCGACCAGGTCACCATCACCACCAAGACACAGGCAAAAGACTACGACGGCGTCAAGGCTGACGTCGAGCGGTTCCGCCGCGAGATGGGCACCGACTACATCGACATCGTCCTGTTGCACTGCATGGAAGACGGCAACTGGCCCGAAAAGCTGAGAGGCGCCAGGGACGCCCTCAGCGAGGCCAAGGACAAGGGTCACGTGCGTGCGGTCGGGTGCTCATGTCACACGTTTGACGCTCTGCAGGCCGCCGCCGACAGCCCCTGGGTCGACGTGGATCTTGCCCGCATCAACCCGTTCGCCGCGATCATGGACGTCGAGAAGCGCAGCGAGGTGCCGCTGGTCCTCCAGACGCTCAAGAGGATGCACGACCAGGGCAAGGCCGTCTACGGCATGAAGATCGTTGGCGCCGGCACCTTCAAGGGCGACAAGATCGACCAGTCGCTGCGGTTCATCGTGCAGCAGCGGTTCGTCAGCGGCTTCGTGATCGGCTTCAGTAAGAGCGAGCACATCGACGACATCAGCCGCCGGATGGAACACGTTCAAGGGTAGTACGCGTTGGCTTCTTGTTGCTGTATTAAAACAGCATCCTGAGCATTCACTTGGCGCCGACCGCCCCGGCCGGGGCCATGCCGCGCTGACTCTCCGCCAGCGCGGGTCTGCTGGCCGGCGGCGGCGACGGGGCCAGGCCCAGGACGATCTGGAACCACTGGGTGTTGTCCATGACGCCGCTGACGCGTTTCGCGTTGACGCCCCAGGCATAGCCCGGCACGTTCATCGGCGTGTGACCCTGCGTGGCCCAGAGCACCATGGGGAACGCCCCCTTGCCGTTGCCGCTCAGGACTTGCAGCCCCCCCGTCTCATGATCGGACGTCACCACCAGCAGTGTGTCACTGCGGCCGGCCGCCCACTCGATCGCCGCCCGGATCGCCCGGTCGAACTCGATGGTCTCGAAGACGTTGCGTTCCAGGCTGTTGCCGTGAGCCGCGTGGTCGATCTTGCCGCCCTCGATCATGAGGAAGAAGCCGTTCGGGTTGTTGTCCAGGATTCGCAGCGCGACGCAGGCCATCTCCGACAGGTGCGGCAGTTCATCGTAAGCCAGGTTGGTCTTGATCGAGTAGTCGTACTCGTAGGGCATGTGATCCTTGCCGAAGATCCCGGCGACGTGCGTCGCCGACTCGGTATCCAGCGACTCCATGCCCTCCCGATCGGTGACCACCGTGTACCCGGCGGCCACGGCGGCATCGGGCGCCAGCGCCCCACCGCCGCCCAGCAGCACGTTGGGCCGCGTTTCGTTCAGATACCACCTGGCGATCTCGGAGTTGTGCTTCCGCTCCTCGGAGTGGGCGGCGAAGCAGGCGGGCGTCGCGTGGGTGATCTCGGTGTTGGTCACGAGGCCGGTGCTGCGGCCCATCGCGGCGAAACGCTCCAGGATCGTCTCCAGCGGACGGCCGTCACCCGGCAGCGCCCGGCTGATCACCCCGTTGTTCACCTTGTGGCCGGTGGCCATGGCCGTCGCCGCGGCCGCTGAGTCGGTCACGTTCCCTCCCGCCGGCCAGGTCGCAACCTCCGCCCGCCCGGGCCACGACTCGAATGGGAGCGTCCCGGCCTCGCCGTTCAGGTACAGCCCGGCGGCCTTGACGTGCTCGAAGCCCATCCCGTCGCCGATCATGAAGATGACGTTCTTCGGTGCCCCATTCGGCTTGGGCAGAGGCGGCGACGTTGGGGCGAAAATCAGGAGCCCCGCGAACACCGCAACGGCCACAATGCCGACCAACAACGCTCTCCGCGACTTCATCCGTATCGTCTCCGCAGGAACCCCGTAACCCGACACGCCCCCGACGGCACACGGGTTACCCCCCGACAGGCGTGCTGACCAAT
The DNA here is from genome assembly GCA_964586235.1 of uncultured Planctomycetales bacterium. Taxonomy (GTDB): domain Bacteria; phylum Planctomycetota; class Phycisphaerae; order UBA1845; family PWPN01; genus JAUCQB01. Next base: position 10,701 of record CAZPIO010000144.1, read on the forward strand.
GGGATAATTGTAGCTGATGCCGGCGTCCAAATCACTATCTCGGTGACGCCGGTCGCTGCAGGCCGGGTCCCTGACACTTCGGGCGGCTCTTTCAGAACCGCGAGGCTGGTCGACGTGGCGACCGTGAGCGAGCGGACCCCCGCCGCGTGCGACCTCTTCGCGGCCGGGCTCGTCGCCTACGCTCCGGGTTCTGAATTGGCCCGGCCGTTGCCCCGCTCGGACAGCCACGGAGTTTTGCGGGCCTCAAGGAACGCAGCTCGGATCGCCCGGCACGCCTGGGCCGCGGAGACAGCCAAGGAAGATCGACAGTTCATTCGCGTCCACGTCCACGTCTGCGTCGAGGAGGGCATCCTGACAGGCCGGACTGTTCTGCGGTACACCCGACCCTGACAAGCACGTTTGCAGGTGGCCGAAGTCGGTCTGGTCGACGTCGCCGTCGCGGTCGAAGTCGGCCTTGATCAGCGCGGAGCAACCGGACGAGTCTGCCGGGATTCCCGGAAATGTGTTCGGGCACTCGTCGCAGGCATCGCCCACGCCGTCGCCGTCGCCATCGTCCTGGCTGGCGTTGGCCAGTTGCGGGCAGTTGTCTGTCGCATTGGCGGCACCGTCACCGTCGAGGTCCTCGTCGCAGGCGTCGCCGCGACCATCGGCATCCGTATCCGCCTGGTCGAGGTTGGCGACCAGCGGGCAGTTGTCGCAGGGGTCGCCATAACCGTCCTCATCGCTGTCAACGTTGTTCCAGTGCGGGACCTCGGGACAGAAGTCGCACGCGTCGATGAAACCATCCGCGTCCGTGTCAGCTTCGCAGTCGTCGGGCACACGGTTCGAATTGCAGTCGGGCTGTTCGCACGCGTCCATGAAACCGTTTGCGTTGCAGTCGCTTGCGGCGGCAACCATCCGGCCGGTGAACGCCGTCAGGACGGTCGACTGGCCGTGGACTGCGACGACATCGAGGTTATCCTGCCGATCGATATCGGCCAGCAGCAGGTCGAACACCGGCACCGAGTCAAGCCAGATAGGATTTGCGAACTCCAAGTTCCCTTGATTGAGCAGCACGCCTACAGACCCCCCGTAGGTGCTCTCCTTACCCGCCACCACGTCAACATCGCCGTCGAGATCCACATCGCCTGCGGCCACGCAGAAAACGTTGTCACCCTTGAACGGAAGATGACCGGCAAAGGTGAACTCGCCAGAACCGTCATTGATCGAAATCGCCGCGTAGTTGTGCACGTGGTCAACGGTCACCAGGTCCAGGTCGCCGTCAGCGTCGAAGTCCGCCGCGACCACGTCCATCAAGCCGCCCAGATAGGTATCCGGCTCACCCCGATACGGTGCGAATGTGCCGTCGCCCTGGTTCATGAACACGCCGACCCGCGAGGAGTCCATGGTCACCGTCATCAGATCGACAAAACCATCGCCGTTCAGGTCGGCGGTTCGCATCCGGTTTGTCCCCGGCGTCGAGTACTCACCAGCAGCGGCAAATGTCCCGTCCCCGTTGCTGATCAGCAGCCGGACAACGCGATTTGTTGAACCGCTGACCGCCAGGTCGGCCATACCGTCGCGGTTGAAGTCGGCCGCCGCGATTGTGTACGGGCTGGATGGGACATCGCCCGAGATGCCCATCGTGAACACCCCGTGGCCGTCGTTCAAGAACACCGTCAGACCGTCGGGGTAATAGGTCGTCACGGCCAGATCAGGATCGGAGTCCCCGTCGAAATCGCCGCCAGCCAGGCCGTGGGGTGTGCCGACCAGAGCGATCTGCTCCGAGACGACGAACTGCCCTGTCCCGGGGTTGGTCAGAATCTGCAGCCGATTGCCGACTACGTCGACAATGGCCAAGTCGACGTCGCCATCATTGTCGAAGTCGCTCGAGGTGACGCGCCAGCCGTTGCCGACGGTCACCGGGGCCAGAGCTGTGTATTGCAGGGTGGGCTTGATATCCACCGCGTCCGGTACACCGTTTGCATCGCAGTCGCGTTCGCAGCCGTCGGGGACGGCGTTTCCGTTGATGTCAGAGCCCGCGCCGCGGGCGATATCGCATTCGTCAGGGACATGATTGTGGTTGCAGTCGAAACTGGTCTCGACTACAAGATCCTGGCTGTCCACCGTTCCGTTGGAGTTGCAGTCTTCACATTCGTCCGGAACGTCGTCGCCATCCTGATCCGCGCTACTGCCGACGGCCAGATCGCATTTGTCTGGAACACGGTTTCCATTGCAGTCCACAGCGGTGCCCAGGGCAAGGTCGGCGATGTCGGGACGGCCGTTGCCGTCGCAGTCGGCTTCGCACTCATCGGGCACACCGTCCCCATCGGCGTCGGATAATCCGGTTGCCAGCTCGCAGGTGTCCGGGACCATGTTGAGGTTGCAGTCGGACGACGCCGGCGGAGTTGGCTGATTCAACAATATGGATAGCGTTTTCGCTGTATCGTTGTATACGCCAATATCACGGTTGCCATCGCCATCGAAATCCTCAATTGCAGCCCAGTCGGGTCTCACGCCAGAAGCCAATCGCGCCTGCATAGTGAATCCAAGCCCTGTATTGCCGAAGACGGAGACCGCCGAGGTACTGAGTACCAGCAGATCGAGTCGCAGATCGTTGTTCAAGTCAACAAGACCGACGAAACCCGGCCACTGGCCGACTGGATACAACTCTGCCGGGTCAAAGTCGCCGCTCCCACGGTTGCGCAGCAACGATACAACCGCATCGTAGCCTTCGTAATAGTATCCGACTGCCGAGACGACCAAGTCCACGTCGCCGTCACCGTCGACATCCCCGGCCGCAATCTGCGACGAGCAAGTCCGGGCGGGCAACTGCTGTCGCCACGCAAATGTGCCATCACCACGGCCAAAGAGCAGTGATATCGTCCCGCCAGGCCCGCCGATCTCGTAGCCCTGATCGGTTACTGCCAGGTCGACGTGTCCATCTCCGTTCAAGTCGGCGGCGACAAGACCGGTGGGCTCCATGCCGACGTCGTAGCGGACAGGGGGTCCGAAGGTCCCATTCCCTCGGTTCAGCAGGACCGCGACGTTCCGGGAGTACCGGGCCGTGGCAGCCAGGTCGAGGCAGCCGTCATGGTTCACGTCCGTGAGGGCAAGCCGCTCCGGTCGACTCAACACCGGGTAGCTCACTTCGGGGCCAAACGACCGATTCCCCAGGTTGGGCAGGACAGCGAGCCGATCCGCAGCACTCATCGCACAGACCAGATCGATATCACCGTCATTGTCCAGGTCGCCGCCAGCGAGCCAGAGGGAACCCGATGAGACCGGCACGGTAGTCGTCTGCGGGAATCGACCGCTGCCGTCGTTCCAAAAGAACTTCACGTTCGGCCAGCTCCAGTTGGTGAGCGCGACATCCACATCCCCATCCTGGTCAAAATCAGCGGCAGTGCCGACGTAGCCTGTTTCGGCGGGCGTTTCGCGGCCCTCGGGGGTAAAGGTGATCGTCCGGGAAAGGTCGCATTCGTCAGGGATGCCATTGGCATCGCAATCTCTGCTAACGCCCCTGAGGATATCGGTACTGTCCGAAACCAAGTTGCCGTTGCAGTCCGGGATGGCAAATTGCGTTACGAAAATGCCGGCCTGCTTCCACACCGCCGCCCATTGGCCGTTGCCATCCGTGGCGAGTGCCGGGTTGCGCGGGTTGGACGAGAGCCATGTCGCTACGGTCGGATCCGTCCATGTCAGGCCGTTGTCCGTGCTGCGGGCCACAGCGAGTTGAAATACGGTGGTATTGGTGCGGACGGCGCGGGTCCAGGTCGTCACCCAGCCCGCAAGAGAACCTCCGTAGCCGATAGAAAGCTCATAGTCCCCGGCATCATCGGTTGTCGCGTCATTGTTGATCGGCGCCGGGGCGCTCCAGGTGACCCCGCCGTCGACGCTGCGGACGCTGAGGATATCACCGTCGTAGCCAGTACCGGCCAGGCCCGAGGAAGCCCGACAGGCCACTATCCATGCTCCGCCGCCGCTAGCCACCCGAACATCCCAGCCGGCGGGGATCAGTTGCGTCCGCGGCGTCCACGTCTGCCCGTTATCGGTGCTGCGCGCGCAGGATATGCTCCCGCCGTCGCGCCAGGCACAGACCCAGATGCCGGCCCCGTCCGTCGCAATCTCGGGTTGTTCATCGGTATCACTCTCGGATTGCCAATCGCTGTTGAGGACCGCGGGGGACGACCAGGTTACACCTCCGTCGTTGCTGTGGCTGACCATGATCTCGTGGTCAGAGGCTACCAGTGGCGCCCGCCAGACAGCCACACAATGACCCGCTCTGTCCGTGGCCAGAGCGGGGTTATAGTCCCCCCTCGTGTCGCTGGCAGCATCGGGGTTCAGTGGGACCGCAGGCGACCAAGTCCGGCCCTCATCGCTGCTGCGGGCCAGAAGAATGTCGGAATCCGTGCCAATCGCTCCGCCAGCAGGGTCATACGAGTCCCAGACCGCAAGCCACACCGTACCACCCATCCAGACCACGCGAGGCCGGTTGTCGGAACGCGTGTCGCTGGCGGCGGTGGTATTCAAAGCGGTCGGTGAACTCCAGCTCGCTCCGCCATCATCACTCCGTGAGAACAGGATATCATTGTCCGCACCCAATCCGGCACCGGCAACTCCATTTGCTTGCCATACGGCCACCCACCGCCCCGTATCGTCGGCGGCCAGGCTCGGGAACTCGTTGGCATCGGCTTGATACAAGGGCCAGATGGGCTGCTCGACGCTGATCCTTGAATCCCATTGCGCGACAGATTCCTGGAGAACGCCAAACCAGAGGACTGTCAGAACACCAAGGTTCAGCAGAATGCGCATGGTTACACCTCGTCAACGCGCTTGACGTCTGAGCAGTACGGATCGGCGGGCCACCATTCCCAGCCCAATCACTATCAGCACTGCCGCCCCCGGCTCCGGCACGAACGCCAGCCCCGCCAGACCATCAGCGACGCCCAACGGGCCCACCGCGGTCAGCACGCCCGTCGCCGGATCCAGCGTGTAGAGTTTGTCTGTGCCACCACTGTCACCGTCGGCGACGTAGAAAACCCCGGAGAAGGGATCTACCGCCATGCCGGCCACCGCACCCAAGGCCACGTTCAGCGTTTTGTAGCTCAGCAGCGCGCCGGTGATCTTGTCGATGGTCAGCAGTTCACTCAGGCTGGTATCAATGCCATAAAGCGTGCCGTCGGAACTGAAGGCCAGGGCCGACGGGTCTCCCGACAGGGAACCGGGAATCGGCGTTGCCCCACCGGTTTGCGGATCGACCATGAAAAGCTGCCGCATGCCGCTCTGGAGGTTGTAGCAGCCGTACAGCAGTCCGCTGAGTGGATCACGTGCCAGGTCGCCCTCGATGATCGTCGTCAGGCCGGTGGCGCCCACCACTTGCGAGGCTCCTGTCAAAGGATCGATGCTGACCAGCGAATTGGGGTCGGCCGGGGCCGTGCTGTTGGTCAGGCCGTACAACCACCCGCCCGGCGACCAGGCGACGCCGACCAGATGCCCGACGCCCACCGGCCGTGGGTTACTGGCCGCGCCCGTCGCCGAATCCACGTCGTACAGCACCGCGTTCTCGTTTGTCCCGAAGCTGACCCCGTACAGCGGCGTGGCCAGCGCCGGCCCCGCCCCAAGGAACACCACCAGAATCGAGAAGAGGTAAAACCGCGCCTTCCTGAACCGAGCCATCGCCCCCTCCTTTCAAACATCAAAGGCCTTCGGCCGGTATGCTCTCGCCCAGACGCCTGGGCGCATCAACCTCCTCTCTCTCCCGGTTCAGGGAATCTATGGTTTGGCTAGAAACCGAACAAACCCACTTTATCGTCCCACGGGCGGACGGTCAAGGAATTGGCGGGGAACTAGCAGAGAATTGCCATCCCCCTGAAGCACCGCTTTAACGCTATTGCCGTCCGGGAATGTACCGGGCCTGGCGCCCGCCCTGCGCCCGCCCGGCCTGGCCGCTCACTTCAACTCCTCTCCCCCAGCCGGTATGGTCTGCGTCATGAACGCCATCATCATCAGCATCGGAAACGAACTGACCTTCGGCCAGACGGTGGACACCAACAGCCCCTGGCTCTCGCAACGGCTGGCGGAGGCCGGGGTACACGTGATCGCCCACATCACCGTGGCCGACGAACTCGATCCGATCCGCCGGGAGATGCTGCGGGCGTCCGAACTGGCCGACGTGGTACTGATCAGCGGCGGGCTCGGGCCAACCGAGGACGACCTCACGCGGCAGGCCCTGGCGTCAGCCAAGGGCGTCGAACTGCGGTTGCGGGCCGAGCTGCTGGAGGAGATCCGCGACTTCTTCACCCGACGAGATCGCGAGATGCCCGAGTCGAACCTCATCCAGGCCATGCTCCCGGCCGGCAGCGAACCCATCCACAACACCTGCGGCACCGCCCCGGGCATTCGGGCGACGCTCGGCAGCGCGACCATCTTCGTCATGCCCGGCGTGCCGCGTGAAATGAAAACCATGTACGAGCGCGATGTGCTGCCGCATCTGCGGGCCGCGGCCGGTCAGGGGGTGCTGCTGGCCAGGACCGTCCTGACTTTCGGGGCGGGCGAATCCGACATCGGCGATCGCATCCGCGACCTGATGCAGCGTGGCCGCAACCCGGCCGTCGGCACCACCGCCCAGCAACTGGTCATCGGCGTTCGAATCCACGCCCACGGTGCCACGCGCGAGGCGGCACAAACGCTGCTCGAAGCCACCGCCGCCGAGGTCCGCTCGCGGCTCGGCACGCTGGTCTTCGGCCAGGATGACCATACCCTCTGGCTGGCCGTCGGCCGCCTGCTCATCGAGCGGAAGAAGACCATCTCCACGGCCGAGTCCTGCACCGGCGGCCTGATCGCCAAGAGCCTGACCGACATTGCCGGCAGCAGTGCCTGCTTCATCCAGGGTGTGGTCACCTACTCCAACGCCGCCAAGACACGCCTGCTCGGCGTGCCAGCCGACCTCATCGCCCGCCACGGGGCGGTCAGCCGCCCGGTCGCAGAGGCAATGGCCGTGAATTGCCGCCGTCGCAGCAACTCCGATTACTCCCTCAGCATCACCGGCATCGCCGGTCCGACCGGCGGCACGCCCGAGAAGCCCGTGGGGCTGGTCTACATCGGCCTGGCCGACGCCGCCGGCTGCGAGGTGACCGAGCATCGCATCGGCGACTTCCTGACCCGCGCGGAAATCCGCGACCGCGCCCGCAAGATCGCCATCAACCGCCTGCGGCTCAAGCTGATCGGGGCCTGACACCTAGGAACCGGACGCCAGGGTGAGCTACCACCGAGGCGGCGGGCAGGATACAATATCGTTAGAAGAGGAGAGCAAGGAGTGAGAATCGAACAGCTTCGCAAGGCGCATCAGAACAAGCCGTTCGAACCGTTTACCATCCATCTCGCCGACGGCCGCGAAGTCTACGTCCGTCATCCGGAGTTCCTCGCCGAATTCCCAGGCGGTCGGTCGATTGTCGTCACTCTCAGCGATCAGAGCTGGGAGGTAATCGACGTGATGCTGGTCACCTCCTTGCGCTTCGGCAACGGCAAAGCCGCTCGTCGCCGGCGAAAGCGCTGATCGGCGAGATCGACAAGATCGGCCGAACCCGGGCTCCCCCCAACCCCGAAAACGGGAAACGCATCCCAGCAGCGCCAAAGCGACCTCGATTTTGGTATAATGTCAATCGGAGTCGCGGTGGCAGGCTGGTCTGGTCCGCCAGGAACGTATGACACCCCCAACCGGAGTAGGCTGATGAGGCAGCAGCACAGCGTTAGCAGCGGAGCAGGTTCTTGCGTGATCCTCGCGCTCGTGCTTGCCTGCACAAGCGCTGCTCTGGCCGTCGACTACCCCATCGCCATCCACCGCGGCAACGGCCTGGCCAACGTCTTCGCCAAGCTGAACGCGGGCCAGCCGGCGAAAATCGCTTACATCGGCGGCAGCGTCACGGAGATGACCGGTTACCGCGATAATGTGACCGCATGGTTCAACTCGAGGTACCCCGGCCGTATCACCGAGGTCAACGCCGGCTGGAGCGGGACCGGCAGCCTGGTTGGAGCCATGCGCTATGCGCGCAGCGTGCTGGTCCAGAACCCCGACCTGGTCTTCATCGAGTTCGCGGTCAACGACCTGCCTGAGGACCCTGTGTCGTTCATTGAACGCAACAGCGAAGGGATGGTCCGACAAAGCTGGACCCAGAACTCGATGGCGGACGTGTGCTTCATCGAGACCATCGCTTACTACAATGAGCCGGCCTACCTGGCCGGATACTACCCCAACAGCGTGCAAGCTCACTACAACGTCTGCGACCATTACGGCGTGTCCAGCGTCAACGTCGGCTGGGCCTTGTACGAGCACGTCCTGGCAGGCACACCCTGGGAAAGCCTGACAATCAACGGCGACCGCGTGCATCCGAATGCGACCGGCTCGCAGTACTACTCCGACGCGATCATCGCCTACCTCGAAGGCGAGCGGACCCGCGGCGGCGCCTCCGGGGCCCACAACCTGCCCTCGCCTCGAACCGACTACCCGGTCACCAGCAGCATCATCACCGACTGGGTCACCGTGAGCCCGCTGCCGTCCGACTGGACGGCTCACTACAACGAGTTCGGCGTGCCCAGTTTCATTCAGTCATCGACGGCCGGGTCACAGGTGAGCATCGGATTCACCGGGCCGTCAGCGGCGGTGAAGATCGTTGTTTCGAGCGACTCGGGGCCAAGGCTGTACTACGCAGTCGATGGTGGTGCGTTTGCCACGGCTTACCTCGCCGTGAACGACTTCACCTATCTGTGGGCCTTCCCCGTGGCCAAGGATCTCTCGACCGGCTCGCACACGCTGACCATTCGGGTGGACTCAGGTGTGGTTCGTCTCATCAATGTCGAAAGCGCCCAGACCGGCGGCGGCGGCCCGCTGCCGGGCGACGGCAACCTGGCGCTGACAGCCGTGGCCGACGCGACTGACAGCGTCTATGGCCCCGACTGGACCGGCGCCAAAGCCCGCGATGGGCTGCTCAACACCAAGTGGACGTCAACCGGCACGACACCCAATCACTGGTTGGCGCTGGACCTCGGGGCGATTGCCGATGTGAGCTGCGTGGTGGTCAAGCACGCCGGCGCCGGCGGCGAGCCGAGCTACTACAACACCGAGGCGTTCACCATCGAATCCGGCACCAGCCTGAGCGGCCCCTGGACCGTGCGATTCACCGGCTCGAACCCCTACCAGCTCAATACCAGCCAGTTCGCTTTCGCTTCGCCGCAACCAATCCGATACATCCGCCTCAACACCTCCGACGCAGGCATCGACAACTACGCCCGCATCCCCGAATTCGAGGTCTGGGGCGTGATCCCGCCGGCCAAGGGCGACCTCGATCTCGACGGGGACGTCGATCAGAAGGACTTCGGTCTCTTCCAGGCATGCTACAGCGGCCCGGGCGCTCCGCAGGCAGCCCCGCAGTGCGACTCAGCCCATCTCGACGACGACACCGACGTGGACAGCGAGGACTTCGCCATCTTCCAGGCGTGTCTCACCGGCTCCGGCGTTCCGGCCGACCGCGATTGCGGAAGGTAGCTCGATCGGCCTCCTCATTCGTGTCATTCCCGCCTACGCTGAGCTACGGCGTGGCAGGCGTGTGTTTCGTGGTCATCCCCTGTCTCTCTCCCCTCGCTCCGCCCGACAGCTCGACTCTCAACCCAGTACAGCCCGTTTGACGGAGTGTGACTATTCGCGGAGAGCCACGCTGCGGCCTTCCTGCCGGTACTTCTCCAGCAGCCGGGTCAGGCGCTGCACGACGTCCGGATGGTCGAGCCACAGGTTCTTCGTCTCGCCCGGGTCAGCCTGCATGTCGTAGAGCTGCCCCTGCGGGCCGCCCGGCTCGGCCTGTGCCCTGGCCGGCTTCGACCAGCCCCCCGATCCCAGTTCCATGATCAGCTTCCACTTGCCTTGGCGAATGGCGAAGACACCGTTGACCGAGTGGTGCACCGTGGCCTCACGGATCGGCTCGCTCGTTGCCGAGCCGAACAGGAGCGGCGAAATGTCGTAACTGTCCTCGGCGGCATCGTTGGGCAGTCGATGCCCGACGCGTGCGGCGAACGTAGCCATGAAGTCCGTCAGGCAGACCGTCTGGCCGCACGTCGAACCCGCGACGATGCGGCCGGGCCACCGCACAAACAAGGGCATGTGATGACCGCCCTCCCAGATGTCCG
>CAZPIO010000145.1:0-20670 GCA_964586235.1 uncultured Planctomycetales bacterium
GTGTATTACTACTGGGTGAGTGTCGCGATCGACTCTTCCGGCACGCATGCCAGCGAGTTCGGTCGGAGCAACTCGGGTTGGCGGGCGAAAGACTGCAACGGCAACGACATACCTGACCAGGATGAGCTTGATGCCGACGGTGACGGCGTGCCCGATGACTGCGACAACTGCCCGAATACGATTCCCGGTGTCTCCGTCGACGCGAACGGCTGTCCGGCCCTGTTTGTTCTGGACTTTGACCGCGACGGCGACGTGGACGGTGATGATTATGGCGTGTTTGCGTCCTGCGCGTCGGGCCCGGGCGTCTTCTATGTCGTCGGTTGCGGCACGGTCGACCTGGACAACGACAGCGATGTCGACCAGTCCGATTTCGCCGTCTTCCAGCGGTGCCTCAGCGGCGAGAAGGTGCCGCTCAACGCCGCTTGCATGAACTGAAACGCAGTGGCCGCGGCTCGACGCGTCTGCGGCGGGGATCGCCATTCCTGCGAGGATCTCGCGGGATCCGCCGCTGACTGTCTGTTCACACCGGACAGCATGCCGTACAATCCCGCCGTCAGCACGAGAGGCGACACGGCATGCCCAACGAAATCCCAAAGGCACCGCGCGGTCTGGCCGTCCTGGCCATGGTGGGCCCGTCTTTCATCTGGTGTGCCGAGTACATCGGTTCCGGCGAGCTTATTCTGGCCACGCGGACGGGTGCCCTGCTCGGCACGGCCGCATTGTGGGCCATTGTCGCGGCCATCATTCTGAAGGCCTGCATCGGCATGGCAGGCGCTCAATGGACGGCCATCACCGGCGAAGGAATGGTCGATCTGTTCCGGCGCATGCCGGGGCCGCGCAACTGGCTGATCTGGCTGGTTCTGATCGTGCAGCTTCCGGCCGCGGTTGTCTCGATCGGAGCCTTGGCCAAGACCGCGGCCGTGTTCATCAACTCATTCATGCCTGTCCCGGGCGGACCGGTCACCTGGGGCCTGCTGGTCTCGCTGTTCGCCGTGAGTGTCTCCTGGTCCGGCCGGTTTGACCTGCTCAAGATGGTGATGAGCGCCTTCGTGGCAATCATCGTGATCGGTGTCCTTTATGTCGCTCTCACCGCCCTGCCGCCGGTGCGCATGATTCTGCGCGGCTTATTCGGGTTCGAGCCGCTGGTGATTCCGGACTGGGCACCTCAGGCGGACAGTGGCGCGTCGGCGTGGCGAGAAATCCTCCCCTTGATGGGCTGGTCGGCCGGCGGGTTTGCCAGTCAGGTGTGGTACACGTACTGGGTGCTTGGAGCCGGCTATGGCACGGCCGCCGGGCGCGGATTCGGCAAGTCCGCGGACGAGCCGGCCCTGGCCGCGATGACCGTTGAGCAAGCCCGCACGCTGCGAGGCTGGTGCCGCGTGGTGCGAGTCGATGCCACGGTGGCCGCCACGATCGGCTTGGTGGCAACAACCTGCTTTTGCCTCGCGGGTGCCGGCGTGCTCCGGCCTGCACAACTGGTTCCTTCGGGCGAGCAGGTGGCCCTTACGGTGTCGCAGCTCTTTTCCAGCCGCTGGGGATGGATCGGGGGCAAGCTTTTCCTGCTGGCCGGCTCGGCCGCGATGGTCAGCACTCAGGTCGGACAGCTTGCGGGCTGGCCCCGCCTCCTGGCCGACTGCGCTCGGACGATCTACCCGCCGTTCGGCCGGGTGCCCTACACCAGGCAGTTCCGAGGATTTCTCCTGTTCTTCGTTGTCACAAATCTGGTGGCGATTGTCTTCTTCGACCCGGTCAAGCTGGTCCAGTTGGGCAGCCAGCTTGACGGCATCCTGCTGACACCGATCCAGGCACTGGCCATCATCGTCGTCTTTCTCGTCGTACTGCCGCGCCTTGTGCCGCGCGAGACAGCAAGGGAGCTGCGCCCCCACGTATTCGTGTTTGTGCTGCTGGCCATCGCCGTCCTTGTGTTCGGCATTCTGTGCGTCACCGTGCTGCCGGGCAGCATCTTGTCGCTGCTGGCGGCATGAGCGTCGCGGGTGATTTGGCGCCTGCGCCCGCAATCTCTACAATGCGCGGCCGTAACAAGGCCGGCGGCGGACTGCCGCGGTGCTTTGGTGCAGAAGACGGAGACCGTTGGGTCTGGAGAAGGGGTCAGAAGCCATTACCGGTAAAGGTTCCACAAGAAGGTCCTGCTCCTTTGTGTCCTCGGCGTGCTCTGCGGTTGTTAGAAGCTCTCAGCTTTCAGCAATCAGTGATCAGTGAAAGGCGATCAGGCTGTTCAAGTGTTCGGAGGAGCATGATGGTCCGCGAGCGCGGACCCTACGTTGGCTTTCGATGGGTTTTCATCGCAATCGTTCATCGCTCCCGCAGCCATCCGGCTTCGCCCCTCGACTTTGCTCGGGACAGTCAGGATTCTGCTGCGCTTCGCCGGGATGGATGGGCCACCCGGCGTTAGACTTGTTTTTGCGCTGCATTTTTCTGTCATCAGTCTTTCTGTCAAGACTGGAGCGGCGGATGCACCTTCACGTTGACGCCGGTGCCCGCAGTCTGGATCAGCGTCGCGTTCACGACCATCGAGAAATGACAGAAAGATTGATGACAGAAAGATGAATGTACTCGTGCTGGAAACTCGCTTCGCTATGGCGAGTCGGCGTGGCGAGCGCTTGGGGTTCGGCTCGACTGAGCTCGCCGAAATCTGAAAAAGCCGCCTGAACGATCATGGATACCCTGTTCCTGACGTGAAAGACCCATTTGGCGCCCGCGCCGGCCCTCTCTACAATGCTCGGCCGTAACGTGGCCGGCGGCAGGCTGCCCCGGCTCATTGCTTTGCCCGACGGAGACCGTTGAGATGAGTGACTACACACCCCGCAAGAGCGATCGTTTCGGATTCGGCCTGTGGACCATTATGAACACCGGCCGTGATCCCTTCGGCGAGCCGACCCGCAGCCCGATGGGCGGTCTTGACGTCATCACCGAACTCGGCCAGCGGAATGTCTACGCTTACGAAATGCACTGGGAGGACATCATTCCCGACTCGGCCGGCGCCGCCGAACGCGACCGGATCGTCAAGGGGGCCGCTAAGCGCGCCGAGGACGCCGACATCGTCTGCGGCTGCGTGGGGGCCAATACGTTCACCCAGCCGGTGTTCAAGGACGGGGCCCTGACCAGCCACGATCCGAAGATCCGGCAGATGGCTATCCAGAAGTATCTGACGGCCATCGATGTCGGATACGAACTGGGCTGCCGGCTGACCAACATCTGGTGGGGCCGCGACGGCGCCGAGGTCGACGCGGCCAAGAGCCCGGTCGAGGCCGTCAAGCGTCTTCGCGAGGCGTTCAACTACCTGCAGGTATACATCGATGACAACAAGTACGCAGGTTATCGACTGAGCATCGAGCCCAAGCCGAACGAGCCGCGCGGAGACACCTATCTTCCGACCGTCGGCCACGCAATGGCCCTGATCGCCACGCTGAACAAGCCGGGCAACTGCGGGCTGGTGCCGGAGGTGGCCCACGTCCGCATGGCCGGGCTCAACGCCTACCACGAAATCGCACTGGCGATCGAGAGCAACAAGCTCTTCGGCGTTCATCTCAACAGCCAGAAGCCGCTGCGATACGACCAGGACATCCGCTTCGGCGCCGAGGACCTCAAGGAGTCGTTCTTCATCGTCAAATTGCTCGAGGACCACAAGTGGCAGGGCAACCGGAGCTTCGACGCCCACGCGTACCGGACCGCCGACCGCGAGGAGGTCTGGGATTTCGTCGACGGCTGCATGAAAACCTACTTGATCCTCCGGGAAAAGTCCCAGAAGTTCAACCAGGACGCGGAGATTCAGGGTATCCTCCGCGATCTTCACAAGGGCTCTGACGGCCCCCTGCCGGCTGCTTCATCGCTGCGTGAGGCCCGGATCGATCCGGTTCCGCTGGCGGCCCGCAAGTATCACCACGAGAAGCTCGATCAGCTCGTGCAGGAACTGCTGCTGGGCGTGAGGTGATTGCCGATGACATGTTTTCGAATGCGCTTGCCGTTGTTGGCAGCCTGTGTGTTGTGCATGCCGGCCTGTGATCGAGAACCACCGCTCCCGCCGCTGGACACCGGCACCGCGACATCGCCTGCGCCGCCGCCTCCTCTGACCAAGCCGGAGGAGAAACCGGCCCTCAAACCGCCGCACGGGGGACACATGAGCGTCATGCCCGACAGGCTTGGCTACGTGGAATGGCTGGTGGACGCCGGCCGGCTCTACTTCCTCGATCCCTCGGGCGGACCACTCAAGGGCGCCGAGGAGATCGTGCTGACGCACCAGTCCGCGACCGGCCCGCAACAGGTCGCCTTGGTTGCCTGTGATGACCCTGCTTTCACCGGCGCGTGCTGGACGGCTCCTCGCGGTGAGCTCCGCGAGAAGGCTCCCGAGATGTTAGTCCGGTTTCGGATAAACGGGCAGCCGGTTCGCGTGGTGCTCGCCGATTCAGCGAAGGTCGTAACCATCGATGCTCCGGTCATGCCACCGGTTGAATCGTTGCCAAGCCCATGACGCCTGTTTCACGATCCATCGTGACCGTTACGCTCAACCCGACGATCGACCGGATCATCGAGGTTCCCGGCTTCCAGATCGGCGGGCATGACAAGGGCCGCCTGCAATCCCGGCTTCCGGCGGGCAAGGCGATTAACGTCTCGCGGGCGATGTCAGTGCTCGGCTGCGTGAGCACGGCCGCCGGCTGGGTGGGGTCTGAATCGACGGCCATGTTCGAACTCGCAGCGAAGGATTGCGGTGTTGCGGCCCGATTCGTCCCCATCGCAGGCCCCACCCGTGAGAACATCACCATTATCGATCCCATCGGGCACACCGAAACGCACATTCGCGATGTGGGGCCGACGGTCACCGAGGATGATATCCGCCGCCTTTCCGACGAGCTTGTGTCGACCGCCGGACCGGATGTGGTCGTGGTCTTCACGGGATCCTGTGCCCCGGGTTTGAGCGCGGATCGCTTCGGCGAAATCCTCAAATCATGCATCGATCGAGGGGCTCGGGTGGTCGTGGATAGCTCGGGCGAGCCCTTGCGCGTCGCCGCCGGGCTGCCGCTCTGGCTGATCAAGCCGAACCTGCTCGAGTTGGGGGAACTGCTCGGCTACCAGATTTCGCATGAGAGCGAAATCGTCGAGGCCGGGCGACGGCTCAACCAGCACATATCCGTGGTGCTCATCACCATGGGCGAACGCGGGGCCATGTGCTTTGCGGAAGGCCGAGTCCTCAAGGGTCGGGCGGTCGTTCCCTCCGAGCTGGTGCGAAGCACCGTCGGTTGCGGCGACGCCATGCTGGCCGGCTTCCTCGCGGCCACCTCTCGCCCCGGCGGGGAGATCGAAGACGCCTTCCGCCAGGCCCTGGCCGTCTCGGCCGCATCGGCGATGACCGATCAGCCGGCGCGGTCTGATCCCTCGGATGTTCACACCGTATCTCAGACCGTTGAGATGAGTTAGCCCTCAACGATACAGTTGCTCTTGGGCGATGTAGTCGGCGACGCTTTCCGGCACCAGGTACCGAATCGACTTTCCCTCACGGACGCGCGCGCGGATCTGTGTCGCGGAAATATCGATCCGCGGGGTGCTGAGAATACTCTCGCGCAGCCGCTGGATCTGGGCGAGCGACAGGCAACCGAACAGCGTTGAAAAGTCGGGTGTCTCGAAGCCCGGTCGTACGGCGGTCACAATACGGCAAAGGTCGACAAGTTCGGCAATGTGGTACCAACTGTGCAGTTCCGGCAGCGTGTCGCCGCCGATCAGCCAGTACAGGGGCACATCGGGACCGACCTGTTGGCGATACGCCTGGACCGTTAGAAGAGTGTAGCTGGGTCCCTCGCGTCGAAGCTCGATATCGCTGACCTCGAAGGCCGGCTCATCGGCGATGGCCAGATGCACCATGGCCAGACGGTGCTCAGGAGATGCCAGATCGCTGCCAGCCTTGTGAGGCGGAGCGGCCGACGGGATCAGGATCGTTCGTTCCACGCCCAGCTCTTCGGCGACCGCTCGGGCGACGATCAGGTGCCCGTTGTGGATGGGGTTGAAGCTCCCGCCATACAGCAGCACGCCACCGCGAGCCATCGTTCGCTCCTCGCCTCAGATCGCAAACCGGCGGACATGGCGACGCCCCGGCCTCATCGTCGCTTGGCCATGCCACCCAGCGTACCCGGCAGCCTCTCACATCTCTCTCCAAGAGCGAATATACGCCTGCGCTGCTTGCGGGGCCAGGGGTGGCGACTGCGGTGCCGGCGTGGAGACATCGAAATCGACAACCATGCCGCCGACGCGCAGCTCGGGATAATCACCTTCGAGCAACACCGCTCCCATCAGCCATCTGGGAGGAGGCACCTCGTCGATCTGCCCGCTGACCGGTGACGGGGTGTAAGAAATCAGGCGGTAGTCGTCGGCGCTCTCGAAGGGGAAGATCAGGAACCAGCCGCTCAGACGCTGCACACGACGCACCTCTCCCACCTCGGGCGACAGCCACAGATAGTGCGACAGGTCGATGATGGCGATCCAGGGGAAATAAACTGACAGATCGACCCTTATCCGATAGCAGCCCTGAAACCGCCCCGCCTTGGTCTCGACGTCCTCGACGCCCTCCAGTATCGTGACCCGTCTCATGGTCCCCCTCGCCTGGAAGATGCCGCGATAATCATAGTAAGCCACGGCCGACTGGCTGGTGATCACGCCGACAGATTCGAGTTCCTCCGGGACAGGGTCAGCGGACTCGGCCATTCGAAAAAAGATGCCCGTTCCGCCCTGCAGAGGTGCCCGCGGACGTTGCTCCCCGGATCGCTGGCCGTCGGCCGGGGAGGTGGTCGGTGGAGCGCCGGGACTCTCTTCCTTCGATGGCCCGCGAGTCAGCATTTCACCCAGGTCCAGGTAGCGGTTGATCTGAAGGAACAACCGATTCTCGAGCACCCCCTCGCTCAGCCGCTCGATACCGACCTGACGGACATAAATCCGCGTCGGCTGGCCCTCTCGCTCGGGCATCGGTGAGCGTTCGTAGACCCACCGGCCAAGGCGATTGGCGCGCAGGCAGGGACCCAGCTCGGAGACCTGCGTAGTCGCCACTGGTTGCGAAACGTGCTCCCGGGAAGGCCTCCACGGACCCACGCAGCCCGACAGATTGATGACCACAAGCACAGCCCACGTGGCGAATGCGGCCGGTCTGAACCGGGCCGCACATGCATTCCACGTCTGCCGATTCAGGTGAATCACGCCCCGGAGGCCATCCATGCGCAAGAATATCCTCTGACTATGGCTTCTTCTGCGGGGATTGGTGCAGGAGACGTTTGACCACCGGGCCATAACCCCTGACCGTCGGCCCTGCAAAGGTGATCCGGCCGCTACCATCAACCAGGAACGCGGCCGGGATCGCGGACACCCCATACTTGAGGGCATTCGAGCTCGTCGGCCCCTTTCCATCCAGGACAATGCGCCAGGGAATCGGCTGCATCTTCAGGAACCGCGTCAGCGCTTCCTTGTCTTGGTCCAGGCTGATCCCCACGATCTCGAAGCCGGCGCCACGGTAGGTCTTGTACGTCTCGATCAGGTCCGGCAAAGCAGCGACGCAGGGCTGGCACCACGTCGCCCAGAAGTCGATCAAGACCACCTTGCCCTTGAACTGCGCCAGGTCAACCGGATTGCCTTGCAGGTCCTTTCCTTCGAGGGCCGGCGGCGTTTTACCGATCCACTTGAGCGCCTCCTCGCGCGGATCGAGCACGGGCCCGAGGTTCGAAACAAAGGAGTACTTGCTGCGAAGCGTCTTGTACAATCTGGCGGCCTCGTTCGAGCGACCGCTCACGACCAGGCCCTCGGCGACCTCCAGGGCCGCGTCGAACGTCTGCTGCCATGCGTCCATCTCCACTTTCGCGGTGGCCTTCTCCCATTCCGCCAGCGCCTGGTCGGCACGATTGGCCGCGATCAGGGCGCCGAAACGCACCTGCCGCACGGTCCACGCGTCCGAGATGCTCGGCGAGCCCTTGAGATACTCCTCGCTGAGGCTGAGCACCTGCTCGGTTTTTTCGAGGTTTGCTGCCGCATCGATCACGGCCAGGAGAGTTTGTTCGCGCTCACCGGCCGGGGCCTTCTTAAAGAATGCCTCCAGAGACGCAAGACGTTCGGTCTCGATCGCCTGCCGCATCGTCTTGATCTTGTCGGCGTAGTGCTGCTGCAGTTCGGCCAAAGAAATGAAGGACGGCGGCGATCCGGTCGTCGGCTGGCCGGCTGCCTGGCCCATCAGCGGCCCCGCCGAAACCAGGACAATCACCGCGAGAGCCAAGGCACCACAAACGCGAGTCATTCTGTATTCCTTTCAAATGCGGCCTTCGCCTGTCGCACGA
Organism: uncultured Planctomycetales bacterium; assembly: GCA_964586235.1. Taxonomy (GTDB): domain Bacteria; phylum Planctomycetota; class Phycisphaerae; order UBA1845; family PWPN01; genus JAUCQB01. Next base: position 8,322 of record CAZPIO010000145.1, read on the forward strand.
AGGCCCTCACCTTCGTCGGGTCCTTCCGTCCCGGGGCTCCCTCGATTTCCACGCCGGACGCGACATCCACGGCGTACGGCCGGGCGATCCGAATCGCCTCGCCCACGTTATCCGGATTCAGCCCGCCTGCCAAGATGATCGGCGGCCATCCGTCGAGATCACCGGTCTGGCGAGCCTCACGGACCCAGTCCCACCGGAACGCTCTGCCCGTACCACCGCTTGCCTTTGGATCATAGGCGTCCAGGACCACGGCTCGCGGATGCCATTCGGCGGTGCCCTTCCAGACCGGCGGCGTCCTGGCGAATCCGGCCTCGCGGACGCTCACAACGGGTATGGCCGTAAAGCCGCCCGTGCCCAGGCTGGTCATGCCATGGGCCGTCACATCGCCGTATACCTGCAGGAGACTGACCTGGTAGCGGGCCAGGAGGCCGACCAGATGATCGGCAAGCCGCCCATTTCGCAGCTCCACCAGGGCTACCGGTGACACCATGGGGGGCAATGATTCCAGAATCGACGCGGCTGTGTCGGCGTCAATCTTGCGCGGGCCACTGTAAAGATTCAGACCGATCGCGTCCGCCCCGGCCTGAACGGCCGTGGCTGCGTCCGCCACGCTGGTTATTCCGCAGATCTTGACTCGCACTTTGGGTTACGGCCTTTCTTTCCAGCGGCGCGGATCTTATGCCCGCCTCCCCGAGCGGTCAACGACGGCTCGCATCCCGCCTTTCACCCGGTCACCTCTGTTCAGCACATCACGCCGGTACCGGCTATGATAGTGCAGGTTGAGGGCCGAGCCGACGGTCCGAGGAGCGACACATGTCGCAGTCTTCTTCGCCGGGTCCGATTGAAAGCGTCGAGCCGCTCGCCGAGGGCGATCGGCCGGTCACGGATGGCCGCGTCCTTCTCACTGGCGCGAGCGGCTTTGTCGGCCGCTACGTCCTGCGCGAACTGGTGGACAGGGGCTATCGGCCGGTCTGCGTGGTGCGGCGGCCGGGGGAACTGGTTGCCAGGCTGGACCGCAAGACGGCCGAATGCTGCGAAGCCCTGGCCAGTGATCTGTTTGATGGCGCCTCGTTGCGGCTCGCAGCGGCGGACTGTTGGGCAGCCATCCATCTCATTGGCATCATTGAAGAGCAGTCTGCCTCCGGCATCACCTTCGAGCGGGTTCATATGGAGGGCACGCAGTCGGTCCTGCAGGCGTGTTCCTCAGCCGGTATTCGACGATACGTCCATATGTCGGCTCTCGGCAGTCGTCCGGACGCTCCCAGCCGCTACCACCGTACCAAGTGGCAGGCTGAAGAACTTGTCCGCCAGAGCGGCTCGCAGTGGACCATCTTTCGCCCCAGCCTGATCCATGGGCCCGAGGGTGAGTTCATGCGCATGATGAAGTTCTTCTGCACAAGCTTGCGCCAGCCGGTCATGCCCTACTTCGGCAGCGGCAGATCGCGAGTGCAGCCGATCAGCGTTCGCGACGTGGCGACGTGCTTTGTGGCCGCTCTCTCGAAACCGGATACCATCGGCACAACCTACGATCTTGGCGGTCCGGTCCGCTACACCTGGAAGGAGTTTTACGACGTCTGTGCCCGGGCGATGATCGGCCACAGACGGCTCAAGGTGCCCGTGCCGGTTTGCATCGCCGGATTCATGGCCCGGACGATTGTGCCGCTGACGCCGTCCTTTCTGATGCCCTACAAGTTCAACGTCGATCAGATCCAGATGATCCAGGAGTACAACATCTTCGACACCGGACCGGTCGAGCGCCACTTCGGCCTGAAACTACGCGATTTCCGGAATGATCTGGCGGAATATGCGAACCGGATCCCGTAGCCTTGACGAGCCGGCAGGTTTATCCTGCCGGTCTTGGCTCCCCGGAAAACTTGCACTACTCGTGCTGCACGTTATGCTCCAATCGCTATGCGTTCCAGCGAACCGTTTGGGTTGCTGATTACATGGACCTGCTACGGCACATGGCTGCCGGGCGACTCACGAGGGTATGTCTCCAACATGCAGGTTGATGACAGTAAATGGCTCGGGAAAGAGAACTCACCCGGCGCCCCTTATCGGGCCAACGACCCATACGCGACCGGGCAATCGCGGCAGCGCCAGCGATTTCCAGAGATCCGGCTCGACAGCGACCGGGCAATCACAGTGGCAGATTGCCTGATCGAAGCGGCTCGCGCACAGCAATGGCGGATCTTGCGAGCAGCGATCATGGCCAATCACGTGCATGTTGTCATCATGAACTGCCCCAGCGACGGCCCTGCGGTACGTCGCATTCTGAAAGGGACAACCCAGGCCGCACTGACGCGCCGCGAGCGCACCGCCCGGAAGTGGTGGACCCAGGGCGGAAGCAACCGCTATCTCAATGGCGCGGATTCCGTCGAGGCCGCCATCATGTACGTTCGAGACCAGGAGTACGTACTGGTCGCCATCGACGACATGCGAATCCTCTCTTGACGAGCCGGTGCCTTGACGAGCCGGCAGGTTTATCCTGCCGGTCTTCGCGGTCTTGTCGTGATCCCCCTACAGAAGACCCAGGGGATAAACCCCTGGGCTCGTCAAGATCACACTTCCTTCGACTCGATCCACTTCATCATCTTGCGAAGCTGACGGCCGACGACCTCCAGCGGGTGGTCGTGGTCCCTCTTGTATAAGGCGTTGAAACTCGGGCGGCCGACCGCGCACTCCAGCAGCCACTCCCGGGCAAACTCGCCGTTGACGATCTCGGCCAGGATCTTCTTCATTTCCGCCCTGGTCTGGTCGGTGACGATCCGCGGCCCGCGCGTCAGGTCACCGTACTCGGCCGTGTTGCTCACGCTGTAACGCATGTAGTTGATGCCGCCCTGGTAGAACAGGTCGACAATCAGCTTCAGCTCGTGCATGCACTCGAAGAAACAGATCTCCGGCGGGTAGCCAGCTTCGACCAGCGTCTCAAATGCGGACTTGATCAGAGCGGTCACGCCGCCGCAGAGCACCACCTGCTCACCAAAGAGGTCGGTTTCGGTCTCGATCCTGAAGGTGGTTTCGAGAATGCCGGCCCGCCCGCCGCCGATACCCGAGCCCCATGCCAGGGCCGTCTGCAGGGCCTTACCGGTTGCGTTGCGCTCGATGGCCACCAGGCAGGGTACGCCGCCGCCCTTGACGAACTCGCTGCGGAGCAGGTGCCCGGGGCCCTTCGGGGCGATCATGATGATGTCGACGCCCTCCGGCGGGACGATCTGGCCGAAGTGGATGTTGAACCCGTGCGTAAAACCGATCGCCTGGCCGGCCCGGATGTTCTTGGCGATCTCGCTGCGATAGACGGCCGCCTGGACCTCGTCCGGCAGGGTCATGACCAGGAGATCGCAGGCCTTGGTGGCCTCGGCCACGCTGACCGGCTTGAACTTGTGTTCGACGGCCAGCCTGTAGTTATCCGTATCGGCCAGCTCGGCCACAACGACCTCAACACCCGAGTCGCGCAGGTTCTGTGCGTGGGCATGCCCCTGGCTGCCGTAGCCCATGATGCCCACCTTCTTGCCCTTCAAAGCACCCAGATCAGCGTCTCTGTCGTAGTAGATCTTCACCGCCATTGTGCCGACTCCTTTCCAAGTCGTTTTAGCAAAGCAAGTTACATCTCGACGGGGCACCGCACAGCCGCCGACGGAAGGCAGTAGTCTAGCAAATGCGACGGCGATGACAACTCCTGTTCAGTAGTCTTTGCCGTTGAGACTCGCCGTCACCGACGCCAGCCATCGCTCGAGATCTGCCCGCATAGTCTTCACCCGGTCCGACTGCCGGGCGGACTCGTCTTTGCTCTCCTGCGGGTCTGCGGCGAGGTCGTAGAGTTCAAAGCGAACCGAGCCGTCCTTGGCCTGGATGCGATGAAGCTTCCAAGGCCAGTCCAGCCAGGCCGCGTGCCCCTCGAAGCTGTCGCTTGGATACTGCTGGGCGATCTTGCCCGCATCGGCGAACAGTCCGTCACGGTTACCGATCTCGTCGCCCTTGGCCTGCGCCTCAAGAAGCTCAGACATCAGCGGCTTGCTTGGTGTCCGGTTGCCCGGAGCCGGGTAGTGCCAGAAGCCCAGCGGCTTCGGGCGAGAGAGTATTCTGCCGTTGATGAGCGGGACAAGGGTGAAGCCATCAAGCGGCCTTCGGACCTTGGGCTGGGTGTCCACGATCTCCAGAAGCGTGGGGAAGATATCGACCGTGCCGGCAGGAATCGCGGTCCTGCGCGGCTGGCGGATACGGGCGGGCCACTCAATCACGGCCGGGACGCGAAGGCCCCCCTCATAGATCTGCCCCTTGCTCCCGCGCCCGCCGGTCACGCTGACCTCCTTCACGCCGCCGTTGTCGCTGCAATACCAGACGATCGTGTTCTCGTGAATGCCCAGCGTCTGCAGTTCCTTCCGAAGCTTGCCCATGGCGTGATCGATACCGCTGATCTCGCCATAGTAGTTTCGCAACCTGTCTTCCTGGCCTTCATACAGAGCAAAGTCTTCCTTGCTCGCCTCGTACGGCAAATGGGGAGAGCCGAACCAGACGACGGCAAAGAAGGGTTGCGGGCCGCGGGCCCGATCGCGGATGAACTCCAGCGCCGCGTCCATAGCGACCATGGAGCTTTCGCCCTTGAACTGCACGGCGACGCCCTCGCGGCTGAGGATGGGATCGTTGTCGAAGAAATTCGGCGACGAGAGCCATTTGTCGAAACCGCACGCCCCCGGATTGACCGGACTGCTCTTCTGCACCGACCCGAGATGCCACTTGCCGAAATGGCCGGTCACATAGCCGGCGGCCTTCAAGGATTGAGCCAGCGTGATCTCCTGCGGCCGAAGCGGGTACCCCCAGGTGAAACAGCCGAACCGGTTCGGATGTCGCCCGGTCATGACGCTGCCCCGCGTCGGCGAACAGACCGGGGCGGCCGCATAAAAACGGTCGAACCGCAGTCCGGCCGCGGCCATCGCGTCGAGGTTCGGCGTCTTGAGCACCGGGTGCCCGGCATAGCCGACGTCGCCCCAGCCCTGATCGTCCGCCATGCACAGGATGATATTGGGTCTTGCGGTCTCTGCTGCCAGGGCCGGGCCGCACAACCACGCGGTAAGGCAAACGCATGCCGCCACAACTCCCCCGATTCTAGGAGCACTTATCACTGATCCTCTCCTTCCGAACTCGATACCTCTGTCTCGCATCTTGCCAAAGACGGGAACCTCAGTCCGCCGACGTAGACGTCGCCGACGCCTCCACCTGCTCAAGCTCCTTTGCGATCTGTCCCCGCTGTTCCAGCGACCACCGCCGGATCTCGTACGATGGCCTTGCGTCGTCAAGATCCAGCGCCGTGCGGAAATGTGCCGCAGCCTCAGTTCGCCAGTCGCGGCCGGTGATTTTCGCCTGCGGATGATCGCCCAGCCGGGTCGCCACCAGCGAGAGCAACCGGGCCAGTTCCACATGGGCATCAGGGGACTCAGGATACAGCTCGAGGGCCCTCTCCGCGGCGACAACGGCCTGGAGCAGGTCTGCCGGGGACCGGCTCGCCTCATACCGGTGCAGGAGCACTTGCCACGTGTGGCGATAGATGCCGCGGTCCAGCGGGTCGCGTTGCTCGGCCAGATGGAGGCAGTCCAGGGCCTCATCCAGTCCGCCCAATTGTGCCGCCCAGGAGGCCAACTCGATCAACGGCGTCGGATCCAGCGAATCAGCCGAGGCCGCGGCTTCATAGAGACGGCCGGGATCATCGGCTCCCGTCACGATGGCCTCTCTCGCCTGCTCAAGCCTGGCCGTGCATCGGGTCACAGGTATCGCCACAAACCAGGCCACAGCCACGAGCCCGCAGACTGAGACTGCGACCGGCACCCAACGGCGGGCACCGGCGTCCCCGATCTCCTTTCGCGAGCCCCCTGCCACCGCGACAGCGACCACCGCCGCGAACGACGTCAGCGTACCCGGCACGAAGAGCGAGAAATCGATCGTGTTGTGCAGCAGGAGAACACCGACGCCCGCCAGACACGCCAGTCGGCACCTATCATCCGGCATCTGTGCATTCTGCCCGGCCGTCCTGCACAGGATCGTAAAGGCCAGGATCCACGCAATACCGTAAATGGACAAGTCCATGAACCCGGCCGCCAGCCCGCTCTCGCCCGACAGCCACCAGCCACGCAGCATCCATATCCGCAGCAGCACGAACCCTGCCACGACGAGGACAATCCAACGGTTGAGCGTCTTGTCGGCTATCTCCTCGACAAAGACCGGGCCGGCGTTCTCGGCCCAGCGGCGCAGTGCAACCCACGAACCACCCAGCAGCACGGCGACGAGGCCCGCACAGCCGAGCATCCCCCACTGCGACGCCACGGCCATCAAAAGATTATGCGGATCGCGGATTTCCTCCGGATACTCGATCGGCTTGCGCATCATGTACGCGCGGTCGAAGTTGAGCGCTCCCACGCCGGTCCAGGGATGCTCGGCAATGATTCTTGAGGTGACCTGCCAGTACTCCCAGCGGAATCGGAGCGAATCGCCCGGCAGACTGCCGCGAGCAAGCCCCCAGCCGACTACGCCCGCCGCCCCTGCCAGTATCGACGCCCATGCGATCGCCCACCCGAGCCGCCAGTGCCGGCGCAGCCGGTCTCTCTGCCAGATCCCGACGGCCAGCAACAGCAAGCCGGCGGCGGCCGCGAGCATCGCCCCCCTGCTCTTCGTGGCCACGATGGTTGCGAAAAGGACGGCCGCGACGACGACGCCTGCCGCGCGAGCGGCCGGTCGAGCCCTGCCGAGCACCGCCAACCCGATGGCTGCAAAACAAGCCAAGGCCAGCCCGGTGCCCTGCGAGTTGCTGTGAGCGAGGAACCCGCTCGCCTCGCGGGCCTTCATGCGGTTCTCGAAGAGTTCAACTCTCGGGTCGTCGAGCGGAATTCCTTGCCCGGCCCAGATGACCTCTTTCTGCTCCTGGTAGCTTCTCCATGTGTCGTCGGCCTCCCATGCGAGCCAGGTGCCGCACTTGGCGGCCGAGGCGATCCAGGAGGCCGCGACCACGGCCAGCACCAGCACAACACGCTTGCGATCCCGAAGCAGACTGGCCAGGGCCATCGCCAGCGCGACACCCGTCAACCAGTCGCACGAGGCGTTGATGGCCAGGCGCTTGTTGCTCGCGGCCCAGGACGATGCGACGGCCGCGGCGACCATGATCGCCCAGCCGGCCTCCAGCCCCGTCCATTTCCACGATCGTCCTGTCATCACGCCCGCGATGCCGGCTGCCACGGCGGCAGCCCAGATGACCAGGTCAAACAGCGCGGTTGTCGCCGGCGTGAGCGAGGTCGGATCGCCGATCGCCTGCGAAATGCCCTGCAGACCGGACTCATACGTCTCGGAGAGCAGCGGTCGCATCGCGATGACCAGGAGCAGGGCATAGAGCGCGGCGTTCTGCAGAACGCTAGCGGCCGATGCCCGATTAGCCGGGTCGGCCTTGCCGGTTTGACGGCTTGTTTGGCGCTCACGAGCCATTAGTCGCTTCCAGAATGGCGATGATCGCCACGACCGCCAGACACTGAGCGAGTATCAGCAACGCGACGGGCCATCCGTGCAACGGCAGCAGCACGGCCGGAAGCGCCGTCGCCAGCGTGGCGAGGTAAATGGTCAGCACCGCGGCCGTCGGCCTCAGCCCCCGCCGGACCAACCGGTGAGAGAAATGACGCCGATCGGCCCGGAAGATGCTCACCCCCTGCCGCAGCCGGTGAACGATCACGCTGCCCATGTCGTAAAGCGGGATCGCGAAAGCGACCACCGGCACGAGCACGCCGAACGGCGTCCGGCCGATGTCAGGGTTATAGAACGTCGTCAGCACCGAACATACCGCCAGCATGTAGCCCAGCACCAGGCTGCCGGCATCACCCATGAAGATCCTGGCCGGCGGGAAGTTGTATATCAGGAAGCCGGCCGCCCCGCCGGCAATCAGCATAAGCAGGCAAGGCACGAAGACCTGTCCGACGAGCATGGATGAGACCGCCAGCACGATGGCGATCAACGCCGCCACACCCGCTGACAAGCCGTCCATGTTGTCCATGAAGTTGAACGCGTTCGTGACCACCACGATCCAGATCGTCGTCAGCACGACCGCCGGCACCGAGCCCAGAGCCTCGCCCGCACGCACGCCCACTCCGGCCGCAAGCCCGAACGCAACCGCGAATTGCACCGTGAATTTGACCCCGGCGGACAACGGCCGCTTGTCATCGACCAGCCCGAGGACGTGCAGAACGACCGCCCCGAGCATAACGGCCAGCCCCTCGGGGGCCTTTCGGACCACGCCGCCCAGCCACGCCTGCCACAAGGGAGCATATTTGTCGAGCAGCGAGAATCGTTCCTCCGGCTGGTCGTGCAGCAGCCAGGCGACCAGCAGGAAGAGGCCCATCGGCACCAGGATGGCACCGGTGATGGCGATACCACCGCCGAAAGGAGTCGGGTGTTCGTGCTCCTTGTGTCCCTCGCCTTTCGGCCGGTCCACGAAACCGCGTTTGGCCGCCCACGCCCGGCAGATCGGGGTCAGAACCGCACTGATGACCAGCGCAACCAGCAGCGAGCCAATGGCCGCGAGGAGCACGGGGATCGGTATCACAGTCGCCCCCCTTCCGTCCGGCACGATTCACCCGTCGCGTCGAGCTTGGCCTTGTACAGGTTGCGCACTTCCTCGAAGAACCCGTGGTAGCGGTCGGCCGCGTAATCCGGATAGGTGTACGGCCAGGCAGCCCACCGGCCCGTGCGGTAGTGCAGAGTCACTTCGGCGTAGATCCCGTCGCCCAGGTAGACGCGGTGTGATCCGTTCTTGGTCGTGGCCAGCACCAGCTTGCTCAGATCGATGTAGCCCGGATCGATATTCACCGGCCGTTGATGTTCGGGCAGGCCGCACTCATAGCAGAGACGCTCCTCAAGTTGATTGGTCTCCACCTTGATACCGGCCAGTCGCCCCGGGTCGATCAGCTCGGCGAAGGACGCGAACTGCCGCAGCAGACCCGGCCCCATCTCAGCTTCGTAGTAGTCGGTGAAGTCGAACGGCCATGTCTGGCTGACCAGATCCGTCGGCCCGCAGTACTCTGACAGCATCTTCACCGCGCGGCTCATCAGGTCAGCGTCGTTGGAAATCAACCCGCAGATGAGGTTGACCCGCCGCGGTGGACGAATGGCTCCCATGGATGACAGTGTAGCCCCCGCGAAACGTAAATCAATGGGGCATAGAGCCTTGCGAGAATAGGACCTCACGGCCGGAGATGGCCGAGTTTTGCGCGCACGCTTCTGGCCCGCACAGTGCTCCTGGGTCGTGCCCTACGGGAAGGCGATCCGCCCCAGGCGACTCTTTCAGAACCGCGACCGCCCTCGCCACGCCGAAGCCCGGCGAAGGCGGGAGGGAGCGGCCAGCGAGCAAGCAGGTCGCGCTCAGCCCGACGATCCCCTCGCCGTGGCGGGCAAGAGCTAATGGCTTGTTGCTCTGGCCGCTGCTCGCCACGGCGTCTTGCCACGCCGAAGCGCAACGAAGGTGGGAGCTCCAGAAGCGAAGCCGGGACCGCTCCCAACAACTACAACACGCGCCGAGGACACGGAGGAGGGCGCCCTTCTGTTCGAACCTTTACTGATAATGGCTTCTGACCCTCTTTCCGGGCGCTCGAACACCGCGTAGTCCTCGTCCTTCTCAAAGATCGTCAAATGCACACCCGGCGGTTCAACAGGTGATACGCAACCCCAGGCTCGGTGATCCGCGGCGGCCGTCCCATCACTTTAGGCTACCACGGCGACCCTCAATGTCAAGAAAATCATCCTGACACCTTTGACGGTCCACCTTTGACGGTCCCGTCTTTTCCGCACCGTCCCCGTTCCACATTCGTTGCGACGCCCGATCTACTCCTTGTGCGCACGCAGTTCGTAGTCACCCGGTGCAAAAACGTGCGGAAACGACACGGTCTGCGGTGAACTGCACTTCTCGGGCGGCCCTAAGGGGACAGCCTCAAATTTACCAGTGCTGACGATCTGGGCCTTATCAACCCCGCGGAGGCTCACGGCGACCGGCACGCTGGTATGCACGATGATTTCGACCTCCGAACCGGCATCGTTGATCGGACGGCATAGGACGACACAAAAATGACCTGGCAACACCGAATCGCCCGCCGAAATGGGCTCTTGCTTGCAGAAGAGTACTGCACCGGTGTAAACGCGGCCTCCTATCACGTGAATCGGACTGGCTGTAGAAGCTTTAGGCCGAACAAATTCATTACCGAGAGCAACTGGGGGCAGACCACCCTTCACCGAGACCGGTGGTGTATCGAGCCAGCCGTCTGGTCGTCGTTCGGGCCAACCCAATTCAACCTGAACCGGGCTCTGGCCGGCAACACCGGCCTTGGTCTCGGGAACTGCAGCCGAGGAATTGCAGCCCCCGGTACAGCTCAGAACTGTCCACAAGCACAGCAGCCCCACCGAAACTGACGCACGCGAGAAAGGTGTACTCATTATCATTCCGCTCCTGCAGGACAGGGAGTGAAGAGGTCGTCGCAGTACTCCGCATCGTAAACGGCGCAATTCGTACCCTCCGGCACGCAATACCATTGGAAGGGGCATCTCCAGCACGTGCTCAAACATGCCTTCTGGCCGGCGGGGCACCGATGCCCCGGCGACGGCGGTCGCGGTCGAGGTGGTATCTCGAATACGTGATGGCGGCGGGCCAGCTCGGTTCGTCCTAGTGATGCCTGCAGCCTCCCCTTGACGCCAAGGCTGATCCCATGGATTTCAAAGGTCGGGCCAATCCCCGCCTTTATCTTACAATCAGAATACCAGACAACATCAAATACGAATTCACCACAATCTCGCCTGTTGACGAAATCAGGCCAAGTGCGTGTGTGGCGACCCTCAACGACAATTATACCCTGGGGTATGATTCTGACGAGAAGGGACAACTCAGCACCCCAGTGCTCGTCAGTATCTGTTTCAAGATATACGTCCTCGTCTATCTCCAGCATGGTGCGACCGAAGAAGTTGGAGTATTCATAAGTGAAATAGCCCCGGTAGGCTATGTTGTTGAGATCCTGTCTCTCCTCAAACGGGTCATGGAGGATCCCTTCAAAGTCAACACGTGTAGCAAGGCCATGCGGATCCACGTTGTTCGGTGGTGCATTTCCTAATCCCGCGTACAGATTCGGCCCACCGGCCTGCTCCATCGGATCCCTGCTGATCCATCGTCCGAGTCGTGGGGAGTAGTAGCGGTAGCCCCAGTAGCCCAGGCCGGTTTCGTCGTCGAACCACTTCGTTGAGAAGCGGAACGGATTGTCCAGGCCGAAGAGGCAGGTGACGCCTTGCGGGTCGCCGTAGATGTCGTAGTATTCGTCGTCGAGCAGGATGATGTTGCCGAACGGATCGTACTCGTACTGGGCCACCCGGTAGATGACAAGTGGGCTGGCGCTATCGAGGGTGAGAATCTGGCCGACGTTGCCGTTGGCGTCGTAGAAATACCAGAACCTCTCGTCGTCGGTGCTCGATTCAGGGTCGTGCACCTCGACGGCCGACACCAGCCCGCCGATCCCGCCGGCGCCATGGATCGTGCCGCTGAGGTCCAGACCCCAGGCAAACTTGCGGAGGGTCTCGTTCTCGTCGTTCAGTACCAGCACCACGTTCCACCCGTCATAGACGAACCGCTGCACCTCGTCGGGATTCTGCGGCCAGCCACCGCTGTGGATGTAAACATCCTTCTGCACCCGGCGACCCATGTAATCATACACGAACCGGACCTTCTTGTTGCGAGGAGGGTCCTCCGACGGGCTCACCGGCACCACCTCGATCAGGCGGTTCTCCGCGTCCCACTTGTACTCGCGAAGCCCGTCCGTCCCCGGACACTCGGCCGAGGCCTTGCCGTCACGCTTCAGATTGCCGTCGTCATCGTAGCAGAGGTATTCCCGGGGGTCCGATCGCGGCTGGACCCAGTCGTACCGGTTCGCGTCGTTGGCCCCATAGGTGGTGGCCGTGCCCGTGCCCTCGGTCGATTGCAGCCGGTTGCCGATCTGGTCGTACTCGTAGAGCCGCTTCTCGGCCGTGATCTCCGTGCCCGGACTGTCCGGATTGTCGCCCTCGTGGCGGTGGGAGGACAGCAGCTCGCTCTTGGGGTTGTAGCCCCAGAGATTCAGTCTCGCCGGGCTGAACTGCGACCCGCCGTTGACCACCGACTTGCGCTCATTGCCCCGGGCGGTCACGTGATACACCGCCCCCGCGTATTCGATCCGAATCGGTCTGGCCATGCCCCACACACCTAAGCCACCACCACCAGAATGTCATGAGTCAAGAGTTGACCCCGATATGCCCCTACACCGATCGGATCTGCTACTCGGCGTGCAACGAGGACACGTACAGCGAGCTG
>CAZPIO010000146.1:0-20580 GCA_964586235.1 uncultured Planctomycetales bacterium
TTTCCTCCCGGCTCGGGCTAAACCTCCCCCCCCCCCTGTGGCCCGGGTTAAACCACCGCCCCGGGGAGGCCGGGCCCGCTCCGGTTCTGTCCGAACCCAATTCCGCCCCCATCACCGCCGCTGACTGGAACAGCTCCACCAGCTTGGGCGCGAGCACCGGTTTTCCGCGATGCCCGACGGGCAGCTCATCGAGAATCCTCTGGAGTGCCCCGCGGATCGGCCCGCGGTTGACCTTGAACGCGTTGAAGATCTGGGTCACATCGCCCGTCGTCTCGTCGAGCATTCTCATGAGCAGGTGTTCGGGGGTGATCTCGTAATGGGTGCGGGTCACGCACAGGTTGGTCGCCCCCTGGAAATGCTGGATGACGTTCGGGTCGAATCGCCCGATGAGCCTGCGGAGATCTTCAGCTTTGACGTTTGTCGGCATGGTGAGTCTGTCCGTCCTTCGTTGTTTTGCGGGTTGTTCGGCGAGCGGGTGACGTCCACGTGGCGTCGAAGGTCACCGAGGTCTCACCCAGCTCTGCTGTTCGGACCCAACTGGTGTACCCGAGCCGCCCGGCGGCGTCATCCGAGCACAGACACATCTCCGGCACCTGCCCGGGTTTCAGCTTGACTTCGATATCGAAGGCCAGCGGGTCGGGAGCATAGAGCAGGGCGATCGACCGGGCCTCGGCGTATCGTGCCCCGTCGGGCAGGAAGGTCAGATAGGTGTCCCAATCCACCGGTCCGACGCAGAGGCGGAATGCCCCGGTCATGTCGTACACTTGTGCCCCGACAGTCAGATCGACGCCCGGCCGGCTGTTGGCGGCTCCCAGCCGGTTCAGATCGATCGGCTTGAGCGGCACCCACCGCCCGACGAACTGCTCGATGCTCACCGGAACGCCCTTCCAGTAGTCGCGCAGCAGGCCCTCGAGGGTGGCGGCGGACCTGGGATGCTGAGTCAGGACCCCGGCATAACGGATCATGCGAAGCGGTGAGACGCCCAGCAGTTCTTCGCTCCAGCCGGGTTGGTAGCCGATGAGCCAGAGCAGGTAGGCGGTCATCATGTCGCGCTGGGGCATATCAAAGGTGACGTAATAGCGGTACTTGGTCCAGGCGCGGTAGAACAACGAGATCACGCGATGGTGCAGGATGTCGAGGAAGTCACGTTCGGGTGTCGAGCCCGCCCCCGCCGGCCTTTCGACGCCGCTGCGTGCCGGCGCTTCGCCAGGCCCTTGACCGACCCCTGCAGATCGTTCAAAGGCGGGTAACTGCTCGACTGCATCGACGTGCCGCAGCAGGTCGATGGAGTAGTGCAGCGGCAACGGCGTGGCCACCCCGTAAAGCCCCAAGAAAGTCACATCAATCCCAAAGCAGGCTTCCTGGCCGTCGGGCGGCTCCAGGGCCCGGATGCGGCGAATGTCGGTCGACGGAAAGCCCATGGAGACGTCCGGCCGGAAGCGGATGGCCTCGGTCCACACCGGCCCTCGCTGGCCGACGGGTGTACGGTCGCGGCAATGGCGTTCCAGGAGCCAGACCGCCTGGAAGAAGTCAAACTCCCACCCGCGCCCGAGCAGGCGCTGCAACAGCTTGCCCTGAGCCCCGTCGAAGGGCTTGTCCCGAGCCCCGTTCGGGGGGATCGCAGGTGGAGTTGTCCTGGCGGCCTCGGTCATGAGAATCCCTGCCTCGAATCGGCCGGGGTCAGTTGCTCGCCCCATCGCGCGGGGAAGGCATGAACCTGGCCGGACCGGCTGAATCGAACGGTCAACTGGGTATACCCGTTGAGCGTCGCGTACAGCCCCATGAATCGGTCGAGAATCACCCCGAACAGCCAGGCATCGCCCTCGCCGGCGAAGTGATCCTCGTTGAGTTCCATTTCGATGTGCGATCCGCGCAGCGGCGCCCCTCGCACCATCCGCTCGTCAAAGCTGGTTCGTACCGACAGAATGCCGTCGAGCATCCGTTGGTGGGCGAGTGCCTGTTGGGCATCGTACTCCGACTGGAAGTCGTACACCCGGAGCAGCTCCTTGAAATGCTCCACGTCGGCCAGCGAGACGTAATTGAGCGACATGTGCGAGATCAGCCGCCAGGCAAGGCTCTTGCCCAGCGGCGGGCAGACGGTTGTTGTGGGCTTGATGATATTCCGGAACCGGGCATTGGGCGGCGAGCTGTCCGTGCGCTCGACGATGTCACCGGCCCGCAGGGCCTCGGGCAGGTTGCGGTTGGTGCAGGTCAGCTCCATGGAAAGGCTTTCCTCGGCGAAGTCGCCCAGGGCCCCGCCCGCCACCAACGAGATATAGGTGTCCGTGCCCAGCCGCGGATCGCCGCCGAGGACGTTCGGCCGCACGCGGGTCTGGTAGTACGCGGCCGTGCGCCGGTCGGGCGTCGTCTTGTGCTGGAAGGAGTAAAAGGGGGCATACTCCCGTGATTCCGTCAAACCCCGGATGAATCCCGCTACCCGGTCAACGGAAAAGACCTCGAGGTGCCGGCGGTCGGCGGCCCCCATCCTGGCGGGCTGAATCAGGTATTCCGTGCGATCGTGGCTGATCCGAATGGGGTCGGCCGGCTGCTGGAACAGGTTGATGATCGGAACGCAATGCAGCCGCAGGCTGTCCCGCGACACCACCGGGAACGACTCCAGCCGCCGGTTGAACGTGATCGCGACCTCCAGCGTGTCGGTCGCACGGAGTTCGCGGACCGCCCGGTCCAGTCCCCGGATATCGAAGAACAGAAACCGTTCCTTGAAGGCGAAATACTCCTGAAACAGCCGGTAGCCCGCGAACGAGCGGTCGGGATAGGGCAGGACCGCCTCGGCCCGATCCAGCCCGGCGGGGGCCACGTGCTCCGGGCCGAGCATCACCTCGGGCCGGTCGTGACGCGAAGACCCGTCGCTCACCGTCACCCGCTCGACGTGGGCCCCGAGCAGCAGGTACAGCGAGAAGGCCGTCCGCGGATCGCCGAACAGGTGGAACCGCACCGACCCCAGCTCCATCTTGTCGAGCTTGGTCTTGCCCGAGGCCTGCAGCAAGATGACCAGGCGCACCGGCTGCGCCGCCGCCGTTTCCAGCCGCACGTCCTGGAGCACCCACGGCCGCAGAAGCACCGGCCAGCACGACCGATAGCGGCAGCGGGTTCCGTCGATGGCCGCGCTCAGAAACTCGGCCCCGGCGTTGACCGCGAAGGGGGCCTGCATGGCCTCGATCTCCGGCAGGAACTCGAGCACGCTCATCGATGGGATGGGTCTGAGATAGTGGGGCCACAGCAGGGCCATGAGGCTGGCGGTCAACTCCGGCAACTCGTCGTCCAGCTTCTCCCGGATTCGTCCGCAGAGGAAGGCCAATCCTTCCAGGATGCGCTCGACGTCGGGATCCGAGCCGCGGTCCGCGAGTGACCGGGCGATCTCCGGGTTGGCCTTCGCGAAGTCCGGCCCGACCTCCCGCAGGTAGTGCAGCTCGTCCTGGTAGTACGTGTTCTGTGCCACGAATCTCAACCTCCGCGGCGCGGCGGCCGCTAGTCGGCCACCTCCAACTGCCCGGTCGGGCCGACCGCGGTGACGTATCCCACGCTGTATTCGCCGTCGCGCCCCACCAGGACCGCATCCACGCGGAACGCCAGCGCCCGTTGGGCGGCGACATCTTCCTCGCGCACACACGAGACCCGCACGCGCCGGAGCCGGGGCTCGTATTTCTCGATCGCGGTGCGGATGGCTCTTTCGATGGCCGCCACGTGGTCACCGCTGCTGGCGGTCAGATCGACGAGGGCCGGCAGGCCGTAGTCGGGAGCGGCCTCGCTCATCCCGTGACGGGAGTTGAGCAGGCGAGCCAAGTGCAGCCGGACTGATTCCCGGAGTTCCTCGACGTTTTCCGCCGTCGTGGGCTGGTGCCTTGGCCCGGCCCGGATCCCTGAACCGCCGGCAAGCCGCCGCAGAAATGTCTGCTCACGCCCCATCTACCCGCACCTCGCCCGGCGCGTTGCCCGGTCGTATGTCTCCGGGCGCGACCGCCAAGGGCCCGCTGGCGCCGGGGCTGCGACTTGAATGATCCTCTCCCCTGACCGGGGGATCAAGAGCCGCCCGGCGCCCGCCACCTGTCCATTTCGACCACGCTGTCCGGAATCCACTTCCATTCGATCTCTTCGTACACGAAGCTGACCTGCTCCATGTGCCGGTACGACTCGTTCTGAGGCAGGAAGCTCATCGGCATGTACGGCCGGACATCCACGATCCGCGCTTTCCGCAAAGTGATCGTGTAATACTTAGCCTCCTCTCGCGTGCTCGGGTCGATCCGGTAGAAGTCGAGCACCACCTCCTTGAGGTTCTGACCGGTGCACATCGCCTTCTGGAAGCCCGGCGAAGCCTTGTCGATGATCTTGACCACCCGCATCGGGCTGTGAACGCGGACGCCGGTCGCCTGCCCGGTCGTCAGGTCCACCGGTTGGTGGATGTGATGCTCGATCTCGAACACATCCGAGGTCCCGTCGCGTCCTTCCTTCTCCGAAGAGCCGGGGTATTCCGCGACCTTAAGATTGCATGGAGTTGGCATGGCCGATCTCTCCTTTGAAAAGCGGCTACCCGTCCGCCCCGTGGATCCCGACGCGAGACCCCCGGTTATGGAGCGAATATCCAAATACCATTGTTAGAAGGTCCCTGGGTTCTGTTCGTCCAAGGCCTTCGCCAACGGATCGGATAACCCATGCGCCTATGGTAGGCACGTGCCGTGCCAAAGCCCCCGAAGAGCCGCGAGAAGTCGAGATTCTTCTCTTGCTCTTTGTCGGGCAAGCACTTACCGGGAGACGTTCTCGGGACTCCCGGACACATGTACCACAGGGTGCCGGTTCGGACCGGGCTTCCCCGCGCAATCGCATGGGCAAGTTGGGTCTGGAGCCACAGGTTCCGCGCTGTCGTCATGAGGCCTGGTGACCCCGACCCTCATCTTTGCGGGCGGGGCCGGTCGAGGGCCGCGGAGACTTGGAATGCTCCGGGCGCGCGTGGCGTCCAGGCGCCTGACCGCGCGAAGACGGGATCACCCTGCGAAAGGGGGCGGTGGCAGGGCCAATTCAGAACCCGGAGCGCAAGCGACGGGCCCTTGACCGACCCTCGTGAGTCGGTCAAGGGCGGGCCAGACCGCAGAGCGGTCGCACGACCCGAGGCCCACTCGCTAGCGCTCGGGGTTCTGAAAGAGCCGCCTAAAGTGTCACGAGCCTTGCGTCTGGCGACCGCAAGGCCCTTCGCTTGCCCGCTGGTTGACATCTATTATAACTATTATAATGTGAGGGCGGCGACTGATCCGGTCGCATCCCGTCTACGTGGAAGGCCCATTCATGGATCCGCAAGATCGCGCCGTGGCCGAGGGATCGGCCGGCGAATCGCCAAAAGCTGCACTCTCCGGAGAGGCCTTGGCCAGGGCCGATGAGCCGGAGCGCTATCGCATGCTGGCGGACTTCTTCAGCCAGTTCGCGGAGCGCTGCCGCGACGGCTCCGGTCGGTCGGGCGCAGCAGCCGAGCAGGCCGCCGCCGTGGCAAAGAAGCTTCAGGATCTGGAGAAGCGACGGGCCGATCTCGAGGACCAGCTCCGGACGACCCAGGCCGACCTGACCCATCGCCAGAGACAACTCGATGCCGAGACGGCCCGCGCCCGGGAGCTCGAAAGCGTCTACAACAACCAGCGGACCCGGGTCGAGGCCATGGAGGCTCAAACCGCCAAGTTGGAGTCCGAACTGGTCAACCGAAACCAGGATCTCCATCGCCTGGAAAGCGAGAACGAGGCGTTGCAGCTCAAGCTGCAGCGTGCTCAGATCGCCTCGGGCGATACCAGCCGCCTCGAAGCCCTGGAAAATGACAAACGCCAGCTCGCCGCCCAGGTCGAGGATCTCCTGGCCAGGACCGAACAGCTTCGCAAGGACAAGAACGACGAAATCGAGCGGCTCACCGCCGATCTGGCCCGGGTCCAGAGCCGGTCCAGCCAGAGCGCCGATGCCCTGCTGGCCTCACTCTGGCAGCGACTCGCCGACGCCAAGCCTCCGCTGGTTGCCGAGGCCCACCTCCAGCCGACCGTCCAGGCCGCCGAACGGCTCGTCGATGCCTTCATCGAAGTCGCCGCCTTCCTCCACAAGTTCGACCAGGACATGCGGCCCAACCTCGATAACTTCGTTCAGCCCGACCCCGAGCTCCGCAGACTCTGGAACGTCTACAAGGAGCAGTGCGACGTCTGCCAGACCATCCGGCAGACCATCGCGCCCGTGCGCGGCAAGCACGTCGGGGCACTCAAGATGCAGCTCAAGGTCTGCCGGAACTGGGCCTTCGCCGCGCTCGTCAGCTCCGACAGCACCATCGAGTGGATCGCCGACGAGCTCCGCGCCCATCTGCTCGGACCCGCCGGCGCCGGGGCCAATCCCAAGTGCACACTCAAGGAATACGTCAAAATGAGCGGACCTGAGGCATTCCTCGAACATATGCGCAAACTGAGGAGCCAGAAACTCGCGGAGCTCTACAGTCGAGGAGGTTGAAACATGTCGAAATCCATATGGCTCGGGCGGGGGAAGGCAGGGCGGATGCTGGGTGGCGTTATTAGCGGGGCGGTGCTCTTCGGCCTGGCCGCCGGCTGCGCCCGGACGCTCACCATCACCCAGGACGACTACGTCAACAACGCCATGCAGATCGACCGGCGCCCCGAGGACCGCACCGGCGAGCCTCTCGAAATCAATGTCGTCTGCGTCTATCCCGATGACCTCGCCGACGTCCGAAACGAACGGCTTCGCGGCGAATCGGGCATCACCTCGCAGGAATGGTTCGCCCGACGACCCGTGCCCGGCGATCAGGTTGACCTCGGCGGGCCGACCGGGCGATTCAGACTGCTCGAGGAACAGATCTACCTGCTGACCAACGACCGGAACTTCTACGGACTGAGAATCGGGGCCGCGCTCCGAGGGGCCAAGCAGGATGGCAGAACCATCGCCAAGAGCGGAATCGAGTTCAACCCCTATGTGCTCCACAGCAACGCGGCCGTCATCTACGTCTTCGGCCGGTTCACCGACAAGGAGGGAAAGGTCCTCGGCGTGCCGCCGGCCAAGTTTCATCCGCCTGGAGCCTACGGCAACCACCTCGCCGTCAAGCTCGGCATACGCGAGAGCGGACCGAACTACGGACAGTACATCGAGATTGATGCCGAGAGATGTCCTCGGAAAATGCACGGTTCGGACTGATAGCGGATCGGGGAGCGCGAATTATGAGCTTCTGGACGGAAATCCACTGGTCGGAAGGCATGTTCCTCCGGCCGCATCACCTGCAGGCCGGACAACGCTGGTTGGAGACGGTGATCCGGGCCGGACTCGACGCCGCTCGACCCCTGGCGTGGGGATTCCTCGATCTCCAGATCGCGCCCGAACCACTCGAGAACTTCACCCTGCGGCTTGACCGGTGCGACGTGAGGATGAAGGACGGGACGTGGGTGCGAATTCCCGAGAACACCGAGGTGGAGCCGCTGAACTTCAAGAAGGCCCTTGACCGACCCCCGTCAGTCGGTCAAGGGCAGGCCCTCGAGCAGCCTGAGGGAGGCGTGGATGTGTATCTGGGCATCCCCCAGATGCAGGAGGTGAGGGCCAACTCGGTTTCGCTCGAAAACCCCGAGCAGACCGACGGCACGCCGCGCTACGCTCCCTACCCGGTCACGCGGCGCGACGAGAACACCGGCATGAACCCCCAGATGCTCTACGTCCGCCGGATGCGCGGGCGGCTGTTCCTTCAGGGCGAGGACATGACCGGCTATGAGGTCGTGCGGGCCGCCCGGCTGCGGCGCACCGACCGGCCCGGGGCCCTGCCCGAGCTGGACGAGCTGGGAGCCGGTCCGTTGCTGGCCATTCAGGCCGACAAGGGGCTGAGCGCCCTGATCACCTCGCTTTCGGACCAGGTAGAGGCGAAAGATGAGGTGCTGGCGAACGAAGCCCGCGAGCACCATATGCTCTTTACGGACGGGGTGGCCGCCGACACCGAGCACCTGCTGAAACTGCACGTGCTCAACGAGACCCGGGCCCACCTCAAGGCCCTGCTGCAATCCCCCGTTCTCCACCCGTTTGACGTCTTCGTGGTGCTCGCCCGGCTGATCGGTCACCTCTCGGTTTTCCACAATGACCTGGTGCCGGGTGAGATTCCGGCTTACGACCACGACCATCCGGGCGACAGCTTCGATCGTCTTCGCCGGCGGATTGTCGTGCTTCTGGAGGCCATGCGGCCGATCGCCTATGCCGAGCGGGTCTTCGTACGCAAGAAGGACCAGCGCGGCCTGGACGGCCTGGAGGTCGAACTCGATCGCAAGTGGATCGACGAGAACCTGGAAATGTACGTCGCCATGCATGCCGACGACATGGAGATCAACGAGGTGGAGAGGTTCATCAAGAACACCTTCGATATCAAGCTGGCCGCGCCCGGGCGGGCCTCGCGAATCCACGGCACCGCCGTCAGCGGCCTGAGGCTTCAGATCAAGGCGGTGCCGGCCGGCACGCTCCCGCGGCGCCAGGGCCTGCACTACTTCCGGATCGATAAGACCATCGGCGCCGACCGCACCGACTACTGGAGGGAATGCGAGCAGGAGCGGGGAATCCGGATCAGCATTCGCGAGGGGCAGATAGCCGCGATGGAGAAGTTCAAACCCACCCTGTATGTCGTGCTGAGAGGGCCGTGAGATGCCAGACTTGCAGGAGCAGTCGTCGTCAGTCCGTTTGACCGAGGTCTGCTGGCCCGTATTTGAGTTCGTGACCAACTTCACGCGCCAGGTCAAGAGCGGTGCCGTGCCGCCGCCCGACCAGGTTCGCTATGACGCGCTCACGGCCTTGCGGGAGGCCGAGGAACGGGCCTGCAACGAGCCCGTGGCCGAAAGGGCCTGGAATGATCGGGTCAAGGCCATGATGGTCTACCTGATCGACTACAAGATGCTCAACACCGATTGGCACGGCCGGAACTACTGGTTCGATCACCGTTTCGAGACCGATCCCGAGGTCCTTCGCGAGATCGAGGCCCTGGGCGGCGAGAAATTCTTCACCCAGTGCGAGGAAATCTACAAGGAGTACGAGATCGCCGAGAGGCGCGACCGGCGGGACAAGGACGAACTGGCCGAGATACTCAGCCTGTACTTCATCTGCCTGCGACTCGGGTTCAAGGGCAAGTATCACGACTATCCGCAGGAGCTCGCCGACTATACCCGCCGCCTGTTCTCGCGGCTGCCGGCCTACGCGACCACGCGGGCCAAGGATATGTTCCCCGACGCCTACCGCCACAACCAGGAACTGAAAGTGGACTACCGCCTGGGAACCAGCCTGGCCATGGTCCTGATCGTCTTCGCCCTGATCATCGGGATATCGGCGATCACCTTCCGAATGGCCTGGAACAGCGCGGTCAGCGAGATCAACAAACAGGCGGTTCGAATGGAGGCGATCGAGGGCGGGAGCGGCGGGGCCGCAGGCGCTGCCGCGGCGCCGGCGGGCCCGAGCGGCGCTCGACCATAGCGGGTTCGTGGAGCGGGTCCTTGTCCGACCCCCGTGAGTCGGTCAAGGGCGGGCCGCGGCCCGCAGGGCTGTGAGAGACGAACCATGAGAAGACTCATCAACGCATTTAATAATCTTCCTCCCGAGATGCGCGTCCTGGTGGCCATGGCGGGCCTGGGGACTCCTTTCGGGTTGATCTACCTCCTCCAGCGGTTCTGGAAGTACCTGTTCGGCTACAGTCCTTCCACCTTCGCGTTGTTGCTCGGCGTTGCGGCCCTGATCGGGGTCGTTGCCCTGGTGACCTTCCTGTTCAAGAAACTGCTGGGACGGGGGGCCCGCAAGCGCAGCAGGAGGATGGAGTCGGACCTGGCCGGCGGGGCGGAGTCAGGCTCCGTCTCGATGGACCTCCGCGCGGTCATCAAGGCCAACAACGACAAGTTCTTCGGCGCGATCCGGGACATGAGGAAGAACGTCGGCATCAGCGTCTACGACCTGCCGTGGTACATCGTCATCGGCGACGCCGGCTGCGGAAAGACCAAGCTGATCAACGAGGGCGGACTGGTTTTCTCCACCGGCAAGCCCGAAGGCTACCAGTTGGGCACGCTCAACTACAACTGGTGGTTCACGGAAGACGCCGTGTTCGTCGACATGGCCGGCCGTCTGTGCAACCCGCAGGACGATGCCGATCGCCGCGAGTGGATGGCCTTCCTCGACACCATCGCCAAGGGCCGCCGCGGCTTCCCGATCAACGGGGCCGTGGTCTGCGTCTCCGCCGAGCACCTCCTGCAGGACTCCCCCGAAAAGCAGGAACAGGACGCTAACACGACGCTCGAACGCCTGCGCGACCTGCAGAACAAACTCGGCGTCACCTTCGCGACGTACCTGGTGGTCACCAAGTGCGACAAGATCCTTGGTTTCATGCAGTTCTTTGATGCGGCCGGGCGCGACATTTCAATCAAGAATCAGGTTTTCGGCTGGTCCAGGCCCGGCAATTTCAACGATCTCTATGATCCGGAGACGTTCGGCCGGGATTTCGACGCGGTGTCCGGCCGTCTCAACGAATTGCGCATACGCCGGCTTTACGATGAGGCCGACGAGATCGAGTTGGGGCTCGCGTACAGCTTCCCGGAGGAGTTCCGGGAGCTCCGTGCCCCGCTCCAGACCTATGTCCGCACGCTCTTCCCGATGATCAGGAACCCCAAGGCGGTCAAGAATCTGATCTTTCGGGGCGTCTACTTCACCAGTGCCACTCAGGTGGGCGGGGTGATCCTCAAGCGCGTCACCGAGCGGCTGGGTCCGGGGGCGGCCGACCAGTTCCCGCCGCTGGAGAGTCTCTACCCCCAGCCCAGGCCCCACTTCGTGAAGGACCTGCTCGCTCGAAAGGTTATCCCCGAGCAGGGCCTGGTGTTCCGCAACGAGCAGCAGGTCGTGCGCAACCGCAACCTGAGCAGGCTGCTCAAGGTGGGCAGCGCCGCGCTCGGTGTCGTCGTTGTAGCGGCCCTGATCTGGAGCATGTTGTCGTTCGGCAATCTCATTGGCGGCCCCCGCGAAAACGCCAAGCGGGCGCCCACCGAGGTGGAAGCTCCCGATGTCGCATTGACCGGTGTGGCGGCGCTGGGCGGCGACGTGGACCGGCTCGTCCGACGCCCCTGGCCGGCCCGTATCCTCTCCCTGGGCGTCGGGGCCGACCAGCCGATCAGGGATCTCAGAATCGTCCAGGTGCGGCTCTTCGAGGAAGGGGTGCTCCGAAAGACGCTGGCCGAGGTTGACCAGGCCCTGCGGTCGAGGGACCTTCAGAATCCCCGCGGAGGCGAGACAGCCGCCCAGGCCGGTAGCGCTTACATGGATGCGCTCGAGGAGTACGTCACCTGGTTCGGGTGTATGAATCAGCCGTCCCCGCCCGCGGATCTGACCTTCGACGGCCTTCAGAAGCTGTGCAGAGTGGCCCCGCAGAAGGAAGATTTCCACAAGCAGGCGGGCGTCTACTTCAGCACGCTTCGCGACCGGGCGGGAAACTGGAAAAACCCGGCGAGACTGCTCAATGATCCGCGCATCCGGCCGGCCGAGACGATCCGTGAGGCCGTCCGGCGGGTTCATAATTACCTTGCCGGCTATGCCACGCTGACCGCCGACCACCCCGACCCCACGATCCGGGAATGGATGCGCATCCGGAACCTCTGCACCGACACGATGAACAGCTACGACGTCATGCTCCGCTCGACCCAGCACGAGGTCAGCACCCAGAAGGAGCTGGCGGATTTCAAGACCGGTTTCGTGGCGGCTTACGACAAGCTCGACGCGGCGGTTTCAGCGTGCACCTGGACGGGCGGCGGGAGCCCGGTGCGCATCGGTTCGTTCCGCAAGGCGGTCCTGGACCAGCGGGCCCGGTGGGTGGACTACAAGGGCAGGCTCGATCAGGCCATCCGTAAGGGTGAGGCGGAGCCGGGTGCGGCCGTGGCGGGGACCTTCGGCTGGCTGCTGGGCGGCGACAAATCGCCGAACGGCGTGCTGGGCCTCGATCTGGTGCTGGCCAGGAATCTGAGAGACATCGGATTCTCGGAGAGGGTTTATACAGACACCTTCTTCGGCGATGATTTCCCCAAGC
Source organism: uncultured Planctomycetales bacterium (assembly GCA_964586235.1). GTDB lineage: Bacteria > Planctomycetota > Phycisphaerae > UBA1845 > PWPN01 > JAUCQB01. Next base: position 12,059 of record CAZPIO010000146.1, read on the forward strand.
TGGTGGCCGAGCCCTACGAGCACGATGCTCACATCATCGCCTTCGTGCCCCACAAGGAGAGCTTTGACGACGACCAGTTGTCGATCACGCCCCAGACCCGGACCGTGCAGTCCGTGCTCCGGACGATCCGCGACCAGTTGGCCGCCGCTGATTTCGAGGCCAAGGGCGATCTCAGCGGTGAGGTGCCTTCCGCGTGGATCCCGCAGCTTGAACGTCTGCTTTCCACCGGGGACAAAGGCGAAAAGCCGGCCACCATGCCTGTCGGAGACCTGAGCGAGAAATGGCGGCCGGCCGAGTTGGCCGCTCTCCAGGCGAGGTACCAGGCGATCATCGGCCGGGGCCAGGGCACCAGGCTCTTGTCCACGATCGCGGCCCGGCTGGCCCAGGGCCGCGACTGGGGCCTGGCCGAGCTGTATCCGGACTGGCGAGACAAGACCTCCTCTGCCTACCAGATGCAGATCCCCGGGGTACCCGAGGCCATCGTTCCCGAGACGCCGGGTCCGACCGCGGAGCCGTCACCCGTGCGGCAGCCCGGGATTCGCCGGCCCGGCGAGGCCCCGGTTCGCAAGCCCACCGAGCCGGTCAAGGCCACCGAGCCCAAGCCGACGGCGATCGAGCTTGAAGGGCTGATCCCTGCCTGCGCGAGCCCGAAATACCTGAACGTTCGGGCCTGGGATTGCGTGCAGCTCATGATTTATCTTGATCAGTTCACCGACGCATACTTCCTGCCTGGCGCGGGCGAGAGCCGGGACTTGAACAAGGTGTGCCTGGCCCGCCTCGAGACCGCCGGCCGGACCTATACGGACGCGTACGTTCGCGCCTGGGGCAAGGCCTATGACCGCAAGCGGTTGGCCTTGCTGGATCGACTCAGGCAGGAGCGAGGTCGAAGCTGGAACGTCCTCGCCGAGTCGTTGAGCGAGCGGAGGGCTCCGGCCGATGCCGATCCGCGAGACATCAGCAAGGAGTTCCAGGCGGCGCTCCAGGAGGTCCTCCAGGCCGTCCCCTGGGGAACCTACAACATCGAACGCGGCTGGTGGAAGAGCCAGTCGGACAAGGAATGGACCGACGTCGCCTCCTGGCTCGAGATGTCGATCAAGAGCCAGAAGAACCAGTGGCCGGCCCAGTACGGCAGGTTCGTCACCGAGGCCCAACTGCCCGCGGCCGACGTCAAGCCCAACATCCCGCCCTGGGTCACCGTCTCGCAGCAGTTCGACCGCGCGTGGCTGGATATCGTCGCCGGAATCGTCAACAACAGCCCTCTGCCTCGCGATTTCAACGAGAACACCAAGGAGCGGCCCGAAATCCCCTGGGCCGGGATCCGCAAGCTCCGCGAGGACATCCGCCTCAGCGATGAGAAGGTGACCGGAGAGCTGGCCGCATTCGGTCGCCAAGCCCAGGCATTGCTCAGCGCCGAGATGACGGACATCCTGTATGAGGTTCAGGAGAGATACTTCCAGAATCAGGAACCCTACGATGGCTGGCCGTTCATCAACCCCGCCGGCGAACAGCTCAACGCCCTCGATGTCGTCGGCTTCAAGCAGTTCAAGGAGTTCCTCTTTGAGGTGACCCAGGCCGCCCGGGCGTTCGGGCCGCTCGAGAACGGGATCCCGGCGGACGATCCGCTCAAACCCAAGCGCCTTCAGTTCTACCAGGGGTGCCAGCAATGGTGGTCGTTCATTGGGTTTGATGCCCAGGGCAGGCCCGCCGATGTGAAGATCGAAGTGCAGAACCTCGATCCGCTCGACCCGACGTCGCCCGGCGGCCGGGTGCAGGGCATCGACGACACCGCTCAGAACTACTACGGCGAGGTGCTGCTCTATCTGGGCATGGCGGTCCAGGACCCCAATCAGCCCGGCGGCGTCAACGAAACCGCCCCGCTGAGAATCAGCACCCTGGCCCGCGGGGAGAGCGGGACGAAGAAGGGCTGGTGGAGATGGACCTCCGGCGGGGGCGACAACAAGCTCAAGATGCAGTTGGCCGCGGGCATCCAGGGCGAAGGAAAGAGAAGGCCTTACCCGGACAACATCGCCCCCAGCATCCTCGGGACCGCCTCCCCGCTGGGGCTCTGGGCATACCTGCACCGCTACGCACGGTACGACGGGCAAAGCGGAGCCTGGATCTCTTCGCACGCCATCGACCTGGCCCAGGCGTTCAGGGCGGTCGGGACGGCGGACCTGATCCCCGTGGATGGCAAGACCCGCATCGGCGCCAAGTTCGCGTTCAGACTGGAGCGGTCGATGCCCGAGCCGATCAAGAGGCTGCAAAGGGCGATGCCGGCGACCGCGCCGGGCAGGTAGAACAGGTGACCCGCCGCGGCGACCGGCAATGAACATCGTTTCCGATGCTCGAGCACGGAGACGGATGCGTGAGATGAGCAGAATGACCTCTTGGACCGGGCTGTTTGGATCGCGGTCGGCCAGGCGCAAGCCTGACCCGAGGATCCGCTGGTTCGGCAAGCTGCCGACCTATGGTGACTATTACAGTTCCGGGATCGACGAGGACTGGGTGGTCGAATTTAACGACTGGATCCTCGAAGGTTTTGAGTGCTACCTTCGGGCCGCTCGTGAGAGCCGTGCGGGCACCGCGTCGGCCGGCCAGCCTTCCGGCGTCCGTCGCCTGCCCCTTGCCGGGTTGATCGTTCGGCTGCCCAAGTCGGGCATGACCGTTTTTGCCGGGATGCGGGACTACGGAGGAGACATGGTCGGTCGGCCGTTCCCGCTGTGTTTCTATGCTGCCGTTCCGACCGCGCAATGGCCCGGGCCGACCAGCGACCGCCTGTCCGGTGCGACCCGCGCGGTCGGCGAAGTGATGGGGGTGCACGACGAGGCCGCCCGGCTGCTGGACGCGCCCGGCGGCTTCAAGTCCTGGTTCGATGACCGGCAGATCGATCTGGCGGGCATCGATGGGCAGACGCGGGATGACGGCTGGCTCGAAGCCGCGGCCGCGATACCGCTGGCCGACTGGTTCGACTCGGCGAAGGAAGAACTGACGACCCAGGATCTGCATGCTTGGATCGGACGGATGGTCCGTTGGGGCGAGAGAATCGCCGCCCTTGAGTCGAGACGATTCAAGCCGACGCTTTCCTTTCCCCTCGCTCAAGGGATCGATCTGCACGTGCAGACCGCCGGCTGGATTCGCTGGCTGGAGTCGCGCATGAAGCTGAAACGGCGGACGCTCTCTTTGCTGTTGACCGGCGGGTCGGCGGGCCTTCGCCACGCCGAAGCGGTGTCTCCGGCGGTGGTGACGAGGGCTTCGGCCGCGCAGGCGGGTGCGGTGCGCCGGTTGGTCGTCATCGCTGACGATCCGAGCGCACGGGATTTCCTGTTGCTCACGCCGCTGGCCGGCGGCTCGCGGCATGTGGACGATCTCTGCGGCGGAGAGGATTTGCCCGAATCGGCTCGGGCGAACACTCCGCCGGGCGGGTTGTCAAGTGAACCGGGCTCGGCCACGAGTTGGGCCGACTTTGTGCAGGTGGAACCGAAGCTGTGACCATGAACGCCCGGCGAGGGGGCACCGGAGGTTGAGCCGCAGGGGTCGAAGCTGGTCGGCCAGGCAGCACGAATCACCGGACGGCGAGTCGATCCCGCGCGGTTGATGAGAGATTGGAGTGCAAGTCCATAAAACCCTGAAAGAAAAGAGGTTACAAACGAATTGCGGTGGCGGAACATGTGCGACTGCGGGGCGCTAGAATGCTGCAAGGGGTATAATGGGAATCGCATTGCTCGTTCGAGCGCGCATGTCAGGATTTGGGTACGCCGGGCCGCATTCGCCCGGGGTCAGAGGCTGAGTGATCGCGATGGCTATGCTCGATGAAACGCCGATTGTCGAACTGGGCGCCAAGCCGATTGCCGGTGACCGGCCCTGTGGGCTGGACCCCGCGGACGATGAAGCGTACATCTCCGTTCAGGCTGAGGCGGCCAAACTCGACCGGATCGAGTCTGGCGAACCCAACTGGCATGCGATGGAGCAGACCGCCGCCGACATCCTCCGCTCCAAGGCCAAAGACATCGAAATCGCCTCCATTCTCGGTCTGGTACTCTTCAAGCGCTACCGGTATCCCGGTCTGGCCGCCTCGCTGAAGATGATCACCGATCTGGTCAACAACTTCTGGGACGGCGCCTTCCCGGAGCGGCCGCGTCGGCGCAAGGCCCGGATCGAGTCGCTGATCGAGCGATTCACCGAGGGTGGCTGGTTCCGCGAGTACCAGCCCAACGCCGACGATTTCGACGCGGTCGATGTCTGTGCGACCCGGATCGCCGAACTGGAAACCGCGCTCAAGGCCAGGATGCCCGACGATCCTCCTGACTTCGCCAAATTCATCCGCGGGGTTAAGGAACTGGCCGGAAGGCGCCCGCAGCCCGCCGGGGCTCCGACCGCCGAGGGGCAGGCGGGCGCGCCGGCCGCCGGGACAGCGGCCGGAACCTTCACCGCCGGAGAGGTCAGCGATCTCAGCAGCGCGACTAACGCGGTACTCAGTGCGGCTACGTTCCTGCGCAAGGCCGACCCTGCCGACCCGCTTGCCTACGCGATTGTCCGGGTGGTCAAGTGGTCCAGGATCGCACTGCCCACCTCCGACGCCGGGAAGTATCAGATCCCGCCTCCGGAGGCGTCAGTCGTCGAGGCCCTCACCCATCAGCTCGCCCAGGGCATGTGGGAGAACCTGCTCAAGAACGCGGAAGCGGCTTTCCGCTCCAACGACCCTCTCTGGCTCGATCTGCAGCGGTACGCATGCACGGCCATGGTCCAGTTGGGCCCGAATTACGAGCGGGCCCGCCAGACGGTTATCAGCCTGACGGGGGGGCTGGTCAGGCGGCTGGGCGAGGGGCTCTACGAACTCAAGTTCCGCAGCGGGACGCCGCTGTGCGGCCCCGACACTAAGATGTGGATCGATTCGGAGGTCTGCCCTCCGCAGGGAGACGCCGGCGCGCTGGCGGCCGCGGGTGACGGCAGGCTGTCTGAGGCCTCGCAACAGGCCAGGAAGCTGGCGGGAGAGGGCAAACTGAAGGAGGCGCTCCAGCAGTTGCAGGAAGGGCTGGTCTCCTCGACCGAGCGTCGTGACCGGTTCCTCTGGCGCCTGGCGATGGCCAAGCTCTGCCACGATTCACAGCGCCTGCAGGTGGCTCTGCCGTTGCTGGAGGAGTGCCGGGAGGAGATTGCCCGATATCATATTGATGAATGGGAGCCTTCGTTGGCTCTCCAGGTCGCCCAGACCCTGTATCGCTGCCGCAAGGCGATCGCGAATTCCGAAAAGGAACCGACGCCGCAGGCCCTGCAGGGTGTGCGCGATTCATTCGCGTGGTTGTGTCAACTAGATCCGCTGGTGGCTCTCGCCGCCGAGCCCTCGAGCAAGTGATGCCCGAGGTTGAATATAGAAAGGAGCCAACGCATGGCCAAGGGACCTTCGAAAGCCCGCGAGTCGCGGGTCAACATCGTGATCTCGGATCACCTCCGCGGCGGGGCGGAGCCCGAACTGCCGTTTCGCCTGCTGGTGATGGGCGATTACACGATGAAGGAGGACAAACGCCCGATCGAGGCCCGGCAGCCGATCGACGTCAACAAGTCGAACTTCGACTCGGTGATGCAGAGCTTCAATCTGTCGCTTGACCTCTCGGTGCCCGATCGCATTACCGGCCGGGGCGAGATGCCCGTGTCCATCAAGTTCGGCACCCTGAAGGACTTCCGCCCCGAGTCCGTCGCCCGGCAGGTCCCCCAGCTCAGGAATCTTCTGGAGCTGCGCGAGGCGATGAAGGCCCTGCGCCCCAAGATGGGCGACAAGGCCGCCCAGCAGCAGTTGCTCAAGGCCATCAAGGACCCGGCGGTTCGTGATCAGATCCTGGCGATGATCGCGCAGCCCGCCGCCCCGGCCCCGGCAGAGCAGGCGCCGCCGGCGGAAGCGGGCGGGGAGGCGAAGCCCCAGGCCTGACCGCCGGGGGGCCATCGAGCCGGCGAGTGATAGAATAGGTGATTCCTCATAACGCAATGGAGGCAAAATACACATGGCAAATCCGGAACAACAGGCTCAGGCGGCTTCCGCCATCACCGGTGAGACCACCGCCGTCGACGAGCTGATCAACCAACTGGACCTTGACAGCGAATACCGGGATCTCTACCGCAGAGGGATCGCCGGGGTCGTCCAGCGGGCGTCCGGGCTGGACCTCAACAAGCTGACCATCAACAAGCAGGTGATCGACGACTTCATCAGCGAGATCGATCAGCAGATCAGCGCCCAGGTCAATGAGGTCCTGCACAACGCGGAGTTCCAGAAGATGGAGTCTGCCTGGCGGAGTCTCTGGTACCTGATCGCCAACACCGAGTTCCGGCAGAACATCCGGATCGAGGTGCTCAATACCACGAAGGAGGATCTGCTGGCCGATTTCCAGGACTGCAAGGACTGGCAGAAATCGGGCTTGTTCAAGACCGTCTATCGCGATCAGTACAACACCTTCGGCGGCAACCCCTACGGACTGATGGTGAGCAACTTCGAGTTCGACAATCGCAACCCCGAGGTGGAGTTGCTGACCGAGATCGCCCGGGTCTCCGCCGTCGCCAAGTGCCCGTTCATCGGCGGTGTCAGCCCGAAGATGCTTGGCAAGAAAGAAGACTCTTTCACCGGCCTGCCGCGCATGGCCGAGATGTACGAGATCTTCGAGCAGCCGCAGTACACCAAGTGGAACGCCTTCCGGGCCTCCGACGACTCGCGATACATCGGCCTGGCGATGCCCCGGTTCCTGCTGCGCAAGCCCTACACCGTCGAGGACCAGGACGTCAAGGACTTCCGCTTCGAGGAAGACGTGTGGGTCGAAACCCACGAGCGGTATCTCTGGGGCAACGCGTCGTTTGCCCTGGCCGGCCGTATGACCGAGAGCTTCGCCGAATATGGATGGTACAACTCCATCGTCGGTCCGACGAGCGGGGGCACGGTCCCGAACCTGCCGCTGCATCAGTACGAGGCCACCGGCCAGTATCAGACCAAGATCCCCACTGAGACGCTGATTTCCGAGGACATGGACGTCGACCTCTGCAACTTCGGCTTCATCCCGCTGGTCATGCGCAAGAACAGCGACAACGCGGCGTTCTTCGACGCTCCCTCGTGCAAACGGGTCGGCAAGTTCCCGGATACCGCCGAGGGCAAGGAGGACGAAACCCGGGCCCGGCTGGGCATGGCCCTGCCGTATCTCATGATCTCGTGCCGGATCGCCCACTACCTCAAGGTCATCTGGCGGGAGAACATGGGTCGGGTCATGGACGCCGAGAAGATGGTCTTCGAGATCAACAAGTGGCTCAAGCAGTACTGCCGCGAAGGCTCGATGGACGACAAGCTGACCTCCAAATACCCGCTCAAGCAGATCCAGGTCACGGCCGAGCCCGTGCCCGGCAAGCCGGGGCTGTTCAAGTCCGAGATCCAGATGATCCCGCACTTCCGGCTCAAGGGCGTGGAGATCGAGTTGTCCATGGTCGGCCAGTTCGATCCGCCGCCGCAGTGATCAGCGATCCAAGAGCGCGTTCGGCAAGCCCCTGAGTGCCCTGGGTGGCATGGCCAAGCCCGCTGCGGCGGGCGCCGCCATGTCTGCCGACTCAGCGAATACGATGATGGAGTTGCCCGGCAAATACGAATGCCAGGAGTACTCGATCCGAGTGGCCGGCAGGGCGCTCCGGCTCCTGGGGCCCAAGTACCCGCATGCCCTGAACAATGATCCCGAGGCCCAGCGGCGCTCCGAGGCGGATGGGTACAAGCCCTATTGGGCGCAGCCCTGCCCGGCCGCGGTGATGCTCGCCGAGTACGTGATCGAGCACGTCGAGCCGGGTCCGGACCCCGTGCTCGAACTCGGCGCCGGCCTGGGGATTGCCGGCATCTCGTTGACCATGGCCGGGCATCGCGTCGTGCTCACGGACTACGACGAGGATGCCCTGGCGTTTGCTCGGGCCAGCGCCGGGCTGAACGGCGTGGATCTCCATGACGCGCGGCTGTTGGACTGGCGATGCCCGCCCGATGATCGTTACGGTCTGATCGTGGCATCTGACGTTCTGTATGAACGTCGAAGCCTCGAGCCGATCGCCGCGCTGCTGGCCGTCTGCCTGAAGCCCTCGGGAGGAGCCTTCCTGAGTGATCTGAATCGCGCGATGGCCGACGAGTTCCCGGAGGCATTGCGGGCGGCTGGGCTGGCATTTGACACCGTCCCCGCCCGGGCCAAGGCCATTCCGGCATTCGACGCCGTCGACGGACGGGTGCTCACGGGCCGGATCTTTCGTGTTCAAAAGCCGCCGGCCCACCCGTCTTGAGCACGCCTCGACCGGCCGATTCCACGATGCCTTGTGCGGTCGCCCTGAGTTGCCCCCGCCGTGGCTTGCGCATCCGTTTGCCGGACTCTGCGAATACCGGCTCTCCAGGCCCAGGCGGCCCCCGAACAGCCGGCGCAGATCTTTCCTTGCAGGCCCGATCAAAGTATGATCCGTGTAGCTGGGCCTCGTGCAGTGAACAACCAGCGCCCGTAGCTCAGTAGGATAGAGCACCGGTTTCCTAA
>CAZPIO010000147.1:0-20401 GCA_964586235.1 uncultured Planctomycetales bacterium
CCTACAACTGATCGCGGTCGGAGACCGCTCCTACAACTGATCGCGGTCGGAGACCACTCCTACAACTGATCGCGGTCAGAGACCACTCCTACAACTGATCGCGGTCGGAGACCGCTCCTACGTTGCGCGCGGCTACAAGCCGCTCCTACCGTTCGGCGACCTTCGGCATCACATAACTGTAGGCCTTGTATTGATACTCGCTCCAGGCCTGTTCGGCCAGCGGATGGCCAGGGAACAGCGGGATGTTTCGCGGCGCGAATTCCACTCTCACGCGGATGGCCGAGCGGCCTTCGGTCGCCGATCGCGGCAGGAGGAACTCATCCTCGCGCCAGCGGCGGTTCGAGGTCTGGACCTTGTGCTCGGCCGGCCCTGTCTCGCCTTTGGGGTTGCTGTAGACCACGGTGTTCGACCCGGCCGTGTACCATGTGCCGACCTCGCGCCACGGGGCATCGGGCTTGTCGTCGGACACGGATACTTTCGCGCACTGGTTCGGGAAGCTGTAATCCATCTTCCGCCGGAGCATCACGCCGATGTTTCGCGGATCGAGTTTCAGCGTAAACGTCGAGGCGCCCTTGGTGAAGCGCCCCGTGTCGTTCGTCTCGGGGAAGATCTCCTTGCCGTCAAGATGGTCCACGCCCCATTCGTAACGGGAGCTGAGTGTCTGGATCGGCGAGGCCTGAGGCGATTCGTAGTGATGGCGCTGCTCGTCGGCGTCATCGCCGACCTCGAAGGTGTCGGTCAGGACCAGGCAGGGCTGGTTCAGGCCGTACCAGAAGGTCACCGAGCGGTAATGCTCGGGCACGTTGTTCTCGCCGCCGTGCTCGAAGGTAATGCGGGCGTTTTTGCCGAAGGGCATCAGGTCGCTGAGCAGGAAGCGGTACGCGGACTGGATCAGGTCCTCGGGATCCTTGGCCTCCTCTTTCTTGCGGCAGCCGACGGGGTGGCCGGCGAAGGGGATGGTCATGTTGCGCCCGCCCCAGTAGTCGCCGCCGCCGCCCCACTCCTCGGTGCCGGTGCCCTGGGCCTGGGGTGAATTGCTGTCGTCGAAATAGAAGCGCGGGTCGCCCTCGAGTGTCCGCAACTCGGCGCGGTCGGAGAAGATGAACGACGTGCCCACGAAATGTCCGCACCAGTCGCCGCCGCCCTCGACCTTGCGGGTGTCGAGGAACACCAGATCATGCCCGGGCTTCGGCTCGCCGTGATCGACGTACGTCGCGTGGAAATAGCCGACCCAGTTGGCCGGGTCTCGGGAGGCCTGGCAGCAGATACGGACGTCGACACCGCTGATCGTCTGGTCCGGTGCGGCTTGCAGCACAAAGCTGGCACTGCGGCGGAACGGCATGGGGAAGTACATCGAGAAGTGGACCTGGCCGTCGGCGAAACGGATGTTCACCGGGAAGGCCTTCACCAGATACTCGCGATCGTCGCGGTTGAACATCGAGCCGGTGCCGAAGAGCAATTGGATCGGGGTGTCGATGGAAGCGTGTTCGCTACCATCCCAGTAGACGCGAAGGTGGGCGTCGCCGAGGGCCCTGGCCTGGTCTTGCTTGACGGTGAACTTGAGGGCCCGCACAACCTGGGGCTTGCGGCCGTCGATCGTGTGCAGGACCCGGCTGGTGCCCGCGGGAACATCGGCGAGGTACTGACCGCTGATCGTACTCCAGGCATCGGCGGCGATATCCGTTCCGCTGCGGTTGATCAGATCGAGCACCTCGGCCGGGGGCACGTCCATGTTCCAGCTCTTGATCGGCCGGCTGAGGTTCGGGGCGTCGGGCAGGAACTTGTGATAGATGTAATAGCCGGTGCCGTAGTGCGTGCGGCCGTAGGCGAGGGTGAACGACCGCTCGAACGGGATCGGCACCCACATCAGGTCGGCGCCTTTGGTGATCGACCACGTCCAGGTCAGCGGGTGCGGGAACTGCTGCTGCGGGATAAAGATCGAGTTCTCGACGCGGTGATCGGGATCGGCGGTGGTCGATTCCTGGACCACGTGGTCGCGGCCGTCGACGATGTAGTGCCACGGGCTGCCGTGCCAGTGGTTGGTGCGGACGAAGGCCAGCACTCCGTTGCCCATGATGTCCAGCGAGACGTTGCGGTCGTCGGCCAACTGGTAGAGGAAGTGGCTGGCGTCGGCGGCCTCGTTGCCCCCGCGCCGGTCGTAGGTGCTGGTCATGTAGGTGCGCTGGCCGATGCGCAGGTGTGCCCAACGGTCCCACATGGTAAAAGCGTCCAGGCCAACGGGGATCACCGGCGGCTCGGCCACGTTGAGCACCGGCCGTCCCATGGAGCCGGGACCGCAGCCGACAAGCAGTGATCCGAGCGCCAGCCCTAACGCCGTCACGAAAACGATTCCGGCTGTTCTCATCTCCGGGCCCCCAAGTAAGTGACCAGGTGTGCCACGGCCTGCGAGTGCTGAGATAAGGGTGGCACATCGCCGCCGCGCATGGTACATTGCCCCGTCAGCCCGATCAAACGATGGCCGAATCCGCCATAAGGAGCGTCAAATGAATACTGCCTGCCCGTCAATTGGATTCCGCAGGGTCGGCATCGCGGCCCTGCTCGCGACGATCGTTGCCCCGCTCCTGGCGCAGGACAAACCCGCCGAGCGCCTCAACGTGCTGTTCATCGCCATCGACGACCTGCGCCCCGACCTCGGCTGCTATGGCGTCAAGAGCGTACACTCGCCCAACATCGATCGGCTAGCCGGGGCAGGCACGGTCTTCACCCGGGCTTACTGCCAGCAGGCGGTGTGCAGCCCGTCGCGAACCTCGTTGCTCACCGGGCGTCGGCCGGATACGACCAAGGTGTATGACTTGCAGACTCATTTCCGGATCCATCTTCCCGATGTGGTCACGCTGCCGCAGCACTTCAAGCAGCACGGCTACCACACGCAGTCAATGGGAAAGATCTTCCATGGCGGATTGGACGATCCGCAATCGTGGAGTGTTGACTCGTGGTTTCCAGCCGGGCGGAAGTCCTATCACAAGCCGGAGTCGCTCAAGGCCATCGAGGAAGTGCGGTCGCGGTTAAAGGCTGAAGGACGGCTCTACAAGGAAGAGGTCGTCCGGCGAGATGAGAAAACGGGAGCCGTTCTGAAGGTTAAGCGAAGCGGGCAGAGAGCCAACGGCCCGGCATGGGAAGACCCGGACGTAGCGGACAGCGAGCTGGGTGACGGGATGGTCGCGGACAAGGCCGTGGAGACGCTGCGGCAGATCAAGGACAAGACTTTCTTTCTGGCCGTGGGTTTCTACAAGCCGCACCTGCCGTTCATCGCCCCCGATAAGTATTTTGATCTCTACCCTGCCGCCGGGATCCGCCTGGCTGCCAACCCGTTCGCGCCGAAGAACGTGCCGCCCATCGCCATGCACGACTTCGGTGAGCTTCGTTCATATAGTGACATGCCCAAGGTCGGACCGGTGTCGGACGCCAAGGCCCGCGAACTGGTGCGGGCGTATCGCGCGGCCAGCAGCTTCACCGATGCCCAGATCGGACGGGTGCTCGACGAGCTCGACCGCCTGGGCCTGCGCGACAAGACCGTCGTGGTGCTATGGGGCGATCACGGCTGGCACCTCGGCGAGCACGGAATCTGGTGCAAACACAGCAATTTCGAGGTCGCCACGCGGGTGGCGATGATCATCTCGGCGCCGAAGCAGAAAACGGCCGGCAAACCGACCATCGCCCTCTCGGAGTTCGTGGACATCTATCCCACGCTGTGCGAACTGGCGGGGCTGCCGGTACCGGACGGTCTGGAAGGCACCAGTCTTGTGCCGGTGATGAACGATCCGGGCCGGCCCTGGAAGAAGGCCGCGTTCAGCCAGTATCCGCGTCAGAAAGTCATGGGCTACTCGCTGCGGACCGAACGCTACCGGTACACCGAGTGGGCCGAGCCGGGCCGGGAGCCCGTCGGCGTAGAGCTCTACGACCACCAGTCCGACCCGGAGGAGAACGTGAACGTAGCCGGGTTTGCGGAGAACAAGGAGTTGATCGCCAAGCTGAGCAGGATGCTGAAGGACGGCTGGCGTGCGGCGAGGCCGGAGTGAGTGCCTGGGGCTGTTGAGACCCGGCAGGTCCACTGCCACGGGGATGAGGAGCGGCCCGCCACAGCGGGTTTCGCTTCGCTCAACTTGTAGCCGGGATCAAGGGGACTGGGCAGCCCAGGTTCGAGATGAGCCTGGGCATCCGACCCCAAAGCACTGCTCGCAGAGCAGTGGCACACGAGTGAGGTAGAATCGCGCGACCAAGTCTGAGAAGAACCTGGGCAACCCGGTTCGACCGACGACCGATCACCGAAGACCAATATCTCGCCTACCGCCGCGCGGCTGGCCGGGTTGTCGGGGCTTTCTTCATCGGATGCGTCCTGGCGAACTGCCTGAATGCCAGGTATGACTTGCGCGGCTTGAGATTGCTGTCGCACAGGCCGTAGGCCCCCCCGTCCGGCAGGTCGGTCAGGCACAGGTAGGTGGCCATGGTCACGTAGTAGTACTTGGGCTGATTGAGTTCCTCCAGGGCCTTTACCACGCGGCGGGCCTTGTCGTCTTCGTCCTTCGTGGCCCAGCCCCATTCGCTGAGCCAGATGCCCTTGTGCCCGTCGCCGTTGGCGACCATGACCCGGCGGGTGTCTTCGATCGCCCGGTGATGGAGCGTGCCGTTCTTGTCATAGGGGTGAATGTTGAACGCGTCGAAATAGCCCTTTGCCCCCTCGCGGTACATGCCCTCCAGGTACTTGTACCCCTCGGCCACGCCCTCGTGGTAGTCGAGGGCGCCGGCCCCGAGGACGCAGTTTGGATCGACCTCCTTCATGGTCGTGTACCAGATCTTGAGCCACTTGGTGTAGAGGGCATACTGGTCGCCGTTTCCGCAGCCGTCTTTCACCCAACTGCAGCCGTTTGGCTCGTTCCAGAACTGGTAGTGCTGGATTCGCCCCTTGTATCGCCCGGCCACCTGCTTGCAGTAGGCTATGAACTGTTCCTTACGGTCGTCGGGCGGGGGGAAGCGGTAGCCGATGCCGGGCTGCTTCGGAGCCTCCGGGGGCAGGGCCCAGTCGGGGGTCAGGCCCATGTAGGCGAACATGGCCAGGCCGCGTTTTGCGGCCTCGGTCACCTGATGGTCGACGTAGTCGAAGTACCATTCACCCTCCTTGGGCTCGACGTCGGCCCAGGGGATATTGATCGGTGAGTTGGTGCCGCCCATCATCTTGATCATCTGCATGCATCGGCCGTCCTGGGCCCACTTGCTTTTGTCGAATTTGGGCAGCCACTGGGCCCAGATGATGCCGCAGCCATACAGGTGTCGTGGCTGGGTCGCGAACCACTCCTGATATTCCTTCTCGTTCTTCGGCAGCGGGCGATCCTGCGTTGCCTGCCCCATCACCGGAATGGACGTCGCCCCCACGACCGAGAGAATCATCCAGACAAACAGACGTTTCATGAGCAACTCCTTCACGATTCGGCACCGCTAATGCACAGAGCTATCCATCTTCTCCGCGGACGCCTCGTATGCTACTCGACATGATGAGCTGAAGGCAATCGAGAGGCCAGGTTCAGGAAGAACCTGGGGCACCCTCCGCGGTGGTCTCAGGTTGGCACCCTCATTATCGCCACGTGCGGAACGGATTCCGCCACGAGGGGGGGCCCGGAATGGATTCCGGGCCGAGCGAGAATGGATTCCGGGCCGAGCGAGAATGGATTCCGGGCCGAGCGAACTCAAGTTCGTCTGATGATGACCGCCGTGAGGTCATCCTGCTGGGGGGTGCCGGCGGCGAAGGCGGAAACGGCCTCGTAAAGCCTGGCGATAATCTGATTGGCGGGCAGATCGGCCGAGGACTTGAGGACGTCGGCCAGACGGGCGGTCCCAAACCGGTCACCCTGGGCGTTGGGCCACTCGAAGAATCCATCGGTTGGCATCACGATCATGTCGCCGGGCTGGAGGTCGAAATCGCGCGGCGGATCGGAAACCAGGTCGGGCACGATCCCGAACGGGCAACCCTGTGCGGCCATCTCCTCGACAGTTCGCTCTGCCTTGCGGAAGATCAACAGCGGTCCGTGGCCGGCCGAGAGCACCTCGACGCGACTGCTGCCGGGCGCGCAGGCCGCCGCGGCGAAGGTCACGAACCGCCCTTCTTCCATGTCCTCGCAGAGAGACCGGTTTATCGCCGCCATGGCGGTCGCCAGCGCCTGATGTGTGTGGACGCTCGCCCGCGCATACGCCCGGCACACGGCGGCCAGCAGCGCCGGGCCGACGCCGTGGCCGGTGACGTCCGCGAGCATGACAACGACGCGGCCGTCGGGCAGCTTGTGCCAGTCGAAGTAGTCGCCGCCGGCCTCATCGGCAGGTTTGTTCCAGCCGGCGATGTCGAATTGCGCGATTCGCGGGGGAGTTTTCGGCAGCAAGCTCTGCTGGATGGAGCGAGCGATCTGCATGTCGCGTTGAAGTCGCTCCATTTCCCTCCTGACCTCAGCCTCGCGCAGTGCAGCGGCAACGTGCTTGCGGATCTCCGCGGCCACGGCTGCCGCGATGAGGCCGCCGACAAGAATCGTGGCGGCATAAATCGGCACGGCCGTCCGGGCCACCGCGTCCTCACCGGCGTCAAACAGATAGGGCCGCCAGCCGAGATGAGTAGCCGCAAGGATGTAGCCTGCCGATGACACCACGCCCGTAAGCACACTGGACCAGGGACTCAGGCGAAGGGTCGAGAGAATGATGAACAGGAAGAAACCCAGTGTGATCGGTGTTGCCAGCGGCCGGTATGCAGGCGGGAAATCGGGACTGGACGCCAACGCCAGCATCACCGCGGGCAGCGAGGCCTCAATCACCAGGTTGAGCCGCCAGACGACGGGAGGCAGGTCCTTCTTCGCCCGGATCGCCCGTCGAACCGCCTGGAGCATCAGGAGTTCGTAGCCCACGAAGACAGCCACGCCCGCAGTGGCGCGCAGCCAGATTTCCGTGGAGCCGCGATCCGCCAGAACAGCAACCCGGACCGCGCTGACCAGCCAAAGCACCACCACGAAACCGAGGATGCCGAAAATGCGAAGCCGCTCGCTGCGCAACTCCGCCTGCTTGAAGGCCTCGGACTGAATGTCGGGAAGGCTCATCGGCTCTAAAGAGTGACAGCGGATGGGCGTGGCGTCAAGGGTGGGAGAAGGGTAAGGGTTCAGGACGTGGGGCTCAACAGGGTCTCTGCCAGGACGGTTACCACCTGCACGTCCGGATGAATGTCCAGCAGTTGTCGATGATGAGGTCGTTGTCGAGGTATCGAAAACGGTGGAGCTCCTTGTAGGCCGCGGGGGCTTCGGCATGAAGGCGCCGCACCTCCGCGATCTGTTCCTGCGATTCCCAGTAGCGGTCGAGCCATGAGTTGAGCGATTCGCTGGATCGGATCTGCAGCGTCCGGCTGATCCGGAAACCGGCTTTCTCGAGTTTCGACTGCAGCTCGGGCATCGTGAGATCGTGTCTCCGCAGGGGCTGGCGGGCACGAACGACCCGTTTCCACCATTCCTCGTCGGTCCGGCCGAAGGGAGTCATCTGGGCGATCGCCAGGGCTCCCTGATCGGCCAACACGCGGCGAAGCTCTCTCAGGCATCTATCCACGTTGTCGACGTAGTGCAGGACCTGGCGGCAAACCACCGTATCAAAGGACGCGTCCGGAAAGGGAATGATCTCGGCGTCATGGCAGACGGTTTCAATGCGAGGGTTCCGGATTCGTGCCAGCATCGCCGGCGAGATATCCAGGGCCACGCATCTGCCCAGCGCGGGACACGCAACCAGAGCCTGTTCGAGCACCACGCCGGTACCGGCACCGACATCGAGGATACGCTGCCCGGCGGCCGGCTCGAGGAAATCGAGCGTGGTCGACATGACCGCCGGATCGTGCACCCACGGGGTGCGGTCATAGGTTGCCGCACGCTGATCGAAATGACAGGCGATCTCCTGGTCCACGACGGTTCTCGAAAAGGCGCTGGTGGCGCGGGTTCATACAGTACGAGATCTGGCGTTCGTACCGAATGATACTATCCAGGCGGCGTATGAGGTTCAATCGCGAAGGCCCGCCGTCGCAAACGGGGTACTCGGCCTTGTGTGGAGGTTCGGGCGGGACAATCGGGGCTTTACGGGCACGGACCGCGGTTCGTGCCGGCAACCGCAGGCTGATCGGGCAAGTTTCCGGCTTGCCGGGCGCGCTACAGCCTGTCCCGGGCCAGTTCGCCGACCTTCTCGCGGCGGTGGTCGAAGACATCAAGCACGACGCTCGCCGCACCGGGTTCGAACGGCAGGTTGGCCGTGAGTGTGAACTCGTAGCACGGGTTGACCGCCATCGGTTTGCCAGCAAAGAGGGTTTTTTCAACGGCGTCGACCAGCCGAAGCTGACAGCTTCCCTGGTAGAAGACGCCGAAGCGAACGGAGACTCCAAACTGCGATCTGTCGTCGCCTCGCGACGCTCTGAGCGGCTCGCACACGACCCCGACAGGGCTGACGCTCCAGACCGGCCCCTTGCAGTTGGTGACGAACCAGTGCTCGCGCTGCTGGAGGGCCTCGCCGGGCAGATATCGCCGCAGTCCGGTGAGCAGTTCCATCTCCGCGAACGGCCGGCCCATCGGCTTGTCCATCGAAGAGCCGTAGAGCTCAACCGGTCCGTTGTTGTCGACGTACCGGGCCTGCGGCTGAGGGTCGAACATCTTGACGTAGGTCCAGCCGGAGTCGTGATCCACGGCGGCGATACACCAGTTGTCCGGGTGGGTGGCGATCTTGAACTGCTCGGGGGCGTAATTGACGGCGATCACGTTCTGCGGCGGCCCGAGCGTCGTCAGCGTGCCCGGTTTCGGGGCGAGCATCGAGGTGAATTTGCCGTTGGGCGAGGCAGGCAGGTAGAAGGTGATGTTCCGCAGCGGGTTGCCGGGCTCGCGACGGCTGCCGGTGTCGATCTGGGTGAAGTCCCACAGATAGAACTCGAGCGGTTCGGCCCCCATGTTGGTGATCTTCTCGTCGATGATCACGTGGGTGTTGCCGCGGTGCATGGTGATGGTGCGTTGCATGGCGACAGTCGCGGCCTTGGACGTTCCGGCTCGGCTGCTGAACACGAGGGTGTGCTGATCGGGGTTGCTCGTCTCGCGCAGGACGTCGTAGGGGCCGCCGTGCGGGTTGAACGGCTGGTCCTCGACGCTCCAGATGCGTTCCGGGCCGATGCAGGCGTAATGGCCGCCGAAGTGGACCGAGCCTCGACGGCTGTCGGCCGGATATGTCCTGCCTTGATCCTTCGGGAAGACCATGAAGGCGTCGTCGCCGTTGAACTCCAGCGATAGTGTTCGCCCCCCGGCCGCGGGCACGTGCCGCAGGGTGATCAACCCGTTGCTTTGCTCAATCGCCGACCAGCCTTTCCATAATGTATCTTGGGTGATGACGGGGTCGGGGCGAACCAGCGGCGGCCGGGATTCGGCAGACGGCTCGCGTTCCAGGGACGAACAGCCCATTGCCGTCAGCAGTACACCGGAAACAGGGCCCAGACATCGACGCGGCATTTCGCATCCTCCTTTAGATTGACCGGACACCCGAGCGTGCCGTATACGCGATTGTCTGTTATACTCATCCTGCGATTTGCCGCAATTTCCATTGCCGCAGGTGTGACATGCGATCGATTTCCTTGCCGCTCGTCTGGATGCTGTTGACGCCGGCTGCCGCCGTTTCGGCGGCCGAGAGTGCGCCGAACCCCTCGCGGGCTTTGCGCCGCACGCCGGTGGTCGAGGTCTTCGAGAAGAACCGGGGCGCGGTGGTGAACATCTCGGCCACAATGGAGGTGGAGGGTTACCAGAGCATCTTTCCCGACGGTCTGTTCAACGAGTTCTTCGACGGCATGCTCCGTCGTCCGACGAAGCGCAAGTACAGCAGTATCGGCAGTGGCTTTGTCATCCACCCGGACGGCTACGTGGTCACCAATGCGCACGTGGTCATGCGGGCCGTCGACCAGCGGGTGATCTTCGCCGACGGCACCGAGCATGAGGCCGACCGCGTGGCGGTTGACGAGCTTCACGATCTGGCCATCCTGAAAATCCAGTCGAAGAACTCCTTCCAGGCGGTGACGCTCGGCCGCAGCGACGACCTGATGATCGGTGAGACGGTCATCGCCATCGGCAACCCGCTCGAGTATCAGCACACGGTGACCTCAGGCATTGTCAGCGCCCTCAATCGCACGCTGACCTTCGGCGACAAGGTCGAATACAAGGGGCTGATCCAGACGGATGCGAGCATCAACCGCGGCAACTCCGGCGGGCCGCTGCTCAACATTCTCGGTGAGCTGATCGGAATCACGACGGCGATTCGCGGAGACGCTCAGAACATCGGTTTTGCGATACCCGTTGACGAGTTGCACACCGTGTTGCCGGAATTGCTGTCCATCCGGCACCGCAAGCGGCTGGAGGTGGGGCTGAAACTCGATTGGCGCGGGGGTGTTCGTGTGGCCGAGTCGAAGGGGCCGGCCGCACAGGCGGGCATCAAGGTCGATGATGAACTGGTCAGCATCGCCGGCAAGCCGATCCGCCAGGATGCGGACTACTACATCCATCTGCTCGAGATCAAACCCGGCGAGACGCTGGACATCGTCTTCAATCGTGGGGGCAAGCGCCTGAAGGCGGCGGTGAAGCCGGCTCCCATCCCGCTGCCCGACGCGGCCAAGCTGCTCCGGGAGCGGACGGGCCTGTCGGTGCGGCCGCTGACCCGCGAGCAGGCGGCCAAGATCCACCCCCAGTTGCGCGGCGGCCTGCTGATCACCAACGTCGAATATGGCAGCCCGGCTTATCATGCGGATTTCCAGGAAGGTTTCATCATCGTGCAGATCGGACGGCAGTTTCCCGGCGACCTCGACGAGGTGGCGCTGCTGCTGGAAAGCCTGCGAACCGGCGAGCGGGTGATTTTCCGGGTGCTGGAGGTCCAAAGGCGTCAGATCCTGCTGCTCCAGGGCGAACTGGTCGTTCGCTGAACCAGGGTCGCGGTTGTCTATAGTGGGTCGAACAGCCGAGCCCTCTGTTGGGTGGCATGGCCAGGCCCCGATGAAATCGGGGCGCCGCCATGTTCCCGGTTCCAGAACATGAGAATCATCGTCGCCCCCGATTCATTCAAGGAAGCCCTGTCGGCCCGGCTGGTGTGCGAGGCCATTGCTCGCGGCGTCCGCCGGGTGATGCCGGATGCGCGGGTCGATCTGGTGCCCATGGCTGACGGCGGCGAGGGAACGGTCGATGCCCTGATTGCCGCGACGGGCGGGCAGTTGCGCGAGACGGTGGTCAGCGGGCCCTTGGGTGAGCCGGTCGGGGCGAAATGGGGGTCGCTGGGCGATGGCAGCGGGACGGCCGTGCTGGAGATGGCGGCTGCGTCGGGCCTCGCCCTCGTTCCGCCGGATCGGCGAAACGCGCTTCTGACGACCACTTACGGCACCGGCGAGTTGGTCCGGGCGGCTCTCGATGGCGGTGCAAAACGGGTGCTCATCGGCATCGGCGGCAGCGCGACCAACGACGGCGGGACGGGCGCGGCCCAGGCATTGGGCGTGCTGTTCATCGATGGTAATGATCGCCCGTTGCCGGATGGCTTGTCGGGCGGCAGGCTCGGCGAAATCGCCCGAATCGATCTGGCCGCTCGCGACCCGCGCATCGGGCAGGTGCCGATCGAGGTGGCGTGCGACGTGGACAATCCGCTCTGCGGTCCGCGCGGTGCGGCGGCCGTTTATGGCCCGCAGAAGGGCGCGACGCCGGAGCAGGTGCGGACACTCGATTCGAATCTGGCCCATCTGGCCGAGGTCATCAAACGCGACCGGGGCAAGGTGATACGAGATATCCCCGGTGCCGGGGCAGCGGGTGGCCTGGGTGCCGGCCTGATCGCGTTTTTCGATGCGACCCTGCGGCCGGGCACTGGCCTGGTCATGGATGCCCTGCGTTTCTCGCAGCGTATCGCCGGGGCCGACCTGATCATCACCGGTGAGGGTCGGCTCGACCGCCAGTCGATGATGGGCAAGCTCATCGAAGGTGTCGGCCGGGCCGGGAAAGCCGCGGGCGTGCCCGTCATCGCTCTGGTCGGCAGCGTCGGCGACGGTGCCGATGCCGCGCTGGAGGTGCTGGAGAGCTACCACCGCATCAATCGCCCCAACACGCCTCTGGCCGAGGCCCTGGCACAGACTGCGACCCGCCTCGAAGAGACTGCGGCGAGAGTCCTGTCGCATCGCTGATGCCGGACCACGGATTGTAGCGTTGTTGTCGATGAAATGACGGTGGTCTTACTGGCGACGCAGACAAGACGGGCAAGAAACCACGGATTACACTGATGACACGGATGGAGAGGCGACCCCTGCATTCTCATCAGTGAGATCAGTGCCATCTGTGGTCAGATCGCTGCCCCCGCCCCCGGCCTGGCGGTCCGCCGGCATTGATTCAATGGCGCCGATGGGGTGTAATGGTGGGTCTGCGTTTTTGGGGTACCAGTGAGAGACGACACCCATGGATCTGTTTGCGTATCGGAATGGTGAGCTGTATTGCGAGGAGGTCCCGGTCCGTGAGATCGCGGATTCGGGCATCGGCACGCCGACGTACATCTACTCGGCGACGACCTTCAAGGAGCACTACTCGCGGCTGGCGGCGGCGTTTGCCGAGCTGGACCCGATCATCTGTTATTCGATCAAGTGCTGCCAGAACGTGCACATTATTCGCCTGCTGGCCGGGCTGGGTGCGGGCATGGACGTGGTCAGCGGCGGCGAGCTGTACCGGGCTCTCAAGGCCGGCGCCGACCCGTCCAGGATCGTGTACGCCGGTGCGGGCAAGACCGACCGGGAGATCAACGAGGCGATCGACGCGAAAATCGGCTGGTTCAACATCGAGTCCGAAGCCGAGCTGGCGAACCTGATCCACATCGCTTCCGAGCGGCAGACGACCGTGCGAGCTGCCCTGCGGGTCAACCCGGACGTCGATCCCAAGACTCACCGGCACACGACCACGGGCAAGAAAGAGACCAAGTTCGGCGTGGATATCGAGCGGGCCCGCCGGGCGTTCGAGGAGTACGGGCGTAATCACTCCGTGCGGCTCTGCGGGATCCACCTGCACATCGGCTCGCCGGTGAACGCGGTCCAGCCCTACGTTGAGGCCATCGAGAAGGCCCTGGACCTGATCCTGGCCCTTCGCCGGGACGGCTTCGAAATCGACACGCTGGACATCGGCGGGGGCTACGGCGCCGATTACAGCGCGGGCGAGGCACTCTCGGCCAAGACCTACGCCCAGATGATCGTGCCGCTGCTCCGCGGGCAGGGGCTGCAGATCATTCTGGAGCCCGGCCGTTCGATTGCGGCCAACGCGGGCATCCTGCTGACCCGGACGCTGTTCATCAAGCGCAGCGGGGACCGGCAGTTCGTGATCGTCGACGGGGCGATGAACGACCTGATTCGGCCGGCCCTTTACGACGCGTATCACTTCATCTGGCCGGCCGTGCCGGGCCCGCAGTACAACCTGGCCGAGCGGCGGCGCAACGTACACATGCCCGACATGGTGAAGGTCGACGTCGTCGGGCCGATCTGCGAGACCAGCGATTTTCTGGCCAGGGACCGCGATCTGCCGCCGATCAAGCGGGGTGATCTGCTGGCCGTCTTCACCGCCGGGGCCTACGGCTTTACCATGGCCAGCCACTACAACTCGCGCCCGAACGCCGCCGAGGTGCTGGTGGAAGGATCGACATACCGGGTCATCCGTCGGCGGGAGACGTACGAGGATCTGGTGGGGGCGGAGGAATAAAGAAGCTATTAGCTGTTAGCTCTTTGTGTAGGAGCGGCTTGCAGCCGCGATTCATGGAGGTCGCGGCTGCAAGCCGCTCCTACAGGATGGCCGGCCCAGGTTGCACCCGTTCGGGCCGTGATCTAGAATTCGCGGAACAAGTCGGCTTTTCAAAAGTATCGAGGCGTCTTGGGTAAGAGGTTTTCGATGAGAACACAGAACGACATGGACAGGCGGGATTTCGTGAAGATGGTGAGCGCGGGGCTGGTGGCCGCTGGTGCGGGCCGGTGGGCGATGGCCGCGGAGAATGCGGCCGCGCCGGCCGCAAAGACGCCCAGGTTCAAGAAGGCCGTCGGCTTCGAGATGGTCGGTGAGAAGCTCTCCGTGCTGGACAAGTTCAAGATGCTCAAGGAGCTGGGCTTCGACGGCGTCGAGGTCGTGAGCGGCGGCCGCCCCGATCGGGAGGAATTCCTCAAGGCCCGCGACGCCACCGGCCTCGAGATTCACAGCGTGATGAACCCCGACCACTGGAGGAAGCCGCTGTCGCACCCAGATCCCAAGGTCCGCGAGGAGTGCCGCAAGAGCGTTCAGGGCTCGCTTGAAGATGCCAAGTACTGGGGCGCGAGTGCCATCCTGCTCGTCCCGGCCGTGGTCAACAAGGAGATCGCCTACGACGAGGCCTACACCCGTTCGCAGGCCGAGATCCGCAAGCTGGCCCCGGTTGCCGAGAAGCTCGGCGTGGTCATCGGCGTCGAGTTCGTCTGGAACAACTTCCTGCTCAGCCCGCTGGAGTTCGCCCGCTACCTCGACGAGATCAACTCGCCGATGGTCCGGGCCTATTTCGACTGCGGTAACGTGGTCCGATACGGCTGGCCGGAGCAGTGGGTTCGCATCCTCGGCAAGCGGCTGTGTAAGATCCACATCAAGGAGTACAGCCGCAAGCAGGCCAATGATGAGGGTGTCGGGAAGGGGTTCGAAATCGAGCTCATGGAGGGCGACTGCGACTGGCCGTCGGTCATGAAGGCCCTTCGCGAGGCCGGTTACAACGGCTACATCACCGCCGAGGTCAGGGGAGGCAAGAAGGAACGCCTGGCCCAACTGGCCGGGTTGATGGACAAGATCATCGCCAGCTAAACGAGCTATTAGCTTTTAGCTAGCGTTTTCAGGCAGCCTAGGTCAGCTTCTTAATCCCATCTTTTCCTGTCGAACCTGGAGTTGCAGCGCGTGCGTACGAGTGAGCTGCAATACGATCTGCCGCCCGAACTGATCTCCCAGCAACCGGCGGATCGGCGCGATGAAAGCCGACTGCTGGTGCTGGATCGAACCGGCGGCGGAGTTCGGCACGAGA
The DNA here is from genome assembly GCA_964586235.1 of uncultured Planctomycetales bacterium. GTDB lineage: Bacteria > Planctomycetota > Phycisphaerae > UBA1845 > PWPN01 > JAUCQB01. The sequence continues at coordinate 15,076 of CAZPIO010000147.1, forward strand.
CGTTTGCGAACCTGCCGCGCCTGTTGCCGGAAGGCGCGATACTGGTGCTCAATGACACGCGGGTGCTTCCAGCACGCCTGCGGATGACGAGGCGAACCGGCGGGCAGGTTGAGGGGCTGTTTCTTCAGGAGGTCGAGGGGGGTGTCTGGGAGGTGATGCTGACCACCTCAAGTCGCCTGAGGGTCGGCGAGGACCTGCGGATCGAGGGCTCGACCCGCCGGCTGCACCTGGTCACGCGGACGGGGTCGGGGACGTGGCAGGCGGGGCCGGTGCCCGGCGGGACGGCGTTTGACATCCTGGCCGAGTGCGGTCACCCACCGCTGCCGCCGTACATCCATAGAGAAAAGCGTGACCGGCAGGATGGCCGCGGAGACCAACAGGAGACCCAGGATCGGCAGCGATATCAGACCGTCTACGCCCGACGGCCAGGGGCGGTAGCGGCACCGACGGCCGGCCTGCACTTCACGCCCGAGGTGTTCGACGCACTCAAGACGGCGGGCATCGAGACGGCTTTTGTGACCCTGCACATCGGCATGGGCACATTCGCGCCTGTTCGCTGCGATGATCTGGCCGACCACGAGATGCACGCGGAGTGGTATGATTGCCCGGCAGCGACGGCCCAGGCGGTCAACACCGCGCGTGCTGCCGGCCGGCCGGTTGTGGCGGTCGGCACCACGAGCGTACGGGTCCTTGAGACCTGCGCGGACGAGGGTGGGCGTGTCCTGCCCGGCAGCGACTGGACGCGGCTGTTCATCTATCCGCCGTACCGGTTTAAGGTGGTCGATGGCATGGTGACCAACTTCCACCTGCCGGGCAGTACGCTGCTGGCGATGGTGTTCGCCTTCGCCGGACGGGCCACGATGCTGAACGCATACCAGGAGGCGATTCGCGAGAGGTACCGCTTTTACAGCTATGGAGATGCGATGTTGGTTCTGTGACAGATCGGTATCACGAAGTCTTCCTGGACGAGGGCGACATCGACATGGTGCGGGCCCTGCGGGTGCTCAGGGCGAACAAGTACGACGGTGTCCTGATCCCGGACCACACGCCGCAGATGACCTGCGGGGCCCCGTGGCACGCGGGGGTGGCGTATGCGCTTGGCTGGATGCGGGCGGCGATGCATATGATGGAGCGGGGAACCGGATGAAGCTGAGGATTTGAGATCGGAGATTCGAGATTTCAGGGCCTGAACGAGGCGTTGGCGATGAAGGCACGCGACGTGCAGAAGATGGGATATCCGGCCGGGCCGATCCTGCACCTGGCGCTTTCGGCGGCGGGTGAGGCACGGGTTTCGGGCCAGCGCAAGTCCAAGGTGACGCGGACGCTTCGGGCCGTGCTCCTGGACGCGCACTCATACAAGGATGACCCCATCTTCGGCAAGGTTGCCAATGCCCTGATCGCGGCCGGCATCGCACCCAAGCCGCGGATCGCGGCCGAGGACTACCATTTCAACGAGTCGCTGCAATACAAGATCTGGGGCGAGAATATCGACGAACAGGCTCACCAGCAGATGCGCAACGCGTGCAAGCTGCCGATCTCGGTGGCCGGCGCGCTGATGCCCGATGCCCACGTCGGCTACGGCCTGCCGATCGGCGGGGTGCTGGCTACGGAAAACGCCGTTATCCCTTATGCAGTCGGGGTGGACATCGCCTGCCGGATGATGATGACCGTTTTCGACATGCCGCCGCACGTGTTGCGGGAGGACGAGGATCGCTTCAAGGTTGTTCTCGAGAACAACACGCGGTTTGGGGTCGGCGCCGAGTGGAAGCCGAAGCGCGAGCACCCGGTGATGGACGAGAACTGGAACGTCACGTCGGTGACCGCGCGTCTGAAGGACAAGGCGCACCGGCAACTCGGGACGTCGGGGTCCGGCAACCACTTCGTGGAATTCGGCGAGGTCACCCTCCTCGAGCCGGTCCGGGGCGTTCCCGCGGGCAAGTACCTGGCAGTCCTGTCGCACAGCGGCAGCCGAGGGGCGGGCAACGAAATCGCCACGCACTACAGCAAGTGGGCCATGAGCCGGCACGCGGCGATGCCCAGGGAGCTGAAGCACCTGGCCTGGCTCGAGCTGGACGGCCCGGGTGAGGAATACTGGGCGGCGATGGAGTTGATGGGCAAGTATGCCTCGGCAAATCATCACATCATTCATCGCCAGATCGTCAAGGCAATCGGCGAGCAGCCGCTGTTGCAGCTCGAGAACCATCACAATTTCGCGTGGAAGGAGGAGCATGGCGGCCGGCAGGTGATCGTACACCGCAAGGGGGCCACGCCGGCGGGCAAAGGCGTGATGGGGATTATTCCGGGCTCAATGGCCGCGCCGGCCTATGTCGTTGAGGGTCTGGGCAACGAGGCGTCGCTGCAGTCGGCGGCACATGGTGCCGGCCGCCAGATGTCCCGCGGCGAGGCCATGCGGACCTTCAAGTGGTCAGAGGTTAAGCAATACTTGAGGGAAAAGGGAGTCACCTTAATCTCGGCCGGCCTGGACGAGGCTCCCTGGGTGTATAAGGACATCGACAAAGTGATGTCGGCCCAGGAATCGCTGGTTCGGGCGGTGGCCCGATTCATGCCACGCCTGGTGAAGATGTCACCCCCTGGCGACCGCCCCGAAGACTGACCAGTGACGGTGAACAGGCGATCGGGCGATGCCGGTGGCGACAAGTCAACTTATAGCGGGCAAAGCTGGGGCGGCTACCCGACGCCGATGACCTCGGTAATCTCGGGTACCTGCTGCTTGATCGCGCGCTCGACGCCCATCTTGAGGGTCATCGCAGCGGACGGGCAGCCTGAGCAGGCCCCTCGAAGACGGACATGAACGGCGTTGTTGGCGTCCACTTCTACGAGTTCGATATCCCCCCCGTCACCCTGGATATAGGGGCGGATTTTTTCGATGACGGCGGCTACCCGGCTGTGAATCGAGTCGGCGGCTTCGTTGGTTACATCTGGCATCGTCTTCAGCCTCGGTTGGTGAAAAGGTCTTCCGTCTCCCAAACGTTCTAAGTATAGGCGCCGTCGGAGGTCCGGGCAAGCCGACGGGCGTAGGACACCGGCGACGCCACACCTGCCGCGGCTGCGGACAGGTGGGGGTAAACCCGGACCGTTGACGCTCTCCAGCCTGACGGCTAACATCTCCGGCTTGTCACCAGAGGCGGTTTGCCTCTACGAAGGGGGGCGCAGCCTGAGCACACCCTCTGCAAGATGTGCATGGATATAGGCTGCGCATCCTGCCGGCAGGGTTCCATTTGGGGGAATCCTGCCGCGAAGATGGGAGCGGTTACTTGAGCTACGACTGTGTTGTCTGTGTGAAGCAGGTGCCGGACACGGCCAACGTCACTGGCGAGGCCATGAAGGCCGACGGCACGGTGAATCGCTCGGCCCTGCCCGCGATATTCAACCCGGAAGACCTGCATGCCCTGGAAGCGGCCTTGCAGGTCCGGGACACTCACGGCGGGACGGTGACGGCGATATCGATGGGCCCGCCGGCGGCCTGCGAGGTCTTGCGGGATTGTCTCTATCGAGGCGCCGATCGTGTTATTCTCGTGACCGATCGGCGTGCGGCGGCCAGCGATACGCTGGCGACGAGCTACATTCTGTCTCGAGCGGTGAAGACGCTGGAGAAGTTCGATCTCGTTCTCTGCGGCCGGCAGGCCATCGACGGCGATACGGCCCAGGTTGGCCCCCAGATGGCCGAGAAACTGGGCATCCCCCAGGTCACTTATCTCGAGCAGATCGTGGATCTGTGCGGGCGATCGATCCGGGCGCGACGCAACGTGGGCAACGGCTGGGAAGTCGTCGAATCGCGGCTTCCGGTGCTGCTGACCGTGCTGGATACGGCCAACGAGCCGCGGCCGGCGGCGGCCAGGCGGATGATGCGTTACAAGCGGGCGCGGGCGCGGGCGGAGATCGCCGCAGAGGTCGCTCAGAGCATGCCCGACGCATCGCCGGATGAACAGACCGCGGAAACCGCCCGCCGCGTCGCCGATCTCGAGAGCCGCAAGCTGCTGATCGAGCAGTGGACGCTGGACGACATCGGTGCCGACCTGGCCTGGTGCGGCATGTCGGGCTCGCCGACCAAAGTCCATCGCATCCAGTCGATCGTGCTGAAGAAAGAGGGTTACACCGAAATCCCGCCCACTGAGCAGGGAATTCGCAGCATGGTCCACGAGTTGATCGAGGAGCGGACATTGGGTTGACGCGAGCCGCCGGCAGTCGCCTCCTCGGCACAGCCCGGCACAAGCGGTCAGCCGTCGGCTCCGGCATTCGCGACTGCTGATGAGCAGAGGCTGAAGGGCGGCGGTTTGGACAGAGAGTGCATCGGATATGATCGAACCGAATCGAAACGGCGAAGTCTGGGTCTTCGCGGAGCAGGAGGACGGCAACCTCAGCGAAGTGTCGCTCGAACTCTGCGGCAAGGCCCGTGAGATGGCGGACCGCCTGAAGGTGAAGATGGGCGCGGTGCTGCCGGGCCGGGGCGTACGCGATCTGTCGCACCGCCTGATTGCTCACGGCGTGGACCATGTCTACCACGTGGACGACCCGCAGTTGGAGGAATACCGCACAATGCCGTATGCCAGGGTGTTGTGCGAGTTGATCGCCAGGCACAGGCCGCAGATTGTGCTCTATGGCGCGACCCCGCTGGGCCGCGACCTGGCTCCCCGCGTCGCGTCGGAAATGAAGGCCGGTCTGACCGCCGATTGTACCGATCTGGACATCGGCGACTACACCGATCCCAAGTCCAGGGAGACGTTCAGGGACCTGATGCTGCAGATCCGCCCTGCCTTTGGCGGCAACATCATTGCCACGATCGTCAATCCGGAGCGCTGGCCTCAGATGGCCACGGTCCGCGAGGGCGTGATGCGCCTGCTCGACGGCGATTCCAGGCGGACGGGCGACATCATCCAGGAAAAGGTCCAGCTCGACGGCGTCGCGCAGGCGGTCAGAATTATCGAAAGGCACCGCGAGAAGCAGAAGATAAACCTCAAGGGCGCACGGGTCATCGTTGCCGGCGGCGGCGGCGTCGGGGGCAAGGAGAACTTCCAGTTGATCCATGACCTGGCCGGGGCGTTGGGGGCGGCCGTGGGGGCATCCCGTGCCGCGGTGGACAGCGGCTTCATCGGCAAGGAGCACCAGATCGGCCAGACGGGCACCACGGTCCGGCCGGCGCTCTACGTCGCCTGCGGGATCAGCGGGGCCATTCAGCATCGCGCGGGGATGGAAGAGTCCGCCAAGGTCGTCGCCATCAACAAGGATCCCGGCGCCCCGATCTTCTCCGTTGCTCACTACGGCATCGTGGGCGACCTGAACAAGGTGATCCCGATGATGATCAAGG